>NZ_LZLV01000112.1 GCF_001673405.1 Mycobacterium sp. 1245111.1 | reverse complement strand
CAAGGCGGTGGGGCATAAGCGATGTCGACACCACCGAACGGCGTATCGAGGCCGGAGCCGGGGCGACATTGAGCGCGGTGCAGCGCGCGGCCGGCGCGGCCGGCCTGGTGTTCGGTGTCGATCTGTCCGCGCGTGACACCGCGACGGTTGGCGGCATGGCCTCGACCAACGCCGGCGGGTTGCGCACCGTGCGCTACGGGAACATGGGCAGCCAGGTCATCGGCATGGACGTCGCGCTGCCCGACGGCTCGGTGGTGCGACGGCACTCCCGGGTGCGGGCCGACAACACCGGCTACGACCTGCCGGCGCTGTTCGTCGGCGCCGAAGGCACGCTCGGCGTGATCACCGCACTGGACCTGCGGCTGCACCCCGATCCGGCGCATCGCGTGACCGCGGTCTGCGGCTTCGACGACCTGGACGCGCTCGTCGACGCGGGGCGGTTGTTCCGTGACCTGGACGGTATCGCCGCGATCGAGCTGGTCGACGGGCGAGCCAGCGCGCTGGCCGACGAGCATCTTGGTGCGCCGCCGCCGGTGGACAGCCGGTGGCTGTTGTTGGTGGAGCTGGCATCCGATCACGACCAGACCGAGCGGCTTGCCGACGCGCTCAATGTCGCCCCGGCTCCGGCCTCGATACGCCGTTCGGTGGTGTCGACATCGCTTATGCCGCAGAGCCTTTCGGTGGACAGCAAGAGGTCGTCGTGTTCGGGAACGGTGCCGGCCACCAACGAGGTTCGTCCGCCCTGGATGGTCACGTGCGTCCCGGCGTCGCGGCACAGCCGCAGTATCTCGGCGACTTCGTCGGCCGAACCCGGGCGTACCAGCGCACTGGCGTTGCCGCGATAACGGCCGGTGTGGTCGACGCTGCGGCCTGCCACGACGTCGGGATCGGTGCTGACATACTTCGCCCCCACCAGCGACGACACCTGCTGCAGGACATCTCGGGCCATGGCGTCGGTCTACCACACTGATGCAGGATGGCTGTCATGCGACGTGAGGATGTTTGGTTCAACTCGGGCAGCGACCGGATCAGCGCATGGCTGTACCGACCAGACGGCGCCGGGACACACCGCTGCTGGTGATGGCGCACGGGCTGGGCGCGGTGCGCACGATGCGGCTGGACGCCTACGCCGAACGCTTCGCCGCGGCCGGCTACGCCTGCCTGGTGTTCGACTACCGGAACTTCGGCGACAGCGAAGGCGCGCCGCGTCAACTGCTGGACATCCGAATGCAGTTGCAGGACTGGACAGTTGCCACCGCGTTCGCCCGCACCCTGCCGGGCATCGATCCGGGCCGAATTGGCTTGTGGGGCACGTCTTTCAGCGGCGGTCACGTGATCGCCACGGCGGCCCGGGTGCCGGGCATCGCGGCGGTGGTTTCGCAATGCCCGTTCACCGATAGCGTCGCCTCTTTCGGTGTGGTCAACCCGTTGGTCAGCGCGCGCATCACCGCGTTGGCGATCCGCGACCTCGTCGCCTCCCGCTTCGGCGGCAACCCGGTGATGGTCAAGGCGGCCGGACATCCGGGCGAGGTCGCGCTGATGACGTCGCCCGACGCCTATCCCGGCTTTCTGGGTCTGGTGCCCGACGGCGCCGAGATCCGCAACGAGGTCACCGCGCGCATCGGCGTGAAGCTGCTGCCCTACCGGCCCGGTCGGCTCGCGGCCAAGGTGGCCTGCCCAATCCTGTTCTGCATCTGCGAAAACGACACCGTCGCGCCGTCAGGGCCGACCCGCCGCTACGCCGCCACCGCACCGAAGGGCGAGATAAAGCTTTATCCGGAAGGACATTTCGAGATATATATCGGCGACGCATTCGAGCGCGTCACAACCGATCAACTCGAGTTTCTCGACAAGAACCTGAAATGACTGCTCGCGGGGGACCATCTGCCTACCGGATGACGCTGACGCCGCCGTCCACCGGGATCACCGCGCCGGTGATGTAGCTGCTGGCGCGGCTGGCCAGAAAGACCGCGATGCCGGCCATGTCGTCGGGCTGGCCGATGCGGCCGAGCGGGAGGAACGAGCCGACCGCCTCTGACCCGGCCGCCAGCAGTTCCTTGGTCATCCGGGACTCGAAGAGCCCGGGCGCGATCGCGTTGACCAGAATCCGCGGCGCCAATTCCCCGGCGAGGTGCTGGGTCAGCATGTGCACGGCGGCCTTGCTGGCGCTGTAGGAGAAGTTGTTCCGGCCCTTTCCGGGCGGGACGATCCCGTCGATGCTGCCGGTGTTGATCACGCGGGCCGGGTCGCCGTCACTCGCTCCCGCGGTGAGCAGCGGCACCAGCGCGCGGGTCAGCATGAAGACGCCCTTGACGTTGACGTTCATCACCTTGTCGAACCCGGACTCGGGGAACTCGTCCAGCGGCGCTCCCCAGGCGGCGCCGGCGTTGTTGAACAGCGCGTGGATGGCGTCCTCACGCTCGGCAATGTCGGCGACCAATGCGTCGACGCCGTCGACCGTGCCGAGATCGGCGGGAATCGCGTGCACCGATCCGAGTGGCGACAACTCGGCGACCGCGGCGTCGAGTTCGGCCTTCTTGCGGCTCGACAGATACACCGAAGCGCCGGCCTGTAGTAGCCCTCGCGCGATCATCATGCCGATGCCGCGGCCACCGCCGGTGACGACAGCGACCTTTCCGTCGATGCGAAACATGTCGGTCAAGGTGCGACGGTCTCCGACCTCGGCGCACCCAGCGGCGAGTCCACCCGGACCGCCTCGTCGCGAATGAGGCCCCTTAGCAAGGCCGTGCTGAACTCGGCAGCGATCTCCTTGGCGCTACGCCGACCGCTAGGCCGCAGCCAGCGGTAGGCACCCAGTGTCATCCCGATGTAGCCGAGCGCAACGACGTGGGAGTCACACTCGAAGAACTCACCGCTGGCGATGCCCCGGTCGATCAGGCCGTGCACGTGTTCGTAGACCTGGGTTTCCTTCTCGCGGACCTCGGCGACCTGCTCCTCGGTGAACCACTCGGTGATGTAGGGCTGCTCCTGGAAGTACACCGCCGCGCCTTCGGGATTGACGGCGATGTTGTTGAGCAGCCGCACGGTGTACTGATAGAGCGCCTCACGGGCCGACATCGTCGGGTCGTCGTGCACGGCGTCCAGGGTGCGCTCGGCGGCCTGCTGGTAGATGTCGTAGAGAATCAGCGACTTGCTGGCGTAGTAGTGGTAGACGGTGGCCTTGTTCAGGCCGACCACGTCGGCGACGTCGTCCATCCGGGTGCCGTGATAGCCGCGCGCGGCGAACAACTTGGTGGCTACCATCAGTAGCTCCTCGCGGCGGGTGAGCCCGTTCTCGGATGGCATGTCTACTCGCTATCGGCAGTCCGGGAAGAGCCCGGAGTCAATCAACTGGTGGGTAGTCTAGGCAACACCACGGTTCACTGTTGCGCGTTGCCCGGTGGGACTAGACTTCGAAGGAACCGCCAAGCGACTCGAGAGGGCAGTCAGATGCAACCGGATCCCGATCCCAGCTACGACTTCTCCGACGAACTCGAGTTCTACTTCAAGTACCTGCCCTGGGGCCTGCGTGGCGTCACCGACGGCCAGGGTTACCCGCCGCCGGCATACCCGCCGGTCTAAACCGTCAGTCCCCCACCTCCGAGATCGACGCAAGCGCGAACTTTCTCGAGTGAGCACCACGCCAGCGTCGATCTCGACGTGTTTGCGCCGACCGGTTACAGCGCCTTGAGTTCCTCGGCTACTTCGGTCACCGACTTCTTCGCGTCCCCGAACAACATCGAGGTGTTGTCGCCGAAGAACAGCGGATTCTCGATGCCGGCGTAGCCCGACGACATCGATCGCTTGAGCACGATCACCGAACGGGCCTCGTCGACGTTGAGGATCGGCATTCCGTAGATCGGACTGGACGAGTCGTTGCGTGCGGCCGGGTTGGTGACGTCGTTGGCGCCGATGACAATCGCCACGTCGGTGCGGTTGAACTCGCCGTTGATGTCGTCCATCTCTTTCATGGCGTCGTATTCGACGTCGGCTTCGGCCAGCAACACGTTCATGTGCCCGGGCATCCGGCCGGCCACCGGGTGAATGGCGTACTTGACTTCGACGCCCTTCTCCTCCAGCAGGCTGGCCATCTCCTTGACGGCGTGCTGGGCCTGGGCAACCGCCAGGCCGTAACCCGGCACCACGATGACCTGATTGGCGTAGGCCATTTGGATGGCCGCGTCGGCGGCCGAGGTGGCCTTGACGGTGCCCTGCTCGCCGCTCGCAGCACCACCCGCGCCGCCGTCGCCGCCGAACGAGCCGAACACGATCGCGGGAATCGACCGGTTCATCGCGACCGCCATCAGGTTGGTCAGGATCGAACCCGAGGCGCCGACGATCATGCCGGCGACGATCATCGCCGTGTTGTTCAGCGCCAGACCCGCTGCGGCGGCCGACAATCCGGTCATCGCGTTCAGCAACGAGATCACCACCGGCATGTCGGCGCCACCGATCGGGAACACCACGAACAGGCCCATCACGCCCGCGAAGGCCAACACCAGCAGGATCCACCAGACCGGCTGGCCCGGGTTCAGCCCCAGGTAAACGGCGACGCCGATCGCGCCCACCAGCAGCACGATGTTGGAGAGCTGGAACAGCTTGGCCGAGGAAACCAGCCGCTTCTCCACGTTCTTCGGGATCGACTCCTGCAGCTTGAGGAACGCCACCAGCGAGCCCCAGAACGACACCGAGCCGATGATCGCCGCGAACAACGACCCGACGACCAGCGCAACAGTCGGCGACTGGTCTGGCCGGAACACCGAGAAGCCCTTGGTCCCGATGAATTCCGACCAGGCGATCAGTGCGACGGTACCGCCGCCGACGCCGTTGAACAGCGCCACCAGCTGCGGCATGGCCGTCATCTTGGTCTTCTTGGCGGGCGGCACGCCCAACACCACACCGATCACCAGGCCAGCCGCGATCAGGATCCAGTTGATCGACGCGGTGTCGCGCACCTTGATCAGCGTCGCGATCACCGCCACGGCCATCCCGACCGCGGCGATCCAGTTGCCGCGCACCGCGGTCTTCGGGCCGGTCAGCCCGGACAGACCGTAGATGAACAGCGCGAACGCCGCGATGTACAAGACGTCGACGCCGTAGTTGACGTTTTGTGCGCTCACTTCGCGGGCTCCTTGTCGGCCACGGGCTTGCGCGACTTGAACATGCCCAACATCCGGTCGGTCACCAGGAAGCCACCGATCACGTTCAATGTGCCGAAGATCAGGGCGACGAACGCGATTGCCCGCACGCCCCAGCTGGCATCGGCGGGCAACTCACCCAGCACCAGCAACGCGCCCAGCACCACGATGCCGTGGATGGCATTGGTGCCCGACATCAACGGGGTGTGCAACGTGTTGGGCACCTTGGAAATGACGGCGAACCCGACGAACCCGGCGAGCACAAGAATCGCCAGATTGGCCAACAGTTGGTCGTACATTTATGCGTCCTCTCGCTCTCGAGTCACGCACGAACCCGCGACGACTTCGTCATCGAAGTCCGGGGCCAACTCGCCATCTTTGATCAGCAGGTCCAGCAGCGCGGTGATGTTCTTGCTGAAGAGCTCGCTGGCGTGCTCGGGCATGGTGGCCGGCAGGTTCAGCGGCGAGGCGATCGTGACGTCGTGCTTGACCACGACCTGGCCCGGCTCGGTTAGTTCGCAGTTGCCGCCGGTCTCCCCGGCGAGGTCGACGACCACGCTGCCGGGCTTCATCGCCTCGACCGCGGCGGCGGTCACCAGCCTGGGCGCCGGGCGACCGGGGACCAACGCCGTGGTGATCACGACATCGAACCCGCTGATCGCTTCCTCGAGCGCCTTCTGCTGCTGGACGCGCTCCTCGTCGGTGAGCTCGCGGGCATAACCGCCCTCACCGGCGGCGTCGATGCCGACGTCGAGCCACTGCGCGCCCACCGAGCGGACCTGGTCGGCCACCTCAGGGCGGACGTCGTAGCCGGTGGTTTTGGCGCCGAGGCGCTTTGCCGTCGCCAGGGCCTGCAGCCCCGCCACCCCGACGCCGAGCACCAGCACGGTGGCCGGCTTCACGGTGCCCGCCGCGGTGGTCAGCATCGGGAAGAACCGGGTCGACTCCGAAGCGGCCAGCAGCACGGCCTTATATCCCGCGACATTGCCCTGCGAGGACAGCGCGTCCATCGCCTGCGCCCGCGAGATCCGCGGGATGGCCTCCAGCGCGAACGCCTGGACACCGGCCGCCTTGAGCGCGCCGATCGAGTTCTCGGCGTTGCGGGGAGCCAGGAAACCGATCAGCGTCTGCCCGCTGTGCAGCTTGGCGACCTCTTCGGCGGTCGGCGGTGCGACCTTGACGACGATGTCGGCCGACCAGGCGTCGCCAATCGTTGCTCCGGCCTCGGTGTACAAGGAGTCGGGCAACAGCGCGCGCTCGCCCGCGCCGGCCTCCACGATGACTGCGACGCCGGTCTTCACCAGCGGCCCGATTGCCTTCGGGACCAGCGCGACCCGTCGCTCGTCGGCGCCCGACTCGGCGACCACCCCGACCGTCGTCTGCGTTTCTGTCATTTCCCACTTCCCGGTAGATCGGCAACCACCCTAGTGGGTCACCACAGCGGGAAATCCCGGCCGTACTCCTCAGTTGGGCGGGGGCCGAAGTAGCGGCGCTGCGACTCCTCGATCGCGACGTCGTTGATGCTGGCCTCGCGCCGGGCCATCAGACCGGCCTCGTCGAACTCCCACAACTCGTTGCCGTAGCTGCGCCACCACTGGCCGGACGCGTCACGGCACTCGTACTGGAATCGGACGGCGATGCGGTTGCCGTCGAAGCTCCATAGCGCCTTCCGCAGTGAGTAGTCGAGTTCGCGCTGCCACTTGCGGGTCAGGAACGCCACGATGGCGTCGCGACCGACGATGTGCTCGCCGCGGTTACGCCATTGGGAGTCAACGGTGTACGCGCGGCTGACCCGGTCCGGATCACGGGTGTTCCACGCGTCTTCGGCGGCCTGAACCTTCTCGATCGCGCTTGCGTGGGTGAACGGCGGCAGCGGCGGGCGGGCGTCAGCATTCATACCGTTCATCCTGCCCCCGGTGTGCCCTTGTCGCGGGTGGCTTAATGTGACGGTCATGGACTTCGCAATGTCAGCTAAAGCCAGCGATTACCACAAGCGACTGAGCGAGTTCATCACCGACCACGTTTTTCCCGCCGAAGCCGAATACGACAAGTACCGCGAGGAAGCTGGCCCGAACGATCACACCGTTCCGCCGGTGATCGAGGAACTCAAGACCAAGGCGAAGGCGGCCGGACTGTGGAATCTGTTCCTGCCGTCCGAATCCGGTCTGACCAACGTCGATTACGCGCCGCTGGCCGAGCTGACCGGGTGGAGCCTCGAGATCGCGCCCGAGGCGATCAACTGTGCGGCCCCGGACACCGGCAACATGGAGACCCTGCACCTGTTCGCCACCGAGGATCAGCGCAAGAAGTGGCTCGAGCCGTTGCTCAACGGCGAGATACGCAGTGGCTTCTCGATGACGGAGCCCGCGGTCGCCAGCAGCGACGCCAGAAACATCGAGACCTCGATCGTGCGCGACGGTGCCGACTACGTGATCAACGGCCGCAAGTGGTGGACGTCGGGAGCCGCGGACCCGCGCTGCAAGATCCTGATCGTGATGGGCCGCACCAACCCCGACGCCGCCAGCCACCAGCAGCAGTCGATGGTTCTGGTGCCGATCGATACGCCCGGCGTGACGGTCGTCCGCTCGACATCGGTGTTCGGGTTCCAGGATCAGCCCGGGCACTGCGAGATCATCTACGACAACGTCCGGGTGCCGGTCACCAACCTGCTCGGCGAGGAGGGCTCCGGTTTCGCGATCGCCCAGGCTCGTCTCGGTCCGGGCCGCATCCACCACTGCATGCGGGCACTGGGTGGCGCCGAGCGTGCGCTGGCGCTGATGGTGCACCGGGCGAACACCCGGATCGCCTTCGGTCGGCCACTGGCCGACCAGGGCATGGTTCAAAACGCAATCGCCAAGTCCCGCAACGAAATAGACCAGGCACGGCTGCTGTGCGAGAAGGCCGCCTGGACCATCGATCAGCACGGCAACCGAGCCGCCCACCTGCTGGTCTCCCAGATCAAAGCGGTGGCCCCGCAGATGGCCTGCAATGTCATCGACCGCGCGATCCAGGTGCACGGCGCGGCGGGCGTCAGCGAGGACACCGTGCTGGCCCGGCTGTACGCCTGGCAGCGCGCGATGCGCATCTTCGACGGGCCGGACGAGGTGCATCTGCGGTCGATCGCGCGTGCTGAGATCGGCCGGGAGAAAAGCGCTTTCGCCGCGGCGGTCACCTAGATGACGACCGGTCTGCGAGACCTGCAGGGCGCCTGGAACTTTCGCGACGTCGCCGATACCACCGGGGTACTGCGACCCGGTCGGCTGTTCCGTTCCGGCGAGCTGAGCGAGCTGGGTGACGACGGTCGCGACGAGCTGCGCCGTTTGGGCGTCACCGATGTCGCCGATTTGCGTTCGCGCAGTGAGGTTTTGCGCCACGGCCCCGGCTTGGTGCCCGACGGCGTCGACATCCATCTGCTGCCCATCCCGGACCTCGCGCCCAACGAGGCCAACCCGGACGGCGAAGCCCCGCACGAGCACGCATTCAAGCGGCTGTTCGAGGAAAAGCCGGACGGCGAATCGGTCAGCGACGCCGCCAGCCGCTACATGGTTGACGAATACAGCCGATTCCCAACGTATCCGGGGGCCCGGGAGGCGCTGCACCGCGTCGTCACGTTGTTGGCAGACGGCCGCACGGTGCTCGCCCACTGCTTCGCCGGCAAGGACCGCACCGGGTTCACCATCGCGCTGGTGCTCGAGGCCGCCGGCATCGATCGCGATGCGATCGTGGCGGACTTCCTGACCAGCAACCAGGCCGTCCCACTGTTGCGTGAGCGCATCCTCACCACGATCCGCGAGCGGGCCGACCTCGACATGACCCCGGAACTGGTGTCGCTTACCGAGGCGCGGTTGTCCGAAGAGGTGCTGGGGGTGCGCGCGGAATATCTGGACGCCGCGAGACGGACCATCGACGACAACTTTGGGTCGCTCGACGGCTACTTCCGCAGCGCAGACATCACCGACGCCGACATCCACCGGCTTCGCGACGCGCTACTGGGCTGACGCCACGCGTGGGTGATATCGCCCGTGCTCACGATTCGGAAGACGGGCACACCCCCAGCGCAGTGACTGGCGGGGTTTGTGAGGCACGCGGGATTCGTCCGATATTTCGGACGCGAAACTGAATTTTCACCAACGAAAACCTATGTATTTCTCAGACAAGTCATCCGAAACGGAGTAGAACATACGTCGAATACCTACGCCGCCACAGCCCTGAAAGGTCGCAAAATGTCAGGTCGAACGCTTCGTCTCATGGGTCTGGGAATGGTCGCGACGGCCGGTGCCGGTCTTCTCAGCTTGGCCGCGATGCTGAACTCCGGTAATGCGAACGCCGACGACATCGGCCTTGTTCTCGGCGGCAGCGGCACCCCGATCCCCGGCGCCGACTACGTGGAGTCCGCTGCGGGGCACTACCTCTTTCCGACCTACGGCGACGGCATCACGTTCTACCAGGCAACCCCGGAAAACCCTTTCGGCGAAGGTCTCTTCACACCCGAGGGCCTCTACCCGCTCACCGGTGTACACACGCTGCCGTTCAACTACCCGTCCGGCGCCGACGGCTTCCCGGATAGCAGTACCTCGGTGGGCCAGGGCGACACCATTCTGCTAAACGCAATCGAGTCCGAGATCGCCAATGGCAACACAGCGACGGTGTTCGGCTACTCCCAGAGTTCCGTGATCGCCGGCAATGTCATGGAGTTGCTGAAGGCCGACGGCATCCCCAACAACGAGGTGAATTTCCTCCTCGTCGCCGACGAGACCGTGCCGAACGGTGGATTGCTCTCGCGCTTCGACGGTTTCACCGATGTCTCGGGCGCGACCCACACCCTCCCGCTGGACCTGCCGAGCCTGGGGATCTCCTTCGACGGCGCCACCCCCGCCAGCGATTACGCCACTCAGATTTACACGATCGAATACGACGGTTTCGCCGACTTCCCGAAGTATCCGCTCAATTTCCTGTCCGACCTCAACGCGTTCCTAGGCATCCAGACGCTTCATGGCACCTACCTGAACGGCGGTGACGGTACCGGCGGGCTCGGAAGCGGACCGTCGCTCGGCGACATCAACAACGCCACGCCGCTGCCGGTCTCGGCAGGGGACCTCAACACCAACTACTACATGATCACGACGCTCGACGGAACGGACACCGCTGCGGGACACGAGATCACCGCGCCGTTGGTCGAGCTGCTGCCGAGACAACTCCAAGAGTTGCTGGGGCCAGACCTGACGTACCTGATCAACCTGGGCTACGGCGACGGATCTCAGGGTTGGGCGGACGGCCCTGCCGACGTCAACACCCCCTTCGGGTTGTTCCCCGACGTCAGCATGTCCGACGTCTTTAGCCAACTGTCCACGCTCACCCAACAGGGCATCCAGAACCTGATGACCGACACCGACCCCTACTCGTCGGCGACGGCATCGTCAGGGCAGAGCCTCGCCGAGCTCGCGGCGGCGCTGCAAGCCGATCTCGCCAACCCGGCAGCCTCGCTGACCGATTTCGTCAATGCGATCACGACCGCGTCGTCGGCGGCCTACTCCGCGCTCCTGCCGACGGCCGACATCATCAATGCGCTGGTGACCAGCGTCCCGTCGTACGACTTCTCCCTGTTCGCGGAGAACCTGGCCGCCGGCGACTTCGCCGACGCGTTCGGGTTGCCGGTGGCGGCAGACACCGCGCTCTTCACCCTTGCCGGTGGCTTCGAACTCGAGGTCATCCAAAGTGCGGTGTCGCAGATTCAGGACGCGTTCTCGGGTCTCTTCTAACAGGTTGGACAAGGAAGGCGCCGTCACCGCTCACGCGGTGCGGCGCCTTTCTAGTCGGGCGAAACTGCTAGGGCTCCAGCACGACCTTGCCGAACACGCCACCGTCGGCGAGTGACTGCAGGGCGTCACGTCCCTTCGACAGCGGATAGCGTTGCGGCGGAGGCGGTTTCAATCCGGCCGCGACCAGCTGGTTGAGACCGAAGGAGAACACCGACGCCGAACCGGGGACTTGCTGCAGATACTCGCCCCAGGCGACCCCGAGTACGCCGGCGTTGCGCAGCAGCAGCCGGTTGACTTTCACCGTCGGAATCGACCCGGCGGCAAAACCGATCACCAGGAGCTTGCCGTCGACGGCCAGCACCCGGATCGCGTCGTCGAACGCCTGGCCGCCGATCGGGTCGACCACGATGTCGACCCCGCGGCCATCGGTGTGGTCGCGGACCGCCTGGGCCCACCCGTCGGTCAGCGGTAGCACCACATCGGCGCCCAACGACTCGACGAATTCCATTGCGCTGGTGCGGTGCACCACCGCGATGATCTTGCTCGCACCCATCGCGCGCGCCACCTGAATGGCCGCGGTACCCACACCACCCGCCGAGCCCAGCACCAGCACGCTCTCGCCCGGCCGCATCGCTGCCCGGCGGGCCAGCGCGAAATACATGGTGTTGTAGTTCACCAACAGCGACACCGCTTCGGCGTCGTCGAGTTCGGCGGGGCTGCGGGTCACGTTCGACAACGGAGCCAGCACCTGCTCGGCGTAGCCGCCCAGAATCCCGAAGGCCGAAACCCGGTCGCCGACTTTGAATTCGGAGTCCTCCGGCGCCCAGTCGACCACACCGGCGGCCTCCATACCGGGGATGAACGGCGGCGGCAGCTTGAGCTGGTACTCGCCCTTGCTCAGCAGCAGGTCCGGAAAGCAGACCCCCGCGGCGCGAACGGTGACCACCAGGACGTGGTCGTTGCCGACCACGTCCGGGGCATCGGTGTACGCGAGACCATCCGGCCCTGAAAGCTCCTGTACTACACAGGCTTTCATGCGGTATCGATCAGCGGATCGAGAAGCTGGCCGCCTTCGCCGCCGACAGGTCGTCGATCTCGCCCCAGTGCGACGCGATGTCGTCGACCGACGGCGGCGTCTTGAACGTCACGCCCTCGTTCTGGAACAGCGCGGTGCGCTGCACCTTGCCGCCGCCGACGATGAAGATCGAACCGCTGTCGGGCACCTCCTCGGTGCACAGGTAGGCCACCACCGGCGCCACGAACTCCGGGGTGAGGTTCTGCAACACCTCGGGCGGCAGGATGTCCTCGGTCATCCGGGTGGCGGCGATCGGAGCCAGCGCGTTGGCCTTGATGTTGTACTTGGCGCCTTCCTGGGCCAGCGTGTTGATCAGACCGACCAGGCCGAGCTTGGCGGCGCCGTAGTTGGCCTGACCGAAGTTGCCGAACAACCCACTGGTGGAGGTGGCGACCAGCACGCGTCCGTAGCTCTGCTCGCGGAAGTGCGGCCACGCGGCGCGGATCACGTTGTAGCCACCGTAAAGGTGCACCTTGAGCACGGAATCCCAGTTCTCGAACGACATCTTGTGGAAGGTTCCGTCGCGCAGGATGCCGGCATTGCTCACGACGCCGTCGATCTTGCCGAACTCGTCGAGCGCGGTCTTGATGATGTTCTCGGCGCCCTCGGTCTCGGCCACGCTGTCGTAGTTGGCGACGGCGCGTCCGCCGGCGTCCTTGATCTCCTTCACGACCTCGTCGGCCATGTTGTGTCCGGCGCCGGTGCCGTCGCGGGCACCGCCGAGGTCGTTGACCACGACGCTGGCGCCCTCCTTGGCGAGGGTCAGCGCGTACTCGCGCCCCAGACCACCACCGGCTCCAGTGACGACGACAACGCGATCCTGCACTCCGGGCATGAACTTCCTATCTCTCGATCTTCATTGACCTGCAAGGGAATTGGGGCGAGCTAGAACAGCCGGCGGGCCAGCTTCCACGCCTTCTCGGTATACGGCGGGTAGATGAAGCTGGCGATGTCGGGACGGGTCGGCTTGGTCAGCACCGACTTGCGGTGGCTGAACTCCTCGAAGCCGAACTTGCCGTGGTAGGCACCCAGGCCGGACGGGCCGACGCCGCCGAACGGCAGCTTGTGGGTGGCGAAATGGAACAGCAGGTGGTTGACCACCATGCCGCCGGCCGGCACTTCCTTGATCACCCGTTCCCGGACGGCCTTGGCCTTGGTGAACAGGTAGGCGGCCAGCGGCTTGGGCCGCGAGTTCACGAATGTGATTGCCTCGTCCAGGTTTTGGACGGTCACCACCGGCAGGATCGGGCCGAAGATCTCATCGGTCATCAACGGCTCGTCGGTGGCGGGGTCGACGACAACGGTCGGCTGGATGTTCAGCTTCGAGGCGTCCGAGCCGCCGCCGACGGCAACCTTTCCCTGGGTCGCGGCGAGCGCGGCGGTGAGCCGGTTGAAATGCCGCTCGTTGACGATTCGCTTACCGCCGCTGGCGTTTTCGGCCTCGAAGGTGGTGACCGCCTTCTGGATCTCGTCGACCAGCTGGTCGCGGATCGGCGCCTCGGCCAGCACATAGTCAGGCGCGATGCAGATCTGGCCGGAGTTGATCAGCTTGGTCCACGCGATTCGCTTGGCAGCGACCTTGATGTCGGCGTCCTTCGACACGATGACCGGGCTCTTGCCGCCGAGTTCGAGGGTCACCGGAGTCAGCTGGGACGCCGCACCCTCGTACACCTTGCGCCCGATTTCGGTGCCGCCGGTGAACAGCAGGTGGTCGAAGCCCTGCGCGATGAGTTCCTGGCTAACCGCGCCGTCGCCCTCGATCACGGCGATCGCGTCGTTGTCGAGGTAGCGCGGCACCAGCTCGGCCATCAACGCCGACGACGCCGGCGCGACCTCAGAAGGCTTGAGCACCACGGTGTTTCCCGCCGCGATCGCACCGGCGGCCGGGCCCAGCGTCAGCGCGAACGGGAAGTTCCACGCGCCGATGATCAGCACGGTGCCGTAGGGCTCGTACTCCACCCAGCCACGGCCGGGCAGCTGCGACATCTCCAGTCGAGAATGGCGGCGCTTGGCCCACTTGGCCACGTTCTTCGCCGCGTAGGCTGCCTCACCGGTGGTGCTCGCGACGTCGGCGAGCCAGGCCTCGAACGGCGACCGGCCGAGGTCCTTGTCCAGGGCGTCGGCGACCTTGGTCTCGTTCTCGACCATCAGCCGCTTGAGTGCGTTCAATTGCGCTTTGCGCCACTCCACATTTCGGGTGCGACCGGTGGCGAACGTCTGACGTAACCGTGCGACCGTCTTGGCGACATCCGAACCCGAGGCTGGCGTCGTAGGTGCAGCTGGGGCAGTGATCTCGGTGGTCATCGGGATTCCCTTCCTCGACCGGCGAAATCCCAATCCTAATCAACCACCCGGTTGGGCAACAGGGTCCCCCTGGCTGTCCCGTCAGGCGCGTTCAGCGGTCACGAACTGCGAGAACGCTTGCTTGTCGTCAGCCGACGGCACACCCTCGACCCAGCGGCCCAGCCGGCGCATTTCGTCGCCGGAGTTCTGCGCGGTGGCCCGCCAGCCGTGGTCGTTGAGCCACACGGCGACGTCGGCGCGCGCTTCGTCGCGGTACATCAGGTCCTGGATGTCGACGTTGCGCTCGATCCCAAGCTTCTCGGCCACCCGGTCAAGGCGCTCCCGCATTTCCTGACGGCGCTCGTCGGCGTGGTTGGCCGCGGTTTCGGCAGCGAGCCGGCTGCCGGTCGCGCTCAACTCGGTGATCTGGGCGAACAGTCGATCCTGGGCGTCGGCGGGCAGGTACATCAGCAAACCCTCGGCCAGCCAAGCGGTCGGCGCCTTCGGGTCGAAGCCCTCGGCGATCAGCGCCGCGGGCCAGTCCTGACGCAGGTCGATCGCCACCTCATGGCGGTCGGCCGACGGTGCCGCGCCGTGCGCGGCCAGCGTGGCCGCTTTGTACTCCAGCACCTTGGGCTGGTCGATCTCGTAGACGGTGGTGCCGGCCGGCCAGTCCAGCCGGTAGGCGCGGGAGTCCAGCCCGGACGCCAGGATGACCACCTGCCGGATGCCGGCGGCGGCCGCGCCTTCGAAGTGGGCGTCGAAGAAGTGGGTGCGCACCGCCTGGTAGCCGCGCATGTGCTCGAAGATCGCCGCGGCCTCGGCGTCGATGTCGGCCACCTTGTCGAGCAGCGAGCTGTCGAGCATTTTCTCCCACACCCCGGTGCCGGCCTCGTTGACCAAGATCTTCGCGAACGGGTCGCGGATCAGGGGGTTCGGCTTGTCGGTCTCGGCGGCACGGGCGGCGGCCACCATGACCGCGGTGCTGCCCACGCTCTCGGTGATATCCCAGGTGTCGTCGTGGCTACGCAGGGCGCTCATTGCGGTTCCTTATCGTTGTCGGCCGGTCGCGCCGAGTTCGGCGCGCAGCAGTGTGGTGGTGAAGGCCTCGTCGGCCAGGTCGGCGGGAATCGCCCGCCCGAGCCGCGCCATCTCGTCGGCGTTGCTGACGGCGTTGACGTGCCAGCCGTGCTCGGTCAGCCAGTCGGCGGCGTCGGCGCGTTCGCTTTCCTGGTAGGTCAGGGTCTCGACGTTGATGTCCAGGCCGAGTCGTTGGCGCATGCGGTCGAACCGGGCCCGGCGCGCGACCCGGCGCGCCTCGCTGTCGGCCGCCCCGAGGCTGAACGCTTCGACGGCCACCCGACTGCCGGGAGCGCTCAGGCCGGTCAGGATGTCGAACAGGCGGTCCTGGGCCTCGGCCGGCAGGTAGGGCAGCAGCCCCTCGGCCAGCCACGCCGTCCGCTGGCGCGGGTCGAAACCGGCGGCGGTCAACGCGGCGGCCCAGTCGTCGCGCAGGTCTACCTGGACGGTCCGTCGCTCGGCCGTCGGCGCGGCGCCGGCCGACTCCAGCGTGGTGGTCTTGTAGGCGACCACCTGTGGCTGGTCGATCTCGTAGACGGTCGTGCCGGCGGGCCAGTCGAGCCGGAAGGCGCGGGAATCGAGCCCCGCCGCGAGGATGACGACCTGCCGGATACCGGCCGCGACGGCGTCGGCAAAGAACGCGTCGAAGTAGTGCGTGCGAACGGCCTGGTAGTCGATGGCTAGCCGGTGGGCCCGCCGCCCGTGGTCGTCGTCGCCGATCCACTCCAGCGAACTGGCCAGCCGTTCCCACGGCTGGCCCGCACTGGAGACCAGGAGGTAGGCGAACTGGTCGCGGATCAGGGGACGCTCGGACCCGGTTTCGACGGCTCGGGCCGCGGCCACGCTCAGGGCGGTGGCGCCCACGCTTTCGGTGATGTCCCAGCTATCGCCTTCGGAACGGACGGAGGGCGGGTTAGATACACCAGTCATAGCGTCCACATGCTACCTAATAACTTAGGCAATCTATATGGTTGTGTGCGCTACATCACTCGGCTAATCGGACGGCCGCGCCAGGCTCCGGGTCAGCAACAGTTTCAGCTGGTCAGTGATGGCGTCGAACTCGTCGCGACTACCCACGAAGCCAGCGTAGAAGCCGACGCCCAACAGAACCGCGAGGAGCATCTCGGTGAGCGCGACGGCGTTGGTGTCCGCGTTCAGTTCGCCGCTCTGGATGCCGTCGTTGATCGCCCACAGCAGGAACGCCCGCGTTGTGTTCACCGAGTCGCTGCCGGGCCGGCTCAATTCCGGATGACGCTGCGATTCCAGTGTCGCGGCGATCAAAAACGCTGACGCAGCGTGGTTGTCGAGTTCGGCCTCGGTGGCGCTTTCGATGAAGGCCGAGACCCGACCGATCAGCGTCGTCTCACTGCTTGCCCGCTGAGTGCTGGCAGCGACCATCGCGTTGTTGGTCTCGTCCAGAACCTGCCAATACAGGACGCGTTTATTTGCGAAGTAATGGTTGATCGCGGGCCGGGTCAGGTCGGCCCGGATCGCAATCGCCTGGAAGGTGGCCGCGTCATACCCTCGTTCGCTGAATACTTCGCGGGCTGCACGCAGAATGCGTTTACGCGTTTCAGCCGCCTTTGCTGCGGGGGGACGTCCTGGTCCCCGGCTCGCTGGCTGAACCACGCTTAGATTGTGCCATAGCTCACACCTGCGGCTCTCACAAAATTGACCCGACTGTTAGCCAGCCGCCCTGTGGGGCATCAATCCGTCGGGCGGAATGCTGCCGAATTTGCCGGCCTGGAAGTCCTCAAGCGCCTGGATCACTTCGGCCTTGGTGTTCATCACGAACGGGCCGTAGTGGAACACCGGCTCGCGGATCGGCTGCCCGCCCAGAATCAGCACCTCCAGCGCGGGAATCCGTGACTCCTGCGACGGCGCGGCGTTGACGGTTATGCGGTCGCCCGGCCCCAGCACCACCAGTTGGCCCTGCTCCACCGGATGCGACACCGGCCCCACCGAGCCGCGGCCGGCCAGCACGTACACCAGCGCGTTGTAGTCCCGGTTCCACGGGATGTTCAATCGCGCGCCGGGCTGAATCGTCGCGTGCGCCATGGTGATTGGCGTGTGTGTGACGCCGGGTCCGTGATGGCCGTCGACCTCGCCCGCGATGACGCGGATCAGCGCCCCACCGTCGTCGGACGACAGCAGGGCGACGTCGCTGCCCTCGATCGACTGGTAGCGGGGAGTGGCGAACTTGTCCTTTTTCGGCAGGTTGACCCACAACTGGATCCCGTGGAACACCCCGCCGCTTTCGACGAGGTCGGCCGGCGGCGTCTCGATGTGCAGGATGCCCGCACCCGCGGTCATCCACTGGGTCGCACCGTCGGCGATCAGCCCGCCACCGCCGTGCGAGTCCTGGTGGGCGAAGCGTCCGTCGATCATGTAGGTGACGGTCTCGAACCCGCGATGAGGATGCCAGTCGGTCCCCCTGGGCTCGCCCGGCAGGTATTCCACCTCGCCCATCTGGTCCATGTGGACGAACGGGTCCAGCGCGGCGCTACTGACGCCGGCGAACGCGCGGACCACGGGGAATCCTTCTCCCTCGTAACCGCGCGGGCCGGTGGTGATCGAACGGACCGGTCGTTCGGTGTCGATCGGAGCTGCCGCGGCCACCCGCGGCAAGGTCAATGTGTCTGCGGTGATCGCGGGCATCTCGGGCCTCCTTGTTTCGGATACCCGCTATAACCGGACCGCGGTCCGATTATTCCACGACAGACGGCGTCAGCTCTTGCCCTTGGCTGACTTCGCCGCAGTCTTCTCAGTGGACTTGCCTGCGTGGGCCAGGGACCCGCCCGCGTTTTCGAGGTGTGCGCGCACGAACCACTGGAACTTCTCCAACTCGGCGGCGTGGTCGATCAGGATGTCCTGGGTGACCGGGTCGAGCTTTTCGGTTTGTTGGATGGCCTTGCGAGTGTCTTCGATGACGCCGTTGTAGACCAGGTCCAGAGCGGCCAGGTGCGCCTGCACGGTGTCGCGGCTCACCGAATAGTCGTCCCAGGTGCGGTCTTTCAGGATCGCGCCCGGAGTGCCCTGTGGCGAGCCGCCGAGCGTGGCGATCCGCTCGGCCACTTCGTCGGCGTAGCCACGCACCAGCTCCACTTGCGGGTCGATCATCTCGTGCACACCAATGAAGTTGGGGCCCACCACATTCCAGTGCACATGCTTGAGCGTCAGGTGAAGATCGTTGTAGGTGCTCAGCTGCTTCTGCAGCAGGTCAGCGATTTTGGCGGCCTGCTGGTCGGTCAGGCCGGGCACGGTGAATTGAGTCATGCGCGTCAAGTACCCGATGACCGCCGGGAGTAACCCCGGCGCGCGTCACAGCCCGCGAATGTCCTGGAGCGGCAACCGCGAACCACGGCGGGGCTCGTAGGCCAGTCCGCTGGCCTCCAGCAACCGAACCACCCGGTGACGATGCGGCCGCATCGGTTCGAGGAGTTCGACCATCTCGTCGTCGTCGATCGGTCGGCCGAGGAACGTCCAGCCGATCATCTTGGGGATGTGATAGTCGCCGACGGACAGCGCATCGGGATCGCCGAACGCGCGTTGCGCGGTCTCGGCCGCCGTCCAGATCCCGACGCCCGGCAACGACGTCAGTGCCGCGCGCGCCTTATCGGCGGGCCGCGCCGCCAGCCGCTCCAGTGACGATGCCCGCTGGGCGCAGCCGACGACGGTGCGGGCCCGGCCCGGATCGACGTTGGCGCGGTGGAATTCCCACGACGGAATGCGGAGCCACACCTCGGCCGACGGCGGCACCCGCATCCGCTGCGGCGCGGGGCCCGGTGCCGGTGTTCCGAACCTGGTCACCAGCAACCGCCAGGCGCGAAACGCATCCTTACCCGGCACCCGCTGCTCGAGCACGGCGGGGATCAGCGCCTCCAGCACCTGATCGGTCCGGCCCAGTCGCAGATGCGGCACCCGTCGATACGCCTTCGCGACGATCGGGTCAAGCGGCTCGAACCCGGACAGGTCGTCGTGGGCGCCGAGCATCGCCGGAAGCGCATCAAGGAACTCCTCGGCGCCGCTCCCCCACGCGGTGCAGTCGACCGCGTTGGCGGCGACACGGCCGATCCGCGCGGTGACAGATCCGCTGCGCAGCAAGCTGGTTCGCCAGATCGCGCCGTCGGCGTCGACCTGGAAGCACGGGTCACCCGGGCCTCGGCGCAGTGGAAAAAGAGTGTTTCCGGGGCTGACCGGACTGGGGAATGTCACCGTGCGAGCGCTACCCACCATCTGCTCCCGCCGCTGCTCGATCTCCTCGATCATAGGTCGGGCCCATGACCGTCGATGGCGTCATTGACCGGCGACTGGCTTTCGCGCCAGGATGGCGAGGTGACCACCCCCTTCGACGATCCGTCCGCCGAGTTGGCGTGGATGTTCTTGCAGTGCCTGACCCAGGGCTCCGACGTCGACGAATGCTTCGAGTTGCTCAGCGACGACTTCACGTATTGGAGCATCGTGACCCGCCACTCGCTCGACAAGGCGGAGTTGCGCGAGGAGGTCGACCGGCGCAAGCAGGGCGTCGAGTTGAACCTGGACTTCCTCCAGTGCTTCAACGACGGCGAAAGCGTGGTCATCGAAGCCGAAGCCGACGGTGAGACCAGCGACGGCGTTCACTACAACAGCCCGGCCGTGTTCATCTTCGAAACTCGCGACGGGCTCATCACCTCATTGCGCGAATACAGCGACACCCAGCTGACCGCGCACATGTTCGGCCTGGCCAGCGCCTAGCCGACGGTGATGTCCGCCTTGTCGGGGTAGAACGCCGCGTGACCGGCGATTGCCGCCACCGCCGGGTAGGGCTGCTCGTAGAACCAGATCGCGTCGTCGACCGTGCGGCCGCCGGTGGTCACGCTGTAATACCCGGCTTCGCCCTTGAACGGGCAATAGGTGCTGGTGTCCGTCCGGGTGAGCACGTCCTGGACGACGTCTTTGAACGGAATATATTGCACCGCAGGATAAGTGGACTCTTGCAACTCCAGGGCTTCGGTGGTGTCGGCGACGATCTCGCCGTTGACGCGAACCACGACCCGTTTCCCGGTCGGGTTGACGGTGATCGGATGCTCGGCGGTGGGTTCCAAAACTGGTCGACTGGTCATCACGACGTCTCCTCATATGCGAATAGCTGTTTCAACACTGCCAGCCGCACAAGATTCCCGTCGCGGTTCAGCCCGCCGGTGCGAGCATGTCTTTCCACCCGTTGTCGCCGGTGTGGCGCGAGTCCTCGAGGGAGTATCTGGCGCCGTCGGGCCCGACCACTTCGCCGCTGGAGGGCAGGTAGATCGCGCTCGGAGCGGCCGGGGTGTAGGTGCACGGGTTGGGTTGCTGACCGTTGCAATGCACCGAGCCCGCCCCGGGCCGCTCCAGCGGATCGGTGACCGGAGGCGCTGGCGGGGGGAGCCGATCGGCCGGTATCGGGTTCATCCCGTTGTTGACCGAGGGCGCCGGTATCACCTTGCCGGGGTCGACGGGTTGATCGCAGCGCGCGCCCGGCGCCGGGCAGTTGCGGATCTGGTTCGGGTCGCCATACCAGGGGTTGGTGCCCAGCGGCACGTAGGGCTTGTTGTCTCGGCACTCCCGCGGGGTCGCCCGGCGCTTGCCGGGGACGTCGACGCAGGGATAGTTGCGGGCGCCGCGGACGTCGTTCGCCTGCGTGTCTTGCGGGATCTTGCAATAGGTTCCGGACGGCAGCGGCGCGCGGCTGGTGTCGGCGGGCGATCTCCACTCCGAGGCGGGCAGGAATCCGGTCAGGCATGGCGGCGGATTGTTCAGTGACAGATTGAGGGTCATCAGCACGGCACCCGGCGCCGACGCGACCAACGTCTCGGCCACCGATCCCACCTCTGGGAGGAACACCAACAATTGTTCGAGGCCCGCGTTGTAGCGCTTGAGCATGTCGGCGACGACTTCGAGGTTGGCGATGGTCGCCGGCAGCGACTCCCGGACGTCGCTGAAGACACTGTTGACCTGCTCCGCGGTCGGTGCGCCCTTCGACAGCAGTCCCTGTAGATGTGGGTCGCTGTGCGCTATCTGGGCGGTGAGCACCCTGAGGTTGCGTGACCACTGCGCGATCGAGTCGCCCGAATCCACCTGGCTGTCCAGGATCGGCTCCGCGTTGCCGATGATGTCGTCGACGTCGGACAGGCTGGCTTCGAAGTCGCCGACGATCGACTGCGTCGAGTCGACGAGTCGCTGCAGCGCCGGCCCCAAACCGCCTACGGCAAGCGATGTTTCGTCGAGCAGCGCCGCGATCTTGCGTTTGGGCAGCACCGACAGCCCGCGGTTGGCCGCGTCGAGCGCCGGGCCTATCTCGCTGGGCACCGTGCCCTTGGTGATGGTCTGGCCCGGCGAGAAGAACTTCCCCGGGTCGCCGGCCGAGACCAGGTCGACATACTGCTCGCCGATCGCCGAGACGGAGTGCACGTTGGCGGACGCGTCGACCGGGATCTTGTAGCGGTCGTCGATGCTCAGTATCGCTCTGACACCGTGCTCGGTAGGCTCGACCTTGACCACCTTGCCGATCTGGATACCCCGGTACGTCACATTCGAGGTGCGGTACAGACCGCCTGACGCGGGCAACTCGACGATCAGGCGATACTGGCCCACCCCGAGTTGACTCGGGATGCGCAGGTAGAACCAGCCGAGCGCGAGCAGCGCGGCTAATGTCAACGCGGCGAACACAATCAGCTGATTGCGGATGAACCGGGTCAGCATCACTCGCCCCGTTCCACCGGCGCGTCTGCCGGGTTCGGGGTGTAGCGGATATCGGGAACCATCGTCGAAAGGTCGCGACCCCAGGACTGTTCGAGGGCACGCAACGCTCCGGAGAATCCGGTCCCGGTGAAGATCGCGTTGTCGACGGTGCTCAAGGTGAGGTCCAGCGCGCCGGAGACGTTGATGTAATCGCCGCGAACGATCTTCGGCACGCTGTCGATGTTGAACGGCGGCGACAGCAGCAGCGTCAGCGCGTCGACCAGATACGGTGCGGCCCGGCCGAGTTGTTTCAGCGGCCGCTGAAGGTCTTGGAGATCCTCATGTAGGTCGGCACGCGAGGCCCTGAAGGTCTGGTCGGTGACGCTACTGATCCGGCCGACCGCTTCGACCGTGTCGGCGAACAGATTCCGCTGTTGGTCGAAATGCTGGACCAGCGGCGGGAATTCGGTCAGCGCACGGTCCAGCGTGTCGGCACGTCTTGCGGCGTAGCCCAGCAGCCGGTCGGTGGAATCGATCGCCTGGTGGATGTCCTCCCGCTGCTTGTTCAGCTCGGTGGCGAAGGTGTCGAGCTTGCCCAGGAAGTCCCGGATCTGCTGCGCCCGCCCGGCCAGGATCTTGTAGACCTCGTTCTGGATCACCTCGAGGTTCGGGATTCCTCCGCCGCGCAACACCATCGCCAGGCTGGCCAGCGTCTGCTCGGTTGAGGGATAGGTCGACGAGTTGCTCAGCGCGATGATGTCGCCGGCCTTCAACAACTGAGGCGACGGGTCGGGTGGCGCCGCCAACTCGATATGCTGCGAGCCCAACAGGCTGGTCTGACCGATCTTGGCGGTCGCGTTCTTCGGCAGTCGGACGCCCTTGTCCAGATCGACGGTCAGCGTGGCGACCCAGTTCTTCAGGTCGATCGAGCGCACCGTGCCGACGAAGACGTCGGCCACCAAAACGCGGCTGTTTCCGTTGAGCGCCATCGTGTTTGGCATCTGCACGTAAATCGTGTAGGACCCCGGCCCGCTACCGGGCCCGCCGGGCAGCGGCACGTTGGCGATGCCGCGCCAATTGCCGCATGACGTCAGCATCAGCACCGCTGCCATCACCGCCAGCGCCTGCCACACCGTGCGTCCGATCAGCGGCGCCGCGCTCACCGGCCCGGTCCCGGTGCAGGTGATGGCAACGGCTGTGGATACCACGGAGGTGGCAGCGGATTGTTCTCGTCGTAGGCGTTCGGGGGCCCGGTCATGGTGTGCCCCACGGGTGGTGGCGCGATGTCGGGACCGCCCATCAACTCGGCCAGCGACGCGGCCGTCAGCAGGTTCTTGGTGGCGGGCTGGACCTGCACGCCCTGCATGCCGGGGGCAACGATCCAGCCGGGCTCCGAATTACGGTGCGACCATTGGGTATCCGGCGAGAAGATACCCGGTACCGTGGTGTCCTTGAAGCCGGGCGGTGGCTGCAGGCGCGGCTCGGAATAGGCGATGTTCTTCGGCAGTGTGTCCGCGGCGCTGAACAAGTTGATCCCGTATGGGAAGTAGTTGAACTTGATCGCGTCCAGGACCGGCGCCAGGTACTGTGCGCAGAGTTCCGCCGAGTCTTGATAGCCGAGTCGGCTGCCGGCCTGAATCACGCTGCAGATGAACTCCATTGGATTGGCGAAATTGTTGAACGCGGCCACGCCGCTGAGGCTGCCGTGAGCCGGTTCGTAGATCGCCAGCACGTTGGCCGCCATGTTGGGCAGAATGTGTAGCGCGGTCTCCAAACCGTCCCGCGGCTCGGGTTGCATGATCGTCGTGGTCACATCGCCGAGGTTGTTGACGTCGTGAGTCAGGGCGTCGCGGTTCTCGGCCAGGAATCTCTGTGCGGTCGACAGCACGCTGTCGGTGTCCCGAATGGCGTTGGCGGCAGCCTGATCGGAGCTGACGAGGTTGTCGGACAGTTGTTCCAGATCCTTGTTCAGCGCGACGAACTGCCGATCGTCCTGATGCAGCGCGTTGACGAACATTGCCAGACTTCTCAAGACCGCGAAGAAGTCGCCGCGGCCTTCGTCGAGCGTGCTCAGGGCGTTGGACAGACTGTTGAGCGTGGTGTTGATCTGTTGACCCTTGCCTTCGAGGCCGTTAGCGAAGGCCTCGACGACATCACCGAACGGCCCCTTGGGTTGATCCTTGCCGGGTCCCAACCTGTCGATGATGTGAGTCACGCTGTTGCGCAGCTCATCCCACTCCACCGGCACTTGGGTCCGCTCGATCGGAATCACCGCGCGGTCGGCCAGCACCGGGCCGCCCTTGTACGGGGGTTCCAGCTGGATGCTGCGCGAGGCCACCAGCGTCGGGTTGAGCACCACCGCCGACGCATCGGCGGGCACCCTGTACTTGTTGCGGTAGTGGAACGTGACTTTCATCCGGTCGCCGGTGGGTTCGATCTTGTCGATGGCGCCGACGCGGATGCCCATGATTTGCACCTTGTCGCCGGTGTATAGGGCGTTGACCGCGGGGAAGTAGGCCACCACGGTGTTGTTGGTCAGCCTCTGGTAGAGCTGCCAACCCACCACGCCGGCAACAAGCCCCACCGCGACGACCAGTGAACCAATGACCACCGCCGCCCTCGATAACTGCGGCAGCCGCAGCTTCTGGATGTCGAAAATGGTGCTCATCGACCGCTATCCCCCGTCCCCGCCGGGTGTGATGAACGGCGCCGGGAGCTGCGGGCCCGGTCCCGGCGGCGGCGCCGGCGCGGGCGAGACGGCAGGCGGCGGAGGCAGACCGGGCGGCAGCAGGCTCTCGCGTCGCGCTCCGGGCGGCGGGTTCGCCGGCAGCGGCACCGGTGTACCCGGGACGTTCGGTGCCGGGGCACCAGGCAGTCCGGCGTCGGGTATTCCAGGACTCGGCGGTAGACCGTCTGGCTTGGGTGGTGACGAAAGTACATCGGGCAGTGTGGGATACGGTCCGTTCGGCCCGAAGGGACCATGACCCTGGTCGATGCCGGCACACGGCATCGGGTTGGCGGGCCGCGGCGACATCTCCGCCGGCGGCGCGTACGAACACGGCGACCCCGGCGCCACAGCAGGGCCGGGATGGTCCGCCGTGCCTTCGAGCACCGGCGGCGCCGGCGGTGGCGCACCGTTGGCGAAACGCGTGCCGTTCGGGTCTGGATACCGGAAGGCGGGCAATCCCGCACTGCGCCAGAAGTTTTCGGGGTCGATGCCGCGCTTCTTGAATGCGGCGTCCACCCACGGTTGCAGGATCTGATACGGAAGCAGGTTGCCGATCATCACCTTGAAGTAGGGCCCGGAGCCTACCGCCTCGCTGAGCGCAGCGGTGTAGTTGCGCAGCGTCGCCAGCACGGAGGCAAGGTCGTTCTTGTGTTCGGTCAGGACATCGGTGACGCCGCGCAGCTGCTCCAGTAGGTGGTGCAAGTTCGGGTTGTCGTTGATCAAGCCCTGCACTTGAGTGGAGAATGACGAGACGTTGGCCAGCAGCGCCGCGATGGCCTTGCCGCGTTCGTTGAATGCCGCGAGCAGCGTCTGGGTGTTGCGCAGCAGCGCGTTGATCTGCTTGCTGCGGTCACCGAGAACGTCCGCCACTTTCCGCGCTTCGGCCAGCAAGTGTTTGAGGTCGTCGTCGCGTTTGCCGATGATGTCGGAGAACTTGGCCACCCCGTCGAGGGCCGCACTCAAGTGCGGGTAGGTCTGGTTGATGGTGCGGGACAACACATTCAACGATTCTTTGACCGTGTCGATGTTCCATCCGGCGGCGGCCTTGGTGACGTCGATAAACGCGTCGTACACCTGGTACGGGGTGGTGCTTTGGCCCAGCGGGAGCACGTCGTTGGGGCGCATCGGCTTGGCGCCGCGCGGTTCGATCTCCAGGACCTTCTTGCCCAGCAGCGTGTCGGTGCGGATGGAGACCCGGCTCTGGGTACCGATGGTGTGGGTTCCGGTGGTGAACTTCATCAGGATGTGATCGCCCTCGATCGACATGTCCTGCACGGTGCCGACGTCGACGCCGACGATGCGCACCTTGTCACCCCTGCTGACACCCGCCGAGTCGGTGAACTGCGCGTAGTAACTGGCCGTTGCGAAGAGTACGGGCAGGCTGCTGAAGCTTTGTCCCACACCGACAACGAGCACCACGATGGCGATGGCCAACGCTCCGACCCGTACCCGGTTGTCGGGCTGCAGTGTTCTCATTGCAGCGTGCACCTACCCGACGGCTGACTCAGTAGCTTGACCGAGCGCACGGGTCCGCCGGGTTGCAGCCCGTTGACTTTCAGCGACAGGTCGCAGAGGTAGAAGTTGAAGAAGTCGCCGTAGATTCCGCTGGCGCGACCGACGGTGTCGAACGCGGCGGGGACCTTGCCGACGAGGTCGCCGATTCGGTTGCGTTCGTTGTCGAGTGGGGTGGCGAGGGTTTCCAAGTGGGCGACCGCGTTGCGCAGCAGCGCTCGGTTGTCCGAGAGCAGATCGGCGACTGTTCCGGCGGCGTTGCTGATGTGCGCGGTACCGTCGGCGAGTGGGGTGGCGCGGTCTTTCAGCCCGGTGATCAGGCCCTCGAATTTGTCGATCGTGGAATCGAGTTGGTCGTGATGGCGTTCGGTGGTCTCCAGTACGACGTTGAGGTTGTGGATCACGTCGCCGATCGTCTGATCGCTTTCGGCGAGTCGGTCGGTCAACTGTGCGGTCTGGTCGAGGATGTCGTTGATGGTTCCGCCTTCACCCTGGAAGACGGTGATGATCGACGACGCGATCGAGTTGACCTTCTGCGGGTCCAGCGCCCGGAACAGCGGCTTGAATCCACCGATGAGCGCGTCGAGATCCAACGCCGGTTGGGTCCGCGACAGCGGAATGAATCCGCCTGGCGGCAAAGTTCTTTCAGCGTTCTCACCAGACCCTCGGCTGATTTCGAGGTACCGGTTACCGATCAGATCCTGGTAACGAATCTGCGCGGTCGTCGACTGGTACAGCTGCACCGAGCGATCGACCGCGAACTCCACCCGGATCCGCTTGTCCCCGTCGACCAGATCGACCTTTTTGACCTTGCCGACTTCCACCCCGGACGCGCGGACGAACTGCCCGGCACGTAGCCCGCTGGCATTGCTGAACTCCGCGGAATAAGTATTGGTCCGATCGAAGCGAATTTGGCCGAACACCACGACGATGACGGCGGTGAAGAACAATTGAACGGACACGACTGCTGCGAGCCGGGCGACAGTTCCGTTGATTCTCATGGGTTGATCGTGTACTCCCCGTATTGGCGGCCCCAGACGTATTCGTTGGCCAGCGGCTGCCCCAGCTCGAAGTGGTTGTACGGCGCAATGCTGTTGCCGGAGTCCATCACCAGATACGGCGCCGGCCACAGGTCCCGGGTGATCGGCTGCCAGCAGCCCGGCTTACCGTTCGGTCCGCCGCGGCCGTTGACACGCGGCAGGTTGTCCGGATACACGTACGGGTTCTCCGCGCCGGTGATCGCCACACCGAGTTGTGCCGAATAGTGGTTACCGCTTTCCAGCTGAGCAACTTTGGGTGCGACGTCCGCGAAATTGCGCAGCGTGCAGAACACTTCGGGGCTGTACGTATCGAGTAGGTGAGCGGTGGGTTTCAGGTCGGCGGTGAGTCGTTCCAGGAACGGCTTGGCGCGGGTGAAGATGTCGTTGCCGGTGTTGGCGAAGCCAACCGCGGCGAGCAGGGCCGCGTCGAGCTCGGCCTGATGACGGTTGAGCGTGCGCGCCGCGGCGACGGCATTGTCGATCGCATCGAAGAGATCCGGAGCCGCCGCTGCGTAGACGTTGCCGAGCGCCGCGAGTTGGTGGATGTCGTGGCGGATCGTCGGCATTCGGGGGTTCACGTGGTCGAGGATCTTGTTGCCGTTGACGATCGACTGGCCGAACTTGTCGCCCAATCCCGTGAGCGCCTGGGCGGCGGCGCTGAGTGTGAGGTTCACCTTCACCGGGTCGACGTTGTCGGCCAGCTCGACCAGCGTCTCGAACACGGTGTTGAACTCCGTCGTCACCGAGGTGGCATCAATCACCATTGACGGTGTAACACGCTCCCGCGCAGCATTTTTGGGCGATGTCAATGACACGTATTTGTTGCCGAACACCGTGGTCGCCTGAATCTTCGCGACGACGTTGGCCGGAATCAGGTCAACGTACTGCGGGTCGACGTCCAAGGTGAAGCGAGCGGCGGGTTTGCCGCGGTGCTCCACCTCGGTGATCCCGGCGACCCGGCCGACGCTGACGCCGTTGTAGGTGACCTTGGACCCCTGGTCCATCACCAGGCCGGCGCGGGCAGCCAACATCGTCAGCGTGGTCTTGGGAGTGAAGTCGCCGCGAAACTGCCCGTATACCAACGCAAGTAGCACCGCGCATGTCAGGAACAGGCCCAGACCGGCGGCGGTGTCCGGCCACGTCCGGGTCCTTCGCTCCTTCGGCCTCATGACCGGTTACACCGTGAGGTTGAAGTTTGGATCGACACCGTAGAGCGCAAGCGACGTCAGCAGCACCACGATCACGGTGGACACCAGCGAGAACCGCATCGACCGGCCGACCGCCTCGCCGACCCCGACCGGACCGCCGCTGGCGGTGTAGCCGTAGTAGCAGTGGGTGATCATCACGATCACCGCCATCACGATGACTTCGCCGCCGGACCAGAACACGTCCTCGGTGCGCAGGAAGGTGCGGAAGTAGTGCTCGTAGGTGCCGACCGATTGCCCGTAAAACAGCGTGGTGACGACCTGTCCGGACAGAAACGACATCACCAGCGCCATCGCGTAGAGCGGGACGACCACCACCAGGCCGGCCATCAGCCGGGTCGACACCAGGAACGCCACCGACTTGATGCCCATCACCTCGAGCGCGTCGATCTCCTCGCTGATCCGCATCGCGCCCAACTCGGCCGTCGCACCGGCACCGACCGTGGCCGCCAGCGCCACCCCGGTCACCACCGCGGTCACGACGCGGACATTGGCCAGGGCGGCGAAGAACCCGGTGAACGCCTCGACGCCGATGTTGCCCAGTGAGGCGAAACCCTGGATCGCGATCAACGAACCACCGGACAACGTCACGAAACCGACGATCGCCGCGGTGCCTCCGACAACGGCCATCGCGCCGGTGCCCATGCCGATCTGCGCGATCAGCCGCAGAGTCTCTCTGCGGTAGCGGCGCAGCGCCCAGCCGGTCGACCACGCACTGTTGACCGAGAACCGCGTGAGTTGTCCGGCCTTGTTGATGCCCCGAATCGTGCCGCCGCCATAGTGATTGACGGTCGCCACCGCGCGCGGATAGCGCGCGCGAATGACGGCAGCAGTCGACACGTCAGCGGCCCGTCCCGAACCGGACGCCGATGGTGGTCAGCACCACGTTGACCGCGAACAGCGAGAGCACGCACAACACCAGCGTCTCGTTGACCGCGACGCCGACCCCTTTGGGACCGCCCTTGGTGGTCAGCCCGCGGTAGCAACCGACCAGGCCAGCGATCGTCCCGAAGATCGCGGCCTTGATGGTCGCGATCACCACCTCGGGCAGACCGGTTACCAACGTCAGCGTAGCGAGATACGCACCGCCCGAGACATTTTGGAGCTTGACACCGAACAGGAATCCGCCCACCAGGCCGATCGTGATGACGGTTCCGTTGAGCAGGGTCGCAACAACGGTGGCGGCCGCCACCCGCGGCACCACCAGCCGGTGGATCGGGTCGATGCCGAGCACCTCGAGGGCGTCGATCTCTTCGCGGATCGTGCGTGCGCCCAGGTCGGCGCAGATTGCCGTCGACCCCGCGCCGGCCACCACCAGCACGGTGGTCAGCGGCCCCAGTTGGGTCACCGCCCCCAGCGCCGCACCCGCGCCCGAAATGTCCGCCGCCCCAAAGGCGGCCAGCAGCGTGTTGAGAGTGAAGACGATCAGCACGGTCAGCGGTATCGAGACCGCGATCGTTGGCAGCAGGGCGACCCGGGTGATGAACCAGGTCTGGACGATGAACTCGGTCCAATGAAAAGGCCGACGGAACAATGCTTTTCCGGTCAAGACGCACATTCGGGCGAATCCGCCCACCGTCGCCAACGGCGGCGTGATCTGGTCACGCACATAACCGACGAGACCAACCGGCGTCGTTGCCGTCATCCTCGCCTCACCGGGTCGCGCGTCGCGACATGCGTCAGCGCTGTGGCCACTTCTCCACCATGGGTCACACTATGTAACAAAAGTCACTGCGGTTACATCAGACACGCGGGGGTCGAGCGGAATAAGTTAAGGGCGATTCCGGCTTACTCGGACGGCGCCGCCTCACTGTTTCGTTTGGCATTCTTCATGTTGGCCCAGAATCGCGCCGCCTCGCGAATCGATACCTCGACCGGCCTTGGCTCCCAACCCAATTCGCGGGTGGCCTTGCTGTGGTCAACCGGAGCTTCGGCGCGCATCATCCGCACCGACTGCATGCTGAGTTCGGTGTCCTTACCGGTCAACCGGGCTCGGAGGCTCCCGAGCATCCCCAACACGTAGAGCACGGGCACCGAGATGGCCCACCGCGGCGCCGGCACACCGGCCTCGTCGGCGGCGATCTTGACCACGTCTTTCAGCGCAATCATCCGCTCGGAGATAATGTATCGCTCGCCGTTGCGGCCCCGCTCGGCCGCGATCAGCATCGCTTTTGCCGCGTCGTCGACACCGACGACCTCCAACTGAATGCCGTTCATCACGAACGGCAACTTGCCGAACACCGCGCCCGCGATGAATGCGCCGTGTGGGGTGCGCCCCCAGTCACCGTCGCCATAAGTCGTCGACACGCACATGGCGACGGCCGGCAGACCCTTTTCCGACGCGTATCGCAACACCAGATCCTCGGCCAACACGCGCGATTCGACGTACGGCGTGAGATTGCGACGGTCGATCTGTTCGGCCTCGTTGGCCACATGGCCGTGCCGACGGGCCATTGTGGCGTAGGTGCTGGTGAACACGAACCGCTGCAAGGTGGCCGCGGTGGGTTTCTCGACGGCGACATCGAGGACGTTGCGCAGGCCTTCGACGTTGGTGCGAAACAACGGCGCCGGGTCCTGCAGCCAGGCCCGCGTGTCGACCACGCAGTAGTACACCTGATCGCAGCCGCGCATCGCGTCGCGAACGGTGGCCGTGTCGAAGACGTCGCCGTGAAAGCGGGTGACGTCGAGGTCATCGATGCTGCGGGTATTGGCGCCTTCGCGGACCATCACCCGCACATCGGCACCCGTCGCGACGAGTTGACGGGTGACGTGCGAACCAAGAAAACCGTTGGCGCCGATAACCAGTTTCGGTGCGCTCACTGTTTCCCTCCGTAGGTCTGCAGCCAACGGGCCGCGTCATCGTCAAGCGTGCCAAGCTTTTCCGCTTTCCTGCACCACTTGACCCCGGCCTGCAGGAAGCGCAGCGGGTTGTAGATGTCTTCCTGCCGCGACCATTTGCCGTCTCCGGCATAGGTGACGATCGAGATGTTCGTCGCGCTGATGATGGTGCCGTCGCCGGGGTCGCGCATCGGGTTGTCCAACTCGCAGATGATCCGTCCGGTCGACTCGTCGATCACCGACCACAGCGACGGAAACTCCGTCATGTGACTGCCAGGGAAGGTCGACATCGTCTCGCGGATCCAGGCGCGCACCTCGTCGCGGCCCTTCATGGTGCCGGCGGCATGCTCGATGTAGTCGACGTCAGGGGTGTAGTGCTGCACCCATTCGTCCCAGTTCTTGGTCTCGGCGGCATGGGCGACGGTCTGCTCGAACGTGGCGAACGCGGCGGCGAGTTCGTCACGGGAAAAAACCTGCTTCACGCAAGAAACTAGAACACGTTCTACTGCGGTTTGTCGAGCATATGGATAATCGGGGAGATGACGGACTACAGCAAGGCAATCCTGGCCGGCGGCTGCTTCTGGGGCATGCAAGACCTGATCCGCAAGCAGCCCGGCGTGGTGTCGACCAGGGTCGGCTATACCGGCGATCCAAGCGTCCCCCACGCGACCTACCGCAATCACGGCAATCACGCCGAGGCGATCGAGATCATCTACGACCCGAGCAAGACCGACTTCCGGACGATTCTCGAGTTCTTCTTCCAGATCCACGATCCGACCACGAAGAACCGGCAGGGCAACGACGTCGGGCCCAGTTACCGCTCGGCGATCTTCTACACCGACGAAGATCAGCACCGGATCGCGTTAGACACCATCGCCGACGTCGACGCCTCCGGCCTGTGGCCTGGCAAGGTGGTCACCGAAGTCACCCCCGCCGGCGACTTCTGGCAGGCCGAGCCCGAGCACCAGGACTACCTGCAGCACTATCCCAACGGGTATACCTGCCACTTCATCCGGCCCGGCTGGAAGTTGCCGCGCCGGGCCGGCGTCGAGAGCTAGCCGGCTGGACCGTGAAACAGAAGCCGTGGCTGTGATTTTTCGCGGATCACAACCCTCGCTTCTGTCTCGCGGGGTCGAAAGCTAAGTTGCGATCGCGCGCAGCTGGTAGAGCCCGCGGGTGGTGGCGACGGTCTTGCCGTCGGCATCGGTCACGGTCGCTTCCAGCGTGAAATCGGACTTACCCCGTTCCGCCGCTTCGTCCTTCACCCGCGCAATGGTCTCGTCGTCCAGACGGGCTTCGGCACGCACGTCGGATTTGGCCATCGCGACGAATTGGATGTCGAGGTTTTTGACCAACGGGAAGTATTTCTCGGTGTCGAACGTGACGAGCGGAATGATCCCGCCGAGGACCTCGGCGACGGTGAACAACACGCCGGCATAGATGACACCGAAGTGGTTACCGTTGCCCTCGGCAGGGACGGTCGTGGCGGCGAAACCGGGCCGGGCCTCGACGACCTGCACGCCCATCTTGTGGGCAATCGGGATCGTCGATCCCAGGGCGCTGTTCATCGTCTCGACAAGCTGGTCGGTCACGATCGCAGATCTTAGCGCCGACGGACGGTGATCTTTCCGCCGTCCTTCGGCGTGTAGGCGACACCGCGGGCGTGGATCTTCTCCCCCGGCGCAGTGGTCGTCTCGATTGTGAACTGACGCAACACGGTTCGCAACACCACGTCCATCTCCATGTTGGCGAACACCGCGCCCACGCAGCGACGGGCGCCGCCACCGTAGGGGATCCAGGCAAAGCTGGGCGGCTTGGCCCCGACGAAGCGCTGGGGGTCGAATCGGTCCGGATCGGGGAACAACTCGGGGTCGCCGTGCAACCGCGAAATGCTGACGATGATCGTGTGCCCGTGCGGGATCGACCATTCGCCGAGGTCGTAGAGCGGGGCGTAGACGTGGCGGCCGACCGCGTCGATAACCGTTCTGCTGCGTTGGGTTTCGAGGATCGTGGCCTGACGCAGTTCGTTGCCGTCGGTGTCGGCCTCGGCGGCCAGCGCGCTCAGCACGCCGGGGTGCCGGCTCACCCGCTCGAACGTCCAGGCGAGTGCGGAGGCGGTGGTCTCATGGCCGGCCGCCAGCAGTGTCAGCAGCTCATCGCCGACGTCCTCGCGAGACATGGCCGTACCGTCCTCGTAGGTGCTGCGCAGCATCATCGCCAGCACGTCGTTGCGATCCTCGAAGTACGGGTCACGGCGTTCGTCGTCGATCAGCTTGTCGACGATCGCGTCATAGCGGGCGCGCCACTCCGCCAGCCGGCCCCACGGTGAGTAACGGCCAAAGGTACGAGGTGGTTTGGGCACCGTCGCCAGCCGCGAACCAAGCGTGACCCACGGCGGGATGATCCGGCGGAGCTCGTCGAGTTCGGCGCCCTCGGCGCCGAAGACCGCGCGCAGGATCGCGTTGAGCGTGATCCGCATCGTCGACGGCAAGGTGGCCAACGCAGTGCCTTCCGGCCAGTGGGCGATCTCGCGCAGCGTCTCCTCTTCGATGATCGTCTCGTAGTTCTTGATGCTCTTGCCGTGGAACGGCGGCGCCAACAGCCGGCGACGCTGGCGGTGGTCCTCGCGGTCCAGGCCGAACACCGAACCCGAGCCGAGCAGCCGGCTCAGGTTGGGCTGGATGTTGCCGAGGATGTCGGGGCTCGTGGTGAAGACCTGTTTGGCCAGTTGCGGATTCGCCACCACCACGATGGGGCCGTAAATCGGTACGTGACACGAGAAGGCGTCGCCGTAGCGCTGCGACATCTGGTGCACGAATTGGCGCCGGAATAGGGCAAAGGTCAAGCCCTGCAAAGCTTTTGGAATCCGCGGACCCGCGGGCAGCTTGATCGCGGACGCGGCCGAGGCCGCCCGCGATTCGACGGTGCTCATGGTGGTGCACTCCCAACGTCGCCGCGGTACCGCGCCGTACCACGATTCTGTCCGGTACGGTACCGTCTGGTACCAAGGGCTGGCAAGGGTGCAGTCGAAGGAGGCGACGTGGCGACGACCGTCGTTGACGACCAGGCTTCGACCGGGTCCACCGAGATCGACCCGTTCCGGCAGCGGCTGCTCGACGGCCTCGCGGCCGCGATCGACGAGCGCGGATACCGCGCCACCACCGTCGCCGATATCGTCCGGCACGCCCGCACCTCAAAGCGGACCTTCTACGACCAGTTCCCCAGCAAGGAGCAATGTTTCCACGAACTGCTGCACGCCAGCGTCGAGAAACTCGGCAAGCAGATCCGCGACGCGGTCGACCCAGGGGCTGACTGGCAGATCCAGATTCGGCAGGCCGTCGAAGCCTATGTCGCCCATATCGAATCGACGCCGGCGCTCACCTTGGCCTGGATCCGCGAAATGCCCGCGCTGGACGCCGCGGCGCGGCCGTCGCAGCGTCGCAACACCCAACTGCTGACCAGCCTGCTGGTCGAATTGAGTGACAGCCGGGCCATGCGTGACGCCGACCTGCCACCGCTGACGCCGGCGAAGGCCGTGATTCTGGTCGGCGGCCTGCGTGAGCTGACGGCTCAGGTGGTCGAGGACGGACACCGCCCGCGCGACATTATCGAGCCGGCCGTGCAGGCCTCGATCGCGCTGCTCGGGTATCGCTCCTCAGTCAGGTCTTGAGGAAGCTGCGCAGCCGATCCAGCACCAGGTCTGGACGCTGCTCGACAATCCAGTGGCCCACGCCGTCGACCAGCTCGACGTCGAAATCGCCGATGTGATCGCCATATCCGTCGATCAGGTCGGGCGTGAGCACCGGGTCCGCGGTGCCACTCAACCAGCGCACCGGCACGTCGACCCGCGCGTCGTCGAATTCGCCTCGTAGCCAACGCATCATCTCGGTGCGCTGAAACGTCCGGTACCACCGCGAACCGGCGACGGCGTGGCCCGGCTGGCGCAAGCACTCGACGTAGAGCGCGACGTCGTCGTCGGGCACCCGGAAGCCGCCGCCCACCCATGACGCCAGCATCCTGTAATAGCGGGCCTTGCGGTCGGCGATCAACCGCGGTCCGATCACCGGCAGCAGCATCGGAATCTGATACCAGAACCGCCACGCGTGGCGGATCGACGACATGTCGCGCTTCACGTAGGGCGCTGCGGTGTTGAGTCCGAAGAAGCCGGTCACCTTCTCCGGGTGGCGCAGCATCATGATGAACGCGACGGGACCGCCCCAGTCGTGGGCTACCAATTTCACCGGGCCGACGCCCAACCGGTCGAGCACGGCCGCCAGATCGTCGGCCATGTCGTTCTTCAAGTAGCGCGACTTGGGCGCCGAACTCCAACCGGCACCGCGCAAGTCGGGGCACAGCACGCGATACCCGTCGGCGGCCAGCGGCCCGATCAATTCGTGCCACTCCCACCAGTTTTCCGGGAAGCCGTGCACCAGCATCACCGGCGGCCCGTCGGCGGGTCCGGCGTCGGCGACGTGAATCGTCACACCATCGCCGAGATCGAGGTATTTGTGATCGACACCGTCGAGTTCGGGCATCTGCGCCATGACGTGAAACGTAGCCCATCAGCGCAGCGGACCGGAACCACTTTGGGGCGGTCCCGGTCCGATGTGCGACAGCTCAGGCTGCGACGAGTTCGCGGTCCTTCGGCTTGACGCCGCCGCGGTCCTTCGGCGGTAGGGACAGTTTGAGGATCTTGCGGACGACGGTCCCGAACTGCCTGGGCAGCGAACCGGCGTTGTACGGGATGCCGTAACGCTTGCAGATCTCCTGGACCTCGGGCGCGATCTCGGCGTACCGATGCGCCGGCATGTCGGGGAACAGGTGATGCTCGATCTGGTGCGACAGGTGGCCGGACAGGATGTGGAACAGCCTGCCGCCGGTCAGGTTCGCCGAACCCAGGATCTGGCGGAAGTACCACATGCCGCGGGATTCTCCCTGGGTTTCCTCTATCGTGAATTCCTGTGTGCCGTCGGGGAAGTGGCCGCAGAAGATGATCATGTACGACCACACGTTGCGCATCAGGTTCGCGGTCAGGTTACCGGTGAACACGAACGGGGCGAACGGCCCGGCCAGCAGGGGGAAGGCGACGTAGTCCTTGAGTACCTGCTTGCGGGTCTTGCGCCAAATGGCTTGCAGGATTTCGCGTTTGTCCGCCAGCCGGATTTCACCGGAGCGGATCCGCTCGGTTTCCAGTTCGTGCAGGGCGACCCCGTACTGGAACAGCACCATCAACAGGAACGCGTAGACCGGGTTGCCCAAAAAGTAGGGCTGCCACGGCTGATCTTCGCTCATGCGCAGGATCCCGTAGCCGATGTCGCGGTCCATGCCGACGATGTTGGTGTGGGTGTGGTGCATGTAGTTGTGCGAATGCCGCCACTGGTCGGCCGGGCACGCGGTGTCCCATTCGAACTCGCGGCCACGGATCGACGGATCACGCATCCAGTCGTACTGGCCGTGCATGATGTTGTGGCCAATCTCCATGTTGTCCAGGATCTTTGAGATCCCCAGCATCGCGGTGCCGGCCAGCCAGGCCGGCGGGAACATCAGCAGCGCGCGGCCACCGACTTCGAGGGCGCGCTGCGTCTTGATGACGCGGCGGATGTAGTCGGCGTCGCGCTGGCCGAGGTCGGCCATCACGCGTTCCTTGATCGCGTCGAGTTCGGCGCCGAACGCGTCGGCCTGCTCGGGCGTCAGGGTGATCTTGGGCTGGGCTGTCTGCGTCATATCGAGCTCCTAGTCTTTAGAGCGCGATATCGACGTCGCCGACGGGAACGGACACGCAGATCTGCACGTCCTCGTCGGGCGCGGTCGACACCGCACCGCTGGTCAGGTTGCGCACGACGCCGCTGGTCTTGCGGCGGGTGCAGGTGTGGCAGATGCCCATCCGGCATCCGTTGGCGGGGGTCAATCCGGCCGACTCGGCCTGCTCGAGCAGCGAGCGGCCGTCGTCGGTGACCTCGATAGCGCTGTCCGCGAACGTGACTCGTCCGCCAGACGGTGTCGCCGGAACGTCCAGCCTGGGCGGGACGAAGCTTTCCGACCGCGCGTCCGCGCAATGCTCGCGAACGGACTCGACCAAAGCGGCTGGGCCGCAGACGAATACGGCGTCAGGCTCGGGCATGGCCGCGGCCAGGTGCTCGCCGTCGAACCGGCCGACAAGGTCGCCTCCCGCCGACCGGGTGTAGCCGTGCAGCACCCGGACACCGCGCATCGCGGCCAACTCGGCGTGATAGCAGGCCTCGGCGCGGCTGCGGGCGTAGTGCACGAACGCGATCTCGCCGGGGTGGCCTTCGTTGACCAGCGTGCGGACCATCGCCATGACGGGCGTGATCCCGCTGCCACCCGAGACGAACAGGATGCGGCGGGGTCGCCGCGCCGGGAGGACGAAGTCGCCGCCCACCCCGGTCAGCCCGACCACCATGCCAGGTCGCGCATGCTCGCGCAGGTGGGTCGAGACCAAACCACCGTCGTGCTGGCCGATGGTCAGCTCGAGATGCTCGGCGCCTTCGGCGTTGGCCGGCGAGTAGCACCGGGTGTGCCGGCGGCCGTCGATCTCGACGGCGAGGTTGACGTATTGCCCGGCCTTGATCGTGTCGGTGAACGCTTGATTCGGTGCCAGCACCAGGGTGACGCTGCGCGGGGTGTCCCGTCGGACGTCGACGACCTTGGCGCGACCCTCGGCCCGCGTCCACGCGGGGTCTACTACCTCGGTGTACCGGTCGACGCCATGCGGACCGGTGAGCAGGTCGACTAGGTTGGAACCCAGCACGCGCTGCCTCAAAGTTTGAGTGAACATGTGTATACAGTGCGGGCACGCGACCCTGTTCGTCAAGGGTTTCCGCAGGTCTGTGTTAGGCTTCACATAGTGAACAGTCGTGCGCCTAGCTCACGGCCGCACCGATCGACTCGCGGCCGCAGCCGCGAAGGACCCTCCCGCGAGGAACGCAAAGAAGCGACCCGGCGGGCCATTGTCGCTGCGGCACTCAAGCTTCTCGACGAGCGCAGTTTCAGCGGCCTGAGCCTGCGCGAGGTCACCCGGGAAGCGGGCATCGTTCCCGGGGCGTTCTATCGCCACTTCGAGTCGATGGAAGCGCTCGGGCTGGTCCTGATCGACGAGTCATTCCGGACCTTGCGCGACATGCTGCGCGGCGCCCGGGCCGGCAAGCTGGACCCCAACCGGGTGATCGAGTCGTCCGTCGAGATCGTCGTCGCCAGCGTCACCGAACGCCGCGAGCACTGGCGCTTCATCGGACGCGAGCGCTCCAGCGGCGTGACCGTGCTGCGATACGCCATCCGCACCGAGTTCCGGCTCGTCACGTCCGAGTTGGCCACCGACCTCGCACGGTTCCCGGGGCTGAACACCTGGAGCACCGACGACCTCAACGTCCTGGCACAGCTATTTGTGAACTCGATGATCGTGATCGCCGAGGCGCTCGAGGACGCGCAGAGCCCCGAGGCGATCGACGAGATCCGCCAGACCGCGGTCAAACAGTTGCGGATGATCGTCATCGGCATCAACGGCTGGCGCAGCAAGCCCTAAGCGCCCTCGACGTTTTCCGCGCACCGCAGCAACGCGCCATGATGGAGCGATGGGCACCAGGATGCGAGACCTGCTCGGCGGCGCGTTGCCGTCGCTGCGCTACGAGCCGACCGAGAAGCGGCTCCGGCTGTATCTGGACGGCGAGCTGGTAGCCGACACCGTCGACGGGCTGCTGGTCTGGGAGCCGCGGCGGGTGGTCCCGACGTATGCGATACCCGAGGCCGATTTTGCCGCGCGGCTCGAACCGTCCGGCCGCGTCGACGACGTCTCCGACCTGCCGGTGTTGGTGCCGACGAATCCCTTTGCCGCGCATAGCTGTACGGGCGAGATGTTCGACGTCGTCGTCGGGGGAAAGCGGTGCCCGTCGGCCGCGTTTAGACCGGACGACCCGGACCTGGCCGGCCATCTCAGCGTCGACTTCAGCGCCTTCGACTGGCGCGAGGAAGACGAGCCGATCGTTTCGCACCCACATGACCCGTTCAAGCGCATCGACATCCTGGCCAGTACCCGCCACCTCCGGATCGAAGCCGGCGGGCGAGTGCTGGCCGAGTCGTCGCGGCCGCTGCTGCTGTTCGAAACCGCGCTGCCGACCCGTTTTTACCTACCGCCCGAGGACGTGGCGGTCGATCTCGAACCGAGCGACACCGTCAGCGACTGCGCCTACAAGGGGCGCGCGTCGTACTTCTCAGTACCGGAAGGCCCCGCCGACATCGCCTGGACCTACCGCGATCCGCTGCGTGAGGCGCTGCCCATCCGGGATCACGTCGCATTCTTCAACGAACGGGTCGACGTCGTCGTCGACGGCCAACCCCGGCCGCGGCCTGTCACACCGTTCTCATAGCGAACGGCGTTGCCGCGCAACGTAAGAACCGCTATTCGTCGACAACCTCGTACAGCGAGTCACCGTCTTCGGGAGTCCCGTCGATCTGACCGCGATGCGCGCGTACGGGACGCTCATCGTCGACTGTTACATCGTCAAGCACATCGGGTTCCTCTTCGGCTAGCCGATCGTCGAGGGATTCGCCCTCCCGTTCTTCGCGCGGCGTCACCCCGAACTTGTCCGCCTCACTCCACCTTTCGGGCGGATCCACAACAATGTCGCCGTCGTCATTGCGAAGCTCGTCGGAGTCCGTTGACTCACTGGGGTTCAGCGTGTCTTCGGGTCCGCCTTCTTCAGGGATCTCACTAGTCATGGCCACTCGGTTCCCCTCGCGCTTCGACGACTAAACACCCAGCGGCTGCGCCGGCACCGCAAAATATGGGGTGATCACCCCATGCGCGAAGCCGAGCCGCGAGCGCAAGATGAGCGCAAAGTGGATGAAAAGAGGTGAAGCTCATGAAGAGAGCGCTGGTCGCCGTCCTCGGCGCGGCCGCGGTGGCTTCGGCGGGCTTGGGGCTGGCAACGGCTCGAGCCGACACGATGGAGCCACACCGCTGGTGCCCGGGCAACCCCAAGAACATGCCCTATGTCGTCAACTCGTTGATCGACTGGGACTGGAACATCTGCCACACCTGGTACCCGACCAACTACGGGATGGGCAACGTCACGATGCAGGGCCGGCCGACCTCGATCTGGGATGGCGACAATCCGCCCATCGAGGCGATCACGCGCCGGGAATGCCCGCCGATCGCCTTCATGTGTCCCTGAGCTTTTCGGCCCTGGAGTGACCTATCGCGGCTTTCGCCACATCGGCCATAGTGTCGGGCCGCCGCCCGGAATGACGAGTTCGCCCGTCACCTCGAAGCCGAATCGCTGGTAGTAGGGCACGTTTTCGGCCTTGCTCGACTCCAGATACGCGGGGGCGTGTTCGGCGTCGACGCGGTCGAGGCGCGACTGCATCAGCGCCTGCCCATAGCCTTTGCCGCGGACCGAGGTGTCGCTGCCGATCACCGCCAGATACCAGTGCGGCTCCTCCGGGTGATGCGACTTCATCTGCTCGAGGAGTGCGCCGAGCTTGCGACCCGTCGTTAGCCGCGGTCCGAATCCGAGGAGGAACGACGGCAGCATCATCAGCTGTTCACGACCCGACTGCTTCCACCGCCCGGGCGGGTCCCACAGCGCAGCCGCGCCGATCGTCGACCCGTCGGTGGCCACCTCGACACCGCCGCCGGCCAGATGATGATGGCGGGTGACGGTCGCGAAGAACTTCCGCAGGTTCTTGGTCCGCGCCCGCTCGTCGGGCATGATCCAGATCGACACGGGGTCGTCGAAAAACGCCCTGCCGAGGGCGTGGGACAGCTCGGAGACGTCGGCCTTCTGCCCGGGACGCGTATTGATTGTCATCGGCAGCCAGAGTAGTAGCGTCCAACTCGTGTGGGACTTCGAAACCGACCCCGAGTACCAGCAGAAACTGGACTGGGTCGAAGAATTCATGGTCAACGAGCTCGAACCCCTCGACCTCGTGTCGCTCGACCCGTACGACAAGAAGGACGCCGAGACCATGGCGATCCTGCGGCCGCTGCAGCAACAGGTGCGCGAACACGGGTTGTGGGCCGCCCATCTCAAGCCTGAACTGGGCGGGCAGGGCTACGGCCAGGTCAAGCTCGCGCTGCTCAACGAGATCCTCGGTCGGTCCCGCTGGGCCCCGTCGGTCTTCGGCTCGCAGGCACCCGATTCCGGCAACGCCGAGATCCTGGCCCTGTTCGGCACTCCCGAGCAGAAGACGCGCTACCTGCGGCCGCTGCTGGACGGCGAGATCACCTCGTGCTACTCGATGACCGAACCGCAAGGCGGTTCCGACCCGGGTCTGTTCGTCACCCGCGCCGAGCGCGACGGCTCAGGAGATGGGGAGTGGGTGATCAACGGCGAGAAGTGGTTTTCCACCAACGCCCGGCACGCGACGTTCTACATCGTCATGGCCGTCACCAATCCCGACGCACGCACGCGCGACAAAATGTCGCTGTTCATCGTTCCCGCCGAGACACCGGGCGTCGAGATCATCCGCAACGTCGGGGTCGGCACCGAGTCGCACGCCACCCACGGCTACGTCCGCTACGCCGACGTCCGGGTGCCCGCCGACCACATTCTCGGCGGCGAGGGCGAGGCCTTCGCGATCGCGCAGACCCGGCTGGGCGGCGGCCGCATCCATCACGCCATGCGCACGATCGCGTTGGCCCGTCGGGCATTCGACATGATGTGCGAGCGCGCGGTGTCGCGTCAGACCCGGATGGGTCCGCTGTCGAATTTCCAGATGACACAAGAGAAGATCGCCGACAGCTGGATCCAGATCGAGCAGTTCCGGCTGCTGGTGCTGCGCACGGCCTGGCTGATCGACAAGCATCACGACTACCAGAAGGTGCGCCGCGACATCGCGGCGGTCAAGGTCGCAATGCCCACGGTGCTGCACGACGTGGTCCAGCGCGCGTTGCATCTGCACGGCGCGCTCGGGGTGTCCAACGAGATGCCGTTCATCAAGATGATGATCGCCGCGGAGTCGTTGGGCATCGCCGACGGCGCCACCGAGTTGCACAAGATGACGGTGGCACGCCGCACCTTGCGCGAATATGAGCCGGTGTCAACACCTTTCCCGTCGCAGCACCTGCCGACTCGCCGCGCCGAGGCGCAGGCCCGGCTGGCCGAACGCCTGGAGCACGCGATCGCCGAGTTCTAGGCCGGCGGCCATCTAGTTGGCCCGGGGACGTTGGTCCCCGCGTGACAGAGGTCGAAGGACTCTTCGATCCGACCCACCAGCGCGTCAGACTCGGGATATGCAGTTATTCCACGACCACGCGGAAGCCGGACGCCGACTGGCTCGTCATCTCGAATGGCTGCGCGGTGACGACCTCGTCGTGCTGGGCTTGCCGCGCGGAGGCGTGCCCGTGGCCTACGAGGTCGCCAAGGCGTTTGGCGCACCACTTGACTTCCTTGTCGTCCGTGAGCTGCCGGTACCGTTCGAGACCGAGTGCGCGTTCGGCGCTATTGCCGAGGGCGGGATTCGGGTTCTCAACGCCGCCCTGGTCAAACGGATCGGGCTGACCGAAGCCGACATCACGCAAGTGGACGACGCCGAACGCTCCGAACTGGAACGGCAGGTCACGCATTATCGCGACGGGCGCGAGCGCATTTCGCTTGCCGACCGCACCGCCCTGATCGTCGATGACGGGGTGGCCACCGGGATCGTGGCCAGGGCGGCATGTGCGGCAGCACGCGCCCAGGGCGCGGCGCGTGTCGTCTTCGCGGCGCCGTTGGGCTCGCCCGAGGCGGTACAGTCGACCCGCTCGTACGCCGACAACGTGGTGTGCTTGGAAACGCCACCGTTCTATTTCTTTGCGAAGACGAGCACTGGCTACCGCAGGTTTCGTCGCACGACCGACAGCGACATCGTCGCGCTGCTCGCCGCCTCCCACGACCGCTCACCAATTCCATCGCGCCACGTCACGGGTGACAAAACCCCGGTCTGCGATGAAGAGATCAGGGTCCTCGCCGGAGATGTGCCGTTGGCCACCCCTCAAGCAATCACCAGCAATTGATTCAGCGATGAGTACTCACTATGACCCGGGCCCGGCGGCGGGTGAATACAGCGGGGACGACGACGATCAGCTGCAACCCGAAGACACACTCATCGATCGCGGCGTCGACGACGTACTCGATGAGGGCTACTCGCCACCGGAGCAGCCTTACGGCAGGAGCGCTTTCGGACCGACCTCGAGCTTGGACGAGCTTCTTGCCGAGGAGGAGCAGGATCCGGCGTCGCGGCTGAACGTCTGGCTCGACGAGGGCGAGAGCGTTCGCTCAGATGCGGCTGAACGCGAAGCCGAGTTTCCCGAACCGAGTGAAGCCGGCGGTGTCCGCGGTGGTCGGCTTGTCGCACCCGACCAGGGATTTGGCGAGGACACCGAGGCGGAAATGGTCGCCGAGGATGTCGGCATCTGCGGTGGCGCGGCCAGTGCTGAAGAGGCGGCGATCCACATCATCGAAATCGAGGAGTGAGCCGGTCGTTCAAGCCGCAACCGCGACGTGAACCGAGAGATGCTCACCGACGGCGTAGGCGGCCGGCCAGTCGCCGTTTTGAACCGCTCGCGTCAGATCGTCGACCAATGGACTGCTGACATCCAAGTCGGCCAACCACCCGGCCACGATCGTTCCGATCGAAGTGATAGGCACGCGAGCCGTTCGTCCCTCGTGCAGAAGGTCCCTTACCTCGAAAAGCTTGACGTGCGAGGCAGATTGGCCTATCGGCAAGTAGCTCCACAGCCGTGACGATCGCATGTCAGCCTCCTGGGTGAATGATTCGCGTGAACTCATTCGACCATTACCGGATCGGACCCTATAGTGCGCAAAGCCACCGACTGGGCGGGGCCTTCGCGGTCGCAGTGGACTCGCGGAAGCCTCTGACAGCAGGGGCCTTTCGGCCGTGACGTTGAAGGCCCGATGACCTCATGCCGGCAGCTCGCCCGCCTGCGGCGATGGACAATCGGAGGGAAGAAGCGGTCATGCCGGCAAAGACGGGAGACTGGCTGGTGGTCAAAGGCTCCACGATCGATCGACCCGACCAACGCGGCTTGATCATTGAAGTGCACTGGTAAGTAGTGTTTTTCGGGCGTAACGCACTTGCACTCACCATAGCCGAAGTGGCCGTCCACAGCATGGGGGGCTATGGACGGCCACGGGTCGGAGTTAGGTGCTACTTGTTGGCGGCCTTGCCGGCACTCCGGACGACGCTTCGGATGAACTCGATCTGGGTGGTGACCAGCTCTTCGGTCAACTTCAACGCCGCGTCGACGACGGTCTTGCGCTCCGACTCTCCGTCGACTGCGGGATTCACCTCATCGATGAACGAGCGGACCGCCTCTATACCTCTGTTGCGTCCAGCTTCGATCGAGTCGAGGATGTCCTCGGAGAGTTCCGCCCAGCGGGGTTCGGCCTTGTGCGCGGGCTCAGTCTTGTGCGGGGCCTCGGTCTTGTGCGGCGCCTGTGTCATGGTTCGTCTCCTCATATCGGCTTAGGGCCCCGACACTACGGCGAGACGCGATCGCCCCACCAGTGACTAAAGTCCTGTCTCGCAGCATCATTGGGCCCCCATCCGGCTGTATCCGCGTCCTAGCTATCGGCGGTCACCCGGTCGATGTGAGCGAGAAAGTGCTCCAGCACCGCCTCGGGTGCTTCCAGTTGCGGCCAGTGCCCGATGTCGTCGGCGAGCATCACCACGTCGGCGTCGGGAATCACCTCGGCGTAGCGACGGGCCATGTGCGCACCGGAATTCGGGTCGATCGGTCCGTCGATCAGCCGCATCGAGACTTCGGTCTCCCGCATCGCCCGCACCCACCGGTTCCGGTGCGTGTAGCGGTCTTTGATGAATCGCCCAACTTTGTGCAGCACGCGCCGGCCGTCGTTGTAGTCCAGAATCTGGCCAAACACATCCATCATCTGTCGGGTCGGTTTGGTGTTGGGGCCGAACATCTCCCGTAGCGTCGGCTCCAGCAATCGCCGCGACAGCGGGCTGTTTTGCACCGGACTCAGGATGTCGCCCAACGGAGTTCCCGACATCAGCTTCTGCGCCGCGCGCGGTGTGTAGGTCTCGACGAACATTCCGCCGTTGAGCCAGGTGATCGAATCGATCCTCAGCTTGCCGTAGGTATGATCGCCAAACTCGTGGCGGGCCAACAGTTCCTGCGCCACCGAGTCGCCGATATCGTGGGCCAGGATGTGCGCGTTGCCGACGCCCAGGTGGGCCATCAGCGCCTCGTGCATGTCAGCGTGGTCGTGCACTGAGTATTCATAGTGGACCGGCTTCGCGGAGAAACCCATGCCCATCATGTCCGGGGCGATGACCGTGAACCGCTGGGTCAGCGTCGGCCAGATCAGCTGCCAGTCAAAGGTATTGAACGGGTAGCCGTGGATCAGCAGCAGCGGTGGACCGCTGCCCTCGACCCGGTAGAAGATGTCGAAGCCGAGGTAGTCGAAGTACAGTCCCTCGTCCAACCAGGAGGCAAGTCCCGCGTCCATGACTCGACCGGCTTACGAGATGTAGCGGACGACGCTTTCGGCGACACACGCCGGTTTGTCGCTGCCCTCAACCTCCACGGTGGTCGAGACGGTCGCCTGGGTCGCGCCGTTGCCCAGGTCCTCGACGTCGACCAGCGAGCTCTTCGCACGAACCCGTGAGCCGACCGGTACCGGCGCCGGGAAGCGAACCTTGTTGAGGCCGTAGTTGATTGCGAGCTTGATGCCGTTGACGGTGTACATCTGGTGCTGCAGGCGCGGCAGCAGGGCCAGCGTCATGAAACCGTGCGCGATGGTCTTGCCGAACGGACCCTTGGCCGCCCGTTCCGGGTCGACGTGAATCCACTGGTGGTCACCGGTCGCGTCGGCGAACAGGTTGACGTCTTCCTGGCTGATCGTCACCCAGTCGCTTTCGCCGATGCTTTCACCCTTGATCGAGGCGAGGTCGGCAACGGAATCGAAGGTGCGCATTGGCGGTTCTCCTTTGAGTGGGCCTGACGGAGGGCGCTGATTAGCATCGTGCCACTCTGCCTACCTGCCTCCGCCACCGGGATGTTTCGCGGCGAACTGCGGCCGGGTACCCCGCTTCGATGCAAATATGGCGCCAAATCGGCCAATGGCTGACCGGCAGCAGAGGCCACCAAGCTGAAGAAGACACTCGTCCCGAGCGACACGAGGCGCGCTCCCGAGAAGGACGCGGCGGGGATGGCGACTACGTCGGGCGCACCAGCGGTGTCGACGACTCCATGGACGTCGGCGAGACCGGTGCCGAAGCCCGCGGCAGAGAAGGCACGCGCTAACCCGGCCTGCGGCAGGATGACCGGATGAGGTTGTTGCTGCTGGCGGACACGCATGTGCCGCGCCGAGCGCGCGACTTACCGGCGCGGGTGTGGGACGAAGTCGCGCGGGCCGACGTGGTGATTCACGCCGGCGACTGGGTAGTACCCGAGCTCCTCGACGCGCTGGCCGCCAAATCCGCGCGGCTGGTCGCATGCTGGGGCAACAACGACGGGCCGGAACTGCGGTCGCGGCTGCCCGAGCGGGCCGATGTCGAGCTCGACGGGGTGCGCTTCACGGTGACGCACGAGACCGGCGCCAGCGCCGGACGCGACGCCCGGATGTCGCGCCTCTACCCCGACAGCGACGTGCTGGTGTTCGGCCACAGCCATATCCCGTGGGACACCACGACCAGCACTGGCCTGCGGCTACTGAACCCGGGCTCGCCGACGGATCGCCGGCGGCAACCCTTCTGCACCTATATGACGGCGCGCGTCGAGGCAGGCTTGCTCGCGGGCGTCGAGCTGCGTCGACTGGAGAAGTAGCTAGCTGCCAGGTCAGACATAGCGTCTTCACATCCTTGGCTCGTAGACAGAGACAAGTGAGCACTCTCATTGATCCGGTCAACGAATTGTCCCGTGTCGTCGGCAGGTTCCGCCGGCAGCTTCGCAGAACAGCCGGCCGGGGCTTCGACTCCGAGCCGCTGACCGAATCGCAGTCGGAGTTGCTGTGGCTGGTCGCCCGGCGGCCCGGCATCTCGGTCAGCGCAGCCGCAGCTGAGCTGGGCCTGGTGGCCAACACCGCCTCGACGCTGGTCTCCAAGCTGGTGGCCAAGGGCTACCTGGTCCGGACCGCGGACGAATCCGATCGACGGGTCGGCCAGCTTTCGCTGGCCGGAGCGGCCAAGCAGATCGTCGACACCTCGCGCGCCGCGCGCCGTGAACTGCTGGCCGATGTGCTCGACGAACTCGGCGACGACCAAATCGAGGCTCTGACAAAGGGTTTGGCGGTTCTCGACACGATGACCCGACGACTACAGGAGCGATGACCGGAATCTACTTGCACCTCACGTAGCGTCAGGTCGTAGGTTCACTGCGATGACGGAGAACGGAAGCGCCGACCGGGAGTGGAGCGTAGGTGAACTCGCCGACGCCGCCGGCGTCACCGTGCGAACCCTGCACCACTATGAACAGGTCGGGCTGCTCGCGCCGGCCTGGCGGACGGGTGCGGGCCATCGGCGATACCGGACTGAACAGGCCGAACGGCTGTACCAGATCACCGCGATGCGCAGCCTCGGCTTCGACCTCGCGGACATCCGGCGGGCGCTGGACGGCGAGGACCTTCCCTCTGTCGTCCGACTCCACCTTCAGCAGGTACGCGACCGGCTGTGGCAGACCTCGGAGCTGAATCGACGGCTCGAGCGTCTGCTGTCCGCACTCGACTCTTCCGACCACCCGACCGAAGAGATCATCCAGGCAACGGAGGCGACCGTGAACGTGAATCTGACGACCATCTACACCCGCACCGGCGACGCCGGCGAGACCTCGACCGGCGGCCGGGCCCGGGTAGCCAAGGACGACCCGAGGATCGAGGCCGGCGGTGACGTCGACGAACTCAACGCCCAGCTCGGTGTGGTGCTCACCGAGCTGCGGGAGGAACCCTTCGCCGGGTGGCTCGCCGAGATCCAGAACGAGCTCTTCGACCTCGGCGCCGACCTCTCCTGCCCGGTCGACCGCGACGCGCTCCGGATCGACGGCGGCTACGTCGACCGGTTGGAAAGGCGCTGCGACGAGGCCAACGCGCGGCTCGCCCCGCCGGAGTCGTTCGTACTGCCCGGCGGCGGCCCGGCCTCGGCGGCACTCCACGTGGCCCGCACGGTCTGCCGCCGGGCCGAGCGGCGGGCGGTGTCCGTCGACGACCTCAGCCCGGAGGTCGTCCGGTACCTCAACCGCCTGTCCGACCTGCTGTTCATCATCGCCCGAGCCGTCGCCGCCGATCAGCGGACCTGGGTTCCCGGCGCCACCAAGCGATGAAAAAGACTGCTGCACAACAGAATTCACATATCGCAGGCGCTGTGCGGCACCGCCACCAATGAATTGCGCTCGGCGGGACCTATTTTCGGCGTCGAGTCGTAATCGTTATCCGCCGGTGACACTAGCGTCTCAATCGTTAGCGAACCGCGATCCCCCACCCCGATGCGACTGACACGCTTGTAGTTACTTGCGTGTTTGACTGCCACAGACAGCTATTCGACCGCTGATGCGGCAGATGAAAGTTGGGATAGGAGCTATGAAGTTCGCAGAGAAGTTCCGCGGCGCGGCAGCACACCTGCCGCGCAGATTGGCGATCGCGGCCGTCGGCGCAGCACTGCTGGCCGGCCTGGTCGGTGCCATCGGCGGCTCGGCGACCGTGGGGGCGTTCTCCAAAAAGGGTCTCCCGGTCGAGTACCTAGAAGTCCCGTCCGCGGCGATGGGTCACAACATCAAGGTCCAGTTCCAGGGCGGCGGCCCGCACGCCGTCTACCTGCTCGACGGGCTGCGCGCCCAGGACGACTTCAACGGCTGGGACATCAACACGCCCGCGTTCGAGGAGTACTACCAATCGGGCCTGTCGGTGATCATGCCGGTCGGCGGGCAGTCCAGCTTCTACAGCGACTGGTACCAGCCGGCCTGCGGTAAGGCCGGTTGCCAGACCTACAAATGGGAGACGTTCGTGACCCGCGAACTCCCGGCGTACCTGCAGGCCAACCGGGGCATCTCGCCGAACGGCAATGCCGCCGTGGGCCTTTCGATGTCGGGTGGGTCGGCGTTGATCCTGGCCGCGTACTACCCGCAGCAGTTCTCCTACGCGTCCTCGCTGTCCGGCTTCCTGAACCCCTCCGAGGGCTGGTGGCCGACGCTGATCGGTCTGGCGATGGGCGACGCGGGCGGCTACAACGCCACCAACATGTGGGGCCCGACCAGCGACCCCGCCTGGAAGCGCAACGACCCGATGGTCCAGATCCCCCGTCTGGTGCAGAACAACACCCGCATCTGGGTGTACTGCGGCAACGGCACCCCGAACGACCTGGGCGGTGACAGCATGCCGGCCAAGTTCCTGGAGCAGTTCACGCTGCGCACCAACGAGCAGTGGCGCGACAACTACACCGCTGCGGGTGGCCGCAACGCCACCTTCAATTTCCCGCCCAACGGCACGCATGACTGGGGTTACTGGAACCAGCAACTGGTCGCCATGAAGCCCGACATTCAGCGGACCCTGAGCGGTGGACCCAACGCCACCTGAGCTCCCCCAATGCATCGGCCGCAGCGCACACCCCCCAGCGCTGCGGCCGATGTTCTTGTCTGGATGGTGTCGCGCTAGTCGAGCAGGGCGCGCCGATCCTGATGGAAGTAGGTGAACGCGGTCGCCAAGGTGCACATCAGCGTCGCGAACACCAGCATCCCGGTGCCGTTGACGAACAGGCTGATCGCGCCACCGACCGTGGCGCCGAAGATAAAGCTCCCGAACAGCAGGAAGTAACCGAGCCAGTCCGAGAGGTTTCCGCCGGCGATATGGCGTTCGATGCCCTGCCCCATCTTGACCAGCGTTCCGGTCACGTAGCTCAGCGACACCGACACCTCGCCGTCTTTGACGAACGACGTGTTGAGCGCGCCAATTCCGAAGGCCACCAACATGATCGGCGGGAAGTCGAGCTGGTTTTCTTCCCAGCCCTCGTCGAACACATCGACCAGGGTGGCGGCCAGCAGACTGAATGTGGTCAGCATCGTCGGACCGTGCGGGTGAGCCACCCAAAAGTGTCGCCGGCACACGGACGCGACCACCACCCCGGCCACGAAGCTCAGCAGCAGCAGCCCCGCCGTCACCGACAACAGCACGTCGTCATTGAAAAACCCCAGAACGGCGCGCTGCGCATTTCCGGTCATGAAGGTGACGAAGTATCCGGCCGAGTGAGTGAACGCCGTCGCACCCAGCACACCAGCGAGAATTGCCAGCAGGTAGGCGAGGCGTGCCTCACTGTCGTACGTCTCACGAAGGTCGAGCGTCGCGTAGGGCATGAAATCCATGCTTTCATCGGAACTAGACCGTGTGCAGAGCGGGGACGCCCATTCAGGCGAGACTCACATCAATCTGCTACAAATTTGCCGATCGACCGCAGCGGGATGGGCAACCAGGCCGGACGGTGCCGGGACTCGTAGCCCGCTTCGTACACCGCCTTGTCCAACTCGTAGGCCGCCAACACCAGCTCCGAATCGCGCGGATCGACGCCGGACGCCGCGGCGTACCCGTCGCAGAACGCAGTTCGGTTGCGCTGCACCCACTCTCGGGCGCGCGCAGCGAGTTGCTTGTCGTCCGACTGGTCGACCAGCGGTCCGTAGGCGGCGTATTCGAACGACCGCAGCACGCCTGCAACGTCCCGCAGCGGGGAGTCCGGCGCGCGCCGCTCTTCCAGCGGCTGGCCCGGCTCCCCCTCGAAGTCGATCAACAGCCACGACTCGGGGGTGCGCAGCACCTGACCCAGGTGCAGGTCACCGTGCACCCGTTGCACCGTGATGGTCTGCTCCCCCAGCTTCTGGAAACGCTGCTCGATCGCCGACACGTACGGCCCGAGTTCGGCGACCGCACCGGCCGTCGAGGACAGCCGGGCCAGCATCGTGTCGACCGGAAACGGCGCCTGCGAGGTGCCCAGCGCCTCGGCCAGACCGGCATGCACCGACGCGACGGCTTCGCCCAGCCGGTAGGACTCGCCCGCGAAATCACCGCCGACCTCGTAGGCGTACAGATCCCCCTCGGCGAACAGGTCGCGCACGCTGGCGGTTGCCATCGCCCAACCCTCGGCGGCGTTGCCCTCGTATTCGGTCGCCATACCCAGCGGGGTGCTGGTGTCGGTGTCCGGGCCGGTCAGCTCGTAGGTCCCCAGCAGCCGGGCCACGTGCGGGTTCCCGGCCCGGCCGAGGACGCGGTTGAGCTCGATGTCGGGGTTGATGCCCGGGCTGACGCGGCGGAACACCTTCAAGATCGCGTCGCGGTCGAAGATCACGCTGGTGTTGCTCTGCTCGGCGTCCGACACCCGGGGGTAGGCGTGCAGCGGCAGGGTGACGTCGGGCTCCTTGCCGAACGACACGCTGTCCCGCGTCGCCGACGAATCGACCAGCGACAGCAGGAACGCGGCCGCGTCCGGGTCGTAGAGCGCGTCGAAGCCGACCCGATCGCCGTCGGCGCCGATGGTGGCCACGCTGCTGAATTCGCCGGGCGGCTCGGAATTCCAGCCGACCACCACCTGGTACCGCTCGGTCGAGCCGTCGGTATACGTCACGTCGACCAGCGCGAGATCCAGGCCGTCCCGCAGGGCTACCACGAGACCTGGCTCGGCACTTGCCAATTCGCGACTACGCCCCGCATACCAGCGCTGCTGCGGAAGCCATTCCGACCATGGCAGATTCATTGCGACTCCTCAGGCCCGCTCAGCTGGAACCAGTAGAACCCGTGTCCCGGCAGTGTGAGCAGGTAAGGCAGGTGGCCGATGCGCGGAAACTCGACGTGTCCGGTGAGCTCGATCGGCGTATGACCGTTCCAATGTTGCAGGTTCAGTTCCAGCGGCTGGGGGAAACGCGACAGATTGTTGACGCACAGCACGGTGTCGCCGTCGTTCGGTACCTGGCGCTGGAAGGCCAGCACCGACGGGTTGGAGCCGCCGAGTTCTTCGAAGCTGCCGATCGCGAAGGCCTCATGTCGCCGGCGCACGGCGAGCATCATCCGGGTGAAGTTCAGCAGCGACGTCGAGGTGTCGCGCTGGGCTTCGACGTTGACGGCCTGATACCCGTAAACCGAGTCCTGGCTCGGCGGCAGGTACAACCGGCCCGGGTTGGCCTTGGAGAAGCCGGCATTGCGATCCGGGGTCCACTGCATCGGCGTCCGGACCCCGTCGCGGTCGCCGAGCCAGATCACGTCGCCCATGCCGATTTCGTCGCCGTAATAGAGCACCGGCGATCCGGGCAGCGACAGCAGTAACGCCGTGAACAGCTCGATCTGGTTGCGGTCGTTGTCCAGCAGCGGTGCCAGTCGGCGGCGGATGCCCACATTGGCCTTCATCCGCGGGTCTTTCGCGTACTCGGAGTACATGTAGTCGCGCTCTTCGTCGGAGACCATCTCCAGCGTCAACTCGTCGTGGTTGCGCAGGAAGATTCCCCATTGCGCCATATCCGGAATCTCGGGGGTCTGCCCGAGAATCTCCGAGATCGGGAACCGCGACTCGCGCCGCACCGCCATGAAGATGCGTGGCATCAACGGGAAGTGGAAGGCCATGTGGCACTCGTCGCCGCCGGTGCTGGCATCGCCGAAGTACTCGACGACGTCGGCGGGCCACTGATTGGCCTCGGCGAGCAGCACCCGGCCCGGGTATTCGTCGTCGACCACTTTGCGCACGCGCTTGAGGAAGGCATGCGTCTCGGGCAGGTTTTCGCAGTTGGTGCCTTCGCGCTCGAACAGGTACGGCACCGCGTCCAGCCGGAACCCGTCGATCCCCAGGTCGAGCCAGAACCGAAGGACGTCGATCATCGCTTCCTGAACCGCGGGATTGTCGTAGTTCAGGTCCGGCTGGTGGGAGAAGAACCGGTGCCAGTAGAACTGCTTGCGCACCGGATCGAAGGTCCAGTTCGACTCTTCGGTGTCGATGAAGATGATCCGGGCTCCCGCGTACTTCTCGCTGGTATCACTCCAGACGTAGAAGTCGCCGTATGGCCCGTCGGGGTCTTGCCGGGACTCCTGGAACCAAGGGTGCGAGTCCGAGGTGTGGTTCATCACCAGGTCGGTGATGACGCGGATGCCTCGCTCGTGGGCGGCGTCGAGCAGCGCGACGAAATCCTCGACGGTGCCGAACTCCGGCAGCACCTTGTAGAAATCGCGGATGTCGTAGCCGCCGTCGCGCAACGGCGAGTCGTAGAACGGCGGCAACCAGATGCAGTCGATGCCGAGCCACTGAAGGTAGTCCAGCCGCTGCAGCAGCCCTCTCAAGTCACCCGAGCCGTCCGCGTCGGCGTCCAGGAAGGCCCGGACCAACACTTCGTAGAAGACCGCGTGCTTGAACCAGGTCGGGTCGGCGGGCAGCGACTTGGCCTCGTTGAACTCGTCGGCACTGGGGTGCTCGACGACGCCGTCCTCGACGTGGCTTCCCTCCGCGGGATCATGCTCGGACGCGTGTTCTCTGTCCCTGGTCAAGTCCACGACCTTACACGTACCCGGGGTGCAGCATCGAAAACCTTATGCGCCAATCGAATTCAGCACACACGCTGAGCTGCGCGTTGGATCAGCCCGGCGGACCGTCCCCCAGTTGCACGTCGACGGAGCGGCCCTGCAGCCCCACGGTGACGTGGTCGCCGGGGTGGTGCTGATCGAGAATGTTCGTCAGCGCGGTGGCCGAGTTGACGGGTTGGCCGTTGATCGCGGTGATCACGTCGCCCGGGTTGAGCCCCGCGCCCGCGCCCGGACCGGTCGGGATGACCTGGCGGATGATGGCGCCCGCTCCGCCGCCCGCGTCGTTGACTCCGACGCCGAGGAACGCGGTGGGCCCGATGTGCACGGTCGCCGACGAGGCACCGGAGCGGATCTGCCCGGCGATGGCCATGGCCTCGTTGATCGGGATCGCGAAGCCCTGGCCGCGGCCGAGGTGGTAGTTCGACGTTGCGGCCGTGTTCAGGCCGACCACCTGGTTGGCCGCGTTGACCGTCGGGCCCCCGGAGTCGCCCGGGCGGATGTTGGCGTCGATCTGGATCAGGCCCGTCAACGTCTCGGTGCTGCCGGTCAGGGCGTCGTTGGCCGACACGGTCTGGCCGAGCGCGGAGACGCGTCCGTCCTCGACGCTCGGTGCCCCGCCGGCACCGCCGGCGTTACCCAGCGACACCACCGGGTCGCCCACATGCACGGTGTCCGAGTTGCCGATGTTGGCCACCGGAAGGCCGCCGCCGGCGAGTTGCAACACCGCGATGTCGTGCTGGCGGTCGAAGCCGATCACCGTGGCCGGAAAGGTCTGGCCGTTCGCGATGGACCGCGCGGTCAGATCGGTCGCGCCCGCGATCACGTGGTTATTGGTCAGGATGACGCTGGGGTCGATCACGATGCCGGTGCCGGCGCCGATCGCGCTCTGGAAGCCCAGCTTGGCGTCGATGTCGACGATCTGCGGACCCACCACCGCGCTGGCCGATGCCGCGTCCCGCGGGATCGGGGGCATCGTGGGCGACGCATTCGCCGGGACCGTCGCCAGCGTCAGCCCCGTCGCCGCCAACAGGCCGAGCAAGCTCAGCGACCTCCGCGGTTTGCGGCGGTGCGATCCGCTCATCCGTTACCTCCTGCATCAGTTACAGCCCGAATTAACCAGTTATCTAACCGTAGCCTGCGGCACCGAAACGGGCATATCGCTGTTTCCCGATCGCCTCAGCCTTTGGCCGCTGCGATCGGTCCGTGCAGGTGGTGGCTGACGTCGCCGACCATGTCCATCAGCGAGTAGTCGCGAAACACGAACCGCCATTCCCCGTCGACAAGCTGAAACTGGTCGTGATAGCGACCCGCGACGATCGGCTGCAGCGGAAAGTCACCGGTCTGCTGGAACACCGTGTAATAGCTGCGGCAGGTCGCGGTGCCGGCGGAGTCGTCCACCTCGATAATCGGGTTGGTGACAACGTGTTTGGTGCGCGGCGTGCCGTCCGGGTAGACCGTCACACCGGACTGCCACAACGTCAACATGGTGGCCGCATCGACCGTGCCGTCACCAGCACCGCCCACCCGCAGCCGAGCATGCTCGAAGAGCGCGGCCGCGCCGGCGAAGTCGCCGGTGTCCATGAATTCGGCGTAGCGATACAGCAGGTTGGCGATCTCCGTCTCGGCCGACATGCTGCTAGACGGTAGCTTCAAAGCTTTGGGCTGGACGGCAACTCGACGGCAAAGGTGTCTTATCCATGAGCGTTCTTGATTCATTCCGACTCGACGACAAAGTGGCGATCGTGACCGGCCCTTCGTCCGGGCTCGGTGTGTCGTTTGCCCAGGCCTTCGCCGAGGCCGGCGCCGACGTCGTGTTGGGTGCGCGCCGCGTCGAGCGACTGGCCGACACCGCGGCGCTCGTCGAAGCCGCTGGCCGCAAGGCACTGGCGGTCGCCACCGATGTCGGCGTGCCCGAGCAGGGCCAGGCGCTGGTCGACGCCGCGATACAAACGTTCGGCCGGGTCGACGTGTTGATCAACAACGCGGGCGTCGGAACCGCCGTCCCGGCCACCCGGGAGACGCCCGAGCAGTTCCGGTCGGTGATCGACGTCAACCTCAACGGTTCGTACTGGCTGGCGCAGGCCTGCGGCCGCGTCATGAAGCCCGGAAGCTCGATCATCAACATTGCCAGCGTTCTCGGGATCACCACCGCCGGTCTGCCGCAGGCCGCCTACAGCGCGAGCAAGGCGGCCGTCATCGGGCTCACCCGCGACCTGGCCCAACAATGGGGCTCGCGCAAAGGAATTCGCGTCAACGCGCTGGCTCCTGGATTCTTCAAGACCGAGATGACCGACGAATACCCGCCCGACTACCTGGACAGCCAGGCGCACCGACTGGTCCTCGGCCGCCTGGGGGACGACCGCGAACTCGCGGCCACCGCGGTGTGGCTGGCCTCGCCGGCCGGGGGCTACGTCACCGGGCAGACAATCGTCGTCGACGGCGGGCTCACCATCAACTAGTCATGAACTTCGACCCCGAGGCGCGATTCGCCCAGTCGCCGGTGGCCCGCCTGGCCACCGCCGGGGCCGACGGTCGTCCCCACCTGGTGCCGGTGGTGTTCGCCGTGGACGAGCAGGTCATCTACACCGCGGTGGACGCGAAACCCAAGACCACGCAACGACTGCGGCGGCTGGCCAATATCGAGCGCAACCCGCAGGTGAGCCTGCTGGTCGACCATTACGACGAGGACTGGACGCAGTTGTGGTGGGTCCGCGCCGACGGTGACGCCACGATCCACCGCGAGGGCGCCCCGATGCAGCTCGGACATCAGCTACTCCGCGCGAAATACTCTCAGTACCAGACGGTTTCACTGTCCGGTCCGGTGATCGCCGTCGCCGTGCGGCGCTGGAGCGGCTGGCACGGCTAAGCGCCGCCGCCGCACGATCCGCCTTCACCGCTCGTTCACCCTTGTGTTGGGCGGGCGCTAGGAGAAAAGTGGCATGCATCACGGTGACGCGGGACGCGAGGAGCGAACGTCATGGCAGATAAGTCCCACGGATCGCCCGGCGCGGGAGCCGCTCCCGCCGTAAATGATCCGGCCGCCGTCCGGAACGTGGTACTGGTCGGTCCCTCCGGCGGCGGGAAAACCACATTGGTCGAGGCACTGCTGGTCGCCTCGGGTGCATTGTCCAGACCCGGCTGCATCGCCGACGGCACCACGGTCTGCGACTACGACGACGCCGAAATCCGACAGCAGCGCTCGGTCAGCCTCGCGTTGGCTTCGCTGGCACACGACGGTGTCAAACTGAATCTCGTCGACACTCCCGGCTACGCCGACTTCGTCGGCGAACTACGGGCCGGTCTGCGCGCCGCGGATTGCGCCCTATTCGTGATCGCGGCCAACGAAGACGTCGACGAACCGACCAAGTCGCTGTGGCAGGAGTGCAGCCAGGTCGGAATGCCCCGGGCCGTGGCGATCACCAAGCTCGACCATGCCAGGGCCAATTACCAAAGTGCACTCGCCGCCGCCCAGAACGCATTCGGCGACAAGGTTTTACCGCTCTACTTCCCGACCGGCGACGGAGTCATCGGGCTGTTGTCGCAGACGCACTACGTATACGCCGATGGCAAGCGCACCACGCAGGCGCCGGATCCCTCCTACGCCGAGCAGATCGAGGAGGCCCGCAGCACCCTGATCGAGGGAATCATCGAGGAGTCCGAAGACGAATCGCTGATGGAGCGTTATCTGGGCGGCGAGAAGATCGACGAAGCCGTGCTGGTCGACGATCTGGAGAAGGCGGTCGCCCGCGGCTCCTTCTTCCCGGTGATACCCGTCTGCAGCAGCACCGGTGTCGGCACCCTGGAGATCCTCGAGGTCGCCGCCCGCGGATTCCCGTCTCCGCGCGAACACCCACTGCCGGAAGTCTTTACGTCACAGGGCGCCGCCTTCACCAAGGTGACGTGCGGCTCCGACTCGCCACTGTTGGCCGAGGTGGTGAAGACGACGTCCGATCCCTACGTCGGCCGGCTCAGCTTGGTGCGGATTTTCTCCGGGACCATCCGACCCGACACGACTGTTCATGTGTCGGGCCATTTTTCGTCGTTCTTCGGCTCGTCGGAGGATGCTGCACCGGATCCCCTGGCCGGCCACGCCGACCACGACGAGGACGAACGCATTGGCGCACTGTCCTTCCCGCTGGGCAAGCAACAGCGGCCCGCGTCGTTGGTGCTGCCGGGCGACATTTGCGCGATCGGACGATTGAGCCGGGCTGAAACCGGCGACACGCTGTCGGACAAGGCGCAGCCGCTGGTGCTCAAGCCGTGGACGATGCCGGAACCGTTGCTGCCGGTGGCTATTGCGGCGCACGCCAAGACCGACGAAGACAAACTGTCGGTGGGGCTGGGGCGATTGGCCGCCGAGGACCCGACTCTACGGATCGAGCAGAACCCAGAGACACACCAGATCGTGTTGTGGTGCATGGGCGAAGCGCATGCCGGTGTGGTGCTTGACGCGCTGGCCAACCGGTACGGCGTCGCCGTAGACACCGTCGAACTCCGGATACCGCTGCGAGAAACGTTCGGCAGCAAGGCGAAAGGCCACGGCCGGCACGTCAAGCAGTCGGGGGGACATGGCCAGTACGCGGTATGCGATATCGAAGTCGAGCCGCTGCCCGAAGGCTCGGGGTTCGAGTTCTGTGACAAGGTGGTCGGCGGCGCAGTGCCGCGCCAGTTCATCCCGAGCGTCGAAAAGGGGGTGCGCGCCCAGATGGAGAAGGGGGTGCACGCCGGTTATCCCGTCGTCGACATTCGGGTCACCCTGCTCGACGGCAAGGCACACAGCGTCGACTCCTCCGATTTCGCGTTCCAAATGGCCGGGGCGCTGGCACTGAAAGAGGCTGCGGCGGCAGCCCAGCCCGCTCTGCTCGAACCGATCGACGAGGTGTCGGTGCTGATACCCGACGACCTCGTCGGCGCGGTGATGAGCGACCTGTCCGGACGTCGCGGCCGGGTGCTGGGCACCGACACCGCCGGTAACGATCGCACGTTGGTGAAATCCGAGGTCCCACAGGTCGAATTGACTCGTTACGCAATCGATTTGCGTTCGCTGTCACACGGCGCGGCCTCGTTCACCCGCACCTTCGCCCGGTACGAACCGATGCCGGAATCTGCTGCGTCCCGGGTGAAGTCGGCGGGTTGACGCCGCATCGTCGCACAGCAGCCGCATAGGCAGCGTTATCCGCGCTTGCCACGCCGCGGCCGGCACGAGGTGGCGAAACCCCATCCTGACGAGTATTTGGCCCCTGATCTCGGGCGATGGTCGCCGCATCGGTGTCTCTATCCCGATTCGCGCAATAATACGCAGTTTGCTGAGCGTCGAATAGGGCATATTAGAGACATGACATGTGAGCGCGAGGGGCTCGCATCGGCTCGGAGGGTGGACACCGTGGGCAGAGCGCTTCGAACGGGTTGGCTGGCGTCATCGGTCGCCGTGCTGACCCTGGTGGGTTCGGCCGCCCCCAGCGTGGCCGCGATCGCACCCCCGACACCGGCTCCCGGCGTCGCATCGATTCAGCCGGCAACTGGCGCGGTCGTCGGTGTGGCCCACCCGGTGATCGTGACGTTCACCGCGCCGGTGGCCGACCGCGCCGCAGCCGAGCGGGCCATCAAAGTCACTGCGCCCAACCACGTCACGGGCCGCTTCGACTGGCCCGAACCGAACGTGGTCGAGTGGAAGCCGGACGGCTACTGGCCCACGCACAGTCACGTCGGCGTCCAGGTGCACGCGTTGTCCACCGGATTCGAGACCGGCGACCAGGTGGTCGGCACCGCCAGCATTTCCGCGCACACCTTCACGGTCACGCAGAACGGCGAGGTGTTGCGCACGATGCCGGCGTCGATGGGCAAGCCCAGTCGGCCGACGCCGATGGGCAACTTCTCCGCGCTGTCGAAAGAGCGCACGGTCGTTATGGATTCGCGCACGATCGGCATCCCGCTCGAGTCGTCGGACGGATACAAGATCACCGCGAGCTATGCCGTCCGGGTCACCTGGAGCGGCGTCTACGTGCACTCGGCGCCGTGGTCGGTGGACTCGCAGGGCTACGCGAACGTCAGCCACGGCTGCATCAACCTCAGCCCGGACAACGCCGCCTGGTACTTCGACACGGTGCACATCGGTGACCCGATCAACGTGGTGGCCTAGCCGTTTCGTGAGCCCGGAATACATCGGCGGGTGGCCGAGTTTCGGCCTGCATGGCAACGACACGCACACGCGCAGTCCGGTTCGACAGCTACGGCGGTCCTGACGTCCTGTACGTCGCCGACATCGACAGGCCTGTCCCTGCGGCCGGTGAGGTGCTCGTGGAGGTTCGGGCGGCCGGCATCAATCCCGGCGAAGCGGGTATCCGCAGCGGCGCGCTGCACGAGCGCTTTCCTGCCACCTTCCCGTCCGGCGAAGGCAGCGACGTAGCGGGGGTCGTCCTCGAGGTCGGTGCTGGGGTCAGCGACTTCGCCGTCGGCGACGAGGTGCTCGGGTTCAGCTTTCAGCGCTCGAGCCACGCGACCCACACCGCTGTCCCGGTCGACCAATTGATCCACAAGCCAACCGAATTGAGTTGGGAGGTCGCGGGTTCGCTCTACGTCGTCGGCGTCACGGCCTACGCCGCGGTCAACGCGGTGAAGCCGCAGCCGGGTGAGACGGTGGCGGTGTCCGCGGCCGCCGGTGGAGTCGGCAGCGTGGCGGTGCAACTGCTGGCGCTGCGGGGCGCGCGGGTGCTGGGCATCGCGTCGGCGGGCAACGCCGAATGGCTGCGCGCGCACAACGTCATACCGGTCGAGTACGGCGACGGGTTGGCCGAGCGCCTGCGGCAGGCCGCACCAGACGGCGTCGACGCGTTCATCGACCTGTTCGGTCCGGACTACGTCCAGCTCGCCGTCGATCTCGGTGTGCCGGTCGAGCGGATCAACACCATCATCTCGTTCGCCAAGGCCGCCGAGGTCGGCGCGAAGACCGAAGGCAGTGCTGAGGCGTCCACACCGGCGGTGCTGCAGGAGATTGCCGACCTGATCGCCTCCGGCGCACTGGACTTCGACGTCGCCAAGACTTACCCGTTGGACCGGGTCGTCGACGCATTCACAGATCTCGAGCGGCGGCACACCCACGGGAAGATCGTTCTGCTTCCACAGCAGGCCGGATAGGTAAGTGCCCGTTGGCGTTCATTAACGCCTAGGCTGGACGACATGGCTACCACACTGCGAGACCCCCGAGTCGCTGACACCCTGCACCGGATGTATGCCGAGTCGCAGGAGCAGATGGCGACGCTGCGCGAGCGGCGACCCAACATGTCCGCGGCCAGAACCGTACAGGAACGCGCCGACGCGATGAGCGAGTTCTACATCCCGGTCACACCGGAGGCCGGTCGGCTGCTGTATGCGCTGGCGCGGGCAACCAAGCCGGCCACCGTCGTCGAATTCGGTATGTCCTTTGGCATTTCGGCGCTGCACCTGGCATCAGCGGTGCGCGACAACGGCGCCGGCCGCGTGATCACGACCGAGATCAGCGACACCAAGATCGCCGCCGCCAAGCAGACTTTCACCGACACCGGCTTGGACGACCTGATCACCGTCCTGGAAGGCGATGCGCTGACCACGCTGGCGGAGTTGGACGGGCCGGTCGACTTCGTCCTGCTCGACGGGTGGAAAGAGCTGTACCTGCCGGTGATCAAGCTGCTGGAGCCGAAGCTGTCGCCGGGCGCGCTCGTCATTGCCGACAACACCGAGAGCGCGGATACCCGGACGTACCTCGACTATGTGCACGGCAACGAAAGTGGTTATGTGAGTTTCAATTTCGCGGTCCGCGAGAGCGACAGCATGGAGCTCAGCTGCTACACCGGCTAACGTGACGGCGGCGGCTTCAGCGATTGCTCGAGCCAGGGCGTCAGCCACTGCACGCCCTCCTCGGTCAAGTGCACTCCGTCACTGCGGACGTGGATGCCGTCGACGTCGGCGGTGTAGGTGCCGTCCGGGCACAACTTCTTCTTCAGGTCGAGGATACGAACGTCGGGGCGATCGCCAATCGTCTTGCCCAGCATGGTGTTCCATTCGTCGACCCGCTGGGGCTGATCCTCGGGATACAGGCTGCCATCCGGTCGTTCCCCACGTCGGCTGTAGGGCAGGTTCGCGACGGTCAACGGCGCACCGCTGAAGCTGAGGATGTTGATCGCCCGCGACAACTCGGCGCTGATGTAGGAGTCGAAGGCCGGGTCGCCGATATGGGTCCACCGTCCCTCGTTCACCCGGTCGACGGTCTCCCAGCGACCGATCACCAGCAGGACGGCGTCCGGCTGGTCGGCGGCGATCTGCGATGTCCAGCGGCCGGGCCAGTTTTCGCATTCGCTTTTCTGGTCCAGCGTCTGGCCGAGGTAGCTGTACGGGCCGCCGCGCACGAGGCTGCAGCCGATCACGGTGTGGTCGACGAACTGGAATCCCGGGGTCGGCGGCAGGAAGTGCATCATCGTCCAGCCGATCGAGTCGCCGAACACCGAGACGGTGAAGGGGCGGCGCGGGTCTCGTTTGGTGAGTGCCCGCGCGGGCCGGACGCCGTCCGGGGTCGACGGCGACACCACGGCGACCGGCGAGACCCCGGGCGGAAGGCTGGCGTCGAGCGCGCTGACCCCGTGCTTGGGAACGACCGGAACCACCAGCATGGTGATGGCCGCAGCGGTCGCCGCGGTGGCCCCGGCCAGCGGAAGCAACGGCACCTGGACCGGGCGCCACTTTCGGACCGGCTGCTCGATAGCCCACCACGACACCACCGAGACCGCCAGCGTGGCCGCGCACCTAACCGCGAACAACGACAGCCCGTGCCATCCGGTCCGCTGACCGTTGAGCACCAGGAAGATCGGCCAGTGCCACAGGTAGATGCCGTAGGAGATGCCGCCGAGCCAGGCCAGCGGGCCCCAGGCCAACGCTACGGCGACCGGTCCGCGTTGATCCAGCGCCACCGGGGCGATCACCAGTACCGCGGCGACGGCGACCCCGATCAGCAGGCCGCCGCGAAACTCGCGGGCGGTACCGGTGGCGGAGTGCACGGCCACTCCGAGCAGCGCCAGACCGAGCACGGGCAGCGACCGGGCTATCCACTTGCCGGTCCGGGAGCGGATCAGCGACCAGCCACGGTTCAGTGCCGGCCAGTCGCCGACCAGCAGCGCCGACGCCGCGGCTCCGACCAGCAGCGCCTGGGCCCGGGTGTCGGTGCCGAAGTAGACCCGGTCGCGGGTCGCGTTGGACGCGAGCAGGATGGCTGTCGCGGCCGAGCCCAGTGCTCCGAGCGTGGCCAGCAGGAACACCGTCAACCGGACCGCGCCGACGGTCGCCCTGGTACCGCGGCGCCGCGCGCGGGCCGCGAAGCCCACGGCAATCGCGACCAGGATCAGTGGCCAGGCGATGTAGTACTGCTCCTCCACGCCCAGCGACCAGGCGTGCTGTAGCGGCGATGGCGGGGTTCCCTGGGCGAAGTAGCCGGTCTTGTCGGCGACGAACATCCAGTTCGCTACCCAGAAAAAGGCGGCGACGGCGTCGTCGCGGAGGCTGGCGATTGCCTCGGGGGCAAAGAACTGGCGCCCGATGGCAACGGTCAGCACCATCAAGATCAGCGCCGGCAGCAGTCGGCGGGCCCGTCGAATCCAGAAGTTGGCCAGGTCGATCCGGCCCGTTCGGCCCAATTCGTCGAGCAGCAGCGAGGTGATCAGGAACCCGCTCAGCACGAAGAACACGTCGACGCCGAGGAATCCGCCCGACATGCCGGGGATGCCGCCGTGGTCGGCGAGCACCAGCCCGACCGCCACCGCGCGCAGCCCATCCAGCGCGCGGATACCGGGACGGCGTTCGTCACCGCCGTCGCTGGGCTTGCGGATCGGGCGGCTGGCCGGCGGCGGGGAAACCCATCGAGGCTTCCGAGCAGAATGAACCGGCACGGGGTACGCCCCGGCCGGTTCCATGTTCACCTCTCCAGCGCGCCGACCGGCTTCCTGGTCAGCGGCTTCTTTGGCGCCAATACTCGGGTGCCCCTCCCTGCTTGCTGCAGGGGTCAGTTTAGGTGCGGGCGGACCGCATAAGCGGCAGACACACGGGCCAGCGGCGGCCCGAAACATGATGGCCCAGAGGGTCGAACATGACACCGTTGGCATGCTCGACCAACCTGAACCATGCCATGGTTGGGTCCGTAGCGTTGGCTACTGGGCGTCGAAGTCGATGATTCCGCGGATGTTGCGGCCGTCGCGCAAGTCCACGAAAGCTTCGTTGATCTGCTCGAGCCGGTAATGCCGGGTGACCAGTTCGTCGAGCTTCAACGCGCCCGCTTGGTAGAGCGACAACAGCATCGGCACACTGGTACGCGGATTCATTCCGCCGTAGAGCGCGCCCCTGAGTTGCTTGGCCGACAGGGTCATCTCCTGCAGTACCATCGGCACCGCAGGTTCGGTGAATGGTGTGATTCCGGTGAGCACGCAGATTCCGCCTTTGCGAAGCAGCGCCATCGCCAACGGGATCAGGTCCACGTGCACCACCCCGGGGCATATGACGACGCGGTCGGCCATGAGGCCGGCGGTGATTTCGCGCACCAGCGGTATCGCTGCCTCCGCGGACACCGCGCTGTGCGTGGCGCCGAAGATCTTGGCCGAATCGCGCTTGGACTCAACCGGATCCACGGCGACCACATATTTGGCGCCAACGGCGCGCGCCCCTTGCAGGGCGTTCATCCCGACACCACCGGCGCCGATGACGACCACCGTGTCGCCGGGTTCGGTCTCGGCCGACACCGTCGCCGAACCCCAGCCGGTGCTGACTCCGCACGACACCAGTGAGGCGGCATGAAACGGAATCGATTCGTCGATCTTGATGACGGACTTCTCCGACAAGACCGCATATTCGGCGAAAGTGCCGAGTTGTCCATAGGCCAAGAGGTTTTCGTCGCCGAGATGCCGACGGCAGGTGCCGTCGGTCGGCATCTCACGGACGAAGAGGCTGGCTCCGATATCGCAGATGTAGCTCTGCCCGTTGACGCAGAACCGGCAACTGCCACACGCCGGGATGAACGACAGCGCGACGTGGTCACCCGGCTGCACCGCGGTGACTCCCGGCCCGACCTCCGCGACAACACCAGCGCCTTCGTGGCCACCGAGCAGCGGGAACCAGTCCGGCCCGGGCTGCCCGCTCGCGGCCAACACCTCGGCCGTCGGCACCACGTCGCCGGTGAACAAGTGGTCGTCGGAGTGGCAGATTCCGGCGACGGCCATTCGCACCAGCACCTCGCCGGCGCGGGGTGGATCAAGAGCGATCTCGCGGATCTCCCAGTCCATGCCGACACCGCGAATCACGGCGGCGCGACATTTCATTGCGCCGCAGCGCCTGGTGCGTAGCCCAAAAGGCTTTTCACTTCCAGATATTCGTGGAACCCGAACTCGCTCCACTCCCGGCCGTTGCCGCTGCGCTTGTAGCCGCCGAAGGGCGCGTTCATGTCGAATGCGTGGTTGATCGTGACCCAGCCCGCGCGAATTCTGCGGGCAACCCGGCGAGCGGTGTCGAGGTCGGCTCCGGAGACGAAGCCGGCGAGGCCGTACTCGGTGTCGTTGGCGATCTCGATGGCGTGGTCGATGTCGTCGTAGCCGAGAATGCACAGCACCGGCCCGAAGATTTCTTCACGCGCGATCGTCATGTCATTGGTGACATCGGCGAAGACGGTCGGTTTGACGTAGTAGCCCGTTTCCAGACCCGGCGGCCGGCCCGGACCTCCGATCACCAGCGTCGCGCCCTCGTCGACGCCCCTCTGAATCAAGCGCTGGACCTTCTCGAACTGCGCCCTCGAGGCCACCGGCCCGATCGTCGTACCGGCATCGGGGCGGCCCACCGTGACCTGTTCGGCCGCCTTCCGCGCGATCGAAATAGCCTCGTCCATACGAGATTTCGGGACCAGCATGCGCGTCGGTGCGTTGCAGCTCTGCCCAGAGTTCGGCATCATGTTGGTCACGCCGGCGCTGACAGCATCGGCAAAGCCACTGTCGTCGAGGACGATGTTGGGGCTCTTGCCGCCGAGCTCCTGGGTCACCCTTTTTACTGTCGGCGCAGCGAGCTTGGCCACCTCGACACCGGCACGCGTCGAGCCAGTGAACGACACCAGGTCGACATCGGGGTGGCTCGCCAGCGCCACGCCGACGCCCGGGCCGTCGCCGTTGACCAGATTGAAGACCCCGGGCGGCACGCCCGCAGCGTCCAGGATCTCCGCGAAGATGTACGGCGAAAACGGTGCCACCTCAGAGGGTTTGAGCACGACGGTGCAGCCGGTGGCCAACGCCGGGTAGACCTTCACCGCGACCTGGTTGATCGGCCAGTTCCAGGGAGTGATCAGCCCGCAAACGCCGATCGGCTCCTTGGCAATCAGGCTGTCCCCGCGTTGTTCCTCGAACGCGAAGTTCTTCAGCGCATCGATGGCCGTGTGCAGGTGCCCGATCCCGAGGAAGACCTGCGGCCCCGCTGCCAGCGACGCGGGCGCACCGATTTCCGCGGTGACCGCCTCGGCGAGGTCGTCCGAGCGCTTCTGATACTCGGCGAGGATGGCCTGCAACAGATCCAGTCGCTGTTCGCGCGTTGTCTGCGACCAGCCGCTGAATGCCCGCCGGGCGGCGTTGACCGCCAGGTCGACGTCGGCCGCGGAGCCCAGCGAGATCTTCCCGGATATCTGCTCGGTCGCCGGGTTTTCCACGTCGAACGGATTGGGCCGCAACGGGTCGACCCATTGTCCGTCGATGTAGAACTTCAAGTATTCGCGCATGGCTTGCACTCTTCCTTACTCGCAGCGCTTACTGGGTGCCTTCGGCATACCAGGTGCGGAATCGGTCGTATTTGGGCATCTCTTCGGAATTGGCCTTCGGGTCGATGCAGACGTGCACCACACCGACTTTGCCGCTGGCGTAAGCCCGGGCGATGGCCGGTCCGATCTCGTCGTCCTTTTCTACGTACTCGCCGTGACACCCGAAGCCCTCCGCGACCTTGTCCATCCGGACGTCCTTGCTCCAATGCACGCCGGGCTGTGGTGACGGCTGCTCGAACGTGCGCTTGTAGACGCCTACTTCGAGACCCCACTGATGGTCGACACCGACTACGCATACCAGCGGAAGCTGCAGTCGCGCCGCGGTTTCCAATTCGGCGATATGGAAGAGAAATGCTGAGTCACTGGTCAGCAGCATCACCGGCCGCTTGCCGCCCTCGGCGACCGATGCTCCGACCGCGTACGGCAGCCCGGTGCCGAGGTGGCCGAAGTTCTGGTTCCAGATGACATCCCGCGGCTTGGACTGTGAGTACGTCCACTGGAAGATAACGGTCGCGCCGCCGTCCCGGACCAAGATGCCGTCCTCGAGCTCGTTGAACGCCTTGGTGGCCTCAACGACGTAGCGCGCCGGGTGAACCGGCGAACGTCCCGACGGCGCACTGACGGCGAGCTGCGCGAGTTCCTCGGCGTCGGCGTTGACCAACTTCTCGAGATTGGCCGCTCGCGTGCGCGGCGTATCCCGCAGCGCGTCGACGAGTTGCGGCACGACACCGCGCAGATCGCCCACCAGCGGCACGTCGAATTGTCGGTTGACGCCGATCGCGGCCGGATCCTGCTCGACGTACACCCATTTGCGGTTCGCATCGTTGCCGGCCCAATGCTGGGTCCGGCCGTAGTGCATGGGCTCTCCGAGTTCGGTTCCCAGCGCTACACACAGGTCGGATTCCTCGACTGCCTCGTTGGCCGCCGGGGAGAACAGGTAGGGGAAGGTTCGCTCCTGCAGACCCGGGATGTACGACGTACCCCCGGAGGTCTGGATGACCGGGCAGGCCATCAAGTCGGCGAGCTCCTTCACCGCAGGTCCGGTGCGCGACGTGTGTACGCCGTGGCCCACCAACAGAATCGGGCTCTTCGCTTCGCGAATCAGTTTCACGGCCTCGGCGACTTCAGGCGCGCCAGCTCCTTGGTTCACCAGCCGATACCTGTTGGACGGCAAGGGATCCGGAACGTCGAGCTCTTCGAGAATCACATGGGATGGGTACTCGACGTAGACCGGACCGGGCGTGCCGGACATGGCCTGGCGGATCGCTTCGTGGATGATTTCGTCGGTCTGGTCGGCGTACTCGATCGAGGCGCTGTACTTCACCGATGCCGCGAACAGCGGTTCCTGCCGGACGAATTGGATGCGACCGCGCCGCACCCGGCGTTCGGTGATGCGGGCCCGCTGGCCGCCGAGAAAGATCACTGGCGAGTTCTCCACTTTCGCGCACTGGATCGCGCCCGCGATGTTCGCCATCCCCGGCCCGAGCGTGCCGATGCACAGACCGGGCCTACCCGTCATGCGCGATGCCGCCTCGGCCATGAACCCCGCGCTGAGCTCGTGATGGGGAGCGACCACCGACCACCCACGAGCATCGGCCTCGGCAAACATGTGCACGAAGTTGGGGTCCGGGATGCCGAACAGAGTATTGACGCCCTCGACCTCAAACAGGTCGAGAATACGCTTGTAGACGGGCACAGTCATTGTTGAGGTTCTTTCTTCTCGCGAGCAGACGCAAAATTGTGCTCTGGCAGGCTATTTCGTGCGACTTTGGGACTGCTCGCGTCGATTTCGGCGAGCACTTCTGTGGTGTCGGCGCCGAGTTCCGGCGCCGGCCCTGCCACGCGACCCGGCGTCCGCGAGAACCACGTGGGCACGCCGGGGAAGCGCACGGGTCCGTGCGGGGTCTCGACCGTCTCGAACATGCCGACGGCGTTCAGATGCGGATCGTTGAACAGTGCGCCGGGGGTGTTCAGTGGCGCGGCGGGTATCTCGAGTTCGCCTAGCAGCGCCAGCCATTCGGCGGTGGACCGCTCCTTCATCGTCTCGGCCACCAGGCCGTAGACCGTGTCGATCTCGCGGGCCCGCTGTTCGAGCGTTGCATACCGCTCGCTGAACCACGGCGGCTGCACGGCTTTCATAAACGCGTTCCAGTGCTTGTCGTTGTAGATCAGTGCGGCGATATGGCCGTCGCTAGTGCGATACGGACGTCGGTTGGGCGCCACGGTACGCGGATACACGGCGGGTCCAAGCGGTGGATCGAACAGGGCACCGTTGGCGTGCTCGACGAGAATGAACGAGGCCATGGTCTCGAACATCGCGACCTCGACCTCTTGCCCCTCCCCAGTGCGCTCGCGATGAAACAGCGCCATCATCGTCGCGTAGAGCGCGGTCAGGCCGCCGACCTTGTCGGCCATGATGGTGCCGACGAAGTCCGCCTGACCGGTCAATTGCTCTTGCACCGCCGGCAGACCGCACTCGGCCTGGATCGTGTCGTCATAGGCGGGACGGTCGCGGTCCGGACCCCGCCGGCCGTATCCGTAGCAATTCGTGTAGACGACCGACGGATTGATCGCTGCGACGTCGTCATAACCGAAGCCGAGCTTGGTGATTGCCTTCGCGCGCATCGAGTGGATGAATACGTCGGCGGTTTCGATCAAGGCCCGCAGCGCGGCAGATCCGGCGTCAGTCTGCAGGTCCAGCACGACGCTGCGCTTGCCGCGGTTGACGTTGACGAATACTCCGCTCATGCCCGGTGCCGGGCCCACCGAGATGTAGCGGGTGTTATCCCCTTGCGGGGGCTCGACTTTGATGACGTCGGCGCCCATGTCGGCCATGATCTGCGTGCAGTACGGCCCCATCACCATCGCGGTCAGATCGACCACGCGCACGCCGGCCAGCGGGCCGGTCGGGCTAGCCATGGTGCGCCAATTCGAAGCTGTACCGGATGTGCGCGTTGTGGCCGTCGGGCACGACGGGAAAGATCAAGGGCGCCTCGATGTTCCGGATCTCGTCGAGCTGCTCGGCGATGTCCTCGAGCGTCCACGACGGCCGGTACACGCCGCGGCTTTCGGCGATGACCGCCCGGGCCACCCGGCCCGCTAGCGCGACGTACAGCTCGCCGGTCACCGAACACGATTCGTGTGCCAGCCAGCCCACCACGGGCGCAACGAGATCCGGCCCCATCGGCGGGTAGTCCGAGGTGTCGATGCCGGCGGCCATCCTGGTCACCGCCGCGGGCACGATCACGTTGCACGTCACGCCGTCGGGGGCGCCCTCCAGCGCCGCGACGTTGGCCAGTCCGATCACGCCGGCCTTGGCCGCGGCGTAGTTGGCGACGTTGTGGTTGCCGTACAGCCCGCCGATCGACGACGTCAGCACGATGCGGCCGTAGCCCGCCTCGCACATGTGCGGGAATGCCTGCCGCACAACGTTGAATGCCCCCCGCAGGTGTACGTCGAGCACCGCGTCGAAGTCCTCGTAGGTCATCTCCTTGAGCGAGCCGCGGCGCACGTTGCCGGCGTTGTGGATCAAGACGTCGATGCGGCCGTAGTGGTCCAGCGCCGTCCCGATGATCGCGGCGGCGCCGTCAGTGGTGGCCACCGACTCGGTGCACGCGATGGCCTCGCCGCCGCCCGCCCGGATGTCCTTGACCACCTGCTGGGCGGGTGCGGCGTCCACCCCGTCGCCGGCCAGGCTGCCGCCATGGTCGTTAACGACGACCTTTGCCCCGCGCTCGGCGAGCAGCCGCGCGTAGGCGCACCCCAGCCCGCGGCCGGCGCCGGTGACGACGGCTACGCGGTCGTCGAACCGCAACTCGCTCACGACAGTTCGAGACCTTCCAAGTCGCCCTTGGCGCGCCACTCGGCGATCAGGTCACCGAACGCGTAAAAGCCCGGCGAGTAGAAATCACCGAGGAACGCACCATTGTCCTTGGCGCCACCCGCACCTTCGTTGTTGTAATAGCCCGGAGTGCAGGACATCTCAAACGCCGAGTTATCGATCGCGAGTTCGGCGACCGTCCTGACCCAGCCGTCTTGGCCCTCCTGACTGGGTTCAACGGTTGTCGCACCGCGTTTCTGCGCTTCGGCGATGATGTAGGCGATGTGCTCGGCCTGTTGCTCGAACATCGCAGTGGTGTTGGCCGAGACGCCGCCCTGAATGAAGCCTGTGAAGAACTGGTTGGGGAATCCGCGGGTGGTCATGCCATGCAACGTCTGGTACCGGTCGTGCCAGTAGTCGAACAGCGACAGCCCGTCGCGACCCTCGATGACGTCGACCGCAAAGCGCCGACTGATCTCGGTGGAGATCTCAAATCCACTGGCGAATACGACGCAATCTACTTCGTATTCAACGCCGTTGGCGACGATGCCCTTATCCGTCAGGCGTTCCACGCCCTTGGATTCCGACACGTCCACCAACGTCACATTGGGCAGATTGAACGTCGGCAGGTACGTCTCGCTAGAACACGGGCGTTTGCACATGAAGCGGTAGTACGGCTTGAGCGCCTCGGCGGTGTCGGGGTCGTTGACCAGGTCGGCCACCCGGTGCCGCAGCCGCTCCATGATCTTGTAGTCCTCTTCCTCCCGGATCGCCATGATCTCCTCGACTCCCAGCGAGGCGGGATCCGGGCTCGCTGCAATGCGGGCGCTCATGTTGCGGCCCAACTCGGTCCAGAAGTCACACACCAGATCCGGTTCGCCGAAGACCACGCCGACAAACGGTGACCAGTTGTGGAAGTTCCGCTTGCGCTCCTCCTGCCAACCGGGCTGCAGGGTCGCCGCCCAGGCCGGATCGGTGGGCGTGTTGGCCCGCATGTCCACCGATGACGGAGTGCGCTGAAACACGAAGAGCTGCTGGGCGTCCCGGCCGAGATGTGGCACCAGCTGAACGCCGGTAGCCCCCGTGCCGACGAGTGCGACCCGCTTGTCGCCCAGCCTGTCCAGACCACCGTTGGCATCGCCGCCGGTGTAGTCGAAGTCCCAGCGCGCGGAATGGAACGCGTGGCCGCCACCGTCCAGGTACTCCTTGATACCGGGGATGCCGGGCAGCTTCGGCTTGTTGTACGAGCCCTGCGCCATCACCACGAACCGCGCCCGGATGTCGTCGCCGCGGTTGGTGCTCAGCCGCCAGCGCTTGCTGCCCTCGTCCCAGCGCATGGTCTCGACCTGGGTCGAGAAGATGGCGCCGTCGTAGAGGTCGAAGTGTTTGCCCATGGCCTGGCAGTGCGCGAAGATCTCCGCTCCGTCGGCGAACTTTTTACTCGGCAGGAAGTCGAGTTCCTCGAGCATCGGGATGTAGCAGTAGGCGTCGTTGTCGCACTGGATGCCCGGAAAGCGGTTCCAGTACCACACGCCGCCGAAGTCCCCGGCCATGTCGATGATCCGAACATCTTGCACGCCAGCTTTTTTCAGATACGCGCCCGACAACAATCCGGCGAACCCGCCGCCCAGGACGGCCACCTCAATGTCTTCGTCGATCGGTGCGCGGTCGGCCGCCGGGGTGTACGGGTCTACCTCGTAGAGGTCGGCCAGGTCGCCGTCGAGTTCGAGGTACTGCGCACCGGCCTCCTTGCGTAGGCGCTTCGCACGTTCCTGCGCATACTTGGCCCGCATCGCGTCGATGTCGACGTCCTGCGGTACGTCAGTGGGCCCGCAGGCGTCAGGCCGCCCATCAAACGGGGTCATCTATCTCAAAGCTCCTGTGGTTCGCCGGTTCCCATGTATTTCGACAACTGGTAGTGCAGGTTCACGGTGCTGCGCTCGCGGTACGGATTGGGCCTGGTGCCCGGGAAGCCAAGGGACTTCATGCCTTGCTGGACGGCCGCCATGTTGGAGAAGTCCTGCGGTAGCACCGACCTCCACCTGGGGTCGCCAACCGGGGTGTACTCCCATTCGGTCTGCGGCTCTTCGCCTTTCGGATACAGCTCGAAAACCGACACCTCGAAGATGCACTTGTCCGGGTTGTAGCTGGGGTGCGGCCGAGCGCCGTAGCAGAGCGCGCTGGTCAAGCCCTGGCCGATTTGAAAGTTCGGGAAGATCTGCCAGGCGGTGCCAGCCTGCCCCAGAATGTCGGCGGGAATCGTCGGCCAGACCACCCCGCGGGCCGCGTCGTCGCGCCGCGCCGACGCCAGCCAGTGCTCGAGAACCTTGTCGGCCGGTGTCCCCTCAGGCAACTCGTCGACCAGTCGCTTGGCCGCGTTCACCAACGTCTGGGTGGTGGTGGCGTTGGTTTCCTCCATCGTGTAGACCTGCATCTCCGCGGTGGATATCCGCGGGTCGGCCCCGGTGCCGAGGCGGATCTTGGACTTGGTGGCCTCCATGTCCTCGGGTGCGTCGTAGCCGATATGGCTGTGCCGCCCTTGTGCTTTCGCCCAGCCCTTGAATTCACCGAACTTGTTGAACTCGGGGTGCGTGGTGAACACGTGGTAGGTCTCGTTGAAGGCCTCCAGCGCGACTTTCCAGTTGCAGTCGAAGGACAGCCACCTGCGCCACTTGTACCGCATGTTCTCCAGACCGAATGGGTCGAGAATCTTGGCGGCGGGGAACAGGAAATCGGCCAATGGCTCGCAGTCGGGGTCCATGTTGATCCACAACCAGCCACCCCAGGTCTCGACTCTGACCGGCCGAAGGTGGGTGTTGTCGGCCGTCAGCGTGTCCTGCCAGTCCTGGCGTTCGCGGATGTGCGTGCACGCGCCGTCCAGGCCGTAGGTCCAGCCGTGGAACCCGCACACGAACGACTTTCGCGTTCGGGCACAGGCATTCTTGGCGCCCTCGGGCGTGTCGATCAGCCGTCGTCCGCGGTGCATGCAAACGTTCTGGTGAGCGTGGAACTCGTTCGCGCCGGTACGCACGACGATGATCGAGTCGTCGAGGATGTCGTAGGTCAAGTAGCTGCCCACCTCGGGTAACTCTTCGACCCGGCCGACCTGCTGCCAGACCTTGCGCCACAGCTTGTCACGCTCGGCGCGCGCGTAGTCCTCGGAGACGTAGGCCTCGACACCGATCGTCATCGGTCGTGAAAGTTCCTCGACTGCTTCGGAATTCACGTCTTTGGCTACGTCGGTCATCAGGTTCTCCTTATCGCCGCTCGGAAGGAGTCGTCTTTGAGGAAGAGCGAGGTGTTGTCGGCGCCGAGGTGTGACCATTTGAGGTCAAGGCCGCCGTCAACCAGCAACGTCTGGCCGGTGATGTAGCTGGACAGGTCGGACAGCAGGAACAGGATCGCGCCGGCGATCTCCTCGGGGCGGCCCCGCCGCCCCATCGCGATGGCCTTGCGATCACGCTCGGGGTCGTCGTCGGTGTAGGTGAGCGAGGCCGGAGTCGCGGTGACGCCGGGCGCGACCGCGTTCACCCGGATCTCGTCGAGGGCGAGTTCGACGGCCATGGTGCGGGTCATCGCGGTGATCGCCGCTTTAGCGGTGCCGTAGGCGATGTGAAACGGCGCGGTGTTCATCCCGCTGATCGAGGAGATCGACACGATCGACCCGCGGCGGTTACGGGATTTCAGCTCCGCGGCCACCGCCTGGCTCATGAAGAACGCGGTCTCCAGGTTCTGGGTGAACAGGTCCCGCCAGTCGCTGCGGTTCACCCGGGTCGACGGCATCCAGGTCTCCGGCGCGGCGCCGCCCGCCACGTTGACCAACCCATGCAGGTCGCCGTCGGCGGAGGCGGCCGCCTCGATGGTGGCGGCCACGCCGTCCTCGGTCGCGACGTCCGCGGCGACCGGAACGACGGGGAGTCCGCGGTCGGCCAGCGGGGTGATGTGGTTGTCGAGATTGTCTTTACCCCGGCTGACCGCGATCACGGTCGCACCGGCCTCGGCGACCATGCGAGCGATGGTGGTCCCGATGCCGCCGCCGGCCGCGCCAGCCACCACGACCACCCGGTCCTGCAGTCCGAGGCAACTATCCATGACTTTTGTCCGGACAAAATAGCGAGATGCGCATAATTGAGAATATGATTCTCCGCAAATGGCTGAGCGTCAAGGGGCTCTGATCGAGCGACATCTCCCTATTGTCTGGACCACACTGGGTTGCTAACGTCACCGGCCGGAGGTGTGATCAGGGATGTTGGTGCAAGAAGGCCGCTCCGGTGCTGGGGTGTCACCGACCCTCGCCGCGGGGTGGCGCATGGCGCGACTCACCCCGCCGAGCAGGCTCTTCGGCGCCAACGGGCTGCGCACCGGCCCCGACGGCCGGATCTACATCGCGCAGGTGACCGGTAGCCAGATCAGCGCGCTCGACGTCGACACCGGTCGACTGGAGACCATCAGCGCCAAGGGCGGCGACATCGTTGCGCCCGACGACGTCGCGTTCGGTCCGCGCGGCGATCTCTTCGCCACCGAGGTGATGGACGGCCGGGTCAGTGTGCGCGGCACCGACGGCAGCACCCGGGTGTTGCGCGCGGATGTCCCCTCGGCCAACGGCATCACCGTGCACCACGGCCGGTTGTTCATCGGCGAATGCCGAGAAGGTGGCCGGCTCCTCGAGCTCGACCTCGACGGCGGGGAGCCGCGAGTGTTGTTGGACAACGTCCCGTCGCCCAACGCGATGGAAGTCGGCCCGGACGGGCTGCTGTACTTCCCCGTGATGGGCGCCAACGAAATCTGGCGCATCGGCCTCGAAGGCGGTGAACCCGAAACCGTCGCAACGGGTTTGGGTGTGCCCGACTCGGTCAAATTCGACTCGGCCGGTCACATCGTCTCCACGCAGGTGCACAGCGGTCAGGTGCTACGCATCGATCCGCGGACCGGCGAGCAGACGGTGCTGGCCAACCTCAGCCCCGGACTGGACAACTGCACGTTCATCGGTGACCGGCTGTTCGTATCCAATTTCACCGGGGAGATCACCGAGATCTGCGACGGCACAACCGATCCCGTGCTGCCCGGTGGGCTGAACTGGCCGCTGGATCTGGCGGTCGGCGCCGACGGCCACCTGTACATCGCCGACGGCACCTACTTCTACATGCTCCGTCCCGACCACACGTTGCAGACGGTGGGCATGCTCTTCACCCCGGGCTATCCCGGGTTCCTGCGCGGGCTGACTCCGTCCGGACCGGGCGAGTTCGTCGTCACCACCTCCGGCGGCCAAGTCTCGCGATATCGGCCGACGGAGGGTGAAACCGAAGTGCTGGCAGACGGATTCGATCAGCTCTACGGCGTGGCCCTTGGCCCCGACGGCATGGTCGCGGCCGCCGAACTCGGCACCGGTCGTGTGGTGACGATCGGCAGCGGACGGGTCGAGGTGATCGCGTCGGGGTTGGCCGAGCCGATCGGCGTCGCGGTCGCGCCCGACGGCGGCTGGCTGGTGTCGGAGGCCGGCGCCGGCCGGGTGATCAAGCTGACCGGCTCCGGCGCGCAGACGGTGGCGGCCGAATTCGACCGTCCGCAGGGCATTCTGGTCGACGGGCGGAGGCTGTACGTGGTCGACGCGGGTGCCAAGGCCCTGATCGCCGTCGACCTGGCCGACGGATCGCGGCAGGCCGTTGCGTCCGGGCTGCCGCTCGGCGCCGCCCCCGGTGTCGTTCCCAAGCCGCTGAAAGGCATGCCGCCGTTCTCCGGGCCGCAAGGGCCGTTCGCCGGAATTGCCGCCGGGCACGACGGCACGCTGTACGTGTCGGCGGACGCGGACGGCAGCGTCCTGGCATTCCGGCCAGAGGCCGGCGATGGCTGACACCGCCGACCACCGCTATCTGCAGGTCGCCCGGGCGCTGCGCAAGGAGATCGTCGACGGCGTCTACCCGGTCGGATCTCAGCTGCCCACCGAACACCAACTGTGCGAACGCTTTTCGGTCAGCCGCTACACCGTGCGGGAGGCCCTGCGTAGGCTGCGCGACGACAACCTGGTCGCATCGCGGCCGCGGTCCGGAACGTTGGTCGTGCCGCGCCCGTCCTCGGATTCCTACGTCCAGGACGTCGTCTCGATCAACGACCTGTTGGCCTTCGCCACCGGAGCGCGATTCGCGATCGACTCCACCGGCATGACCGTGGTCGACGACGAGCTCTCGGCCCGGACCGGGCTGGCTGTCGGCGAAGAATGGTTGGCCGTCAACGGATTTCGTCGCATTGACGGGGCCGAGTTTCCGGTCTGTCGCACCGAGTACTACATCAACCGGGCCTTCGCCGGGGTGGGCCGACTGCTGCCGCGCCACGCCGGCCCGATCTTTCCACTGGTCGAAGACATCTTCGGGGTGAGCATTGTCGAGGTGCGCCAGGAGATCGCCGCCGTGCTGATCTCGCCGGCGCTGGCCGACCAACTCAGCGTCGAGGTCGGCAGCCCCGCGCTCGAAGTACACCGCACCTACGCGACCTCGGACGGCGAGACCGCCCAGTTGACGATCAACACGCATCCGGCATCCCGTTTTCGTCACTCGATGACGATGCGACGGGTACGCGGCTAACCTCACAAGCGGCGATGTCGGACACCAAAGTGATCGGTGGGCGGACGGTCCGCTGGGACGACCAGCGGGCCGCCGACGCGTACGCGCGCGGTTGGTGGGTGCGCGAGACGCTGGCCGATGCGTTGGCCGACGCCGCGGCCCGGACGCCGCTGCGCGAACTGCTGATCGACGGCGACTGCCGACTGGGCTGCGGGACGCTGGGCGGGCGGGCGACGGCGCTTGCCGGGGCGATGCTGGAGCGGATGGCGGTGGGCAGCGTGGTGTCGTTCATGCTGCCCAATTGGCATGAGGCCGCGGTTGTTTACCTCGCGGCGACGGCCGCCGGCATGGTGGTCAACCCCATCCTTCCCTCGCTGCGCGATCGTGAGCTCCGGTTCATCCTCGACGACGCGGACACCCAGATGATGTTCGTGCCCGCGATTTTCGGGCGACACGACTACGCGTCGATGCTCGACCGGGTCGTCGCCGAGCTGGACGATCCGCCGGAAGTCGTCGTGGTCCGCGACGGCTCACCGCTGCCGGAGGCACGCGGGCCGGTCGCATTGCCGACGCTGGATGCCGATGCGGTGCGGCTGATTCTGTACACGTCGGGAACGACGGGTCGCCCCAAAGGCGTACTGCACAGCCATAACTCGATGCACGCATTGATTACCCAGCTGCGCGAGCACTGGCGGATACAGCCCGGCGACCGCTTCCTGGTTCCCTCGCCGATCGCCCACATCGGCGGGTCGATCTACGCGTTCGAATGTCCGTTACTGCTCGGCACATCGGCTGTGCTGATGGACCGGTGGGATGCGGACCGCGCGGTCGACCTCATCATCCGCGAAGGCTGCACCCACATCGCGGGGGCGACACCGTTCCTCGAGCAGTTGCTGGCGGCGGCCGAGCGCGCCGGAACCCGGTTGCCGGAGCTGAAGCTGTTCGTCTGCGGCGGCGCATCGGTATCGCCGTCACTGATCCGCAGGGCCACCGGGTATTTCGAGCGGGCAGCCGTCACCCGGGTATACGGCTCGACCGAGGTGCCGGTGACAACCGTCGGCGCGATCAGCGACCCCGACCACGCCGCCGACACCGACGGGCGGCCCGGATTCGCCGAGGTCGTGTTGCATGACGGTGAAATTCACGCCCGAGCACCGCAGATGCTAGTCGGATATCTGCACGCCGCCGACGAGGCCGAATCGTTCGACAGGGACGGCTATTTCCGCACCGGCGATCTGGCCCGCTGGGTCGACGACGACTACCTCGTCGTGACCGGCCGGGCCAAGGACCTCATCATCCGCAACGGTGAGAACATCGCTCCCAAGGAGATCGAGGACATCCTGGTCGGCCATCCGGGCGTGGCCGAGATCGCCATCGTCGGCCTGCCCGACCCCCGCACCGGCGAACGGGCCTGTGCTGTCGTCGTTCCCAACGACGAAGCCCGGCCCGACGTGGACAGCCTTCGCGCGTTCCTGCAGTCGCAGGGAGTCGCGATCTTCAAGGCCCCCGAACAGGTGGTCATCTGGGATGCCTTACCGCGAAACGACGCCGGCAAGGTGCTCAAGCACCAGATCCAAGCTGCCCTGACAACGACGGATGGATGACATGCAGGTAGCGATCGTGACCGGGGCGACCGGCGGACTCGGATTCGGCTGCGCCACCAAGCTGGCCGAGGCGGGCATGGCCATCCTGGCCACCGGACGCAACGAACAGCGCCTCGACGAGTTGGCCGCGGCCATCGGCGATCCCGCCCGAGTCAAGACGGTGGCGGTCGACCTGACCGACGACGACGGGCCCGGACGTGTCGTCGAGGCCGCCGTCGAGAAGTGGGGCCGAATCGACTTCCTGATCAACAACGCCGGGGTGGGAAACCCGACCCCGCTGCATGCGACCGACGACGAAACCCTGGACTACTTCCTCGACGTGATGTTGCGGGCACCGTTCCGGCTCACGCGAGACGTGCTGCCGCACATGGAATCCGGATCCGGAATCGTCAACATCACCTCCACCTTCGCGGTGGTCGGCGGGTTGCGCGGTGGCCCCTACTCCGCCGCGAAGGGTGGTCTCACCGCCCTGACCCTTCATATCGCAGCCCAATACGGCGCGCACGGCATCCGCTGCAATGCCGTCGCCCCCGGGGTGATCCAGACGGCGATGACCGAAGAGCGGCTCAAAGACCCGCGGTTTCGCCGGATGCAGGTCGAGATGACCCCGCACGAGCGGCTCGGCACCGTCGACGATGTGGCCAGCACCGTGGCGTTCCTGTGCTCGCCCGGCGGCAGTTTCATCAACGGGCAGACCATCGTGGTCGACGGCGGATGGAGCACGACGAAATACCTGTCGAAGTATGCGCTGAGCTCGGAGTGGACCGAACGGTGAACCTGTTCGCGTTGCTGGACCATGCCGCGCAACGCTTTCCGGACCGCGGCGCGGTGTATCACGGCGAACGATGCCGCTGCACCTGGCGCGAGCTCCGCGAGCGCGCCCTGCGGCTGGCCGGCTCGATCCGCCGCGAGCATCCGGTGGGCGCCCGGATCGCGATCGCCAGTGAGAACCGTCCGGAGATTGTCGAGCTGCTGTTCGGGATCTGGGCCGCGGAGTGTGTGGCGGTACCGATCAACTACAAGCTGCACCCGCGGGAGATGGCACAGATCCTCGACGATGCCGGTGCCGCACATACATTCGCGTCCTCGACCATTGCCGCAGAACTGGACGCCCGTTTCTCCGTGGAAGCCGTTGATGACGAGCAGTATTCACGCCGCTTTGACGGGCCGCCCGCCCCTAAGCCAACCACCGACCCGTCGACGCTGGCCTGGCTGTTCTACACCAGCGGCACCACCGGGAAATCCAAGGGTGCCATGCTCACCCACCGGAACCTGATGGCGATGACCGTCGCGCATCTCGCCGACATAGATGCCCCCGACGAGAATTGCAGCCTGGTGCACGCCGCACCGATGTCGCACGGGTCGGGCCTCTACATCCCGGCCTATGTCTCACGTGCTGCGCGACAGGTGATTTCGGAACATGGCGGATTCGACCCTGACGAATTCCTCGACCTCTGCGAGCACCATCCAGGCTGCAGCGCGTTCCTGGCGCCGACCATGGTGCAGCGCGTGATCGAAACCGGCCGTACCCGTCCGGCACAACTGCGGACCATCGTCTATGGCGGTGGTCCGATGTATGTGGACAGCATTAAGAAGGCGCTGGCGGCGTTCGGCCCGGTGTTCGCCCAGATCTACGGTCAGGGTGAATCGCCGATGACGATCACCGGTTTGCACCGCGCCGACCATGAGGACGCCGACGACGCGGTGCTGGGGTCGGTCGGTTATGCACGTTCGGGGATGGATGTCGCAGTGCTCCGCGACGACGGAACGGCGGCGGCGATCGGTGAGATCGGCGAAATCGTGTGCCGCGGAGACGTTGTGATGGGCGGTTATTGGGGCAATCCCGCGGCGACCGCGGAGACGTTGCGTGACGGCTGGTTGCGCACCGGAGACATGGGCGCCTTTGATGCGCGGGGCTACCTGACGCTGCACGACCGGTCGAAGGATGTGGTGATCAGCGGCGGCTCGAACATCTATCCGCGTGAGGTGGAAGAGGTTCTGCTCGAACACCCCGACGTGTCGGAAGCGTCCGTGGTCGGGGCGCCCGACGCGGAGTGGGGCGAGATCGTGGTGGCGTTCATTGTCGGCACGGCCGACCCCGCCGACCTCGACGCGCATCTGCTGGAGCGCATCGCCCGCTTCAAACGCCCGAAGCGGTATCTGGTGGTCGATGAGTTGCCGAAGAACAGCTACGGCAAAGTCCTGAAGAAGGATCTGCGCCAGCAACTAGCCTGAGAATCAACGATTTTCGAAGTGGCCGCGAATGCCGGCCAGCATCGCTGCGTGGGCGTCCACCGCCTGGCGTTGCGTGATCGCGGCGAGCGGGCGGGGAGCGGCGATCATGATCCGCTCGGTGAGGCGGGTGCCCCGTTGGGTCGGCTCGAAACTGACGGTCCCGTTCAGTCGGACCCGGGGAAATTGGCGTGCCTCGGTGAGCACATTGCCTTGCGTCGGCACCTCGACCCGCGCCCGGTACGTGATACCCATCGACAACGGACCTATCGGAATCCGGTCACGCACCCGGTAGGTCTTCGCGTAACCGCCGGTCGTCTTGTCATCGGAGAGGATCTCGACCGAAACAACCAGCGGGTGAAGGTCTTTGATGTTGTCGAGATCGACGTAAAACTCCCGGACCGCGTCCGGCGGCGCGGGAATCTCCTCGCTGATCGTCCGCTCGGCGTACGCGATCCAGAGGCTCACGACTAACGTCCGCGGGCCAGCGCCGCTAGAAAGGCGTTGATGCGGTCACGGGTTTCGTCCGATATCCAGCTGGCTCGCACGTCGGCATCCGCGGCGGTGCCCGCGTCGATCGCGGCGCGAACGGGTTTGTGCAACTGAGTCTTGGTGGCGGCGTAGGCGGCCGGCGAATACTCGCCCAGCTCCCGCGCGGTCGCGAGCGCCTTCTCCAGCAGGTCGTCTTTGCCGACCACCTCGTCCACCCACCCGCGGGCCAACGCCGTGTCCGCGTCGATTGTCTTGGCGCCCAACGCGGCACGGGTCGCAGAGCTCCCCATCGCTCCGCGGCAGATCTCCAACGCGGCCACCGGGAACGGGACACCGACGGACAACTCGGTGAGGCCGATCGTCCCCCCGGACATCAGCCGCACATCGGCGCACATGGCCAACACACAGCCGCCCGCGATCGCATGACCGTTGACGGCGGCCACCACCGGCGCTGGGTGGTCGTAGATCGCCAGGAAGGCCTCCGACAGCGCCGCGACGAACCGTTCGGCGTAGCCGGTACCGCCGTCGACGAGCGCGCGCAGGTCGACGCCGGCCGAGAAGGCCCGGCCGGCACCGGTGAGCACCACCGGCCCGTCGACGCCTCGCATCAAGTCGATGATGACGTTCAGCAGGTCCAGGTCGAGGGCGTTTACCGGCGCGTTGTCGAATCGGAGGATCGTCGCACCGTCAGCCTTCTCAAGAGCGGTCACCCGTCTTTCATACCGCCCCGGCTTCTGCTTCAACACACAAGGGTGTAGAGAGCAAGCGTCGTCACGGGCGGCAGCAAGGGCATGGGGCTGGCGATCGCGCAGACCCTGGCGGCCGAAGGAGCCAGCGTCGCGGTGATGGCCCGCGGACAAGCCGCTTGAGATGCGGCGGTCGAATCGCTGCGCGCTTGAATGCCGCCTCCCAGCGGAACGGCTACGTCACCGGCGCGACGGTCAACGTCGACGGCGGCTCGGATTTCATCTAGGTCCGTTGCGCTCACGCGGTCGCGAAGAATAGCATTCTCCGAAACGGCGAATGGGTGTTCCAAGGCTCGCGACGAAGGGGGCCTCGAGTGACGGCGACCGACACGTTGAGCGTGCAGCGGCCGCACGACAGTGTCGTCGTACTGCACCTGAACAGGCCGGAGCGGCTGAACGCGATCAACGAGGTCATGCTCGACGAGCTCACCGACACCCTCGTCGACCTGGGTTCCGACGACTCGGTCAACGCCGTCGTCGTCACCGGTGCGGGACGCGGCTTCTGCTCGGGCATCGACATCCGCGACTTCGGCGCCGGAGTGCCCGAAGCAACCGCGCCGGCGATCGAGCGTTTGCGCTTCCAGGAGGCGATGGCGGCACTGCCACAGGCAATCCGCGACATCCCGCAACCCGTGATCGCCGCGGTCAACGGTCCATGCGTCGGAGCGGGGCTGGCGCTCTGTCTGGCCGCCGACATCAGGATCTGTTCGACCGCAGCAACATTCGGCAATGCCGCAATTCTGCTCGGCCTGTCCGGCGCGGAGATGGGAATGAGCTACTTTCTGCCACGCATCGTCGGCGCCAGTGTCGCCGCCGACTGGATGCTGACCGGGCGCACCGTTTCTGCCGAGGAAGCCGACCGCCGCGGCCTGGTCAGCGAGGTCACCGAACCCGAGGAACTCGCCGACCGGGCCCTCGAAATAGCCTCTCGGATAGCCGAACTCACACCCCTGGGCGTCCAGTTGACCAAACGGGCATTGCAGGTCAACACCGACGCCGCCGGACTGGGCCCGGCCCTGGAACTCGAGAACCGCAACCAGGTGCTCAGCCACGCGACGGAAGAAGCGGCGGCACGCCGTCAGTCGTGGTCGTCATGACGGGTCCGCGCGAACGCAGTAACGAAAGGACGACTGGTGGCTTGGGACTTCTCGACTGACCCGCAGTGGGCGGCGCAACTCACCTGGGTCGACGAGTTCGTGCGCGCGGAATGCGAGCCAATTGACCTGATTGTCAAGGAGTCTCACGACCTCAACGATCCGGTGCGTCAAGCTTTGATACCGCCGTTGCAGACGATCGTCAAGGAACGCGGGCTGTGGGCCACCCACCTGGGACCGCACCTGGGTGGACCCGGCTACGGTCAGGTCAAGCTCGCATTGCTCAACGAGATCCTCGGCCGGTCGGAGTGCGCTCCAATCGTTTTCGGTTCGCAGGCACCGGATTCCGGTAACAGTGAAATCCTGGCTCACTACGGCACACCGGAACTCAAGCAACGTTACCTGGAGCCGCTGCTGGACAACCGGATCATCTCCTGCTTCTCGATGACCGAGCCGCAGGGCGGCGCCGACCCGAAGGAGTTCACCACCGAGGCGGTGCAGGACGGTGATCATTGGATCATCAACGGCGAGAAGTGGTTCTCCTCGTTCGCGTCGATGGCGTCGTTCCTGATCGTGATGGCCGTGACCGACCCTGAAGCGCCGCCGTACCAACGGCATTCGATGTTCGTCGTGCCGGCCGAGACGCCCGGCATTCATGTCCTTCGCGACGTCGGCCTCGGCTACCAACCGTTGGGCGGCGGCGGCCGCGAAGGCTACGTGCGGTACGAGAACGTCCGGGTGCCGGCGGATCACATGCTCGGCCCGCGCGGAGGCGCCTTCGTCGTGGCGCAAACCCGGCTGGGCGGCGGCCGGATCCACCACGCCATGCGTACGGTCGGGCTGGTGCGCCGGATCTTCGACATGCTGTGCGAGCGAGCGGTTTCCCGGCACACCCAGGGAACGATGCTCAGCGACAAGCAACTGGTCCAGCAGATGGTCGCGGATTCGTGGATGGAGATCGAGGCCTTCCGGCTGCTGACATTGCAGACGGCGTGGAAGATCGACCAGCACAACGACTACAAGGCGGTGCGCGCCGACATCTCGGCGGTCAAGGCGATGATGCAGAAGGTGTTGCACGACGTGTCCGCCCGCGCACTACAACTGCATGGCTCGCTGGGCACCACGCACGAAATGCCATTCGTCCAGCACCTTGTCGAGTCGTTCGTATTGGGCCTGGCCGATGGACCGACCGAGGTGCACAAGGTCACCCTGGCGCGACTGCTGCTCAAGGACCGCAAGCCATCGCCGGACGTGTTTCCGTCCGAGCACATCCTGCGACTGCGGGAAGCGGCCGAGGAGAAATTCGCCGACAAACTCGCCGGCATTCCGCGGGCTTAGCGAAGTCGTCCGGTTATGCGCCGTTGACTTTGCTGAACCGGGCGGCGCGGCGGTGGATTCGGTGCTTCCTGCCCCGGGTGCGACGCGACGGAAACAGATGAATCGGCTCGGCGTAGAACAACTTCTTGGCCGCCTCGACAAGTATCAGGTAGCAGACGACAAAGCCGAGCAATGCCATGTAGAACTGCCACGGCAGTGGAGTGAATCCCAGAGTCCGCGCCACCGGCGAAACAGTCAGAACTACTCCGCAGGCGACCACGGTCAGGCTGGTCGCCGCCAGCCATCCGCTCGGTCGGCTGAGGAAGAACGGCACCTTGCGGGTACGGATCGCGAAGATGATCAGTGTTTGGGTGGCAAGGGATTCCACGAACCAGCCAGTGCGGAATTCGGTGGCGCCGGCGTGGAGCACACCGAGCATCAAACCGAATGTCAGGAAGTCGAACAGTGAGCTGATCGGCCCGAAGACCAGCATGAAACGGCGGATGAAGGCGACGTTCCAATGCGATGGTGCGTGCAGCTGCTCGGCGTCGACGTGGTCGGTGGGGATCGCCAGCTGCGAGCTGTCGTAGAGAAGGTTGTTCAGCAGGATTTGGCTGGGCAACATCGGCAGAAACGCCAGCAGTGCCGACGCTGCTGCTGCGCTGAACATGTTTCCGAAATTGCTTGACGTTCCCATCAACACGTACTTGATCGTGTTGGCGAAGATACGACGGCCGCCGGCGACTCCCGTTGCCAGGACACCTAGATCCTTTTCGAGCAGCACGACGTCGGCGGCATCTTTGGCGACATCGGTCGCGCTGTCTACCGAGATCCCCACGTCTGCGGCGTGCAGCGCCAGTGCGTCATTGACTCCGTCGCCGAGGAACCCGACGGACCGTCCGCCGATGCGAGCCGCCTTGACCAGATGCGCCTTCTGCTCTGGCGAGATACGCGCGAAAATCGTGTGAACCTGCACTGCCTCAACGAAGGCGTCATCGTCCAACGCGTACAACTCGCTGCCGGTGATCGTTCCCTTCGACATCAAACCCAAGTCATCACAGACCTTTTCAGCGACCCGGGGGTTGTCGCCGGTAGCGATCTTCACCTCGATTCCCAGCGCTGCCAGGTCTTTGAGTGACTGTTGCGCCGCGGCCTTGGGTTCGTCGGCAAAAACCAGGAAGCCGGCGAACATCAGGTCGCATTCGTCATCGGACGTGATGGCCGTCAGCTCGGGGGCAGGTTTTGCCGCCACCGCAACCACCCGCCGTCCGGCCGCAAACAGCGCATCGAGCGTGGCGCCGGCTTCAGCACCGTACGGCCGGCAGCGGGCCATCACTTGCTCTGGCGCACCTTTGGTCACCAGTAGTCGGGTTCCGCCGTCGTCGACGAGCGCTGACGTCGCCCGCCGGAGCGAATCGAAGGGTAAGAGGGCCCGCCGCTCCGCACCCTCGACGAGACGGTGCGCCCGAGGCTCGGCCCACAACGCCGCGTCAAGTGGATTGGCACTGGCTCCCCCCGATCGCAGATCCACATCGGAGGCCAACAAGCCCAGTCGCTGCACGGAGGAGCTGTGCACCCCGGCGGCATCGATCGAGTCGATCAGACTGACCCGGCCCTCCGTGAGGGTGCCCGTCTTGTCTGTGACGAGGATGTCGATATCGCCGAGGTCCTCGATGCAAACCAAGCGCTTGACCAGCACTTTCAGTTTGGCGAGCTCGCGCGACCCCGTCGCGAGGCTGGCACTGACCACCGCGGGTAGTAGCTGCGGAGTGATACCGACGGCGATGGCGAGGGAGAAAAGGACCGAGTCGATTACGGGCTTACGTAACAGCAAGTTGCTGACCAGGATGACCACCATCAGTGCGATGGCCACCCGGAGAAGCAGATAGGAGAACCGGCGCAACCCGATCTGAAATTCGGTCTCGGGTGAGGTTTGGCCGAGACCTGCTGCGATGCGGCCGAATTCAGCGTCCTTGCCGGTGGCATACACCACTCCCAGGGCTTCGCCGCTGCTCACGATCGTGCCCATGAACGCGATGTCGCTGCAGTCGGCCAACTCCGTTCCCGCGGGCACCGGCGCGGCGGACTTCTCCGCGCTCATCGACTCCCCGGTCAAGATGCCCTCGTCGCATTCCAGGCCGCTCACCTCGACCAGACGCACGTCGGCGGGCACGGCCTCACCCAGCGAGAGCTGGATCACGTCTCCTGGCACCAGATCGACGACATCGAGGGTGACGAATTCGTGGTCGCGGCGCACGACCGCACTGTGGCGCATCCGCGAATGCAATGCGGCAGCGGCCTTTTCGGCGCGATATTCGTTGAAGAATCCCAGCGCGATGCTGGCCGCGAGGATGACGCCGATAATGACCGCCTGCATGCTGTCGCCGAGGAAGAACGACACGATCGCGGTTCCAGCAAGCAACATGAGCACCGCATTGCGCAATTGGCGCGCGAGCACAGCCGCGGCGCTCACATGGTGGGTGCGAATCGCGTTCGGCCCGTGGCGCGCCATGCGCGCAGCCGCTTCGGCGCTGGAAAGACCGTCGACCGAAGTCGATAGCCAACCCATCACCGTGTGGACATCGGCTGCCGCGACACGTGGCGCGGTCAATGTCGAAACGTCTGGGCCGTAGCTTGTTTTCGCGGTCATCGCGGGCCGCGGGTCCGCTGATCGCGCGAAGAAACGCTGGCAAGTACCACGCACCCATCGTGGGCGGAAACCGACGGTGTGCCGTAGGGCAGAAAGGCCCTATCACCAAACCGACGGCTCCGAGACCGATCTCGCCCCTTCCGCACCTAAGCTCTACCTATGACGGTCGGCCGTACTCGATTGGCGGATTGGTCGCGAACTGATCTCTACGTCGCGAAAGCTGCTCTGGGGGCGACGCTGACGGCAATCGCGCTACAGGGGCTTCTGTGGTTTAGCACGCCGACCGCTCACGCCGATCCGATCGACGACAGATTCCTGGCCGCATTGCAATCCCGCCAGATCACTTATAAGTCGGCGGAGGCGGCTATCGCGGCCGCCCATCAGGTCTGCACGGAACTCGGGGAGGGAAGAACCAAGGCCGACGTGGCTCAAGAAGTGATAGACCGCAGTGGCCTCGACCCTTATCACGCCGGGTATTTCGTCGGCGCGAGCGTGGGCGCGTATTGCCCGCAGTTCTCCGACTGAAAGCCAACGCCAGATTTGCGGGACGCGCAGACGGTCGCAGCCGGTAGGATTGGGTCAGCCGTATCTGGGAGAAGCTCAATGATCACGAAAGTCCTCGTCGCAGCTGCGATCGCCGTCCCCGCAGGCCTGCTTGCCGCGGCGCCCGCGCTGGCCGATCCGACCTCGTTCGGCGACATCTCCTGCGCATGCCAGGACCCGAGCCCCCAGGGGCCGATCGTCGAATTCTTCACGCCGCCGCAAAGCCTGATCGACCAGGGAATCCGGCAGGGTTTCTCCGACACGGCCCCCGGCGCAGACGGCGTTCCGCACAGCTGACCCAAAAAGTCGATTTTCCGCGTGAACCGGATTGTCGCGTCGGCGGATGCGCTAGACGATCAGCGACCATGTCGCGGCCGCTTCTGAAGCAGGCGAGCGCGCAGAACCAATCTAGTTGCGGCACTTCACTATTCATCGCCTAGCGGTAGACGGCCGCGAGCTGGTCCAGCGACAGCGCATCGCTCAGCGCAACCACCCGATCTCACGCAGGAACGACTGCGTGTGCACGATGCGTCCGGTCATTGACGTGGGATCGCCAGTGACGAGCGTGAGGGCGGTCTGGGTAATGAGTTCGATGTCCTCGGTGTCGGTCTTGGCCAGATCGAGCGCACCGGCCCCCTCGGTCGCCACCGGGTTCGACGGTGCCGCGGCGTTGACGGCGATGCCGTCGTCATACAGCTCTGCCGCAAAGCTTTTGGTGAGCCGATTCAATGCTGCCTTCACGGTGCCGTAGACCCCGAAGCCGGCAGTGCGGTCGAACTCGGAAAACGGCGGGCCCTCGGGTAGGTCGCCGCCAACCGACGTCACGTTGAGCACCCAGCCACGACCTCGTTCGCGCATGGCCGGGATGGCGAGCTGGGTGAGATGCATCGGTGCCACGACGTGCATTTCGATCATCAACCGCGCGCGACGCTCCGGAAACTCGTCGAGCGGCCGGAGGAACGTCACTGCGGCATTGTTCACGAGAACATCTGGCGGACCGGCTTGTTCGACCAACTCGCTGAACAGACGCTCCCGTTCTTCGGATTTCGATAAGTCGGCCTGGATGGCGACGGCGAAACCTCCTGCGGCAGTGATCTCTTCGCGAGTCTGCCGCAACGAACCCTGGTACTTGGGATCGGGATCCATGGTGCGGGCGGTGATCCCCACCGTGGCACCCTCGGCCGCCAATCGCTGCGCGATCGCCTTGCCCAATCCGCGGCTAGCGCCGGTCACCAGAGCGACCTTGCCGTCGCACACTCCTGCCATCGCTCGACCTCCCTTCGTCAGGGCTGAAAGCGTCTTCTTCAATAACGAGAATGGCGTTCCGCACCGCTTCGAAGTATATGGCCCGTCCGGCCGCCGACCACGGGAAGCCACGATCGCTGAGTGGTCGCTGAGTGAGGCTCCTAGGCGACTCGGGCCGCGACCAACTGGCTTCGTTTGCCACAGCAACTTTCTGAGCTGCGGATTGAGACCTTGCAGGACGGCATTTTCCCTGTTGACGCCGTGTCAGTTAGCTGGGAATCGGCTGTCAACCTGAGATTTGCCCAAGATTTTGTATTGACTTCCTATATTACTTCTGAGTAATGTCCCGTGACGTTACTCACAAGTAACTTCACGCCCGCCCCGCATCACATAACCACGAACCGTAGGAGCAAGACTCATGCACAAACGCTTGATATTGGCCGGCCTGGCGGCCACGGGCGGGTTAGTCACGACGGCATTTCTGCAGGTGGCTGTCGCGGCCGCGGACGCCGGCGCCGACGCCTTCACGATCGGTGGCTTCACCTTCGATCCGCAGTTGGCGGCCGGCGGCGAGGGCTTCGACCCCGTCTTCCAGCTCACCACCACTCCCCCGCTGCTGGAACTCGGCGGAGGAACCGCGCTCGGTCTGCCTCTCGCCACTCAGGACTTCAACATCTACGACCCCACAAGCGGCACTGAATTGGGCAGCATCCAGGGCAACGAGACAGTGCTGAACCTGTTCGGGTTGACCAACGCCGAATTCACCGTCGCCAGCGTCGACCCGACCGGCAGCGCTACTGACGCCAACCTGCCCACGGTCGGTTCGGTCTACGACGTGTTCAACCTGGGCAACGGGTACGAGAACGTCTACGTCGCCACCCCCGGCACCGACGGCACCGTGACCGATACGTTGATCACGCCGTTCGGCAACCAGGACCTCAGCTCGCTCTTCTCCTTCAACGCCGCCGACCCAATGAACCCCGGCGACGCTTTCACCGGTCTCGAGGTGGGCAACATCAGCGGCGCCGCGGATGCTTTCAGCATCGGCGGGTTCACCCTCGATCCCACGCTGGCAGCCGGCGGCGAGGGCTTCGACACGATCACCCCCCTGGCCACCGCGGCGCCATTCCTCGAGATCGGCGGCTCGTCGCTGGGTGACCCGGCCAACGGCGGAAGCCTGTCCAACCAGGCTTTCGAGATCCTCAACAGCAGCGGGACCGAGATCGGAACGATCAAGACCGGCGTGGACGTGACGAACCTACTGGGACTCACCAACACGCAACTCGTCGTCGAGAGCGGCAGCGACGTAGGCCAGGGCATCCCGACGCAGGGGACCGTGCTGGATGCAATGAACTTCGGCAACGGGTACGAGAACGTCTACACCGCCACACCGGATGTCACCACCGACGGCGTCACGACGCCCGGCACGGTAACCGACACCTTGGTGACCCCCTACGGCAACATCAACCTGGACTCGCTGTTCGGCAACATCAACGTCGCCAACCCGCTCGACCCGGGCGACGCGTTGACGGGTCTGCAGGCCGGTGACAGCGCTATCGGCGCCGATGCGTTCACCATCGGTGGAACCACCTTCGACCCGACGTTGGCAAGTGGTGCGGAAGGCTTCACCCCAGTCGAGCAGCTCGTCGGTGTACCGCCGTTGCTGGATCTGGGTGGCGGCACGCCGACCGTGATTCTGGGCGGCACCCCGATCCCGTTGTCGCTGGCGACGCAGGATTTCAACATCTATGACGGCACGGCAACAACCGACCAGATCGGCAGCATCGACACCACCGAAAATGTGACGAACCTGCTCGGCATGGTCAACACCGAGTTCACCGTCACCGGCGGCACCTTGCTACCGGACGCGCCTACCGACGCGGTTCTCCCGACGACGGGGACGGTCTACGACGTGCTGAACATCGGCGGTGGAGTCGAGAACATCTACACCGCTATCCCGGGTGTGGACGGCGCGGCCGCCCAGATCAGCGACATCCTGGCGACACCGTTCGGGAACGTCGACCTGAGCGATTTGTTCGGCGGTATCGACGGCACGGCGTTGCTGAACCCTGGTGACGCCTTCACCGCGGGTCTCGAGGCACTGACCTCCGGACTCACCGAAGCGGGCGCTGGTGCAGCCTCCGCGATCGACCCACTGGCCTTCCTCGGCCTGTAGGTCTCACGCGCACTACCCAAACATCCCAGGTCCCCACGGGCCTGGGATGTTTGGCGTATGAAAGTGGCATGGGTTCTGACGAGTCCGGCGCGGTCGAGCGCTATCTGGCCTGCCTGGCAGTGCACGACTGGGACGGGCTGGCGGCCACCATCGACGACGACGACTTGATCCGCGAAGGCCCCTATTGCGATGTCGTAGAAGGCAAGCAACCGTATCTGAAGTTCTTGCGCCGGGTGTTCGCCTCGCTCACGGGTTACCGGCTGGACGTGCACCGGATCTCGCACACCACCGATCGGCTGTGCTACGTCGAGTTGAGTGAGACTTTCGACATCGACGGCGCCCCTAGCGAATGCTCCGAATGCCTTGTGTTCGAGCAGAATTCGGCCGGATTGATCAACCGGGTCAGCGTCTTCTTCAAACAAGCCGCTACCTGATACTCAGGCGTTGTCGCCGCCCATGACCGCGGCCTCATCGGAGGCGAGATCGATTGCCAGCGTGCGGGTTTGGACGCCGGTAGGGTCTGCGATCCCGGCAGCCACCTCGTCGAGCACCGCTTGGCGACGCGCCAGCAGCACGACATTCAGTCCCCGCTCAGCCAATCCCTCGGCGAACGCAGCGCCCACCCCATCGGATGCGCCGGCGACCAACGCCCACGGACCGTACCTTTCTGCAAACGTCGTACCGGATCCCCTATCTGAGCCACCCGCACCTGAACGAACCGGCGCCGCGCGACCCGCCATCCGTCGTCGCCCCGGACCAACTGGTCGTCGTAGAAACCGGCCGCATTCACACCGGAATCACCGTCCACCATGATTAGCGCGTCGACGTAGGTGCGCGACTCGGCCTTGTCTCTGTCGACGGCGACCACCTGGTTGGTCAGCCGATGCATCGTGTGACTGGCCATCGGGTGCGCCTGCCGCATGAATTCGGTGATCGCAGCAGGACCTCGACGATTTCCTGGCGGTCGTCGCGCTCGCTCATTTCACGTCTCCGTTCGGGTGCACGATGATTCGGGCTGGGCGGCCGCGTCGAGGCGCAGCGTCGCGCTGTGTCCTAGCTCGGTGTGAACTGACTCAAATCGTAGATACCGAGGCCTTTTTCGATATCGGCGACATGGTCGACTATCCCTTCGAACCCGGCTTGACCGAACCGGCGGTGCTCCTCGTCCTCGAAGACCTCCGCCATATCGCGAAACTCCTTGGCGGGCACCACTTGGCGTAGCGCCGGGAAAACGACGGTGTCTTCACGCGCCTCATGGGGCTCATACATGCGGATGAACGCCGACATGTCCTGCACCAGGGCGTCGCGCTTAGCGTGATCGAGCGCCGACGCGGCGCCGGTGACGGCGAGAACCCGATCGGTGAGCACCCGGCCGCGCTGGTGTTGGGTACGCAACACCGCGGTGACGTCGGCCAGTTTGCCCGCCTGCTCCAGCTTGGGGAAGACGTACCGCTCTTCCAATTGCTCGTGATAGTCCTCGATGAAGGTCCGAATGATCTCCGCGGCCGCGTTGAGCCCTTGAGCGGGCAGCTCTTCGCCGGCCTCAAGTCGGCGGAGTCCTTCTCGGTAGATCAGCAGGACACGTTTGAGCACTCCGTGCTCGCGCATCAAGTCTTCGGGCGGAGTCACCGGCACCTCGTCGACCTCGGCCTGATCTCCCGTGCGCTGCGGCTTGTCGCACGCCGACAGCGCGATGACGCCGGCGGTTGATATCGAGACCCCCAGCAGGTGTCTACGGCGCAGCGCGCGGGGCGGCTGTTCTGTCACGTCGATGTCCTTCTCCCTTGGCCGAGTGGCCGGTTATGTAGCGATTCCCGCCTACTGGCCGCCATAACTGGCCACTCGACCAGCACAAACGCCGGCGAAGTTGATAGGTCGGCTAAATACTTGCTAGGCTAACTAAGTACCTCCCGACTATCGAAGGAGCACGCAATGCCGCGCACCGATAACGACACCTGGGACCTCGCGACCAGCGTTGGAGCAACAGCCACGATGGTTGCCGCGGCCCGGGCCGTCGCCACCAAGGCCGACAACCCACTGATCAACGACCAGTATGCCGAGCCGCTCGTCAAGGCCGTCGGCGTCGACTTCCTCACCCGATGGGCCACCGGCGACCTCGACATCAGCAAGGTGGACAGCGACGACGCAAGCTGGAAACTCCAGCAGATGCCCGACGCGATGGCCGCCCGTACCCGCTTCTTCGACGCGTTCTTCCACGACGCGACGCAGGCCGGCATTCGCCAGGCAGTCATCTTGGCCGCCGGTCTCGACGCCCGTACCTACCGGCTGGACTGGCCCGCCGACATGACGGTCTTCGAGGTCGACCAGCCTGAGGTGATCGCGTTCAAGACCCAGACGCTGTCCGAGTTGGGTGCGACCCCGACCGCCGACCGCCGCACGGTCGCCGTCGATCTGCGCAACGACTGGCCGGCTGCGTTGGCCGAGGCCGGCTTCGACAAGAGCCGGCCGACGGCGTGGATCGCCGAGGGATTGCTCGGCTACCTGCCGCCGGAGGCGCAGGATCGCTTGCTGGACAACATCTCTGCGCTCAGCGCCGACGGCAGCAGGCTGGCCACCGAGGCCATCCCTGACGTCAGCGACGTCGACCAGGAGGCGGCCCGCGAGATGATGCGGGAGGCCACCGAGAAGTGGCGCGCGGCCGGATTCGACTTGGAATTCAGCGAACTCGGCTACGAGGGCGACCGCAACGACGTCGCCGAATACCTGGACGGCTTGGGTTGGCGATCAGTCGGTCGACCGATGAGCCAGCTGCTGGCCGAGCACGGCCTGCCTCCCATGCCGAGCACCGACTCGGTGTCGATGGCCGACACGGTTTATTACACTTCGACCAAATGACGCCCACAGTTCAACGTCGCGGTTTCAACGACATCGTCACGCGGTTCTGGGGTGTCGCGGCCCCGGCCTACAACGCGCCTTTTCTGCAGCAGTGGGTTTACCGCCCGGCGCACGACGAGGTGATCGCGCAATTGCGCGACCACCAGTCGGCGCGGGTAGCCGATATCGCTTGCGGTACAGGCATTTTGGCCGATCGAATTCAGCGTGAGTTGCACCCCGCCGAGGTCTACGGCGTCGACATGTCCGAAGGCATGCTCAGGCAAGCCCAGTCCCGGTCGAGCGATGTCGACTGGCGGCGCGGCCCGGCCGAACGGCTGCCGTTCGACGACGGCGCGTTGGACGCGGTCGTGACGACGTCGGCGTTCCACTTCTTCGACCAGCCGGCCGCCCTGGCGGAATTCCACCGCGTGCTGGCGCCCGGTGGCCTGGTCGCCGTGTCGACGATGAGCGCCCGACAGCAGCTGCTGCCGGGCAGCCGATGGACGCCGCAGCACAACCCGACACCGGCCGAGATGCGACGACTGTTCGAGGGCGCCGGCTTCACCATCGTCGAGCAGCATCGGGTGCGGCGTCCGGTATGGACGCGGCCGATCACCGATCTGTTCACCGCGGGCGTCAAGGGTCAGTGAGGTCGGGCGAATTCAGTGGCCCGGCGCCAGCATCTGCTTCCACCCGTCATCGCCTGTGTTCGTTGAGTTTTCGAGGGAGTACTTGATCCCGTCCGGCCCCACTACCCGGCCGTTCTGGGGGTTGTAGAGCGCCGGGGGTCCGGGGGCCGGCGTGAAAATACACGGGTTGGGCTGTTGCCCGTTGCACTGCACGGTGCCCGAACCCGGCCGCTGCAACGGATCGCTGACCGGAGGCGGCGTTCCCGCCACCCGGTCCGCCGGGGCGGGGTTCAGGCCGTTGTTGACCGACGGCGCAGGAATGACCCTGCCCGGATCCACCGGCTGATCACAGCGCGCCGCCGGCGCGGGGCAGTTGCGGATCTGGTTCGGGTCGCCGTACCACGGGTTGGTGCCCAACGGAACGTATGGGTCCTTGCTGCGGCAGTCCCGCGGCGTCGCGGCCCGCTTACCGGGGACGTCGACGCACGGAAAGTTGCGCGATCCGCGCACGCTGTTGGACGGAGTGTCCTGCGGGATCTTGCAATACAGGCCGGCCGGCACCGGCTCGGGGTTGACGTCCGCTGGCGACCGCCACTCCGACGCTGGAAGGAACCCGGTAAGACACGGCGGCGGTTGGTTGATCGCCAACGTCAGGTCCTGCAACGCCTCACCCGGGAACGTTCCCACAACGGTCTGCGCGGACGAGGCACCCGACGGCAGATACACCAGCATTTGCTCGACGCCCTTGTTGTAGCGCTTGAGCATCTCGGCGACGACCTCGACGTTGGCGAGTGTCTGTGGCAGCGACTCACGCACATCACTGAACAGCGCATTGACCTGATCGCCGGTTGGCGCCGCTTGAGTCAGGATGCTCCGCACATGCTGGTCGTTCTTCGCGGCCTGGGCGGCCAGCGTATTCAGGTTGCGCGTCCACTGCCCGATTGCCTCACCCGTTTCGACCTGGCTGTCCAGGATCGGCCCGGAGTGCTTGATGATGTCGTCGACGTCGGCGATGTTGGTCTTGAAATCGCCGGTGATGGCCTGGGTCGCGTCGACCATCCGTTCCAGTGCGGGCCCTAGCCCACCCACGGCTTCGGAGGTCTCGTCGAGTAACAACGCGATTTTGTCCTTGGGTAGCGCAGCCAGACCGCGGTTGGCGGCATCCAGCGTCGCGCCGATCTCGGCAGGCACGGTGCCCTTGGTGATGGTCTGGCCCGGCGAGAGGTACTTGTCCGGGTTGTGCGCCGAGACCAGGTCCAGATACTGCTCGCCGACCGCCGACACGGAATGCACGTTCGCCGTCACATCGACCGGGATCTTGTGCGCGCTGGAGATGCTCATCGTGGCCCGGACGCCGTCCTCGGTGGGCTGGACATCGGTGACCTTGCCGACGTTGATACCCCGGTAGGTCACGTTGGCGGTGGGATACAAACCACCGGAGGCCGGCAGCTCCGCTTGCAGGGTGTACTGGCCGATCCCCACCAAGGTCGGAATCCGCAAGTAGTACCAGCCCAACACGACGATCGCGACCACCGTCAAGGCGGCGAACGCCATCAGCTGGCGGCGGATGAACCGAGTCAGCACTGCCGGTCCCCCCTCTCGACCAGCGGCCCGCCGGGCGCATCGTTGGGGTTCGACGTGTACCGGACATCCGGGATCATCGTCTCGGGGTCACGGCCATACGACTGCTCGACCGCACGCAGCGCTCCCGAGAACCCTGTCCCGGTGAGGAACGCGTTGTCGACCGAGCTGAGGGTCAGGTCGAGCTTCAGCGAGAGGTTGAAGTAGTCGCCCCGGAACGCTTTCGGCACGGCGTCGACGTCGAACGGCTGGGTGAATAGATATTTCAGCGCACCTTGCAGATCCGGCGCCCCGCGGCCGAGCTCCTTGAGCGGGCACTGCAGCGACTGCAAGTCGGAGTGGAAGTTGGCGCGCGACGGCCCCACATACTGGTCGACGGCCTCGCTCAGGTCGCCCACCGCGTCGATCGCATCGATCAAAAGCTGTTTCTTTTCGGCGAAATGCTGGATCAGCGGCGGGAATTCGGTGAGAGCCCGGTCAAGTACGTCTGCGCGGGGAGCAACGTAAGCCAGCAGCCGGTTGGTGGAATCGATGGCGTGGATGGTGTCGCCTCGTTGCTGGTTGAGCTGGTCGGTGAAGGTGTCCAGCTTGCCCAACAGCGCACGGATCTGGTCGGCCCGCCCGTTGACGATGTTGTAGATCTCGTTCTGGACCGCTTCGAGGTTGGGGATGCCGCCACCGCGCAGCACCAGGGCGAGGCTGGCCAGCGTTTGCTCGACGGTCGGGTAGGCAGACGAATCCGCCAGCCGGATCGTGTCGCCATCCTTCAACGGCTCCGGCGACGGGTTGGGCGGCGAGGCAAGCTCCACGTGCTGAGAACCCAGCAAAGTGGTCTGCCCGATTTTGGCGGTGGCGTTGCGGGGCAGACTGACGTCCTTGTTCAATCCCAGGGTCATCGTCGCCTGCCAGTCCTTGATCTGGATCGCGCGAACGGAACCGACGAATACGTCGGCGACCATCACCTTGCTGTTGCCATTGATGGCCAGGGTGTCCGGCACCTGCACGTAGACCGTGTACGAGTTCGACCCGGTGCCCGGCCCGCCGGGAATCGACACATTGGAGATACCGCGCCAGCTGGAACACGACGTCAGGACCACGGCGGTCGTCAGGAACACCAGGCTCTGCCAGAGCCGATGCCGGGCAGCGCGTCCGGCCACGCACATCGCGCCCCTCATCCGCCGTTGGTTCGGCTTACTCCTCGCGCGTACCGCGGTCGTCGTGCGCCTCACGAGCCGGCTCCTGTCGGCGCTTCAGCGGGCAGCGGCGCTCCGGCCGGCGACGCAGGTCCAGGCGTCGGAGCTACCGGGCCGGCGACCACGCCCGGGCCGGGCGGTGGCGGCGGGACCGGCACCTGCGGAGCATTCAGCCCCATCGGCGGCAAGATCGGGTTCTCGTCGTACGCGTTCGGTGGTCCCGGCGGGGTCTGCACCCCGGATTGCGGCGGCGCGATGTCCGGGCCACCCATCAGTTCGGCCAGCGAATCCGGGGTCAACAAGCCGGCCGTGATCGGCCCCACCTGCGTCCCCTGCATTCCGGGCGCGACGACCCAACCCGGTTGAGTGTTGCGGTGCGCCAACGGTGTATCGGGCACCCAGATCCCGGGGACGGTGGTGTCCTTGTAACCGTTTGGCGGATGCAGCCGTGGCTCGGAGTAGGCGACCTCTTTGGGAAGGATCGCGGCGGTGCTGCCGAGGTTGAGCCCGAACGGCAAGTAGTTGAACTTCATCGCGTCCAACACCGGCGCCAGATACTGCGCGCACAGCTCGGCAGACTCCTGGTTCCCCAGCCGACTGCCGGCCTGGATCGCACTGCAGATGAACTGCATTGGGTTCGCGAAGCTCGTGATCGCCGGGTTGCCGACGACAGCGCCGTGCGCCGGGTAGTAAATCTGGCCGAGGTTTCCCCACAGGTTGGGCAGGACGTGCAGCACGCTTTCCAATCCGTTCCGCGGATCCGGCTGGAGCACCGTGTTGGTCGCGGTGGCCAGATTGTCGACGTCGTGCGCCAACACCTCATGGTTCTTGGCCAAGAACGGACGCAGCGTCGAGAGCAAGCCATCGAACTGCTGCAAGGCGTTGGCGAGATCTTGATCGGACCCGGTCAAGCTGGTGGTGAACTGGGACAGGTTCTTGTTCAGCGCGACGAACTTCTGGTCGTCTTGGTGCAGGTCGTTGACGAACATCGCCAGGCTGCGCACCACCGCGAACAGGTCACCGCGACCCTCGTTGAGGGCGGTCAACGTGCGCGACAGGCTGTCGAACGTGGTGTTGATCTGCCTGCCCTTGCCGGCCAGACCATTGGCGAACGAGTCGATGGCCTCGCCGAACGGGCCCTCGGGCTGCTTTTTCGTCGGGCCGAACTCTTCCACGATGTTGGTGACCGAATTGCGCAGTTCGTCCCACTCGGTCGGCACCTGGGTGCGCTCGGCCGGAATCACCGCGTGATCGCCCATCACGGGCCCGCCGGTGTAGGGCGGCTCCAACTGAATGTTGCGTGAGGCGACCAGGGTCGGGTTGAGGATGACCGCGGAGGCGTTGGCGGGCACCTTGTACTTGTTGCTGTAGTGGAACGTCACCTTCATCTTGTCGCCGGCGGGCTCGATTTTGTCGATCGAGCCCACCCCCGCACCCATGATCTGGACCTCGTCACCGGGATAGATCGCATCGGCCCGCGGGAAATAGGCGTCCACGGTGTTGGTGGTCAACTCGTGGTAGATCCGTCCGCCGACGAAGACGGCAACCAGCGCAAGCGCCACCACCAACGACCCGATGATCAACGAAGCCCGGGACTTTCTCGGCAGTCGCAGATTGCGAATATCGAAGCGGTTACTCAATTCTGGCTACCTCCCTGCGCACCGCTGCCGCCCGTTCCACTGGGGTTGATGAACGGCGCCGGCAGGTCGGCGCCGGGTCCCGGAGGCGCCGGGGGCACGGCCATCGGCGGCGGGGGTGGCGCCGCCGCGGGGTTGGCCGGAGCGGGTCCCGGCAGCGGTCCCAATGGCTCCGTGCGCGCGCCGGGGGCCGCGTTCGGCGGCAGCGGCACCGGCGTGCCGGGCACGTCGGGTTGCACCTGGCCCGGCCGGCCGGCGATCGGGATCCCCGGTGTCGGGGGGAGGCCGTTCGGGTTGGGTGGCGAGGTCGCGACGTCGATCGGAGCGGGGAAACTGCCGCCGAACGGCGCCAGATCCGTTCCCACGCAGGGCAACGGGTTTCCGGGACGCGGTAACAAGTCCGGCGACGGCGTGTACGAGCACGGCGTGCCGGGTGGCACCGCCGGCCCCGGGTGATCCGGGGTGCCTTCCAGCACCGGCGGCGCCGTGGGCGGTGCCCCGTTGGGGAATCGCGTGCCGTTCGGGTCGGGGAACCGGAAGGCCGGCAAACCGGCACTGCGCCAGAAGTCCTCGGGATCGATACCGCGCTTCTTGAACGCGGCGTCCACCCACGGCTGCAAGATCCAATACGGCAGCAGGTTTGCCAGCGACACCTTGAAATACGGCCCCGATGCGATGGCCTCGTTGAGTCCGGCCGTGAATTTGGCTGCGATCGAGAGAGATTGAGCCAAATCGTCCTTGCGAGCCACCAGTAGGTCGCTGACAACACGCAATTGTTCGAGTACGTGATTCAGGTTCGGGTTGTCGTTGACGAGGTTCTGTACCTGGGCCGAGAAAGCGGACACGTTGTCCAGAAGTGAGCTGATCGCCCGGCTGCGCTCGTTGAGCGCGCCCAGCAGGTTATTCGAGTTCACCAGCAGGCGGTCGACCTGCGGGCCGCGATCACTCAGCACGCGGGCCACTTTGTTCGCCTGTGCCAGCAGGTGCTTGACGTCGTCATCGCGCTTGCCGATGGTGTCGGAGAACTTGGCGACGCCGTCGAGCGCGGCGCTCAGATGCGGGTAGGTCTGATTAATGGTCTGCGACAACACATTCAGCGACTGTTTGACGGTGTCGATGTTCCAGCCGGCGGCAGCCTTGGTGGCGTCGGTGAACGCGTCGTAGATCTGATAGGGAGTCGTGCTCTGGGTCAGCGGCAGCACACCGTTGGGACGCAGCGTCTGCGTTCCCCGCGGTTCGATTTGGAGCACCTTCTTGCCCAGGATGGTGTCGGTGCGGACAGCGAGCCGACTCTCCGTCCCAATGGTGTTGGCACCGATCGAGAACTTCATCACGATGCGGTCGCCGGCGATCTTGACCTCCTCGACGCTGCCGACGTTCATGCCCGTGATGCGCACCTTGTCACCCTTTTTGAGGCCGCCGGTGTTGCTGAACTGCCCGTAGTAGCTGGGGCTGGCGAACAACATCGGAACGCTGGTGAAGGTTTGGCCCACTGCGACGCCGAGCAGCACCACGACCAAACCCATGACTCCGAGCAGCGACCGGTTCGGCGGGTCTAACAGCTGATTTTTGAGGGCACCCCAGGTTGTCATTGCGGCGTGCACCTCCCGGTCGGCTGGCCCCAGATCTTGACGGTGCGGACGGGGCCGCCGGGCTGGAACCCGTTTTCCATCAGCGTGATGTCGCAGACGTAGAAGTTGACCCAGTCGCCGTACACCCCGATGGCACGGCCAAGCTGGTTCAACGCGGGCGGGAACCGCTGGATCAGGTCGTTGTACTGGTCGCGCTGGTCGACGATCGGCTGCTGCACGGCCTCCAGGTAGTTCAGCGATTTGTGCAGCAGCGCGCGGTTGTCCGACAACAGATCGGCTACCACTCCCGCGCCCTCACTGATGTGGGCGGTGTTGGCCGCCAACGAATCAGCATGGTTCGAGAGCCCGGTGATGAGCTTCTCGAAGTTGTCGATGGTCTGGTCGAACTCCATGCGATGGTGCACCGTGGTGTCCAGCACGACGTTGAGATTTTTGATCACCTCACCGATGGCCTGGTCGCGCTCGGCCAGGTGCGAGGTGAGTTGCGCGGTCTGATCGAGGATGTCGTTGATAGTGCCGCCCTGACCCTGGAAGACCGTGACGATGGCCGAGGCGATCGTGTTGATCTTCTGCGGATCGAGAGCCTTGAAGAGAGGTTTGAAGCCGCCGATCAGCGCGTCGAGATCCAGGGCCGGCGAGGTGTGCGACAGCGGGATGAACCCACCCGGCGGCAGGACCCGGTCGACACCTTCACCCTCCCCGCGCTTGAGTTCGAGGTAGCGGTCGCCTACCAGGTTGAGGTAGCGGATCTGCGCAGTCGTCGACTGGTACAGCGGTAGCGCGCGGTCGACGGTGAAGTCCACCCGTATCCGCTTGCCGCTGTCGACGAGCTTCAAGTTCTTGACTTTGCCGACCTCTACCCCCGAGGCGCGGACGAACTGACCGTTCTGCAACCCACTGGCATCACTGAAATCTGCGGAGTAGGTGTAGGTCCGGTCGAAACGGATCTGACCGAACACCACGACGATCAACACGGTGAAGAACATCAGCACCGCGCTGACGGAGCCGAGCTTGACGAGGGTTCCAGAGATTTTCATGGGTTGATCGTGTTGTCCCCTACTTGGCGTCCCCACACGTACTCGGTTGCGTACGGCGAGCCGGTCTCGACGTGGTTGTACGGTGCGATTTCGGCGCCGATGTCCATCACTGTCGCGGGGGCCGGCCACAGCTGCCGCGTAATGGGCTGCCAGCAGCCCGGCGCACCACCCGGCCCGCCACGGGCATTCACTCGCGGCAGATTGTCCGGATACACATAGGGATTCGGCGCCCCGGCGACTAATCCAGCCAGACCCAACTGGCCGAGAGATAGCGCTGTGCCGGCCAGCCCCGCGGGAGTGAGCAAAAGTCCTGCACCGGAAAGGACTTCAGAGCGGGCCCGTAGCGCATAGCCATTGCCGCCACCCACGGCAGCGTAGACCTGTGGTTCGACGTCGTGGTAATTGCGTATCGTGCAATTGATTTCGGGGCTGTAGGTGTCGAGGAGCTTGAGGGTGGGCGACAGGTCGGCAAGCCCCCGCTGGAAATACGGCCCACCGCGACGAACAACGTCGGCGCCCGTGTTACCGAGCCCGGCCGCGGCGAGCAATGCCTGATCCAGATCGTCCTGCTGGCGGTGTAGCGTGCGCGCCGTGGTCACCGCATTGTTGAGGAAATCCAACAGGTTTGGCGCCGCATCGGCGTAAATGTCGCCGAGGGCCGCCAACTGCTGGACGTCATGGCGGATCTGCGGCATCTGCGGATTCACGTCGTCGAGAACGGCGTTGGCGTTGACCAGCGCCTGCCCGAACTTGTCGCCGAGCCCGTTCAACGCCTGAGCGGCCGCGCTCAGCGTCAGGTTCAGCTTGACGGGGTCGATCTTCTCGGCGATCGACGTGATCGTCTGGAACAACGTGTTGACTTCCGTCGTCACCGACCTGGCATCGATCACATCGTGTGGCGTGATCCGTTGCGGTGTAGGCTTTTTCGGCGATGTCAGCGACACATACTTTTGACCGAATACCGTGGTCGCCTTGATATTGGCGTTCACGTTGACCGGAATCAGCTTGATATACCGGGGGTACACGTCGAGGATGAGCTTGGCCGCCGGTTTGTTGTCGCGCCGGACCTCGGAAACGCTTGCCACCCGGCCGATCTCGACTCCGTTGTAGGTGACCTTCGAGCCGGGGTCCATCACCAGGCCGGCCCGGGCAGACAGCATGGTCAGGTGCGTCTTCGGCGTGAAGTCGCCCCGAAACTGCCCATACACCAGCGCGGTTATCACCACCGCGAGGACGAACATCACGACGGCAACCGTTTTGTACGGGGGGGTACGCGGGTCGTTGGCCTTCGCCGGCGTCGTCATGGCGAGTCCCCCGCGACCGCGAGGCTGGGGTGGAGGCCGTCGAGCGTTGCGCCGGCGAACAGGCAAGCCATCGCCCAGATCGGCGTGACGCCGTCTGTCGGCCGATGCTTGCGCACGCCTCCCCCTCGTTGGGCTACCGGAGTAAACTAAATTGGCGCTATCATATTATCAGCGCGATCACGGACGCAACGTTGGATCGACAGGATCTGAGGAGGGTGTGATGCCGATGCGGCGCAGCTTATCGCCGCGGCGGCGTGAACCTGCTGGGCGAAGTCCCGGTCGCCCCCGCGCGGGTGAGGGCGTCGACACGCGGGCGGCGTTGCTCGGCAGCGCGCTCGCCTTGTTCGCTACCCGGGGTTATGCAGGCGTGACGGTCGGTGAGATAGCCGCCGCGGCCGAGGTGACAGTTCCGGTCATCTATCAGCGTTTCGGCAGTAAGGCCGAACTTTTCATCGCCGTCGCCGAGGACGCCTACGACCGTGGACTGCGCCATCTTCAATCGGCGATTTCCGGTGTTTCGTCATTCGATGCCGCGATCGACACCGTGCTCGATGCGGTCGCCAGCCTGAACAAACTTGACCGCCACACGACCGCGATGGTGCTGATCGTCCCCGCCGAAGCGCGCCGCTTCGAGGAACTCTCCGGAAAGTTGCAGCCGACCCTGCAGCGGCTGGGCGCCTTCTTCGACGAGATCGCCGACCTCGCTCCGCACGACCTCGCGCCGGATCCCCGCGCGCGCCGCGATCTGTCCCGCGCCCTGGTCAGCGTGTGCGGTGGGCTGGCCAGCGCCGCGATGATGATCGAGGACGCCGGGGACTACGAGCGCGTAGTCGACTCGATGCGCGCTCTGATCGGCGCGCGGCCTCGAACGCTGATGTCAGCGCGCTAGTTCCGACGCCCGGAGTGCCTCGCCGAGCGTCCACACCGCGACGCCAAGCAGCACAACGTCTTTCAGCAGAAACTGGCCCGGCAGGGCCGACAGCACCGGGATCGGTCCGACGAACCGGCTGACCACACCGGGCGTGGTGAACAAGAAGCTCAACGTCCCACAGAACAGCACGATCGCCAACGCGCTGCCGACCGCGGATAATCGGGCCGAAAATGGCCGCGCGACAATGAGAATCGCGGCCACGATCTCCATCGTCCCGAGGCCGCGTGCCACGGTATTGACGCTGAACACGTCGTAGACCCAGCTCATCAGCGGGCTGTGTTCGATCAACGTCCGGCTTTCCATCTTGATGTACTTGCCGAATCCGATCCACGCCAGCACCAGCGCCAGCCCGTACCTGCCGATTCCCTCCCCCAGCGCTGAAAGGCGTGTTGTCGTAGGCAAAGCAATGCTCCGTTCGATTGACGTGCAGTGACTCCGTCGAGATAACGAGTCACCGCCCCGTCCGGTTCACGGTCCGCTCGGCCGTGCGATCGTCCCAGTGATCGAAGTTCACCACCTCGCTGAGCGGTCGGCGTCGCACCGGCCCATGCCGACCTTTGGGCCAGCCAATCACGATGTGCCCGGCCAGCATCCAGTCGTTGGGCACGCCGACGGCATCGCGCAGCAGTTGTTCACCGCCGTAGGCGCCCCAGCTGGTCAGGCACGCACCAAGACCCTGCGCCCGGGCGGCCAGCAAGAAGTTTTGCATCGCCGGAAAGATCGACCCGCCGAGCAGCAGCTCCGACGCCGTCGGAAAGTACTTCTGGGCGAACAGGACTGAGGTGAATTCACCGGCCCGGTCGTGTAGCTCGTAGGTCGCCCGATTGGACCGGGCGCGACGGCTGTCGTCGTCGGGCGCGGGCCGAGTCATGCCGTAAACGGGTTCGATGATCTGCAGCGCCTGCGCGGCAGCCTTGGCCACCACCGCCCGTTGCTCGGGCGAGCGCAACACGACGAAGCGCCAGGCCTGTGCGTTGGCGCCCGAGGGTGCCCACATCGCGGCTTGCAGACAGCGCTCCAGCGTGGCGTCATCCACGGGCTGGTCGGTGAATCGACGGATCGTGCGCGCGGTCGACATCGTCTCCCAGATGTCGGTGGTCGCCCCCGGCATGCGGTCCCCCTTCCGGTTTCCCTTTCGGGAAGAACCTACTGCGCGCAGCCGAGCGGCGTTCGACGATGTCAGCCGCGTGCGGGTCGCGGGTCGTGGGGATCGTTCGGGTCGGGGTCGCCGAACCATCGCGACGGGGTGTGCTCGCCGTAGCTGTCGTGCCAGTCCCACCACTCGTAGGGAGGGCTCTGCGGGTAGCCCTCCGGCGAGTCTTCCCAGGTCTCCTGACGGCCGAGCGGTGTCAGGTCCAAGAGGCTCCAGGTATTGCCGAGCACCTCGTCGCCGCGTCCGCTGATGAAGTAGGTGCGGTAGACCCGGTCGCCGTCGTGGATGAAGACATTGGTCCCGTGCCACTCGTCAACGCCGAAGTCCTCGTCGAAGCTGTCGGTGATCGAATACCACGGCATCCGCCAGCCCATCCGTTCCTTCAATCGCTCGATTCCGGGCTGCGGGGCGCGCGAGGCGAACACCAGCGTGGTGTCGCGCGCGTTGAGGTGGGCCAGGTTGCCGATGTGGTCGGCGATCATCGAGCAACCGCGGCAGCCGTGATCGGGCCAGCCCTCGATGTCGGGCCCGACGAAGGCGCGATAGACGAGCAGTTGCCGCCGGCCCTGAAACAGGCCCAGCAGGTCGACTTTGCCGTCAGGGCCGTCGAACTCGTAGTCCTTCTCGACGAGCAGCCAGGGCATCCGTCGTCGCCGCGCGGCCAACGCATCGTGTGCGCGCATCACTTCTTTTTCCTTGGTGCGAAGCTGCTGATGCGCGGCCGTCCAGTCCTGCGCCGACACGATCGGTGGTGTGTTCATCTGTGCGCCTTTCGCTTTTAGTTGGTTGCGGCCAGGCCCGCGGCGGTGAGCAGAAACGAGCCGTGCTGGCGGCCGGCGGCGAGGTCCAGTACCGATCGGCCGACCTGTTCCACTGTGAGCGCGGGTCCGCCGGCATTGACGAACGTCGCGACGTCGACACCCTGCCGATCGGCATACGCCGCAACAGCTTTGGCGCCCAAGTCGGTGGCTGGTGTCAGCCGCGGCAACACCGACACGAATCGAATGCCCAGCCCAGCCCGCTCGGATTCGATTGCGGCGTAGTCGGCGACGAACTTGACGGCAGCCTTGGCCCCCGCGTAGCCGCCGCTCAACGGCGAGCCGTTGACGGCCGCGCCGCTCGACATGGCGATCACCGAACTGCCCGGCGCCAGCGCACCACGCAACGCCAGCCGGCTCCAGTGAAATGCCTGCGCGACGTCCACGTTCCAGTTCTGACTGAAGCTCTCCCACGTCTGGTCCTGTAACGGACTCATCGTCGGGCTGGCCCCAGCGCACAACACCAGTGTGCGCGGCTGGTGCTCGTCGATCAGCCGTTCGGCCACCTCGGGGTCGGCGGCGTCGGCCGCGACCGCGGTGAATGTCTCGCCGAGTTCGTCGTGCAGCTCGTCCAATTGTCTGCTGCCGCGGGCAACGCCGACGACCCGCGCGCCCGCGCCAGCCAGCGCCGTGGCAATCGCACGGCCGAATCCGCGACTCACTCCGGTCACGATCGCCGGCGTGCCGGCCAGTGACTCGATCTCCATGTTGGTCATAGTGAGTTCGATACGGCGCGCGGCCGGAATTCATCGCTACCCCGGTGACGAATGTTGCGGGCCGGCCCGCTGCGTGCTGGTGCGGATCAGGCGTTCGCAAAGGGCCGGATCGTCGATCATCGGGACATGGCCGACCCCGGGCAACAACACGAATTCGGCCTGCGGCAACCTGTCCTGCGCGATCGCGCCGTTGATGGCGGGGGGAAAGATTCGGTCGTTCGCCGACCACGCCAGGGTGATCGGGCACGGCAGGGGGTGGAGCGGTTCGACACTTTCCGTGGTGGCAAGCAAATCGCTTGTGGCACTGCAGTTTACCGTGTCGCGGGCAGCGGTGACGGCCTGTGCGGCGGTTAGACGTTCACCGTGCTCGGCGATGTCGCGCATCGCCAGTCGGCGCACGAACCCGGCCCGCAGGGCTACCGGGGCCACCGGCCGAGTGACCCGGGCGAGAGCCGCCATCCGACGAATTCGACTGGTAGCGCCGGTTTCGTCGCTGCCGCCCCGGGTCCAGAACCCGGCCGGTGAGAAGGCGCACACGGTCAGGGCGCGATCGCGACGGGCCAACTCGATCGCCATCCAACCGCCCAGCGAGTTGCCTGCGATGTGCACTCGGTCGAGTCCTCGCGCGTCCAGCAGGCCTTCGATCTGGTCGGTCAAGGCGCCGACGCTGGCCCTGCCGGTCAGCGGTGGTCCGCCGTGGTGCCCGGCCGCGGTGGGCGCGATGACGTCGTAGTGGTCGCTCAGCAGCGAGACGACGTCGGCCCAGGCGGCGGCTGACATCGTCACACCGTGCAGCAGAAGAAGCGGCGACTTCGCAGTCACGACGCGGTGGTTCGGGTCAGCGGTTGGCGGCCGGCGCGCTGGGTGCCGGATTCGTCTTCCAGGGCAGCGAGCAACGCCCGAAGCGCCGGTATGCCCCGTTCGAGCGCCGCACGTTCTTTCGTGGCGAGCCTGCCGATCGCGCGCCGCAGGGCGGCGGTGCTGGTGCGGTCGTAGCGGTGGAGCATGTCGCGGGATTTCGGCGAGAGCCCGAGTTGAACGGTGCGCAGGTCGATGGTCGACGGCGTCCGTTTGAGCAGACCGGCCGCGGTCATCGTTCGAACGAGGTTGCTGATAGTCGACGGGGCGACCCGTAACTGCGTTGCCAACTCCGAAGGGGTTGCGGTGCCGACAATCTCGAGCTCGCGCAGCAGTTCGATCTGCGCCTCGGGCAGGTCGGGGAGGTCCTCGGCCAGCCGGGTCCGCAGGACGGCGCGGCGCAACGGCCCGATCAGTCGACCGAACTCCGACGCAGTGTCCACGGGTCGAGTATGACATAGTCTGTTTGTTACAAAATAATTTTGTGACAAAGCTACTTCGCATCCAGGAGACGCTCGTGGCAACGATCGGCAGTGCGATTCCCCCGCAGGACCTGACCGGCATCGTCGGGCATCGCTTCATCTACACCTACGCCAGCGGCTGGCAGTACGAGATGTACGTCAAGAACGAGCACACCATCGACTACCGCATCCACTCCGGCATGGTCGGTGGTCGCTGGGTGAAGGATCAGCAGGTCGACGTCGCGCAGCTCGACGACGACCACTTCAAGATCTCGTGGACCGAGCCGACCGGGACGTCCGTGGCCGTCAACGTCATGCCGGGCAAACGGCGCCTGCACGGCGTGATCTTCTTTCCGCAGTGGGTCGAGCAGCACGGTGAGCGCACGGTCTGCTTCCAGAACGACCATCTCGACCAGATGCGCGCCTACCGCGACCAGGGTCCGACCTACCCCATCTTCGTCGTCCCGGAATTCGCCACGATCACCTTCGTGGAAGCCGTCGGCACCGATGACGAGTCGGTGATCTCGACGGCTCCCGCCGATCTGCCTCCGGGCTGGGCCGACCGCACCAATTGATCTACTGCGCCGCGTCCACCAGCAGCGCCGCGTACAGGCGCTCGAGTGTTCTGGCCGGGCCGTCGCTCCAGCTCTCGGCCAGCGCCGCCGTAAAGGGATCGGGAAATATGTCCTCGTCGCCGTGGGCCAGTCCGTCGAAGATGGCTCGCGCCACAGATTCCGGGGAGCTCTTCGCTATCTCGAGGCCGCGGGTCATGTCGGTGTCTACGGGGCCGGTCAGGACGGCATGGACACTGACGCCTCGGCCGACGAGAAGGGCACGCATCGATTGCGTGAGGTTGAATGCGGCCGCCTTCGAGACCGAATACGCGGGGATGAGGGGCAAGGGGGCAAGGGCGTTCACCGACAGGTTGTTGACGATCGCGCCACCGGACCGAGTCAGCAACGGCAGGAAGGCCTGGATCATGCTGTGGGTGCCATAGAGATTGACGGCGAGATGGCGGTCGAGCGCGGAAGAATCAGTCAGGTCGTCATACAGTGCCAGCCCGGCGTTATTGATCAGGACATCGAGCGATTCGACGTGCTCGACCGCGCTGTGAATCTGCGCCGCGTTGGTCACGTCGAGGGCCAGGGCCGTGACCCGACTGTCTTGGTGGGTCAGAGGGGCGCGCGTCCCGACGTACACGCGAGTCGCGCCTCTGGTCAACGCTTCCTCGACCAGCGCTCGCCCAATGCCGCGATTACCTCCCGTAACCAGGACTGATTTGTCAGCGACTGTCACCATGATGGCCATCTCCTTCATTGCCTGCTCGGTGATGCCGATGCACCACGAGCGCGGCACCACGTCCGCACCAATTCAGATACGTCGCGTGGGCGCGAATTCATCGATCCGCGGCCGATGAATTTCACCGGCGCGGTGTATCTCTAATGAAGTAGGTGTCTGCAGCCGCAAGGAAGAAGCGATCGTGCCCGCTCAGGAGGACTTCATCGAGCAGGCGGCGCCGTTTCGGGCCGAGTTGATCGCGCACTGCTACCGCATGCTCGGCTCGGCGCAGGATGCCGAGGATCTCGTCCAGGAGACGTATTTGCGCGGTTGGCGGGGTTACTCGGCCTTCGAGGAACGGGCCGCGCTGCGGACCTGGCTATACCGGATCGCCACCACCGCGTGCCTGCGCGCCTTGGAGAACCGCGCCCGCCGGGTGTTGCCCGCGGGCCTCGGGGCGGGATCGGACGATCCGGACGTCGACCTTGATGTACCCGGCGGCAGCTATCACTGGCTCGAGCCGCTGCCGGACGCGCGGACACCGGAGAGCACGGTCACCGCCCGCAGCAGTGTGCGGCTGGCGATCGCCACCGCCCTGCAGGAACTCCCGGCACGTCAGCGGGCGGTGCTGATCCTGCGTGACGTGGTGCAGTTCAGCGCCGCCGAGGTCGCGGAGTTGCTGGAGACCACCCCGGCCTCGGTCAACAGCGCGCTTCAGCGGGCGCGTGCCCGGCTCGCCGAGGTGGCGCCGAACGAAGACGACGTGGCCGAGCCAGATGACGCAGCCCGTCGCGACCTACTCGACCGGTACTGCGCGGCCTTCGAGAACGCCGATCTTGCGGCGCTCACCGAGCTACTACAAACCGACGTCAAGCTCGAAATGCCGCCGCTGGCAGTCTGGTTCACCGGGCGCGACGCGGTGACCCAATTCCTGGCGCAGCGGGCATTCGCCGAACCCGGCGACGTGGTGCTCGTCCAAACGTCGGCCAACGGGCAGCCCGCCGTCGCCGAATACCGCCGAGCCGCGGACGGCGTGCTGCGCGCGCATTCCATCCACGTGCTGACGCCCGGCGCGGCGGGCATCGCCGGGATGGTCGTCTTCCTCGACCCGGCGCTGTTCTCGGTATTCGATCTCCCGCCGACACGGTGAATTGGTGTCCATCGAGGGCCCGGTTTCTGCTTAGCTTTATTCGCCGGGGGAGGACCGCGCACCTTAGGAGGCAGTTGTGCCGCTCTCTACATTCGTGTCTCGTCGGACAGCGGTCGGCATGATCGCTGCCGGCGCCCTGTTGGTGACTGCCGGCCCAGCCGCGGCCGAGCCGTCGCCCAGGCCACCGAACTGTTCGGCCGCCGACGTCGCCGGGGTGGCGGCCGGCGTCGCGACGGCGTTGTCGACCTACCTCTTCACCCACCCCGATGTGAACGGCTTCTACACCGGTCTTGAGGATCAGCCCAAGGACCAGATCGGCGGCGAGGTGCAGAACTATTTCAGCGCCAATCCGCAAGAGGAAGCGGAGCTCGAGAACATCCGGCAGCCGATGAAAGACATCCGGGAGCGTTGCCACTGGACGCCACTGCTCGGGCAAGGTGGCGCGTGAAGCGTTGGGTCGCCGCGGCACTGGCGACGACGGGCGTCGTGTCGGGCTGCGTCGTTCCGCTGACCGGTGTGGCGAACGCCGACGTGTGCGCGGGTGTCGGCAGGCGCATTTCGGTCAGCGGCTGCACCAACGTGGCAGACACCGTCAACGGCTACGTTCCACCGCCGAGCGACTATGCCCCGCTGCCAGGGGATTTCCCGCCACCTCCGCCGCCACCGCCGCCGGTCCACGTCTGCGTCGGCGTCGGTCGGCGCGTCCACGTCAGCGGCTGTACCTAGCGGCTGGGGCGAATTGTTCGCTCAGCTGGACTCAGCCGAGACACGTACGCTCGTCTACTAACGGGGGACGTCGTTTTCCCCATTCGTCGTACAGCCAACGCCGCCACTTTGCCCGGGCGGCACTGATCGACAACGTAGACGTTGTGAAGGGTGCGTAATGAGGGTGCCAGGTGTGACCGCCTTGGTCGGCGGGGTCGCCGGCGGAGCAGTGCAAGCGCTACAAGCCGGGGTGCAGAGCGTGGCGACGACCACGGACGCACTGCAGACACTGACCGCCCCGGTGGTGGAGACCGTGACCCAGTCGACCGCACGCCTGCTGGGCACCGGCCGTTCGAGCAACGGCAACGACAACGCCTCGGCCCGGGTGCGTTGGCAGAGCGGAAGACGTGTCCACTTGGACCTCGACCCGCTGCTGCCGTTCCCGCGCTGGCACGAGCACGCCGCCGTGGTCGAAGGCCCGGTGCGCGCCGTGGCCGGTGTCGCCAGCGCCCACGTCGAGGGCTCGCTGGGCCGCCTGGTGGTCGAACTCGAAGGCGACGCCGACGCCGACGTCGTGCTGGAGACGGTTCGCGAGGTGGTGAACTCCGCGGCCTCTGAGCTCTTGGCCGCCGCGCGCGAGCCGCAGATCCGGATCGCACCGTTCGCCGACCCGGGTAACCCGCTCGCGGTCCTCGTGCCGCTGACCGCCGCCGCTTTCGACGCGGTGGCGCTCGGTGCCGCGGTGACGGGCTGGGTGGTTCGATTGCCGGCCGCGCCGAAGACGACGAGGGCGGCCGCCGCGCTGTTGAAGGATCAGCCGCGGGTGGTCGCGGTGCTCGAATCGCGGCTGGGACGGGTCGGCACCGACCTCGCGCTCGCCGCGTCGACCGCGGCGGCCAACGGCCTGACCCAGGCGGTCGGCACGCCGATCCTGAACCTGATCGAGCGCGTCCTGCAGATCTCGGAAGCCGAGGCGCACCGCCGCCGGTGGCGCGACCGCGAGCCGCAGCTGGCCTCACCCGACCGGCCGCAGGCCCCCGTGGTCCCGATCATCTCGTCCGCCGGCGTCGCCAAAGTGCAATCACCCCAGCATAATTGGGCTGCCGCAGCCGCCGGTGACGCGTCGCACGTCGTGGTCGACGGTTCGATCGACGCCGCGATCGACACGGCCAAGGGCTCGATGGCCGGGCCGGTCGAGGAGTACGTCGACTCCGCCGCCAACGGTTCACTGATCGCGGCCGCGAGCGCGCTGGTCGCCGGCGGGGGCCCCGAAGACGCCGCGGGCGCGGTGCTGGCCGGCATCCCGAAGGCCGCGCACATGGGCCGGCAGTCGTTCGCCGCGGTGTTGGGTCGCGGGCTGGCCGACGACGGGCAGATGATCCTCGACCCCGGCGCCCTGCGCCGGCTGGACCGGGTGAAGGTCGTCGTCATCGACGGCGCCGCGCTGCGCGGCGACCACCGCGCGGTGCTGCATGCCCGCGGCGACGTCACCGGCTGGGACGACGACCGGGTCTACGAGGTCGCCGACGCGCTTCTGCACTCGGAGGAGCCGCCGGAGCCCGACCCCGACGAACTGCCGGCCAACACCGCGCGCCTGCGCTGGCTGCGCCCCGAGGGACCGTCGGCCACCCCGGCGCAAGGCCTCGAGCATGCCGACCTCGTCGTCGACGGGGAGACGGTCGGCCACGTCGAAGTCGGCTGGGAGGTCGACCCGTTCGCGGTGCCGCTGCTGCAGATCGCCAACCGCACCGGCGCCCGCGTCGTGCTGCGTCATGTGGCCGGCACCCAGGACCTGGCGGCCAGCGTCGCGGCGAGTCATCCGAGCGGCACGCCGCTGCTGCGGCTGGTCCGCGACCTGCGGGCCGACCGCGGGCCGGTGTTGCTGATCACCGCGCTGCACCGTGACTTCGCCTCCACCGACACGCTGGCCGCGCTGGCCATCGCCGACGTCGGGGTCGCGCTCGACGACCCCAAGGCCGCCACCCCGTGGAGCGCCGACATCATCACCGGCACCGACCTCGCCGCGGCGGTACGGATCCTGTCGGCGTTGCCTGCCGCGCGGCAGGCCAGCGAGTCGTCGGTCAACCTCGCCAAGGGCGGCACCACGCTCGCCGGTCTGCTGCTGGTGACCGGAAATCCGTCGGGGCCGAGCAACCCGCTGGCGCTTCGGCGCTGGCTCAACCCCGTCAACGCCGCCGCGGCCAGCGCGGTGGTGTCGGGTGCATTCGCGGCCAGCAAGGTGCTGCGCCAACCCGATCCGACGCCGCAACCGCTGACCGCCTGGCACGCGCTGGACCCGGAGATCGTCTACGCGCGGCTGGCCGGGCGGGCCCGTCCGCTGGCGATCGAGCCCGGCATGCCCGGCTGGCGGCGCGTTCTCGAGGACCTGTCGTACAGCCCGGTGGTGTCGCCGCTGCGCGGGCCGGCCCGTCAGGTCGGCAAGCTGCTGTCCGCGACCAGGGCTGAGCTCGCCGATCCGCTCACCCCGATCCTGGCGGTCGGCGCGGCCGCGTCGGCGATCATGGGCAGCAACGTCGACGCGCTGCTGGTCGGCGGTGTGATGGCGGTGAACGCGTTGACCGGTGGCGCGCAACGACTGCGGGCCGACGCCGCGGCCGCCGAGTTGTTCGCCGAGCAGGAGCAGTTCGCGCGTCGGGTGGTCATCCCGACGGTCGCGACGGCGCGCCGCCGGTTGGAGGCGGCCCGCAATGCCGAACGTCTGGTCACAGTCAACGCGACCGCGTTGCGTCCCGGCGACGTGATCGACCTGGTGGCTCCCGACGTGGTGCCGGCCGACGCCCGTCTGCTGGTGGCCGAGGATCTCGAGGTCGACGAGTCGCTGTTGACGGGCGAGTCGCTGCCGGTCGACAAGCAGGTCGATCCGGTGGCGGCCGCTGATACCGAGCGGGCGAGCATGCTGTTCGAGGGCAGCACGATCGTCGCGGGCCACGCCCGGGCGATCGTGGTGGCGACCGGAGTGGGCACCGCCGCGCATCGCGCGATTTCGGCGGTGATCGACGTCGAATCGTCGGCCGGCGTGCAGGCCCGGCTGCGCGAGCTGACCGCCAAGGTGTTGCCCCTGACACTGGCCGGTGGCGCCGCGGTGTCGGCGCTGGCGCTGCTGCGCCGGGCCACGCTGCGCCAGGCGGTGGCCGACGGCGTCGCGATCGCGGTGGCCGCCGTGCCGGAGGGCCTGCCGTTGGTGGCAACGCTGTCACAGCTGGCCGCCGCGCAGCGCCTGTCGACGCGCGGCGTGCTGGTCCGGGCTCCCCGGACGATCGAGGCGCTGGGTCGCGTCGACACCATCTGCTTCGACAAGACCGGAACACTCACCGAAAACCGCCTGCGCCTGGTGCTTTCGGTGCCGGCCGCGACCAGCCCGCAGGGGCCGTTCCCCGGGCCGGCCGACACGGGGTCCACCCATGTCATGCGGGCCGCCGCGCGGGCGTCGTCGCAGCCGCACGAGGCGCAGGGCCACGCGCACGCCACCGACGAGGCGATCCTCAAGGCCGCCGAGTCCTACGCCGGCAGCACCGACCCCGACTGGAACCTGCTGGCCGAGGTCCCGTTCGAGTCCAGCCGCGGGTTCGCCGCCTCGATCGGCACGCTCGACGGCGACACCACGCGGCCAGTGCTGATGCTCAAGGGCGCCCCCGAGGTCGTCCTGCCCCGCTGCACGTTCACCGACCCGCAGGCCGACCTCGACCACGCAGAAGTGTTGGTGCACAACCTCGCCGAGCAGGGCCTGCGAGTGCTGGCGGTGGCAAAGCGCAGCTGGGACCGCGGCACCGACGACGAGAACACCGACGCCGACGCGGTCGACGAGGCCGCCCACGACCTTGAATTGATCGGCTACGTCGGACTGGCCGACACCGCCCGCCCGTCGGCTCGCCCGCTGATCGAGGCCCTGGTCGACGCCGACCGCGAGGTCGTGTTGATCACCGGCGACCACCCGGTGACCGCTCGCGCGATCGCGCGTCAACTCGGCCTTCCGGCCGACGCCCGGGTGATCACCGGCGCCGAACTCACCGGGCTCGACGAGGACGCGGCCGCAAAGCTCGCCGCCGACGTGCAGGTGTTCGCCCGGGTCAGCCCGGAGCAGAAGGTGCAGATCGTCGCGGCGCTGCAACGCTGTGGTCGGGTGACCGCGATGGTCGGCGACGGCGCGAACGACGCCGCCGCGATCCGGATGGCCGACGTCGGCATCGGGGTGAGCGGCCGCGGCTCGTCGGCCGCCCGCGGCGCCGCGGACATCGTGCTCACCGACGACGACCTGAGCGTGCTGCTCGACACCCTGGTCGAGGGCCGCGGCATGTGGGCCGGAGTGCGTGACGCGGTGACGATCCTGGTCGGCGGCAACGTCGGGGAGGTGCTGTTCACCATCATCGGCACCGCCCTGGGTAACGGGCGGGCGCCGGTCGGCACCCGGCAACTGCTGCTGGTGAACCTGCTGACCGACATGTTCCCCGCGCTCGCGGTCGCCGTGACCCCGCAGTTCGAGGAGCCCGACGCCGACGAATACGACACGGCGGAAGAGGCCGCCGAAGCCCGTCGCGCTTATCAGCGGTCGGTGCTGACCGGTCCGACGCCCTCGCTCGATGTTCCGCTGATGCGTCAGATCATCACCCGCGGAGCCGTCACCGCCGTGGGCGCGACCTCGGCCTGGGCGATCGGACGCTGGACCCCCGGTACCCAAAGACGCACCTCGACAATGGGATTGACTGCACTGGTGACCACCCAGCTGGCGCAGACGCTGCTGACCCGACGGCACAGCCCACTGGTGGTGGCCACGGCGCTGGGCAGCTCCGCGGTGCTGGTGGCGATCGTCCAGACCCCAGGCGTCAGTCACTTCTTCGGCTGCACGCCGCTGGGACCGGTCGCCTGGACCGGGGTCGTCGGCGCCACCGCCGGGGCCACGGCGCTGTCGGTTCTGGCACCTAACTTCGTGGCCAAAACCGCCGGAATGGTGCGGCCCGAGCTCGCGGAGGACACGGCCGAGGCCTAATCGGCGGCGAATTCCCGTTTTGTCCAGACAGCGGTGGGCACTCCCAGCAAGATCAACCCATGGCGATCGCAAGCGCGGCGCAGCCGGGCGCAGCGGGTCGTCATGAATATGCACAGAGCTGTGTTGCTGAGAGTAGAGGGAAGTCCGATGGCCGAGACGAGTGCTGACCGAGCGAGCAACCTGGCGCAGCTGTTTCTGCAGCGCGTCGAGAAGTCAGGAGATCGCGAGGCGTTCCGCTTCCCCGAAAGGGGCGACTGGACCTCGGTCACCTGGAAGCAAGCCGCGCAACGGGTCGAGGCCCTGGCGGCGGGGCTGTTGTCGCTCGGCATCCAGCCCGAAGACCGGGTCGGTATCGCGTCAGCCACCCGGCTGGAATGGATCCTCGCCGATCTGGCGATCCTGTGCGCAGGCGCGGCGACGACCACCGTCTACCCCAGCACCAACGCCGAGGACACCGCATACATTTTGGCCGACTCCGGCTCCAAGGTGGTCTTCGCCGAAGACGACACCCAGCTCGAGAAGCTCACCGAGCGCCGCGGCGAGCTGTCCAACCTGACCAAGGTCGTCCTGATCGACGGAACCTCCGACGACGACTGGGTGATCACCCTCGACGACCTGGCCGACCAGGGCGCGAAATACCTTGCCGAGCATGCCAATTGCGTTCGAAAGGTCGCCGACGAGATCAAATCCGATCAGCTGGCGACGCTGATCTACACCTCGGGCACCACCGGCAAGCCCAAGGGCGTGCGACTGCCGCACAAATCCTGGGTCTACACCGGCAACGTCATCTCCGACATGGGCCTGATCGGCGAAGACGACCTGCAACTGCTGTGGCTGCCGCTGGCCCACGCCTTCGGCAAGGTGCTGATCGCCACCCAAGTAGCGTGCGGCTTCGCCACCGCGATCGACGGACGCGTCGACAAGATCGTGGAGAACTGCGCGGTGGTCAAGCCGACCTTTATGGGCGCTGCGCCACGCATCTTCGAGAAGGCCTACAACAAGATCATCACGCAGCAAAAGGGCGCCAAGGCGATGTTGTTCGGGTGGGCGTTCGCGGTGGGCAAGGAGGTCGCCCGCCGCCGCCGCGAAGGCAAGTTCGTCTGGCCACATCTGGTGTTGCAGCAGAAGCTGTTTGACCGCCTGGTGTTCGCCAAGATCCGTGACGTGTTCGGCGGACGGATCCGGTTCTTCATCTCCGGTTCGGCGCCGCTGAACCGGGACGTCGCGGAGTGGTTCGAGGCCGCCGGTGTGCTGGTGTTGGAGGGCTACGGGCTCACGGAGTCGTCCGGTGCGGGCTTCATCAACCGGCCGGACAACTACAAGCTCGGCACCGTCGGGCTGCCCTTCGAAGGCACCGAGGTCCGCATCAGCGACGCAGGCGAGGTCCAGTTCCGCAGCGACTGCGTGATGGCCGGCTACCACCACCTCGACGACGCCACCGCCGACACGCTTAAAGACGGTTGGCTGTCCACCGGCGACCAGGGCAAGCTCGACGACGACGGCTTCCTGTCGATCACCGGCCGGATCAAGGAGCTGTTCAAGCTGTCCAACGGCAAGTACGTGGCGCCGCCGGCGATCGAGGCGAAGTTCGCGACGCTGTGCCCGTATGCCAGCCAGTTCATGGTGTTCGGCGAGGGTAAGAACTTCGCCGCCGCCTTGGTCACGCTCGACGAGGATTCGATCAGCGGGTGGGCCAAAGACAATGGCCTGGAAGGTAAGTCGTACAAGGAGCTGACGAAATCCGATGCCGTCCACGACATGATCGACGAACACGTCAAGAAGCTCAACGCCAGCCTGAACCGGTGGGAGACGATCAAGAAGTGGGCGGTGCTCGACCACGACCTCTCCGTGGACGGTGGCGAGTTGACGCCGTCACTCAAGGTGAAGCGCGGCGTGGTCGCCGAGCAGAACAAGGAGACGCTGGATGGCTTCTACTCCTGAGCCAGTCGCCGAGCAGTCGGAGAGCCTGCCCGACGCCGCCAACGCGGCACCACCGGGACACCTGCTCCGCATTCTCGAGTGGCGCACCGGCATGGAGTACCTCTCCGCGCGGTTGGCGATGCGACGCATCGCGGCCTGGCGACGTGGTGACGGCCATCCGGTTCTGGTGCTGCCCGGATTTCTGGCCGGTCCACTGTCGACCGATTTTCTGCGTAATGTCTTGCGGCAGTTGGACTATCGTGTCTATGACTGGGGCCTGGGCACCAACCTGGGCTACCGCGCCAGCATGAAGGAATCGCTGCCGGCGCGCCTGCACCACATTCGGGAACGCAACGACGGCCGGCGGGTCAGCCTGATCGGCTGGAGCGCCGGCGGGATCTATGCGCGCGAACTGGCCCGCGGGCTTCCGGACGACGTGCGGTCGGTGATCACGTTGGGTTCACCGTTCCGCGGCAACCACGAGGCCAGCACCGCGTGGCGGGTGTGGCGGCTGGTGAATCGCGGCGCCGAGGCCACCGAGTCCGTATCCGAGCGTGCCCTCGACCGGCGCGCGCAACCGTTGCCGGTGCCGACCACATGTATCTACAGCAAGTCCGACGGCATCGTAGCCTGGCAGTGCTGCATGAGTGAGCCCGCGCCGCAGACCGAGAACGTCGAAGTGCGCAGCAGCCACCTCGGTTACGGCCACAACGTGCAGACGTTGTCGGTGATCGCCGATCGGCTCGCCCAACCGGAAGGTGGCTGGCGGCCGTACCGCCGGTGACCTGCGCGCTCAGTCGGGCAACTCCTTACGCAACACCTTGCCGGCCGGGTTTCGTGGCAGGCTCGGCACAAAGTTGATATCCCTCGGCTGCTCGAAGCGAGAAACCTTGCCTTGCAGGTATTCTCGTAGCGCTTCTTCGCTGACGTCGCTACCCTCACGCAACACCACATACGCCGCCAACCGATGACCGAACCGCTCGTCGTCCACCCCGATGACCGCGTTGTCGGCGACGTCGGGGTGCTCGGCGAGAGCGTTTTCCACCGCTCGCGGATAGACGTTCTCTCCGCCGGAAATGATCATGTCGTCTTCCCTGCCAACGATGAACAGCCGTCCCGAGTCGTCGAGATAGCCCATGTCGCCGGTGCTGGTCATGTTGTCGACGACGGCTTTGGCGCCTCCGGCGGTGTATCCCTCGGACGCCAGATCGCCCCCGACGAACACTCGACCGGTGACGTGTGGTCCAACGGGTTGGTCGTTGTCGTCGAAGATCCGCACCGGGCAGCCGGCGACCGGCCTGCCGACGGTTTCCGGGGCATCGCGCAAATCGGCCGGCGTCGCCAGCGCGCCGATACCGACCTCCGTCGAGCCGTAGCCGTTGTAGAGGATGTCGCCGTAGGTGTCCATGAAGCGTTGCGCGAGGCTGGGATCGAGCCGGTCCCCGCTGGACATCACCACTTTCAGTGCGGACACCGGGTTTCGGGCCCGCACAGCGTCGGGCAGGTCGAGGATGCGCGCCAACACGACGGGCACGGCGGTGAACGCGTCGGCGCGATACAGCGACGCTTGCGCGAGTATGGCTTCGGCGTCGAAGCGACTGTGGGTCAGCACGGTGCCGCCGAGGCCGAGGGTGAACATCAACATGCCAAGACCCAGGCCGTGAAACATCGGCATTGCCACCGAAATTCGCGAACCGGTGTGCAGCCCGGTGCGATCCAGGATGGTTACCCAGACGCCGACGGCCGAACTCATCCGCGGTGTGCGGGGCACGCCTTTTGGCGTGCCGGTGGTGCCGGATGTGAGCAAGATGATCCGCCCGGCCGACGCGACCTTGGGGCGGCGATCGTCGTGCGGCGCTCCGGTCCCAGCCGCGTCGACGACCGTAACCGCGTCGTCGGCCGCCCGTACCCTGGCGGCGAATTCGGCGTCGGCGACGATCATTTCGATCTCGTGACCACTCAACGCGGCCGCCAAGGCGTCGGATTGGAAATCGGTGTTGACCAATACGATGTCGGCGCCCACCAGCGCCGTCGCGAATACCGCACGCACAAAGCCGCGGCCGTTGCGGCACATGATTCCCACCGCTTGGCCCGGTGCGACACCCTCGTCCAACAGCTGACTGGCAAGGGCTTCTGTGTCCGCCTGTAACTGGCGGTAGGTCAGTGCGCCGTCGTCGTCGACGATCGCAATCCTGTTGGGCCAGCGTGCCGCTGCGACGGCGATCAGCGCGTAGGGGTTGGTGCCGGCTCTGCCGACTTCGCCGATCAGCCGGACCAGTGCCGCCGGACTGGGTGGGCTGAGGAGCTTGGAGCGCAGCAACGCCCGAGCCGCGGTCGCGGTCACCCTTTCGGTCATCTGCGATTCAGCCTTCGGAATTTTTGAAATAGCGGCGGAACCAGATCCGCGCGGCGCGATCCGCCGGTCCGGCCAACAGCACCGAGACAAGCTCGGCCGGCGCCAGCCACGGCGGTGAGACAGTCCGCGGTCGTTGGATGATCGCTTTGGCGATGACGTCGGCGGCTTCATCCGGCTCCAGGCCGGGAAGCCTGCGCAGCATCGGTGTCGGCTCGATCATTCTGGTGCGGACCAGCCCGAAGTAGATCGAGGTGACATCGACACCGTCGGCATGCAGTTCCGGTGCCACGCTGCGCAGCCAGCGGTCGAAGGCCCCCTTGGAGGCCTGGTAGACACCCCACTGCGGACCGGGCGGGACGCGCACAGCCACGCTTGAGACGTTGACAATGTGCCCGCGGCCCTGCGCACGCATGGCCGGAAGAACACCTAGCAGTAGCTGAACCGGCCCCAGGTAGTTGATGCCGATCGTGCGCTGGAAATCGTGTGGCCGGTCGTACTGTTCGTGCAGCGAGCGGCGTAGCGACTTACCGGCATTGCTCACCACGATGTCCAACGCGCCGTGCTCCTCGCCCATCTTCTCGGTCAGCGCGGCGACGGCGGCCTCATCGGTCAGGTCGGCCGGATATGCGATCGCTTCTCCACCGCCGGCGTTGATCGATGCCGCCAGTGCTTCCAGCCTGTCCGCCGACCGCGCGACTACCAGCACGGTGGCTCCCGCCGCGGCAACCTTGCGGGCGGCAGCCTCGCCGACGCCGTAGGACGCTCCCGTCACCAGCACGGTCTTGCCCGAAATCGCATGGTGCAGCGCTTCCAGGTTCGATACCCGCGGCGGATTGACAAGCAGGTCGATGGCTTTCTCTGCCACGTTCATCAGGCGACTGCTTCCTCCGGTCGGGGTGGGCTTTGCCTCCGCTTTTCTCTATACCCCTTGTGGAAAGACGTCTGCGCCGAATGACACACGCACGCTGTCAAATGTCGCCGCGATGAACGGCGTACGAAAAACCGTTGCCGATTGGGCCGATTGGCTGCGGTCGATTGCCCGGCTGATCCGTGCTACGCCATGATCGGTGGCATGGCCGATGCCGACTTTTCGTTGCTCGACGTGCCGCGACCGCACCCGGTAGGGGACCCAGAGGCCTACCTCCGTGCCGCGATTGCGTGGCACTTCGGCGAGGAGACCGGCAGCGCCTTCTGGCTGCGCGTGGCACCGACGCTGGATTTCGACCCGCTCACCGACGTCAACACCTTCGCCGACCTACGGTTGTTTCCCAACCTGCTGAGCGAGTTACGCACCGAGCCCGTCGCTGATCTCATTCCGCGCGGCTACGGCACACCTTCGCCGGTGCCGCAGATCTTCGAGTCCGGTGGGACGACGGGTGCACCCAAAAGGACTGTGCAGCTTCCGGATTGGTGCGCACAGGTCGCGGAGTGGCAGACCGAAGACTTCGCCGATGGCGGATTCCAATGCGGTCAGGATTTCCTGTGCATGATGCCGAGCGGACCGCACGGCGTGGGCTTCTTCTCCCGCATGGTCTCCGAGCGGCTCGGATCGGTATTCCACGCCATCGATCTCGACCCCCGGTGGGTCAAGAAGATCGTCGCGCGCAAAGCCACGTCCGAGATGGACGGCTACGTCGACCATCTGGTCGAGCAGGCCACGCACGTGTTGACCACTCAGCGAGTGGCGAACCTGCACACGACGCCGCCCCTGCTGGAGGCGATGGCCCGCAACGACGACGTGGTCAACCTGCTGAACAAAAAGGTCGGCTTCATCCTGCTCAGCGGCGCCCACGTCGACATCGACACCCTGGACCTGCTCGGCAGTATCTTCCCCGATACCACGATCACGATGGCGTTCGGCAGCACGATGATCCTCTCGCAGGCGATCACCGAGCGGATCGACGGCGACGGCGCATTCGTATTCCACCCGCGCAGCCCCTACGCGACCTTCTGGGTCGTCGATCCGGACACCGGCGAGCAGGTGGCCTACGGCGAACGCGGCCAGGTGATCATGAACCACATCAGCAAGGGCATGTTCCTGCCCAACAACCTCGAGCGCGACAGCGCCATCCGGCTACCGGGACTCCACGGCCAGGTCGGCGACTCGGTCAGCGAGGTACGACCCGTCGCCGCGTTCGAAGGCGAGCCCGTGATCGAAGGTGTCTACTGAAATGCCCTCCGATACAACCGATCTGATCGCAATCGACGCGCTCGGCCCAGACGGTGAGTACCGCACCCGCAACCGCCAACCCGTTACGGCCGCCGACGGCGCGGTCATCGCGGAGCTCACTCTGGCACCGACGCTGTACGTCGCACGCGCGATCAAGGCCCAACGCGGAGTGCGTCCGCTGCCCGCCCACGAGCGGGAGGCCGCGCTGACCAAGGCCGCCGACATCTTCGCCCATGGCGTGATCGCCGGGCTCGACTTCGACGCCTATACCGTTGCGGCCAGCCGCATTTCCGGCCTGCCGATCTCGGTGACCCGCACCGGGGCGCACGCCGTCGCCGACGGAGTCGCGTCCTCGTTCAGTGCAATCCAGCGGGCCCGGCCGTCGGGTGCCGTGCTGAATTGGCGCGATATCGGCGCGGGCGGAGCGGCCTGGGCCCGCCGCGGCGACGTGTTCGCGGTACTCGCGTCCGGCAACGGGCCTGGGGTGCATGGGCTGTGGCCGCAGGCCTTGGCGTTGGGTTATCGGGTCGCGGTCCGCCCGTCGCGACGCGAGCCGCTGACCGCGCACCGACTCGTTCAGGCGTTGCGCCAGGCCGGATTTCGCCCGCAGGACGCGCTCTATCTTCCCACCGACCATCGGGGGGGCGATGAGCTGATCAGGTCGGCAGATCTCGCAATGGTCTACGGCGGACAGGACGTCGTCGACAAGTATGCCGGCGACCCGACGGTGTTCGTCAACGGCCCGGGCCGGGCGAAGATCCTGATCACCGCCGACCACAACTGGCGCGACTACCTCGACGTCGTCGTTGACTCGATCGCCGACCTCGGCGGGGTGGCGTGCGTCAACGCCACCGCCGTGCTCTACGAAGGCGACCCCGCGCCGCTGGCCGAAGCGATCACCGAGCGCTTGTCGGCCATCGACCACGAGGTGCTGCCCGTTCAGACCCTTGACGCCGCAATGGCTTTGGCGAGCCATGTGGCCACCGTAGCCGCCGGCAGTACCGCGCTGCTAGGAGCCGACCAGATGGTCGCCCCGCTCGGCGACGGCCACGCCGCGCTGCGTCCGACGGTGCACCTGCTGGCCACACCCGACGTCAACAGGTTGAATGTGGAGTTGCCGTTCCCCTGTGTCTGGGTCGCGCCGTGGTCGCGCGCCGACGGACTTGAGCCGCTACGGCATTCGCTGGTGATCAGCGCGATCACCGATGACGGCGACTTGATCGACGACCTGCTCGCCGACCCGACTATCGCCAACGTGTACGGCGGCAGGTATCCCACGCATTACACGGCGCCGGAGATCCCGCACGACGGCTTCTTGGCAGATTTCCTGATGCGCAACAAGGGCTTTATCCGCGACTAGCGGTCAGCGCGCCGTTCGGCGCGGGACTGCGGCCACTACTCGTTGCCAGCTAGTCGCGATGTTGCACACGTCGCCGATTCGAGCGATGGCTGCTGCCTCGCAGTGCCCGCACTCGCATTCCGTTGGATGCGTGAGCAGTTCGTCGACTATTTGCCGGACGAGCGTCGTGGTGACGGGCTTGCCGGCCGACTGGGCTGCGTTGAAGCAGTCAATCGCAATCAGGTTGTCTGCGTCGGCTATCCGCATACTCATGAGTATGCGGACCAGACACGGCCGGTGCCAGCTCCGATACCTGCGAACACGCTGGTAACTGCCTTGCGGTCTCGGCGATACCGCGTACTACGACGTCATCGTGGTGGCGCTTGGCAGGATGAAGCTTTGGCGGTTTGAGGGCATACCGCTGACGCCGCGGGTGGTGGGCTTGACCGCGAGGACCTGGTTGACGCCGATGCGGTTGGCATCGAACGCCAGGGCGCAGCCGGCCATGTAGAGCCGCCACACGCGGACTCGGCCGGGGCTGCTGTTTTCGATCATGGTGTCCCAGTTGGCTTCTAGGTTGTTCAGCCAGGCGCGCAGGGTTCGTCCATAGTGTTCGCGTAGCGACTCGACGTCACGCACTTCCAAACCCGCCGATTCCAGGGCGTCGATCATGACGGCGAGTGGTTCGAGTTCGCCGTCAGGGAAGACGTAGCGATTGATGAACGAGGTTTTCGAACTCGTTGGTGACGGGCCGGGGCGGCGGGAAATGGCGTGGTTGAGCAGCCGGCCCGTCGGCGCGAGCAGCGTGTGCAGTTTGTGTGCATAGCCGGGCAACTTTTCCGCCCCGACGTGTTCGGCCATTCCGATGCTGGCGATCGCGTCGTAGGGTCCGTCGTTGACGTCGCGATAATCCTGGACGCGGATCTCGACTTGATGGTCGAGACCGAGGGCGAGCATGCGGCGGCGTGCGTAGGCGGCCTGCTCGGGCGACACCGTGACACCGACAACGGTCACGTCGTAATTCGAGGCCACATGCGCGGCGAAAGTGCCCCAGCCGCAACCAACGTCGAGCACCCGCATCCCGGAGGCCAGGCCGAGCTTGCGCGCCACGAGATCGCACTTGCGGTACTGAGCCTCGTCGAGGTTGTCGCTCGCGTCGTCCCAGTAGCCGCAGGAGTAGGTCATCGATTCGTCGAGCAACAATCGGTAGAAGTCGTTGCCGATGTCGTAGTGATGCTGGATCGCGGCGGCATCGCCCCGCCGGCTATGACGACGTCCGGTACACGATCGCACTTCTTCTGGCGGCGCTGCGGGAGGTAGGCCGACGGCGCCGAGCCGAATCACGGCTTTGAGCAGTTCGGTTCGTGTGATGCCGTCGACTCGAACCCCCGGGCCCAGAGCGGGATCCGATGATTCATCGAGGATCAACAGGAACTGCAGCAGATCTCCGTGGAACTCGATATCGCCAGAGACGTATGCGCGAGCGAAGCCGAGCTCGTTGGGCGCCCACAGCAGGCGACGGATCCCGCGGCGGCGGGTGAACGTCAGTAACCACGACGCGTCAGGCGGGCCGGCGTGGCTTCCGTCCCAGCCCCGCACTGCGATCGGCGCCTGGCTTCCCAGTACCGCCCGCACCAGGGGCTCGAGTACTTCGGCGGTGTTCATCAGCACCTCCACGTCGTGAGGGCAGCCCATCGATGAAACCCGGGACGAAGCGATGCTACTAGCGGCGTCCGTAGCGCTGGTAGAACTTCTCGACTCGCCCCTCTTTATCGAGGGTACGCTTGGTTCCGACCTCCGCCGGGGAACGCTGATCGCCGACTGTGCGGGCTATGCGCGGAAAAACGCTTCCTAGGCGTTCATCAGCCGCACAGTCGGTGCAAGAAAACCTAGTCGACGTCGGCGACCATCTTCTCGTTGAATGCGGAGTAGATCTCGTCGTAGGCCCCGTCGCGCTCGGCGAACCGAAATCCCTTGGCGCGCTCCACGATAATCTCCTCGGCCTCGGGCTTGGTCTGTAGCAGCGTCATGGTCTCGGAGATGAACTCGTCGAGCGGCATGCCCCGCGGGTCGAACCCACGCTGTCCCTGCAGGGCCGTCTGTACCCGCGGTGGGACAATCTCGATGACCTGAACATCGCTGTCGCGCAACTGAAAACGCAGCGACTGGGTATAGGAATGCATCGCGGCCTTGGTAGCGCAATAGGTCGGTGTGAGCGCACTAGGCATGAACGCCAGCCCGGATGTGACGTTGATGATCGTGGCGCGCGGCCTGCTGAGCAACGCATGCAGCAGCGCCGCCGTGAGCCGGATCGGGCCGAGCAGGTTGACGTTGATGGTCTGCTCGGCCCGGCCAGGCCCACCGGTGACCAGATTCTCCACCCACTGAATTCCGGCGTTGTTGATCAGCACGTTGACGTCTAGGTGGTTGTCTTTCAGGTCGATGGCGAATCGCCGGATGTCGGCGGCGTCGCCCTGGTCCAGCGAGAGGCACTGCATGCCCGGATTGGCCCTCGCGACCTCCTCGAGCGTTTCCAAACGGCGGCCCGCGATGATGACGTTGTTGCCCAGCCGGTGAAATGCCTCGGCCAGGCCCCGGCCGATCCCCGTTCCTCCGCCGGTGACCAGAACGGTGTTACCCGTCAACTGCATGCGTCGTCCTCTCGTCGCTTTCTGTTACCTGCATCCTCGCGGTAGCGCGGGCGGGATGCGACCACTCTGCCGAAGACGCCCGAAACGTGTCGGTTCCCTGATCTAGCCTGTACCCGTGGCGCAGTTTCCGCGGACTCGCTACGCCAGCTGCAGCGACGTCGACATCGCCTATCAGGTGCTGGGCGATGGGCCGACCGACGTGCTGGTGCTGCCGGGCCCGTCCATCCCGATCGACACCATCGACGCCGAGCCGTCGATGTACCGCTTTCACCGGCGACTGGCCTCCTTCAGCCGCGTGATTCGCATCGACCAGCGCGGGGTCGGCATGTCGTCGCGCGTGTCACAGGACGTGATCGGCCCGAAATACTGGGCAAAGGACGCCATTGCGGTGATGGACGCGGTCGGATGCGAGCAGGCGACCATCCTCGCTCCCGGGTTCGGGTCGATGACCGGGCTCGTCCTGGCAGCCGACTATCCGGAGCGCGTGAGCAATCTGGTGATCATCAACGGCGCAGCCCGGACGTTGCGGGCCGACGACTACCCGATGGGCTTCGAGATCGTCGAAGAAGACCCCTACACGACGGTGGCGATGGAACCGGACGCCGTCGACCAGGGTTTCGACATGCTCGGTTTCATCGCACCCAGCATGGTCGACGACCACGCATTCCGCGCGTGGTGGGACATGGCCGGCAACCGGGCCGCCTCACCCAGCATGGCCCGCGCGATCATCCTGACCGTCCGGCATTGCGATGTCCGTGACACGCTGGACCGCATCAGCGCCCCGACGCTGGTCCTGCATCGTGAGGATTCGGAGTTCTGCCCGGTCGACAACGGCCGGTACATCGCCGAGCGCATCTCCGGAGCGCGGTTCGTCGAACTACCCGGAGCCGACGCGCTCTACTGGGTCGGCGACACCGCGCCGATGCTCGACGAGATCGAGGAGTTTGTCACCGGCGTGCGAGGCAGCTTCGCCGACCGGGTGCTCACCACGATCATGTTCACCGACATCGTCGGCTCGACCGAACGGGCCGCGCTGCTCGGCGACGGCCGGTGGCGAAATCTGCTCGACAACCACGACACGATGGTCCGTCACGAACTCGAACGGTTCGGTGGGCTTGAAGTGAACACCGCCGGTGACGGATTCGTCGCATCATTCCCCAGCCCGAGCGCCGCGATCGCGTGCGCCGACGCCTTGATCGACGCAATCCAAGTGCTGAACATCGAGATTCGGGTGGGTATTCACGCCGGCGAGGTCGAGGTGCGCGGTGACGACGTCGCCGGAATGGCCGTGCACATCGGTGCGCGCGTCGCAGCATTGGCCGGACCGAGCGAGGTGCTGGTGTCGTCGACGGTCCGCGACATCGTCACCGGCTCACGACACCGCTTCGCCGACCGCGGCGAACACCACCTCAAAGGCGTGCCGGGTCAATGGCAACTGTGCGCGCTGGAGCGTGCCAACGCGACGGTCCACCACTAGCTCACAGCTGGGTCACACGTCGACTCGCTAGGCTCGACAGCATGCCACCGCGACTGAATCTGTTCACTAATCGTCAGCGCGCCAACTCATTTGGTGGTGCGGCACAGAACTACGACGCGCACCGGCCGCGCTACCCCGACCAGTTGATCGACGATGTGCTGGCACCCGGTGCGCGCTGCGTGCTCGAGGCCGGCGCCGGCACCGGCATTGCCTCGATGCAGTTGATCGAGCGCGGCGCGGATCTGCTCGCCGTCGAACCCGATGCCCGGATGGCCGCCGTCGCGCAGGCCAAAGGCATCCCCGTCGAACTCGCCACCTTCGAAGACTGGGACCCGGCCGGCCGGCGCTTCGACCGCGTGGTGTTCGCCGCGTCGTTCCACTGGGTGGACCCAGCGGTGGCGCTGCCGAAGATCCGCGCCATCCTCGCCGATGGCGGCAAGCTGGCGCTGATCTGGAATCGGTTGCGGCCCACCAATCCGACCCGCGCGCAGTTCGAGGAGATCTACCGCGACTACATGGACATCGAAACCCACAGTGGCGACGGCAGTCCCGGTGAGGTCGTCGAGATGATCGCCGCAGCCGGATTCACCGTGACGCAGCAGACCTACCGACACGATCTCCACTACTCCGCCGAGCAGTGGGTGGACATCGCATTCACGTTTTCCAAGCAACTGCTGGTCACCGAGGACAAAGCGCCCGAACTGCGGGCACGGCTGATCGAAAGGATCGGCCCCGCAGGCGTATCGGTGGGCGGCGATGCCGTCGCGATCTTCGCGACGCCCGACTAGCTACACGGGAAGCGTTGTCCCGGTTTCCTTTTCGCCGAAATCGAACACCTTGCCCGCGATCTCGTAATCGGCGGCGACCGCCGAGCGGCCGATCAGCACCGGGCCGCCCTTCAGCCCGAGCCGACCGTCGACACCCACATAGCTGCCCGGTGGAATCGGCTCGCTGATGCAATACAGCGTCGGCGCTGCACCGGCCTCGATGTCGTTGCCGAATCGATTCGCCAGCGCGGTGACCACCCGATGAAAGCCGGCCATCACCGGCTTGTCCGACACCTGAGAAAGGTTGGACGACACCCAACCTGGATGCGTCAATTGCGCGGTCACAGGCGACCCCGCGGCGCGCAAGCGGCGGTCCAGTTCCAGTCCCCAGAGCATCACCGCGAGCTTCGAGCGCGCATACGCTGGATAGGCGGCCCACTTGTGCGCGCGCAGATGCATGTCGTCGAGGCGCAGCTTCGCCGATTTATGGGCATCGGACCCGACGTTGATGATCTGCGAGCGCACCCGGCCCAGCAGCAGGTTGGTCAATGCGAACGGACCCAAAAAGTTTGTGCCGATGGTCATTTCGAAGCCGTCGACGGTGTCGGTTTGATGTTGGACGACCGCTCCGGCGTTGTTGATCAAGATGTCGACGTCGCCCTCGAATTGGTCGGGAAACGCGCGCACCGATGCGAGGTCGGCGAGGTCGAGTTTGGCGACCGAGGTGGAGCCGCCGATTTCGGCAACCCGGCGCTCGCCCAACTCGGTGTTGCGAACGGCCAGGATCACGTCCGCTCCCGCACGGGCCAGCAGGCGTGCCGTGCCGAGCCCGACCCCGTTGGTCGCCCCGGTCACGATGATGCGTTTGTCAGACAGGTTGCCGAGCCGGCTCGGCGACCACGATGTAGTCACCGCTCGACCCTAGCGTCTGCTACCTCGACGGGTGGAAGCCGATGACTGCTCGGCGTAGGCTGCGGACGGAAGCACAGGCCTTGCGGATCGTGGTTGTCGATACGTAAACGCCTGTATAACTTGATATTTCGTCGAAGGAACGCAACATGACCGAACTGAAGACGACTCTACCGCCGGCCCTGAGCCGAGCACTCGAATTGCTCTCCGACCCGCCCGCCGAGCCCGATGTGAGCAACGGCTACCTGGACCTGTTGAGCACGACCGACGACGACATAGCCAAGAACGACGGCGCCATCCAGGCGGTCTGGGCGTCGCCGATCGGCTCCTTCGTCTACGACAACGCCCAAGCGCTGACCCGGCGGTTCCTCGCCGCCATGCAGCTTCCGATCGAGTGGCTGAACATCCCGGAAGGCGGTGTCGCCCTGGACGTCGGCGCCGGCCCCGGATCGATCACCACGTCGCTGGCCCACGCCGCCGGCCCCGACGGGCTGGCGCTGGGGATCGACATCTCCGAGGCGATGCTGGCTCGTGCGGTGCGAGGTGCGGCGGGACCGCAGGTCGGCTTTCTGCGGGCTGACGCGCAGAAACTTCCGTTCCGCGACGCGACATTCGACGCCGCAATCTCGGTCGCGGTGCTGCAGCTGGTTCCCGACCCCGCCGCGGCCCTGTCCGAGATCGCGCGGGTGCTCAAGCCGGGCGGACGTCTCGCGGTCATGGTCCCCACGCTGCGCCCTCCGGTCGACCTGTGGCGCGCCCTGCCCACCGGCGGCGCTCACATCTTCAGCGAGGACGAAATCGGCGACATCCTGGAGGAGCACGCGTTCGCCAGCGTGCGGGTCAAGACCATCGGCACGTTCCAGTGGGTGCGCGGCAAACGCGGCTAATCGTCAAGCCAGCGGCGGGTTTTCGCGCACGCCGCCGTACATGCCGCGGCGCACGATCAGCGGCATGACCACCCGCTCGACCGGCCATGACGGGATGCGGAACGCCTGCCCGGTCGGCAGGAAGACTTCCAACCCGTCGGGCTGTATGCCCAGAACCGAACCCCACCGGTGGCCGGGCGCGCGGTAGGTGCCCAGACGCCCACCGGTCAAGTGGGCGTGGACATTCCGCGCGACCAGCACGTCGCCGCGGTTACGGGCCGAGCTGCGCAGCGGGTCGGTGGCTGCAACGTCGCCGACCGCGAACACGTCCGCATGATGGGGTGCCCGCAGTTCGCGGGTGACGCGGACGAAGCCGTCTTGGTCGAGTAGTTCGCGTGGCAGCCAGTCGGTGTTGGGCCGCACCCGGCCGATCGCCCACAGCACTGCGTCGGCCGAAGCCGTCGGCTGCCCGGTGCTCCAGTCGACGCCGCCGCTGGTGATCTCGTCGCCCGCGAATCCGTTGACCAGCGCCGCACGATGGCCGGGGTGCACGCCGACGCCCAGATCGCTGAGGCGACGGCTGATTCGCTGCCAGATCCGCGGGTGGTACTCGCTCAGTGCCCGATCGCCGGGGAAGTAAAGGTCGACTTGTTTGTCCGGCCAGGTCGTTGCCAGGTTGACCGCGCTGGTGACCGCGGCCGCCCCGCCGCCGACGACGATCACCGACGCGGCGCTGGCCAGCCGATCGTGATCGGCGTGCAGATCGGTGCCGACATCGGCGGCCGACTGCAGGGTAGGGCGACGCCAGAAGCCGTTGCTAACGCCGGTCGAGACGACCAGCGCGTCGTAGCCTTCGTCGAACGGCGTGCCGTCGCCGGTGCGGCCGGACACCATTCGCTCGGCCAAATCGACGCCGGTCAGCGCGCCCTGAATGATGCGGACGCGGTCCAGCCGCCGGAACCGGTCGAAGGGAATCCAGTAGTCGCGAGCCCAATCGCGCGGGCGGGCCAGCCGGACACCGAGTTCCTGCCCGCTGACCAGACCGGGTTTGACCGAGACGCCGACGACGTCGAAATGCTTGGCCAGCCGCATCGCGGCCAGGATGCCCACGTCGCCCAGGCCCGCGACGACGACGCGTTTGCGGCTCATGCCCAAAAACTGTAACAGGTTCTAGTTTGCTGAGGTCGGGTCGGCAGGTCTGCCGCGTTAATCGCCGCGAAGCTTCCGCTATCCGGCGAGGCCTGGCTTACACTTCGGCGTGTGATGACGCCGACGACCCCTTGGGGGAACGAGCGTGGCCAGCTCCCGCAGCGCCTGCGGGTTGGCAGTCATCTCGCCAGCCGCCGCCAGGCCCGGCGACTCAGCCGCCGCTTCGCCCGCGTCGGCGTCAGCACGTCACCCGATTGCTTGCGCCAGATGTTGGCCGGTTCGCCGGCCGCCTGGGCCGATGTCGCCGACTTCCAATTTGCGGTGATCGCGACTCAGTACCGACGGGACCAGTTCAACGCGCGGGTGCGACGCATGAAGCGCCGCGGCGCGCGCTCGCTGCTGTTCATCGGCATGGTTCTCGTCACGCTCAACTTCTTGTTCTGCATGGCATGGGCCCTGTTCAACCTGGCGCTCGAGTCCCCGCCGCTCTGACATTGGCCTCGAAGGTCGCCATGGCGAGCTGGAGAATCTCCTCGCGATCGGCGGCCAGCAAAAATCCCGACTGAATCGTCGAGTCGAGCGACGTGGTAAAGCGCCGCCGATATTCCTCGCCGCCGCCCGGGTAGAGCCGCTGCACGGTCGACGCATCGAACGGCTCACCCGAGCCGAAGATCGACTCCATGGTGCTCCCGTCGCCTCCGGCTCCAGAGGTCCGAGCGATCGGGACGTCCACCCACGGTGTCCTGACACCCCCACGCGCGATGCCGTGTTCGTCGAGAGCAGGTTGCTCACCGATCATCTCGATGGGCTCGCCGCTGGGCGGGAGCCGACCCTCACGAACCCAGCCGCGGAGTTGCGACAACGCCGCCTGCAGAACGTAATGGTGTTGCGGCGCAAAGTTGATGCAGTGGTCCAGTTCCTGACCCATCAACATGTTCGTCGGCGCGTAGGCGGCGACGATGTCCGCCAGCTCCGCGGACCCGCTGTCGATTGGCGCCACCTGAATGGTGTAGTTGTCGGCGTGGGCGGCACCCGCGATCTCCCACACCCGAAGTTGTTGATTATCAGGCTGTCTCGCACCGTGATAGCCCACCCGACGGCCGTCGAACAGATCGGTCTCGGTGATGACCGCGATCAGCGGTACCCGCAGGTCGGGCCGAAATGCCACCGCCTGCGACGAGTCGCTTTCCAGCGCTTCGAAGATCGAGCCGCCGTCCAATGGGGCCGCGGGCCCGAACCGCGAATGCACCAGAAACCCGTCGTAGGCCCGTGCGTGTGAGTCGACGGCGTTGACGTAGGTCGTCAGGAACAGCGCCGACTGCGACTCCCCCAGCGCGATCACGTGTTCGGCGCGCAGCCCGCGCAGGATCTCCGGCCGCCTGGCCAGCTGCCCGGCCTGCGAGAAGATGTCGTAGGAGTACATGTCGCCGGGGTGACGCAGCGATGAATATCGGTTCGCGTCTTGACTTTTCAGCGACATGTCGATCCCCATGATGTTCTCACCGCCGTCGACGCCGACGCGTTGCACCGACACCGCGACGTATGCGTACCCGGCGCGCACGATCTCGCGGTGCGCCATCATCCAGACCGCGGGAGCGTCGATGCCGCCGCTGACGTTCAGCCACTCGACGAGCACCGTCCCGTTGAATCGGTCTGGGTCCGACGGGGTGAGCGCCACGATCCGGGTGGTGTAGTCAGCGGCCGCCCCCGGCGACACCTGCCATCGGCCGTCGGGCCCGAGGTCGGCCGCCGGCGTGTAGGACGACGCCGAGCCGGAGATGAAGAACTCGTCTGCGACGTATCCCACACTCGCGATATCGAAGGCGCCCAACAGGAGTGCGGGTTTACCGGGAGCCGGAACATATGTCGTCGCATCGCCGCTGGTAGCCACCTGCGGATCATAGATCGACCTGTTGGCGAGGCAGGTTCGATCAGCGTCTCTACTGACTTGAACGCCTGGTTAATTGCGTTGCGATCGCCGTCCGACGGGGAATAACTTGCCAGGCGTTGTGGTCGTGTCTGATCGCGACCGCAAGGAGGAACGGAATCCGATGAGCCAAGGATCGACGAGCGTGCTGGTGCGGCCGCGGCCGGCGGCGCGCGGCGCGGACCGCCAATTCGGCGCGGTGCTCGCCGTCTTGTTGGTCACCGGGTGGGTCGCGAACCATTTCGTCGCGTTGATGCCCACCATCAGCGATCGTCAGCACCTCAGCACCGCAACCCTCGACGCGATCTTCGGTATCTACGCGCTGGGGTTGCTGCCCGGACTGCTGATCGGCGGCCGGGCCTCGGACGCGTTCGGACGCCAGGCGGTGGCGTTGACGGGGTCAACCACCGCAGTAATCGGCACGGTGGCGATGCTGCTGTCCCAGCAGCCAGATGTGTTGTTGGCGGGACGCCTGATCGTCGGCGCAGGTGTGGGCCTGGCGATGACGTCCGGCACCGCGTGGGCATCCGACCTGCGCGGCCCCGCCGGCGCGGCGACAGCGGGAGCGGTGTTGATCGCCGGTTTCGCGATCGGACCGTTGGCCGGTGGGCTGATCGCCGGTGCCGGAGACCCGGGCGTTGAAGTGTCGTTCGGGCTGGCCGCGGGGCTGGTCCTGACGGCGATGGCCGGCATGATCATCGCATCGCGACGCACCTTCGCGGCGCGGCCGGCGCCCACTGCTCAGAAACAACCTCTGGCATCAGAATTTTCGACTGCACGGGCGTTCAGTTGGGCGATGCCACTGGCGCCGTGGGTATTCGCCTCGGCAACACTGGGATTCATCACGATTCCCGCCCGAGTCCGCACGGGGATTGCGGCGCCCACCGCGGCCGGCATGGCGGCGTTGATCGTCAACGGGTCGAGCGGCGTCATTCAGGTCATTGCCCGAGCGGGCTCGTGGGGGCCGAGGACCGGCACCGTCGGCGCGGCGCTGGCCGCGCTCGGGTACTCGCTCATCGCGGTGGCGCCACCCACGATGACGCTCGCACTGGCGCTGCCGCTGCTGCTGATTCTCGGTTGCGCGTCCGGCCTTTCGCTGCGCGAGGGCCTAATCGATCTGGAAGCCGCTGCGCCGCAACATATCCGCGGCGCGTTGACAGGGATGTTCTACTCGGTGACATACATCGGCTTCGCCTTGCCGCTGGTGTTGACCACCGTCGGGTTCGCCGGGTCGCAGCTCATCCTCGCCGCTATGGCAGCACTCGCCGCGAGCGCGGCGGCGTTGCGGACGATACGGCTACGCCGAGATAGCCACCGGCAGAGCTGATTCCAGCGTCCGAGGCCCCACGCCGGCAACGGGAATCGAGTCGTTGCTCACCACGCTCAACCCGGCGAGGCGACGCCAGGAGCGAATCGCGTTGCGGGTCACATCCACGATCCTGGTGGCGCTCGCATCAAGATGGGCCAGCCGGTGCGCGCGCAGCGCGTTGCCGGTGACGGCATCGAGGGTGTCCCAGTCGTCGGTCTCGACCAGCGACGTGGACTGGCAAGCGGCCCGCACGGCATATAGCTCTGCGCCTTCGACAGCCTCGCACGCGGCGCGGCCCGCCTTGGCCGCGCTGTCCCAGCTGACGATCGACGGCACATCACCGGGGACGAATGTCCGGTGTAAGTCCGCGATATCGGCGATGGCCCGAGCAGCCGCGCCGCTGGCGTACCGAAGAACGCCCCATGGCGGGCTGGTCAGCAACTTGGTCACCCAGATATGCATGACGTCGTCGGCGACGTCTGCGGTTCCGACGGTCAGCCACCCGAGGTCGAGCACCAGCAGACTGTTCTCCGGCGACAGGTAGCCGTCAGGCTCGGCCAGCAGGTCGTTGCACAACTGCACGAACGACGCCAACGGGCGGGCCGAGGTCGCCGGGAAATCCGTGATGTGCTCGTCGCCGTTGATGTACGAAATCACGTTCATGGCGCACCCTTTGCCCGATCCGGGCTGGTGCGATCCCCTCGCAAGTCGCATCGGGCTGGTAATGCGGTCGAGGTCCATTTGAGTTGCTTCCTAAGGGTTCTCGAGCGTAGCGACCTGAGTACTTGAGACTGTCAGCTTAGGACAGGCCTGGCCGCGAACGGCCCCGACACGACGGGCCGCACAGCGCTCGAAATCTCGGGTTACAGCTCGTCGGTGAAGTCGGCGGTGATCCACCGGTCCGGCCGGATGGTGAACAAGATGCCCGGGTGATCCCCCATGCCCTGGACGAACGCGCGGCCGCCCTCCTCGCCGAGGTAGCGGATGGCGATGGCCTCCCGGACATCCAACGGCGCCGGAGTGGTGCTGTCGACGACGGTCCCCTCGACGACCACGTACTGGTACGGCGGCTCTTCGCGTTGCGCCACCAACGTCACCACTCCGGCTCGCTCGATCAGCTTGGTCTTGCGCGCGGTCACGCCGGTGTTGACCAGGATGTTGCCTCCGGGTGTGTATCCGTACCAGATCGGGACGCTGGCCGGGGGCCGGCCGTCGGTCGCCGCGACGGACAACACCGCCACATGTATGCCGGCGAGAAACTCTTCACGTTGGGTCTCGGAAAAAGCAGCCATGCGGCGAATCAACGAGTCGGTGCGGCGCGGCTATTCCCCCAGTGCGAGGATCAGCTTGCCGGTGTTTTCGCCGCGGAACAGCTTGAGCAGGGTGTCAGGGAAATCGGCGACGCTGCCGTGCTCGATCTGCTCATGTGAACGCACTTCGCCGCTGCTGAGCCATTTCGCCAGTTGCGCAATGCCTTCCGGGTAGCGGTCGGCGTAATCGAAGATGACGAACCCGGTCATGGACGCGCGCGCGACCAGTAGTTGCATGTAGTTGGAGGGCCCGCGGGGGATGTCGTTGTACTGCGACACCGCGCCGCAGAGCACGATGCGTGCACCGCGGGCGAGCCGGTTCAGCGCCGCCTCGAGCGTCGCGCCGCCGACATTGTCGAAGTACACGTCCACGCCGTCCGGAGCGTGGGTCTTGAGCTCCTTCCGCAAGTCGGCGGTCTTGTAGTCGATCGCGGCGTCGAATCCGGCTTCGTCGATCAACCATCGACGCTTCTCTTCCCCGCCGGCGATGCCGACCGCGCGGCACCCCTTGATCTTGGCAATCTGTCCGACGATGCTGCCCACCGATCCGGCCGCTCCCGATACCAACACGGTCTGGCCCGGTTCGGGCTTGCCGATGTCGAGCAATCCGAAATAGGCGGTCAGACCGCTGATCCCGAGCGCGCTGAGATACACCGGCGCCGGAGCCAGGCTGGTGTCGATCTTGTTGACCTCTGCGCCGTCCGACAATGCGTATTGCTGGACACCGAATATCCCGGACACGTTGTCGCCGACCGCGAAGTCGGGGTGCCGGGATTCGACGACGTGGCCGACGCCCAACGCCCGCATCACCTCGCCGATCTCCACCGGCGGCACGTAGCTGCGGCCGGCGTTCATCCAGGTACGCATCGCCGGATCGATCGACAGGTAGTCGACATGGACGACGAATTGCCCGTCTTCCGCAACGGGTTTGGGCTCCCCGACGATCGTCCAATCGGTGGCCTTGAGCTGTTCGGTCGGGCGTGCGGCGAGTCTGCACTGGACATTGGCGTTGCTCATCGGGCGCTCTCCTGGGCTGGTGTGGTGTTGTGACAGAGGTCCGCGGCGCAGCTGAGGGCGGTCCGTCCGGCGGGGTCTTCGGCGGTCACCGGGATCACTGCGACCGTGTCGGCGCCGGCATCCAGGTAGGCGCCTATCCGCTCGCCAACCCGGTCCGAATCGCCCAAAGCTCCTAGTTGCCCGGCCAATTCGAACGGAATCGCCGCGGCCAGGTCTGCCCGTCGCGCACCGGAGCGGGCCCGCTCGACCAGGTCGCCGTAACCGAGGTCGCGGAACATTTCGCCGTATCCGGGCGGGCCGAGGTAGACCGCGAGCTGCCCGGCCAGCTGGCGAAGCGCAGCCTGCCCGGGTCGCACCGCAACCGGGACCCATACCGTCACATGCGGCGGAATCCGGCCCACCGCGATAGCCTGACGCTCGATCTGCTCGCGGACCTGCGAAACACGCTGCGGCGAAGCCAGATTCAGCACGACCTCGTCGGCGACCTCCGCGGCCAGCCGTATCAGCGACGGGCCGAAAGCGCCGACGCCGATACGGCTGTGCGGCAACGGGTTACGCAGCCGGAATCCGTGACTGCGGACATACCGCCCATCGTAGTCGGCGCGCTCTCCACGCAGGATCGGCCGCAGGCACTCGATCGTCTCCCGCATCCGCCCGAGGCTGTGCGACCAGTCCCGATCGTGCCAGCCCGAAACGATGAAAGGACTGGAGGCACCCAACGCGATGTCGACCTGAGCGCCGGTGACCGCGGCAACAGTGCTGGCGCCCAAAGCGATTGAGGTGGAGGTTCGCACGCTGATCGGCAGCGGGCCGACCCGCAGGCCCAGGCCGGGCGCGCGAGCACCGATCGCGGTGGCCAACGCGAACGCGTCGAACGTCGCCATCTCTCCGACCCACAGCCCGCCGATCCCGGCGGCGTTGACGGCCTCGGCAACTTCGAGCGCCTCGAGGTCGGGCCGGTCCAGCCAGTACGGCAGCACCGCTTCGATCGGCGACCTCACAGCATCGCCGCCTCGCCGGCCTGGCCGAGCAGGACGCGCCCAGGCAGTTCGCGGGACGCCTCGTTCACCTGGAAGTGCGCCGTGGCGGTGAAGGCATCCCGTAGCCGGCGTTGCAGCGGAGCGCCGTCGTAGATGGCGCTGCCGCCGGCGAGGTCGTACATCGACCGAACGACGTCGGCCGAGACGCGTGCGCCGTGTGTGGCGGCCAGGCGCAACCGGGTGCGCGTTGCCAGCGACACCGACGGCCCGTCTTCGGCTGCCCGCCAGGCCTCGTCGATGGCCTGGTAGTAGCCGGCCCGGGCGGCTTCGAGCGCCGCTTCGGCCGTGGCGACCGCCGCCTGGATGGTGGACCGTTCGGCCAGGGTTCGACTGCCCGCCGCACCCTTCTTGGTGGCGGCGAGGTCGACGAAGTTGTCGATAGCGGCCCGGGCATTGCCCATCGCCGCGGCCGTGATGCACGCGGCGAAGAATCCGAACGGCGGGAATCGGTACAGCGGACGGTCGATCACCGGGCCGTCGAAGATCGAGAGCACCCGCTCGTCGGGGACGAAGACCTCGTCGGCGACGCTGTCGTGGCTGCCGGTGCCGCGCAGTCCGAGGGTGTGCCAGGTGTCGAGGATCTGCAGTTGGTCGGTGGGCAATGCCACCACCGCCGGTTTGTCCTCGAGCACACAACCGGCGAACAACACGTCGGCGTGCGTGATGCCACTGCAGAATGCCCAGCGACCGGAGACCACCACGCCGCCGGGAACCCGTCGTGCCTTGCCCTGCGGCGCCCACACGCCGGCGGCCAGCCCGCGGCCCCCGCCGAACAATTCGTCGCGGCTCGCGGGCGGCAAATACGCGACCAGCAGGGTGCTGGTGATCCCGATCGACACGCACCAGCCGGCCGACGCGTCGCCGCGCGCCACCTCCTCCGCGCAGCGCAGGGCGGTGCCGGCGGGTAGCTCCAGCGCCTCGACCTCGCGTGGCGCGCCCGCCCGCAGCAATCCCGAATCTCGCAGCGCCTCAACCAGGTCCGTGGGCAGCCCCCGGGCAGAATCGATCTCGTCGGCCATGCCCCGCGCCAGATCGGCGATCGCGGTCGCTCTGGTGAGAACAGGTGCGGTGGCGACCTCGGTGTCCATACGTCCTCGCTTTGCACAGCCGGTACGGGTGGTTCAGCCACGTTAGCACTACCGGTTTAGTTTTTGAACCGGTACATTGTGTGAACCATGGATTACCCGGACCTGTCCCACCGATTCGACGGCGAGTCGGTCGCGCGCGCCCTCGAGATCGTGGGCGAACGGTGGACGCTGCTGATCCTGCGCGAAGCCTTCTTCGGGGTGCGCCGCTTCGGCCAGTTGGCCCGCAATCTCCAGATTCCCCGGCCGACGCTGTCGGCGCGGCTGCGGACGTTAGTCGACAAGGGCCTGCTGGAAAAGGTGCTCTACGCAAGCGATCCCGATCGTCACGAGTACCGGCTGACCGATCCCGGCCGTGACCTGTTCGCGGCGATCGTCGTGTTGATGCAGTGGGGCGACCGGCATCTCCCCCATCCGCAAGGGCCGCCGATCGTGCTGCATCATCAGCCGTGCGACCAGACCGCCGAGCCGATGCTGGTCTGTGCGCACTGCCGAGAGGAAATCACCGCACACAACGTCACCCCCCAGCCCGGGCCCGGCTTCCTGGAGTTGGAACCCCAGGCTCAGGCGACCCGAAAGACTGGATACTGATCCACAACTCGCGCGAAATCCTCGAGCGGTGCCCGCTTGTCGACCGTGAAAAACGGCCGCGCTCCCGGTGCCGCCTCGAGGTAGCGGCGCAGGATCGCCGCGCGGTCATCGGAGAAATCCTCCACCAGTGCGACGTCTTCGGGCTTGCCGCGGCGCAGCACCGCGCGACCGTCGCCGCCCCGCAGATTGCGCACCCAGTTCGTCTTGTGCCCGAGCATGGCGACCAGGTACCGCTCACCCTGATAGTCGGCGACCACGACGGGGAACGAGATCAACCGTCCGGATTTGTGGCCGCGCACTTCGAGCGTGGCTGCCCCGCCCGGCACGAGGCCGGCCGAAATCGCCAGAGCACCCAACCGATTCGCGAGTCGCGCGGACCATCCTGGACGGCCGTTGCGATATTGCCACCGCTGAAACTTGCTCACCGCGCCGCGCAGCATGGACTCACACTACTGCTGCCGGTTACTTCCAGGCGAAGACCGGCTGCTCCAGTTCGTCGACCGGATCGTGGCGGCCGTCGAGGCCGAGCCAGCGCAGCTGCAACAGCACGGCGCCGGTGGGCGCGTGGATGAGGTCGTGGCCCAGCGGTATTTGAACGACGGGCCGCGGACTCTCCGGGATGGCGATGAATCGCGGTGAGTCCGCGCGCCGCAGCTGGTGGAGTCCGACTCGGTACACCGCCACCACTTCGTCGGGTGCCGGTTGCGGATCCAACCGGCCACCACCCCAGATCACCACCGGGGTGATGACGTATCCGGACCTGGTCGGGTAGTCGTCGAGCAAGCCCAGGACGTTGGAGGCGGCGAGCTTGATGCCAACCTCCTCGTCGAGCTCGCGGAGAGCCGCGTCTATTGCGGTCTCGCCGGGATCCAGGCGACCACCCGGCAGCGCCCACTGTGCGGGGTGCGAACTGAGCCGAGAGGTTCTGCGGCACAACAGGAACGCGGCGCCACCGGAGACGTCGACCATGCGACCGTCGAGGGACTCCGGCATCGGGCGTCCCGCGATCCAGTCGTCGACCGGGGCCGGGTCGATCCTGTCCTCCCCTACTTCGGAGTCGACGAGCAATACCGCGACGGCCGCGTGACGCTTCGCCGGATCGTCCACCACGCGACGGTCATGTGCGGCCAGGCGGTCCCGGATCTGCTCGCGCAGCGCCTCGTCATAGGGGATGGTCACCTAGCGAGGGTATGGCCTAGTCGACTTGTGGGTGGCGGCTTACTTAACTCGGACTCGGTGAACTGATTTACTCGTAACGATGGCCGATATCACAGCGCTGATCCTCGAAGACCACGACTGGTTTCGCGAGCAGTTCGCCAAGCTGGACGAACTTCAGGCGCAGACCCCGGCGAATCAGCGCGCGCTGATGAGGGTTTGGCGCCCCCTGGCCGACAAGCTCGACGTGCACGCACTGATCGAAGAGAAGATCTTCTACCCGCAATTGCTCAAACGCGGCAGCGAGGACGCCGAGGGCGAGACGCTCGATGCGATCGGCGACCACAACGACATCCGCGACGGCGTGCGCGACGCGAACGCCGTGGGGATAGGCACCGACGAGTGGTGGGCCGCAGTCGGCCGAACCCGGCTGGCCAACGACGACCACATGGCCGAAGAAGAACGCGAGGGACTCGCCGACTTCCGACGTCATGCGCCGATCGGGCTGCGGGAGTCCCTCGGAGCTCAGTACCGAGAGTTCATGGCCGAGCATCCGACCACCAGGGGTCTGGCGATCGTCGACCGCAATCCGCAGGACTACGTCGAAGAGCAGCGGGCTGAGCCGCGTCCGGTCCGCACCGATTACTCCCTCGGCATCGGGAGCCTCAAAGGCGAGTAGCACCCGAGAAACGCGTCTTTTTCTGTGCCGCAACCCATTTGAGCTCTAGTTGTTCGTCGGTGGGGGTTGGGGTTGGAAGGGTGTGTACCACCACCAGTCGGCGCGTTCGCCGAGGGGACCGGTCCACGGCGCGACCGCGGGTGGGGGGCGTTTGGGTGGGCGTGCGATTGATCCTGGGTGCAACTCGGTACCGCAGCTGTCGGTGACGACGAGCTGGTCGGCGGGTCCGGTGATGTGATGTCGCCGCGGTGGTGCAGCCGGTGGTGATACGGGCAGACCAGCACCAGGTTGGCCAGCTCGGTCGGGCCGCCGTCTTCCCAGTGCCGGATGTGGTGGGCGTGCAGACCGCGGGTGGCCCCGCACCCGGGAACCGCGCACGTGCGGTCGCGGTGCTCGAGCGCACGGCGCAGCCGCCGATTGATCAGCCGCGTCGCCCGCCCGGCCCCGATCGGCTCGCCGTCGCGGTGAAACCAGACTTCGCAGGTGGCATCACAGGTCAGCTCTGCGCGCTCGGCATCAGACAGCAGCGGACCCAGATGCAGGGCGCCAGCACGCTGCTCCACGTCGAGGTGCACCACCACCGTGGTGTGCTGCCCGTGGGGCCGGCGGGTGGCTTCGGCATCCCAGCCCGAGGCGACCAGGCGCAGGAACGCCTCGAGGGTGCCCGGCATCGGCGGCGCGACATCCGATACGCCCTCGCTGTCGCCGTGATCGCGTTTCCACTCGGTGACCAGCGCATCACGATGAGCCCCCAGTGCGGCGTCGAACGTCGCCGCATCCAGGTGCCCCAGTTTGATCCGCCACCAGCTGAACTGCTCGTCGGTGGTCTTGGTGATCGAGGGCCCCGGCTGTGGGCCAGCATCGGGTTCGGGTCGCGGCTCCAGGTTGACCGCGGTGCGCAACTGGTTGACCGTCGCGACCGCAGCCAGCTGCGCGTAATGGGCATCAGAGCCCGCACCCGCGCGGGCGGCGATCACCCCGAGCTGATCCAGCGACAGCCGGCCCTGCCGCATCCCCGCCGCGCAGCGCGGGAACTCCTCGAGCCGGCGCGCCACCGTGGTGATCGTGCGGGCATGTCCCGACGACGCACCCAACTTCCAGGCCACCAACGCCGCCACCGAGCGCGCACCCGTTGCCCCGCACAGCTCGTCGCGATCCATCTCCGCGACGATCTCCACAATCCGCCCGTCAATCGCGTTGCGCTGACCCGCTAACTCCGCCAACTCCTCAAACAACACCTCAAGACGCGCAGCACGACTCACCACCTCAGGAGCCAATGCGGTCAACGACATAACCCCATCGTCACACCAGGGTCCGACACGTTTCGGCCGCCGATTGACCCGGCCAACGACTCATGCGGCCCGGGGAGACCCAGGCCGCATGAGCTAGTGGTTGGACGGTTTAGCCGTGCCCGGAGCCGCAGCCGACGCCCGGGAGACATCCGGTGCCACCGGGAACGCCACCAGGTCCGGCGAACTGACCGCCGGAGCCGCAGCCGACGCCCGGGACGCAACCCTGCCCACCGGGGCCACCGCCGGGCCCGTTGAACTGTCCGCCGGAGCCGCAGTTGCCGTTGGCATCACAGCCACCGCCGCCCGGGTCCTGCTTGTAGATGACATGGGTGGGCGCTGCACTATTCGGACCCACGCTGGCCTCAGCTGCAGCGATAGGCATCACAGCCATCGCTGCAGCCACAGCTCCACCGACAACAACGGATTTCATAACACTGAGTTTGGACATGTTAGGCCTTCTACCCTTTGCACACGTGCCCAAAACATCGAATTTCAGTCGTGGTGATTCACGATGTTGACGACGTTGCCGTCGGGCGCACGGACGAAGAACCGCCGGGGGCCCCACGCCTCTTCGGTCAGCGGGTGGACGATCTCGTAGCCCAGTTCTTGCGCTTCGGCGTACGCCGCATCGATGTCGTCGGTGCAGACCGAGATGACCGAGTCTTCCGGGGCGGTCAAGTCGCCGGTGACCAGTTGCAGCCGTGCGTCGGCGTCCGGCGAGGAGTACCGGGCCACCCAGCCCAGGTTGAACTCTTCGGTCGGTAGGCCGAGGTAGCCGGTGTAGAAACCCTTGGCGGCTTCGATGTCGGCGACGCGCAGGTTGGCAAATATCTTGGTGGCTTGCATCAGCTGGGCAACGGCTCGCCGCGGTAGTCGCCGAACGACCACAGGTTGCCCTCGAGGTCGCGGACGGCGAATTCGTTTGCGCCGTAGTCGGTCACGGCCAGCGGCCGGACGATGTCGGCGCCGTGTTCGCGCACACGCTCGAACAACGCGCTCGGGTCGGCGGTGACGATGTACACACCGGACGTGCCGGGCTCGCGGCACCATTCGGCGCGGGGCTTGTAGCTGCCCAGCATGATGCCGCCGCTTCCTTCCGGCCAGAGGAGTTGAGCGTGGTCGACGGTGTCGCCTTCGCCGTAACGCGCCGCGAGAACCATTCCGAAGGTGTCGACGTAGTAGTCGATGAGTTTCGGCGCGTCATGCGCTTGCAACGTCGGCCAGACGGTCGGATTAGTCGAAGTCATACTCGCAGTCTGCGCGCAGTGGGTGCCCACCGTCTTGAATGTTTCGGAACTCTTCGGCAAGCCAGCGACGCGGCGGCACACCCGCGAACCGGGTGAATTCGCGGGTCAGGTGCGCCTGGTCGCTGTAACCGGTCTTCGCGGCGACTGCCGCCAAATCGACTGTCCCGCTGCGTCGCACCGAATCGGCGATCCGCGCGGTCGCCCGCTCGAATCGCATCAACGTCGCGACGGTCTTCGGCGAGCGGCCGACTTCACGGTGAAACAGCGTCGTCAAATGCCGGCCGGTCACGCCGACGCGGTCGGCCACCGCCCCCACCGACGCCCGTCCGCCGCTGATCTGCAACAGCTGCCATGCCTGCGCGACCTCGGGCCGCACTCCGGCATCGCCGCGCCACGTACCCGACAGATACTCGGCGATTGCGCCAAACGCGTCGCTCCAGTCGCGAGTCTCGCTCACCCGCTCCTGAAGTCGAATCCCGTTGCGACCCAACACCGCTGTCGCGTCCCATTGCGCGGCATTCAACTCCGCACTCGGCGTTCCGAACAGGGCTCGGGCCGCGAGGGGATGCACCGCGAGTTGGACGCCGGTCTGACCGCCACGCTGGCGCACGTGCGCGGCCCGCATCTGCAGTCCGCCCAGCAGCAGCGGATTCGGCCGGGCCGCCGGAAGAGCCTCGGCCGTCTCGGCCGCCTCGACCCCGTCGTCGAGGCTGATGATGAAGGTCAGCGTCGACGACGGCATGCCCCGGTGCAGTTCGCCGGGATTGCTCACGGAGCGATACCCGACCATCGATGTCACACCGGGAGCGATGCGGGGCGGCGCAGCAGCGAAAACCGCTGCGGGGTCTTCGTCGTCGCCGGCCACGCCCTCCACGCTAGCCGTCCGGTCGCGGATTAACCTGGCGATATGAGTGGCAACCGGGTGCCCGGCGGGGTGGTGCACGAGCTTCCTGCGGATCTGCGCGATGCGCTGTTGACCAACGCGACGGCGCTGGCCGCGTGGAAAGACATCACGCCGTTGGCGCGCAACGAGTTCATCTGCTGGGTCGACGACGCCAAGCAGGAGAAGACCCGAGAGCGCCGGATCCGCCGCACCCAGGAAGAACTCGAGGAAGGCATGCGCCGGCCGTGTTGCTGGCCCGGTTGCAAGCACCGCGAGCGAAACGGCAAAGCCTAAACCGACCCTTTACGCCCGTCGAATGTGGTACTACGCTCTGTGGTACTACGCATGATAGTAGATGCTCGGCTGACCGCGGAGCTGCGGCTTCAGCCGTGAGGGGACGGTTGCCATGAACCTCCGACCGGCGGACACCGCGATGCGCGCGGCCCACGAGACCGACGTGCGGTATCACCCTTCTGCGCCGCTGCGGCGCGCCCTCAACAAGGTCTTCCCGACCCATTGGTCGTTCCTGCTGGGTGAAATCGCGTTGTACAGCTTCATCGTCCTGCTGATCACCGGGATTTACCTCACGCTGTTCTTCGATCCATCCATGACCGATGTCACCTACCAGGGCGTCTATCAGCCGTTGCGGGGTGTGCCGATGTCGCGCGCCTACGAGTCGGCGCTCAACATCTCCTTCGAGGTGCGCGGCGGGCTGTTCGTCCGCCAGGTCCACCACTGGGCGGCGCTGCTGTTCGCCGCGTCGATCATGGTGCACCTGGCCCGCGTCTTTTTCACCGGCGCGTTCCGGAGGCCGCGTGAGGCCAACTGGGTCATCGGCTCCCTGCTGTTGATCCTGGCCATGTTCGAGGGATACTTCGGCTACTCGTTGCCCGACGACCTGCTGTCCGGCATCGGTCTGCGCTGCGCGCTCTCGTCAATCATGTTGGGATTCCCCGTGATTGGCACCTGGCTGCACTGGGCCTTCTTCGGCGGCGACTTCCCCGGGACCGCGCTGATTCCACGGCTGTACGCCCTGCACGTTCTGATACTGCCGGCGATTATCCTTGCGTTGATCGGCGCCCACCTGGCGATGGTGTGGTTCCAAAAACACACCCAGTTCCCCGGCCCTGGGCGCACCGAGAAGAACGTCGTCGGGGTGCGCGTCATGCCGGTCTTCGCGGTCAAGTCCGGTGCGTTCTTCGCGCTGACCACCGCTGTCCTCGGCTTGATGGGTGGCCTGCTGCAGATCAACCCGATCTGGAACCTGGGCCCTTACAAGCCTTCTCACGTCTCCGCCGGATCGCAACCGGACTTCTACATGATGTGGACCGAGGGCCTGCAGCGGTTGTTCCCGGCGTGGGAGATCTACATCGGCCGCTACACGGTGCCCGCGGCCGTCGGCGCCGCGATGATCATGGGCATCGTGTTCGTCTTGCTGACGATCTATCCGTTCCTCGAGAAGCGGTTCAGCGGCGACCACGCGCACCACAACCTGTTGCAGCGGCCACGCGACGTGCCCGTCCGCACCGGCATCGGGGCGATGGCGATTGCCTTCTACTCGGTGCTGACGTTGGGGGCGATGAACGACATCATCGCGCTGAAGTTCCACGTCTCGCTCAACGCGACGACCTGGATCGGACGGATCGGCATGGTTGTGCTGCCGCCGATCGTCTACTTCATCACCTACCGATGGTGCGTCGGACTGCAGCGCAGCGATCGCGCCGTCCTCGAGCACGGCATCGAGACCGGCATCATCAAGCGGCTACCGCACGGCGCTTACGTCGAACTGCATCAGCCCCTCGGGCCCTTGCCGCTGGAGTACCAAGGCGCCCCGGTGCCGACCAAGATGAACAAGCTCGGCTCGGGCGGCTCGCCAGGGTCGGGCAGCTTCCTGCACGCCGACCCGCCGGACGAGGACGCCGCGCTCACCGGCGCCCGTCACGCCAGCGAGCGCCGCGCGCTCACCGCATTACGGGGTCGCTGACCACGGGGATTGCCAATACCCTGGTCGGATGACGGACGAGGTGCACTACCACGTCGTCGCCGAAAACGATGACGGCGAACTGATTTGCAGCGACGACTTCACCTGGCCGGGCGCGCACGGGCTCGCCGCAGACCTGATCTCACCTCCGAACGGCGTGACCGTCTACGAGCCCGTAAGGGCGGTGTGGATCATCGAAGGCACGTCGCCGCAATGCCCGTTCGCGCACGGCGACGGGGTCCCGCGTGACGAGGAGGCCGCCTCAGGTTTTCTCGAGCAAGTCGTGCGGCAGCCGCCGTACTGGCCGGAGTAACCCTCGCGGCGATCGCGAGTCATGATGTCGGGATGACCACCGAGATCCGGGTGCTCGACAGCGAAGCCGACCTCGTTGCCGCGGCCAACGTGTTCCGCACCGCGATGATCGGCTTCCCGAGACTGGCGGGCCTCGAAGCCGGGCAGATCGCTCGCTTGCTCGAGCCCGGCCGCACGATCGGCGCGTTCGTCGACGGACAGCTCGTCGGCACCGCCGATGCGGTGTCGAGCACCCTCACGCTTCCGGGCGGCAACCGGGTCGATCACGCGGCGGTGACGCACGTCGGGGTGCTGCCATCGTTCACCCGGCGCGGCGTCGCCACCGAGCTCATGCGCCACCAGTTGCATGACATCGCCGCGCGCGGTGAGGCGGTCGCGACGCTTCGGGCGTCGGAAGCGACGATTTATGAGCGGTACGGCTACGGCGTGGCGAGCATCTCGCAGACCGTCGAAGTGCAGACCGCGCGGGCGGCGCTTCGGCCGGCCCTGGCGTCGGGCGGGCCGGTGCGACTACTGGATCCCGCGGAGGTCTGGGAAACGTTGCCGAGGATCTACGCCGACAACCGGTCGTCGCGTCCTGGCACTATCGACCGACCGGACGTGTGGTGGGAGGGCGTGCGCCTGCGCACCGAATCCGGCTCGGGCCCTTGGTATGTCGCGGCACATGGCGAGTCTGGGTCCGAGACGGGATTCGTCCGCTACCGCCCGACCGATACCGATAAGTGGTTCATCAGCGATCAACGCACCATCGCCGTGGAAGACTTCTTCGCGCCCGACATCGACTCCTACTTCGGTCTGTTGCGTCTTCTTCTCGGGCTCGATCTCATCGATCGGGTGGTGTTCTGGATGCTCCCGGTCGACGACCCGCTGCCGTGGCTGTTGCTCGATCAGCGCGCTGCGAAGGTCACTGCCACGCATGACGAGACCTGGCTGCGTATCGTCGACGTCGAAAGGACGTTGGCGGCAAGGCAATACACCGATGGCGGGGATGTCACCATCGCGGTCGACGACCCGCTGTTGCCGGGCAATTCCATCACCGTGTCCATCACCGCAGACGGCGCCGAACGCGTCGACCGGCCACCGCAGGTGCGCGTCGGGGTGGCGGGACTCGGCGCCGTGCTACTCGGCGGCGCGACATGGCACAACCTGTCGACGGCGGGCCTGGCTCGCGCCGATGACCCGGCCCACGTGGCGGCGGCCGACCGACTGTTCGCGGTGACCCAGGCGCCGCACGCGGGATTCTTCTTCTAGCGCATCACTTTTCGCCGCACCACATAGACGGCCATGCCGGCGAGCAGTACCGCGACACCCGCAATCACCGACTGCAGCGGCAGCGCCAGAGCAACCACGACGCAGCCGATGACCCCGAGCGTCGGGACAATCCGGCCGCCGAGCGTCCACGCCGAGGCGTTGGCGATCGCGTAGTACAGCAACACGGCGAAAGACGAGAACCCGATGGCGCCGCGAACGTCGGCGGTGCCGGCGAGGACGGCGACCACGACACCGACAGCGATCTCGGCGCAGTACGGCGTCCCGAATCTGGAATGCACTGCCGAAAGCCGCTGTGGCAGATAGTGATCACGCGCCATCGCAAAGGTCGTCCGCGACACGCCCAGGATCAGCGACAGCAGCGATCCCAGCGCGGCCAGCACCGCCACCACCCGTACGACCGGTTCCCACCCACCGGCGCCGGCAGCGCGCACCGCGTCGGCGATCGGCGCGGCGGACCCGGCCAGGTGCGGTCCGCCCAGCACGCCAAGCACCGCGATCGTGACGATCGCATACACGGCGAGCGCGATACCGAGCGCCAGCGGAATCGCCCGCGGGATGGTGCGCGCCGGATCGCGCACCTCCTCCCCCAATGTCGCTATCCGCGCGTAGCCCGCGAACGCGAAGAACAGCAAGCCGGTCGCCTGTAACACGCCGTGTATGCCCGCGCCGATGCCGAGGTGGATGCGTCCGAAACCGTTGTGCGAGGCCGCTATTGCGACTGCGGTCAGTGTGGTCAGCACGACGGCGACGATGATCCGCGTGACCAGCGCAGACTTACGGATGCCGGTGTAGTTGAGCGCGGTCAAGGCAAGCACCGCGGCGACCGCCACCGCGTGGGCCTGAGCGGGCCAGGCATAGAAGCCGACGACCAACGCCATCGCCGCACACGAGGCCGTCTTCCCGACGACGAAACCCCAACCGGCGAGATAGCCCCAGAACTCGCCGAGCCGTTCGCGGCCGTACACGTAGGCGCCACCGGATTCCGGGTACTGGGCGGCGCAGCGCGCCGTCGATATGGCATTGAGGTAGGCCACCACGGCCGCCACCGCCAGACCGATCAGCAGCCCGTCACCGGCCGCGGCCGCGGCAGGCGCCAATGCGGCGAAGATGCCGGCCCCGACCATCGAGCCCAGACCGATGACGACAGCGTCGCTGGTGCCGAGTCTGCGCTCCAGCGCCGGACGGGCCGCGCGGTCGGGCGTGCCGGAACTCACTGGGCCAGTTTACTTCTGACGCGGGCGCGGCTCAGACCAGATAGTAGTAGTGCTTGGCGTCCCCGTTGCCGGCCACCGCAACCGCAGGAACCGGCTGCTCGGCCTCGTCGAAGCCGCGCAGCGCATGGGCGTAGCGAACGGCCTTCAGCGTCGCGGAGAATTCCTCTTCCTCCTCGGGGAAGACCCGTTCGGGCGGGAACCACTTGTCGAAGCCGACGTTGGTCAGCAGCGTCCACAGATCGGCTTGCACACCCGCCAGCAGCACGGTGACCCCACGGTCGCTTTCCTCGCGAACGAACTTCTCGATCCGCTCGATCACCACCGCGTCGGGGTTGCGCACCCGCTTGACCCGCAGCACGAGATATTTGATGTCGTCGCGCTTCACCCGCTCCCCCAGCTCCTCTAGGTAGCGCTCCAATTCCGGTGCGGCACCGAAGAACAACTCGCCCTCGAAGTCGTAGATGAGGATCGACGGATCGGTCGGCTCGCCGGGCACCCGCTCCCGGACGACCCGTTCCGGCGCCACCACCAATTCCCGGGCCTTGAGCTTCGCCGCCCGCGGAACGAACAACAGGATCGACAGAGCGACACCGAGCAGAACCGCGGTGTCCAAGTCGACCAGCACACCGGTGAAAGCCGTCAGGAGAACCAGTCCCGCGTCGTAGCGCGACGCCCTGATGGCATAACCGAGCCTCTTGATGTCGATCAGTCGAGCGGCGGTGATCAGCAACAGCCCGGCGAGCGCGGCGCGGGGCATGTAGTGCAACAGCGGCGCGAACAGCAGCACGATGCCGGCGACGCCGATCGAGGCGATGATGCCGGAGAATCGGGTCGCGGCGCCGGCCTGGTAGTTGATCGGCGAGCGGGTCACCGAGCCGGACCCCGGGACCGCCTGGAAAAAGCCGCCGGTCAGATTCGCCAGGCCCTCCGCGATGATCTGCCGGTTGTAATCGATCTTCTGGCCGCTCTGGTAGGCGATGGCCTTTGCGATCGAAAGCGCTTCGAGCAGGCCGATAAACGCGATGGCCAGCGCGCCTTCGGACAACTGCCCCAGCTCGCCGAGCTGCACGGTCGGGATATGCGGCAACGGCAGGCTCTGCGGGATCTTCGCGGTCAAGGTGACCGCGGTCCGGCCCGCGTGATCCTCGGTCGACCAGCCGGCCACATAGGCGATCAGGGCCGCGACGATCAGCGTCGCCAACAAGTCGAGTTGGGGCAGGCCGTAGCGTTTCACCAGCCTCCGCAGCACGATGGCCAGCGCGATGGTCGCGGTGCTGATGATCAGCGCGCGATAGTTGAGCGCTTCGCCGTGGAACAACGTCAGATAGGTGCGTTTCAGCACCGACTGCCGCCCGTTGCCCTGATCCTTGACCCCCAGCGCATTGCCGAGCTGGCCGATCGCGATGAGTATCGCTGCGGCCAACAGGAACCCGAGGATCACCGATTCGGAGATGTAGCGGGTCAGATCGCCGAGTTTCAACACCGCGATCAGGATCTGGAACACCCCGACCAGAACGCCGAGCAAGAACAACGCCTCGAACAGGACGGTCCGGTTCTCCGGGTCGATGAACGCCAACGAACTGAACACCAGCAGCGATATTGCGCTGGTCGGGCCGTTGACCAGATGCGACGATGACCCGAACACCGACGCGACGAAGGTCACCACGATCGACGAGTAGACGCCGAACTTCGGGTCGACACCGGCGACCAGCGCGTAGGTGATGCCCTGTGGCAGCGACACCGCCGCCACCGTGAGTCCCGCGACCAGATCGCGACGCGCCTTGCCGCCGTCGTAGTTCAGCTTCTTCAGGGTGCCCACGATGCTCATGAGGTCTTCGTCTTTCGCCGGGAGTGTGCGGACGCGGAGCGGGCCGGAGCGGAAGAGACCACGTCGTAGATTCCGTTGTTGCCGAAGAACTTCTCGCGCGCGTCATTCCAGTTCTTCGCCACCGCGGAGATCGGGAACAGCTCGATAGGTGGCAGCCGGTCTTTGTGCTTGGCGAGGATCTCCGGCTTGATCGGGCGGTAGCCGTACTGGGCCGCGGTCTCCTGGGCGGCATCGGTGTAGAGGTAATCCAGATACGCCTTCGCGAACGACGCGACTTTCTTGTTGCCGAGATTCGCGTCGACCCAGGCAACCGCTGGCTCGGCGCGGATACTGATTGGCGGATAGACGATTTCGAATTCGTTCTGGTTTTCCGCAACCTCCCGCAACGCTTCGTTCTCCCACGTCAGGTGGACGTCGCCAACCTTCTCGACCGAGTACGTGGTGGCGGCGCTGCGGGCGCCGGGATCGGCGGCCACGACGTGGCTCAGCAGCGATCGTACGAAATCTGTTGCCTGGGCCTCACTTCCGCCGCGGGTGGTGACCGATCCCCAGGCGGCCAACACACTCAGCTTGCCGTTGCCAGACGTCCGCGGATCGGGATTCACGATCTCGACGTCGTCTTTGATGAGGTCGGGCCAGTCGTGGATGCCTTTCGGATTGGCCTTGTGGACGACGAACACGATTGTCGATGTGTACGGAACCGCATGATTGGGCAGACGCTGCTGCCAATCGGCCGCTACCAGACCACGTTTGCGTAATGCCTCGACGTCGCTCGGCAGCGCGAGCGACACGACGTCGGCTTTCTGCTTTCCGGCGATCACATCCGAGGTCTGTCGGCCCGAACCCCCGTGCGACTGCTTGACTTCCACGGTCACGCCGGTCGTCTTGCGGTATTCGTCGACGAAGTTCTTGTCGATCGCCGCGTACAGTTCGCGAGTCGGGTCGTAGGAGACGTTGAGGATCTGGTTCGGCGACGTGTCGTGCCGCAGGTTGTGAGCCGCGATCAAGCCCGCCGCGACGACGATCGCAGCAACACCGACGACGTTGAGCCGCGGCACTGAGGACAAGGCTCCGCGCCATCGCGGGGTGCGTTCGGTCATTGCGCCTCCATACCGGTAACCGGAGATCGTGATAGTTGCCGGCCATCGGCGACTGGATTTCGCGAGCGTAGCCATCACTCCCGTTAGACGCAGCCGTGTAAATCAGCCTGATTGCAACCGCCAGTCCGACAAGGGGTTTGCTACGGACCGCGTCGCGACCGCCCCGCTACTTAGACCGCCGCCGCGCCAGCAGCAGGCGTACCGGTCGCAGCTGCTGGTCGTCGCGGCCCGGCGCCCACAGCCCGATCAGCACGGCGCTGACCGCGATCACGATGGCCAGCACCAGCAGCGACGAGTGCATGGCGTCGATGAACGCCGCCCGGCTGGCGTCGGCCAGCCGAACACCCAGGGGTCCCATTCGTTTGGCGATTTCCAGGGCCTGACTAAGCGATGACGAGGCGCCTTCCTGCACCGGCGGGGAAAATCCGGACAGCTTGGGAACCAACGCTTTCGGATACTGAGCGGCCAACATCGAGCCGGCCAACGCGATGCCGAGCGCGGCACCGATTTCTCGACTGGCATCGTTGACGGCCGACGCCACACCCTGTTTGTCGTCGGGCGCGGTGGTCATGATCACCGACGTCGTCGGCGCGGTGCACAATCCGATGCCTACGCTCATGACCAGCATCGGCCAAGCGGCCCGCCAGTATGGAGATCCCACTTCGATGCCGAGCATGCACGTCGACCCGAGCGCGATCAGCAACAGCCCGCTGAACACGACCGCTCGCAAACCCAACCGGGGCAGGTACCAGAACGAGAGCACGGACAGCACCAGCATCGGGCCTAGGATCGGGCTCAGCGCGAACGCGGTTTTGTTGGGGCTGTAGCCGAGGATCAGCTGCATGTACTGCATCAGCAGGAACAGGTAACCGAACATCGACAAGAAAAACACCGTGATCGTGGCCGCGCCGGTCGCGAACGCGGGAACCGCAAACAAGCGCACATCCAAGAGCGGGTAGCGCTGCCGGATTTCGACGAACCCGAATGCCAGACCTAGCACCAGGCCGGTACCGATGCTGGACAGGACCAGCGGATGAGTCCACCCGCGGGCCGGCGCTTCGAGGATGCCGAAGACGAGCGCCGCCACCGAACTGCCGATCACTAGAGCGCCCCGCCAGTCCAGTGGCTTCGCTTCAGGGTCCCGCGAGTCGGCGATCGTCAGCGTCAGCAGGAAGAAGCCGAAGCCTGCGCCGGAGAAGGCCCAGAAAATGGCATGCCACGACCAGAAGTGCAGCAGGCCACCCGTCCCGAGCATGCCGACGACCGCGCCCGACCCGGCGACGCCAGCCCAGATGCCAACTGCCTTGTTGCGCTGATCTTTTGGATGTGCGGCGGTGATCAACGACAGTGTCGCAGGCATGATCAGCGCCGCCCCGGCGCCGGCGACCGCGCGGGACACGACCACGATCGTCGGGTTGGACAGCACCGCAGGCACCAGCGATGCGCCGCCGAATATCGCAAGGCCGACCAACATCGCGCCGCGCCGACCGTAGCGGTCACCGAGTGCGCCGGCGGGCAGGAGCAGGCACGCCAGCACCAAGGTGTAGCTGTCGACGATCCAGGTGAGTTGGGTCTGAGTGGCGGAGGTGGCGATCGCGATATCGGGCAGCGCGGTGTTCAGGGCCACCATCGAGGAGATCACCAGCAGCACGCCGAGGCAGGCGACGGTGAGCAGCCAGTTCCGGGCTCGCGTCGACAGGCCGGCCAGCGCGAAGGCGCCGTCGGGATGTGGGTCGACCAAAGCCTCGACCAAACGAAAGCCCTCCGCCCGATGCGTTTCGAGACAGCCTGTGGAAAACGAGACTATCAGTCTCGTTTCCTTCGGGCCAGGGCTGTTAAACCTGGTTGAATCCGCCGTCGGCGTGAACGGTCGACCCGGTGGTGAAGCTGGACAGATCGCTGGCCAAAAAGACTGCGGCGTTGGCGATCTCGACTGGCTCGGCGAATCGGCCCAACGGGATGGTCGAGATGCGGGCAGCGCGAAACTCTTCGATCGAGGCGTTGGGGTTGGTCTGGGCGGCCAGATTGTCGCTGCCCGGTGTCGCGGTCGACCCGGCGACCAGGACATTGACCCGGATGCCGCGGTCGGCCAGCTCGTTGGCCCAGGTTCGCGCCAGTGATCGCACGGCGGCTTTGGATGCGGCGTAGATGCTCAGGCCCGGCCGGCCTCGGTCGGCGGTGGTGGATCCGATCAGGATGACCGAGGCGCCGTCGTTGAGTAGCGGAAGCGATTTCTGGACGGTGTAGACCACGCCCTTGACGTTGGTCGTCAGCAGGGTGTCGAGGTCGTCGTCGCTGATTTCACCCAGCCGCGCGACCCGGGTCGATCCGGCGTTGGCGACGACGACGTCGAGACCCTTGCCGCCCGCGGCGACCTCTGCGTAAAGGCGCTCGAGATCCTCCGGCGCTCCGACGTCGCCCGCCACAGGCACCGCTCGGGGCCCCAATTGCTCTGCGGCGGAACGGAGTTCCGGCTGTCGTCGGCCGGTGATGAAGACCCGCTCGGCGCCTTCGGCGATGAACCGCTCGGCGGTGGCCAACCCGATGCCGGAGTTCGCGCCGGTGACGACGGCGGTCTTGTCCTCGAGCAGTCCCATCAGCACCCCTGGCTCTAGCCGAGTTTATTTAGCTTCCCGGCCCGACAGTAGCAGAGGGTGGCAGGCGGCTAGGCGACCAGCGGCTTGGGGGTGTCCACGATCGAGTAGTCGCTGGCGTCACCGGAGACCGCCCGGCTGCGTTCGCCGTTGACGCTCACCGGGATATCACCCGCGAGCGTGATGCGATGCATGGCGCGGCGTTGGGTGCCGTAATCGGAGACGGCGTAATGCTGTGTTGAGCGGTTGTCCCACATCGCGACGTCTCCGAGCTCCCAGTTCCACCGAATCGTGTTCTCCAACCGTGTGATTCGATCCTGGAAGATCCGGAACAACGCCTGCGATTCGGCACCGTTCACTCCGAGGATGGCCTTGACGAAGTTGCCCAGCAGCAGTGAGCGCTCGCCGGTCTCGGGATGCACGCGCACCACCGGGTGGTGTGTCTCGTAGTGGGTCGAGTGAAACTCGCTGGTGTACTTCAGGATTGCTTCAGGGCTCGCCTCTAGGGCGGCGAGCTTCGCGGGATCGATCTGGGCGTAGTCGAACGCGTTGTTGTGCATGGCCCACAGGCCGTCCGCGAGTTGTTGCAGTGGCTGAGGCAGCTGCTGATACGCCGAGACAGTTGACGCCCACGTCGTGGTGCCGCCGTAGGCCGGCAACTCCACCGCGCGCAGGATCGAGGCCTTCGGCGGGCGGTCGACGAAAGTGACATCGGTGTGCCATTGGTTGGCCCCATTACCGTTGATGGACTCCAGTCGCATCACCCGGCTTCCCTCGAATTTCAGCGTCGGGTGGGGTGTCGTCGGACGCCCGAGGCTCTCGGCGAATGCGTAGTGCGAGTCGTCGTCGAGGTGCGTCTGCCCGCGGAAGAACACCACCTTGTGCGTGATCAGCGCGGTGTTGATCGCCGCCGCAGTCTCTGCGTCGAGCTCACCGAGTCGCACGCCGTCGATACGCGCCCCGATGTTCTCGCCCAGTTTCACCACGCGAAGCTCACTGCTCACGACCACTCCCTTGACATGTTCATATGTAGTCGGCTGTATACACTGCCCGTTGTCCGCTAATGTACACAGATGGCTACAGCGGACGCAACGGTTACGACCACAGCGAAGCCAATCGGCAAAGACGAGGTCAGCGCGGCAGTGCTGCAAGCGGCCAGTGAGTTGTTCGCCGAGAAGGGCCCGGCCGCCACATCCATTCGGGAGGTCGCGACCCGGGCCGGCGTCAATCACGGTCTGTTGCACCGCCACTTTGGTAGCAAACGCCAACTGCTGGCGGCGACTCTGCAACATCTCGCGGACTCCGCGGCGGCCCTGCGCAAGTCGGGTGCGCCGCGCGCGGAGATCGAGGCCGTCTACGAGTTCCAGGCGCGCGTCATGGTGCGCTCGACTCTCGACGGTTTCCCGGTGGAGGAACTCCAACAACGCTTCCCCGGGATGGAGGCTTTTTTGGAACAGGTCCAAGCCGGGCACAGCGATGACCGAACGGCGCGATTGTTGGCCGCCCATGGGATGGCTCTGCAGATCGGCTGGGGCCTGATGGGTCCGACGCTGCGGGTCGCGTTCGGGCTGCAGGACCTCGATGACACCGAGATACGGGCAGCGGTCGCCGAGCAGATCACGAAAATTATTGCCGCCGAGTAGGCGAACAGACCACTCTGTCTAGCCGTGCTAGCTTGGCTCCCATGCAGACCCCGGACAACACAACGGCCACTGCTGTTGTCGACCGGACAAGATCGGGACGGCCGGCCGATCGCCTGCTCGCTGCTGCGACGGAGCTTTTCGCCAAGTACGGGATCCGCGCCGTCGGCATCGATCGCATCCTGCGCGAGGCCGACTGCGCCAAGGCAAGCCTTTACAGCACTTTTGGCTCCAAGGACGCCTTGGTCATCGCCTACCTGACGGAATTGGACGTCGCCGACCGGACCCGGTTCGCGCAAGCGATCGAAGGGGTCGCCGATCCCGTCGCGCGGGCATTGACCTTCTTCGACCTGGCTCTCAGCAAGGGTCGGCGGCACGACTTCCCCGGCTGTCTCTACGCCAGCGTCGCGTCCGAGTTCCCGGGCGTGAGTTTCGAGCCCATCGACCACCACCGTCAGTGGGTTCGGTCGACGTTGAGCAGTCACATCAAGGCGGCGGGCGTGCGGCGCCCGGCGGCACTCGCGCGGCACATCCAATTGCTGTACGACGGCGCGCTGGTTGCGTCGAAGGTCGAACGGTCCGTCGACCCGATTCGCGTCGGGCGCGCTCTTGCCGACGACGCCATCGCCGGAGCCCTCCCCTCGCACGCCTGACGCTCCGGCGTTGCAATCAGCGCGATTCGATCAATAGACAGAGTGGTCTGTCTAGGCCACGATTTCAATGTGACTACCTTCTCTGGGCAAGCCCTGACGATCGACGCAGCCGGGTTGGACCGGCTTTCGTGTAACGCCAAAGCCGCCCCGGCTACCGGCAGGAAAACACTCAAGGCAAAGACGGTGTGCGGATCCAACTTTCGTAACCTCACCTACGTTCGTGACCTGGCCCCCATGCTGGTCGGCGAACCACCCGCACTGCTGGGCGACGACGCGGCGCCCAATCCCTCGGAAACCGTTCTGGCAGCACTGGGTTCGTGCATCGCGGTCGGCCTGCTGGCCAATGCCACCCACCGGGGTGTCGCGCTGACCAGGATCGAGGTGAGCATGGAGGGCGACATCGACATCTCGGCGGTCTGGGGCGTCGGCGACACTCCCGACGACAAGGTTCCCGGGTTCACCGCTATCCGCTGTCGAGTGCTGCTCGCCGGCGACGCCGACTCCGGCACCCTGCAGGAAATCCACGACAACGCCATTCACTGGTCCCCCGTGGTGAATACGTTGCGACGCCCGGCGTCCGTCGACTCCACCCTGACCGTCGAATAGCCCGGCTCGAGGACCGAGATGACCACCGAACTCGGCGCGTTCAGCACATCGCGAGCCGCGCTGCTCCCGCCTGACGTCGTGCACCACATCGCCGCCAGCGCAACGGCGCTTGACCAGGGTGAAGGCGACACCCGAGAGAATGTCCGGCTGCTTGCACAAAGCGGGCTCCTTGGATTCGGCGCTCCCGGCAACCACGACCACCGGCTGCCGGCCATGGCATCGGTGATCGCCGAGATAGCGGGTCTTTGCTTGTCGACTGCGTTTTCGGTGTGGGCGCACCGGATGACGCTCGAGTACCTGACCGCGGCGTCAACCCCGTGGTCGCTCGATGTGGCGTCCACCCTGACCGGCCGTGCAGCGCTGGGAGTTACGGGTATGGCCTCGGCATTCAAGGACGCCGCAGGATGCGGGTCCATCGATCTGGCGGCGACGCGCAGCGACGGCGGCTATCGACTCACCGGCGTACTACGTTGGGCCAGCAACCTTTATCCCGACTCGACGATCGTGACGGTCGCCCAAACCGAGACCGGTGAAAAGATCGTCGTCGGGCTGCCGCTCGCGGCCGACGCCGTCACGATCGGTAGCCACTTCGAGCTGCTCGCGCTGGGCAGCACCGCCTCGTCGTCAGTCACGCTCGACCACGTCTTCGTCGGAGACGAGCAGATCCTCAGCCGCCATACCGAGTCCTTCTTGAACCTCGTCCGTCCGACGTTTCTGGTGCTGCAGTCGGCGATGTGCGTCGGGCTGGCGCGGAGGTGCCTTGACGAGGTCGAGCCCAGCCTGGGCGGCGTCAACTCCGCATTCGCCTCGGAATTCGATTCATTGACAAGTGAATTGGCTGGCATCGACGTCCGGGTGGGATCCGCCGCCGCAGCGGTCGGGAGTATCGCAGCACCCGCGAAACGCGAACTGCTGACGTTGAGGCTGGCCGCCGCCGACCTTGTCAGCGCGGCCGCCGCCCTGGAAATTCGCACTGCCGGTGGCAAGGGCTATGCACGCCGCACCGGCGCCAGCCGCCGATTTCGCGAGGCAGCATTCATACCAGTGCAATCCCCGTCCGAAGCCCAGCTCCGCTGGGAATTACGCACCGGCCGATGATCCTGATTGGGAGACAACAATGTCCGCACCAGTACTTCTCGTGAACGGCACCGAGCCGGTGGCCGAGCCGTCGACCGCAGCAGCAATCCGTGATCCGTTCGAGCTGTTCACAGTCGGCGAGATGACCACGCGCGTCGCCGAGATCGCCGTCGAAAAGGCGGCACATCCGGTGAGTTTCCTGGTTCGCTCACTGGTCGGCGGCGCCATGGTGTCGTTCGGAGTCTTGCTGTCACTGGTGGTCAGCACGGGAGTTTCGTCTCCGGGTATCGCGAGCCTGTTGATGGGGTTGGCGTTCGGGATGTCATTCGCGTTGATTCTGGTTTCAGGTATGTCACTGATCACCGCCGACATGGCGGCGGGTGCGATAGCTCTGCTGCAACGCCGCATGACGCTGGTCGGTTACCTGCGTCTACTTGCCATCGGTTTGCTCGGAAACTTCATTGGTGCATTGACTTTCGTGGCTGTCTGCGCCGCGGCCGGCGGTCCCTATCTGGGCGCCTTCGCGCAACGCGCCGCTGTCGTGGCGACCGCCAAGACGTCGCAGCCGACGCTCACCGCCATCTTGCTTGCCGTGGTCTGCACGTGGTTCCTGCAGACATCGATGTGCCTGTTCTTCAAAGCCCGAACCGACGTCGCCCGAATGGGATTCGCGTTCTACGGGCCGTTCGCGTTCGTGATCGGCGCCACCCAGCACGTCATCGCGAACATCGGGTTCCTCGGACTTCCGTTGTTACTCTCGGCGTTTCACCGCGACGCCCCGCATACGGCGCTGACCTGGGGGCTGGGCGCCCACGGGCTGCTCACCAACATCACGATCACCACAGTCGGCAATCTCATCGGCGGCACCCTGTTTGTCGCGGTGCCATTCCAACTCGTCACCAGGTTGCAGGAGACCGGGCGGTAAGCCGGGGCGCCATCGCGACTTCCGATTTCGCTCTGTGACCTGAATGTGGCCGGCACGTGCCAGTTGCTCGGCTAGGTTTACCACTCGGTTGATCGGCGCAACACCTGACGGCACAGGGGCCGAGAATCGATGATGGGCAAGGAGTTTTATGGACTTCGAGGGTGACCACACCCGTAATCTCATGTCGCTCGCTCACCAAGCGTTGCGGTGCGACGATGTCGACAAGGGCGCGCTGTGCGCGGCCGCGATCAGGGTTATCGACAAGCCGCCCCGCGACGGCATCCTGCGCAGTCTGGCTGACCACGTCTGCCAAGCCGTCTTCGACTGGGCCTGCTTCGACGGCTCCACCGCGAGGCTGGAAGGCGTCGTGAACGGCTACCAGACCGCGGCCCGCGCCCTGCGGGCACTTCAGGTGGAGGAGCGACTCAGCGCGTACTGACCGTTGAAAACTAGCTGAGCTTGGCGTATTCCGCGTGCAGGGCGTCGAGGTGGCGCAGCGACTCGTCGTGAGGAAGGGTCGGAAGCTCGACGGTGACGTGCTCGATCCCGAGATCGCGGTAGCCCGCAAGCACATCCGCTGTCACCTTCCCGATGTGGGAGGCGATCACGGGTACGTCGGGTCCGGCGACTTCGCGCAGTTTGGCCAGGTCGCCGGCGAGTGCGTCGGCAGAGGGGCTTAGCGATAGCCAGCCGGCGCCGAGGTCGGCGATGCGGGTGAAGTTCGCCGGACCGCCCCCGACGAATACGGGCGTGTGGGGTTGCGTCAGCGGCTTGGGCCAACTGTAGATCGGGTCGAAGTCGACATACTTGCCGTGGAATTGGGCTTCGTCCTTGGTCCAGATTTCGACCATCGCGCGCAGCCGTTCGTCCATCACGCGACCGCGGACCCGTGGATCGACACCGTGGTTGGCGATCTCTTCACGCAACCACCCCACCCCTACGCCGAACAGAAAGCGCCCGTGCGACACCAGATCCAGGGAGGCCACCTCTTTCGCCAACTGGATCGGGTCGCGTTGGGTCACCAATGCGATGCCGGTGCCCACCAGCAGTGACTCGGTCGCAACCGCCGCGGCCGTGAGCGACACGAAGGGATCGAGCGTTCGGTAGTACTGCGGCGGGATCGGACCACCCATCGGGTACGGGGTCGTCGTGTCGACCGGTATGTGGGAATGCTCCGCGACGAACAGCGATCCGAATCCACGCGACTCGAGCGCGACAGCCAGGTCAACCGGTCCGATACCCGTGTCATTGAAAAACGTGAACACCCCGAACCGCATCTGCGCGTCCTCTCACTGCCGATGGAAACAACCGGAGCGTGCAACCGCGGCGCCGGCCGGGGTTATTCCGGAGACACCCCTAGCGCAGTAGCCTCAGCTTCGTGGCGAACCGCGATCACGGCGATGTCGGCGACGCACCATCGGTGCCACCACCGCTGCAGCCGGTGACGATTTCCACCCAGCCGTCGGCAGCCGAGCAGGCCCGGACCATCGCGGCCGCCGGCAACGCCGCAACGCTGGCCACGCTGACAGTCGACGGCGACCCGTGGGCGTCGCTGGTGGCATACGGGCTGGTGGACGGCGCGCCCGTGCTGTGCGTATCGAATCTTGCCGAGCACGGTCGCAACCTGGCCCACGATCCACGGGCCAGCCTGTCGATCGTGGCGGCAAGCGGTGACTCCGATCCGCTGGCGACGGGTCGGATCACCTTGGCCGGCGTCGTCGCAGCACCCCACGGTGCCGATCGGGATGCGGCGCGCGCCGCATATATGGAAGCGGTGCCCGCGGCGCGGTTCTACATCGAGTACAGCGACTTCACCCTGTGGGTGTTGCGCGTCGACCGGGTGCGCTGGGTCGGCGGATACGGCCGGATGGACTCGGCCAGCGGAGCGGATTATCTGGCCGCTGAACCGGATCCGGTGTCGCCGGCCGCCGCCCGGGCGATCGCACATCTCAACGTGGATCACGCCGATGCACTGGCGTCGATGACCCGGGCATTCGGGGGGTATCCCGACGCCGACCAGGCGGTGTGCACTGGAATCGACCGCTACGGCCTCGACTTGCGTGTGCACACCCGACGCGGAGTCGCCTACACGCGCGTCGGCTTTCCACAACCCCTTACGTCTGCTGAGCAACTACGTTCGGCCACAGCCGAATTGGCGCATGCCGCCGGCTAGTTACCGCGACGCTTTGGCGGCTTCGCGCCGAGCCTTCTCTTTCGCATGGGCAGAGCAGCTATGGCTGATATCACGATGGTATTGGTCGCAGCATTCGTGCGAGCAATAGTTCGATGCGGCCGAGTCCCATTCTGGATTGGACAGGTCGCGCCAGCGATCGTGCGGATCAAATGTATGGCCGCAATGTACGCAAGTCTTGAGAGCCATGCAGGTCAGGGTACGCGCCGTGGCTGTAAATCGGTCCTGGTTTCACGCGAAAATCGGCGTTTTGCAAGAGACGTCGCGTGCGATTCCAATGATTTGCCTCGCGCCGGTCAAACTAATTACCTTCCAAAACTAACTTGGTGGTGTCCGGTCATTCCGCTGGAATTGACCGACAAGAACGCCAACCTCGAAAGAGCCGCGGCTTACCGCAGCGAAATAGCTTGTGGTGCATGGAATTTCCATGTGGTAGACAGCTGGCTGTGCGTATCGCCCCCCGGACGTCGCCAAGCGCCGCGGCTCCGACGCGACCGTGCACCGCAGGAATGAACTCGGAAGCCGTGGCGTTCGGCTAGCGGTGGCACGCACGGCGATTTGTCTTAATATCAGCCCATCGAGCATTCCTGAGCGGGGGACACGGCGTTGACGATTCTCAGGCGGGCATGGATACCGCTGGTGGTGGTCGTGGCTTTGATCATCGGCGGAGTGGCGGTTATGCGACTTAACGGCGTCTTCCCGGGACCCGGCCTGCCCAAGCCCGACCCACGGGATGCGACCCCGCCGTACGCCACGAAGACGGCCATCTACGAAATCCTGGGACCGCCCGGGACGACCGGCGTCGTCAACTGGATGGACGCGGAGTCGATACCGCAGAAAGCCAGCTTCACCACGCTGCCATGGTCGAAGACGATCACCGCCGCGATGCCCGGCATCTTCGCCTACGTCATCGCCCAGGGTGACAGCCCGACCATCGGTTGCCGGATCACCGTCGACGGCAAACTGGTTGACCAACAACAGGTCAACACCCGGGACGCGCAAGTTTCCTGCTTGGACAAGTCCGCGTGACGGACGGCACGAGCGACACCGACAAAATCCCCGTCGTCGCGCAGCATGAACTCGAGCGCAGACCACGGATAGCCCGCACCATTCGCGTCCTGGCGCTGCCGATCGTCGTGGGCTGGGTGCTGTTTGCGGTCGGCGTGAACGTTTTCGTTCCGCAGTTGGAGAAAGTGGCCGAGGAAATCTCGGTGCCGCTGTCGCCAACCGATGCGCCGTCGGTGACGGGCATGAAGCACATCGGCGCGAAATTCAAGGAGTACGACTCCGACAACCTCGTCCTGGTGACTCTGGTCGGCGACAAACCGCTCGGCCCCGACGCACACCAGTTCTACGACGAACTGGTCAAGAAAATCCAGAACGACCACGAACACGTCGAGCATGCGCTGAACTTCTGGGGGCAGCGGTTCACGTCCTCGGGGGTCGAAAGCTACGACCACAAGGCCGCCTACGTTCAGGTCAACCTGAAGGGTGATCAGGGTGGGGCGGTCGGCGACGCATCCGTTGCTGCCGTTCGCAAAATCGTCGCGGACTCCAAGCCACCGGCCGGGGTGAAGGCCTACGTCGCCGGCCAGGGCGCCCTGACCGCCGACGTGATCGTTGTCGGTGACAAGAGCCTGGCCAAGATCACGATCATCACGGTCGTCATCATCGCGATCATGCTGATGTTCGTTTACCGGTCCATCGGCACCGTGTTGCTGACCATGGTGATCCTCTTCGTGGGACTCGCGGCCGGCCGCGGCGTGGTTTCGCTGCTGGGCGAACTCGGCATCATGGGGTTGTCGACCTTCGCCGTGAACCTGCTGACCTCACTGGCAATTGCGGCGGGTACCGATTACGCGATATTCATGGTCGGCCGCTACCAGGAGGGCCGTGAACGGGGCTTGGACCGTGAAGCCGCCTACTACGACACCTTCGCCGGTGTCAGCAAGGTGGTGCTGGGCTCCGGTCTGACCATTGTTGGGGCGCTGGCCTGCTTGAAGTTCACCCGGCTGCCTTACTTCAGTTCGCTGGCGTTCCCGTGCGCGGTAGGTCTGCTGGTTGTGGTGGCCGCCGGGGTTACGTTGACGCCCGCTCTCATCGTATTCGCCAGCGGCTTCGGTCTTTTCGAGCCCAAGCGCAAGTTCAACTACACGCGGTGGCGTCGTCTGGCGACGGCCATCGTGCGGTGGCCGGCGCCCATCCTCGCGACTTCGGTCATCATGGCGATCGTCGGCGCCCTTGGCCTGGCGGGATTCACCCCGCGCTACAACGACCTCTACTACCTGCCGCACAGCGCGGCATCGGTACAGGCGTACGACGCGGCCGATCAACACTTCACCCAGGCCCGCCTGAACCCGGACCTGCTGATGATCGAATCGGACCACGACCTGCGCAATCCCCGGGACATGCTGGTTCTGGACAAGGTTGCCGGGGCCATGTTCCACGTGCCCGGTATCGAACGGGTGCAGAGCATCACCAGGCCACTCGGGCCGCCGATCGAAGACGGATCCATTCCGTTTCAGCTCAGCGTGCAGAGCGCGCCGATCCGCAGCAACCTGAACTACTTGAAGGACCGGGTCGGCGACATCAAGAAGATCACCGGTTTCCTCGACACCCAGATCGCCCTGCTGGAGAAGCAGTACGTGATTACCCAGAAGCTCGCAAACGCGACGGACGACAGCGCGAAAACCACCGCCGAGACGGCCGCCATCACGGATCAAATTCGCGACAACATCGCTAATTTCGATGATTTCTGGAGACCGATTCGCAGTTACCTGTACTGGGAGAAGCACTGCTACGACATCCCGATCTGCTTCTCGCTGCGAAGCCTGTTCGACTCCCTGGACGGATTCGATCAGCTCGCCGAGAAGTTCCACGCCCTCACCGGCGACCTCACCCACGCGGCTGCGGCCACGCGCGAGCTGCTGGCGATCATTCCCGAGAACATCGCCGTCTCCAAAGCGATCCGCGATACCACGCTGACCATCTACAGCTCGTTCGACAGCCTGATCGATCAGTTCGACCGGCTGACCGACACCAATGCCGTAATGGGCAAGTCGTTCAACGATGCTCGGGTGGAAAGCCTGTTCTACCTGCCGCCCGAGATCTTCCAGAACTCCGATTTCCAGTTCGGGTTGAGCCTGATGGTGTCGCCGGACGGAAAGGCCGCTCGCTTCATCATCACCCACGCTGTGGATCCGGCGACCGCGGAAGGCATCAAGTCCGTCGAGCAAGAGCGCAACGCGGCCAAGGAGGCGCTGAAGCTCACCTCGCTGGAGAACGCCGACATCTACCTCGGCGGCACCGCCGCGACATTCAACGACATCGCCACTGGCGCCTGGTACGACCTGCTGATCGCCGCGGTGGCGTCGATCGTGCTGATCTTCATCATCATGGTGATCGTCACCCGCGCTCTCGTCGCAGCGGGAGTCATCGTCGGCACGATCGTGCTGTCGCTAGGCGCGGCGTTCGGATTCTCGACGCTGATCTGGCAGCACCTGGGCCACTTCCAGTTGCACTGGGTGGCAACGGAATTCGCGTTGATCGTGCTCTTGGCGGTGGGGTCCGACTACAACCTGATGTTGGTGTCGCGAATCGAGGAAGAGATCGGTGCCGGCCTGAATACGGGACTAATCCGGGGCGTCGGCGTGACGGGTCCGGTGGTGTCCGCGGCCGGCGTGGTGTTCGCCGTGACGATGGCCGCGATGCTCTCCAGCGATCTGCGGGCGATCGGTCAGTTCGGGTCCACGATCGGTATCGGTCTGATGTTCGACACGTTCGTCGTTCGTACGCTGATCACGCCTTCGATCATGACGTTGATGGGACGCTGGTTCTGGTGGCCGAAGCGGGTGCGGGTCCGCCCGGCCAGCCAGATGCTTCGCTCGGTCGGGCCGCGCCCGCTGGTGCGTGCGCTGCTGTACCAGCCGCGGCATTCGGTCCCGGCGGATCGGCAGACGTAGCACTGTCAGCGGTTGCGCGACAATCGGCAGATGCAGATCCGCATCGTGGGAACTGACCTACCGGGCCGCGCCTGCGGCCCGAGCGACAACTTTCCCGGATACCCCAACGTCCACGTGGGTGTGCAATCCACGAGCCCTCGGACCGAGCTGCTGGGCCGTCGAGCAGCGGATGCGACGTCGGCGACGTGGACGCTCGATTGTTCGCTGAACGGCACCGACATCCGCGGACCTCAGATTCAGGGCCGCCCGGGCGACCGGTTCATCTACCTCAGTTGGGGCAACGTCGACGACGGCGGCGGCTTCACCATGTTCCGGCGAGCAAAGTTGATGCTCGCCGAGGTGCCGGCTGACATCCTGACCGCGGCAACAGCATCCGGGACGCTGATCGGCAGACTCGGGCTGACCGATGCGAAAGGGCAACCGTTGTGTGCGCGAGTAGTGCCACCCAAGATTCGCTGGAGCACACGATGAGGTCTGCGCCCACTGCGGGTCTATGTCGAGTGACGGCATCCCTCTGACGGAGAGATCGACATGGCGAAACCGCGGTACGACCACCTCTGGCCGTTGGCGCACTCGGAACGTGCGGCGCTGGCCGACGATCTCGCCGACCTCACCGGGGAACAATGGGAACAGCGCACGCTCTGCCAGGAGTGGACCGTTGAGGACATGGTGGCGCACCTGACCGCCGCGGCGAGCCTGAACCAATGGAAGTGGTTGCGCAGCATGCTCGCTGCGCGCTTCCGTCCCGACGTGCACAACCAGAGACGACTTGCCGAACATCGTGGCAGCGACCCGGCCGAGACGCTCGATCGGTTTCGCGCGATCATCGACAGCACCACAACTCCATCCGGTCATATCCCGGCCTATCTCGGTGAGATCGCCGTGCATGCCCAAGACATCCGCCAGCCCCTGGGACTGATGCGCACACCCAGCGTCGACGCCCTGACCCCAGTCGCTGAATTCTTCGCCCGCCGCAACTTCGCCGTGCCCAGCAGCAGCCGCGTCGCTGACCTGCAGCTGCGCGCGGACGACGGACCGTTCGTGGCCGGCAGCGGCGCCCTGGTCACCGGATCGACGCTCGCCCTGGTCATGAGCATGGCCGGTCGAGCACTGTACGTCGACGAACTCGACGGCCCCGGCGTGCAACTTCTCCGCGCGCGGTTGCGCCCGGCAACGCGACCGGCCCGATGGGGAAAGCGGAGTTGAACGTCGCGCCGTGAGGTCGATGGGACATGCTTGACCAATGGACCACTACACCCACAACGGCCTGACCTTTGACGTGCGTGATGCCGGGCCCGCCGACGGATCGGTCGTGGTGCTGTTGCACGGCTTCCCACAACACAACGACAGTTGGGACGCCGTCGTCGACCGGCTCACCGCGCAGGGCTATCGCTGCCTCGCCCCCAACCAGCGCGGCTACTCGCCGGGTGCCCGTCCACCGCGTCGTCGCGACTACCGCATCCCCGAACTCGTCGGCGACCTCCGCGCACTGATCGACGCCAGCGGCGCGCAACAGGTGCACCTGGTCGGACACGACTGGGGCGCCGCGGTCGCCTGGGCTGCCGCCGCGGAAATGCCCGAACGGCTCAAGACCGTGTCGCCGATATCGGTGCCACACCCCGCGGCCTTCCTCAGGTCATTCCTGAACAGTCGGCAGGGTCTGGCGTCGTACTACATGTACCTGTTCCAGCTGCCGCGCTTGCCGGAGTGGACGATGCTGCGCCGCAATGGCAGCTTCATGGCGAAAGCGCTGCGGCAGGCCGGGCAGACACCTGCCGTGGCCGAGCGTGACGCCCGGGCCATGCTCGAACCCGGGGCCCTGACCGCGGCGATCAACTGGTATCGCGCCATGCCGCTGTCGAATCCGCGTGCGATCACCCAAAAAGTCGCTGTGCCAACGCTATACGTGTGGAGCGACCAAGACATCGCGCTGATGCCCAAGGCGGCTCACAACACCGGCCGCTATGTGACCGGGGAATACCGGTTCGAGATCATGCCCGGGGTATCGCACTGGATACCGGAGGAAGAGCCTCACAAGCTGGCCGACCTGCTGCTCGATTGGTTCGCCGCTCACTGACCTATTCGAGATCGGCTGTCGCTCAACGCTTTTTCGATCTCCGTCCAGGTCTGCTCGACGATCTTCGAGGCCGGCTGCAGCTCGGTGATCCGTGAGGACACCTGACCGGTGTTGGCGACGCTGGCTTCCATATCGCCGTCGAAGTACAGGTCGGTGATCCGGCCGAGCAGCTGGACCCCGGGCTCGGCGGCGGCGACGCGGGCGGCCAGGCCGGTGCGCAGCACCCGCATCGTCGGATTACCGGGGAGATCGAGCATCACGGTGCCGTCATCACCGGCCGCGATGATCTCGTTCTTGAAGTTGGCGTGCACGGCGGCCTCGTGGCTGGCGAGCATCCTGGTGCCCATCTGGACCCCCTCGGCGCCGAGCACCACGGCTGCCGCCGCCGACCGGGCGTCGCAGATGCCGCCGGCGGCGATGATCGGCAGGTCGACACGGTCGGCGACGAGTGGCAGCAGGACCAACGTCGACGCGCCCAGTGCCGACTTGAACCCGCCGCCCTCCACGCCCTCGACGACCAGCGCGTCCACGCCCGCGTCGCGGGCCTTCATCGCGCCCTTCAGCGAACCGATGACGTGGACGACGGTCATGCCGGCGTCGTGAAGCCGCTCGGTGAACAACGCCGGGTCACCGGCGGAGGTGAAGACGTGGCGGACCTCGGCGGCGACCAACTCGTCGACGATGGACGGGTCACGCTTCCAGCCCTGGATCATCAAATTGGCGGCGACCGGCCGGTCGGTGAGTTCGCGCACCCTGCGCAGGTCAGCGCGCCCATCGGGGGTCAGCGTCTCGATCATTCCCAGGCCGCCGCCCTCGGATACGGCGGCGGCCAGTTCGGCCCTGGCGATGTACGTCATCGGGGCCTGAACGACGGGGTACTGCACGCCCAGGAGCGACTGGATGCGGTTGATCACGCCCTGATTCTCTGCGACCGCACCCATCGCCACCAGACCGAGGGGTGGCGCAGCAGTCTGGGCAACACCACCAGGGGATCGAAATACGTGACGCGCTCGATAGCCAAGCCGTCGTCAAGCACGATTCGGTTGACGACGGGCCACTCGATCGCGTCTGCTCCGACACGGGCGTGCAGCCGGAACTCGATGAAGAGCACCGCGGAATCGCCGGCCCATCGGTCGACATCTGCGCGTAGGTCTGGCAGGCAGCTCCAGATGCGCCGGAAATCTGCTTGTGCGGCCGCGATACCGATCATCGGTGCGGCCAGCGGTTGCACCAGCACCACGTCGGGATGGAGTAGTCCGGGCAGTCGTTGGGGTGAGGGTCGGGACCAGAACTCAGCGAATCTCGCAACGAAATCGTCGGCCTCGCCGCGGGTGTCCACGTGGCGAACGATGCCGCACAGGTGCTGCCGTTTCCAGCGGCGATACTGCCAAGAGCTGCTAACCCCATGCCGCGCGCTAGTGTCTTTCGGTGACCGCAGCAGAATCGTCGGCGCTCGAAGAGCGGATCGGCCACCACTACACCATGGACGGCACGTACCTGGTCGGCCGCGAAAAGCTCCGCGAATACGCCCGCGCGGTGCAGGACTACCACCCCGCCCACTGGGACGTCGACGCCGCCGCCAAACTGGGTTACCCCGACCTGATCGCGCCGCTGACCTTCACGTCGACGCCCGGCATGACCTGCAATCGCCTCATGTTCGAGCAGATCGTGGTTGGCTACGACACCTACATGCAGACCGAGGAACTCTTCGAGCAACACCGCCCGATCGTGGCCGGCGACGAGTTGACGGTCGACGTCGAGCTGACCTCGGTGCGCAGGATGGCCGGCCGCGACCTGATCACCGTGACCAACACGTTCACCGACGCGGCGGGCGAGCGGGTGCACACGCTGCACACCACCGTCGTCGGCATCACTGCCGCGGATGTCGATCCGGCGATCAAGTCGGCCGTGCAGAACGCGATGATGCACGACGTCGACATCTTCGGTATCGGCGAAGACGAGTACCACAAGACGGTGCGCCCGGAAGGTGAGATCCGGATCGCGGACGGGGGCCTGACCCGCACGCCCGGGACTCCGTCGTTCGATGACGTGAACGTCGGGGACGAGCTTCCGGTGCATCATGCCCGCCTGACTCGCGGCGACTTGGTCAACTACGCCGGTGTCGCCGGCGACGCCAACCCGATTCACTGGGACGAAGACATCGCCAAGCTGGCCAGCCTGCCCGATGTGATCGCGCACGGAATGCTCACCATGGGTTTGGGTGCCGGGTATGCCTCGACCTGGACGGGCGACCCGGGGGCCGTCACGCGCTACGCGGTGCGGCTGTCGGCGCCCGCCATTGTGTCGGCCAAGGAGGGCTGCGACATCGAATTCGGTGGGAAGGTCAAGTCTTTGGACCCCGAGACCCGCTCCGGTGTCATCATCGTGACCGCAAAGTCGGCCGGCAAGAAGATCTTCGGCATGGCCACGTTGGGTGTCCGCTTCCGCTGACCGGCTAGCAGGAGGGCAGGTGACTCGACGCAGGCTGGCGCTGATCGCGCTGTGCGCGATGGTCGTCATCGTCGGCGGGTGGGCTGTAACGCATGCCCATCCCTCCGCGCCGGCACCGGCGACAGGCGGCGGAGTCGCTCAGTCGACGTGCCCGATGGCCACGCTGCCGCGCGAGGCGATGGACACGGTGAAGCGCATCCAGGCGGGCGGCCCGTTCCCATTCCCGGGCAGCGACGGTGAGGTATTCGCCAATCACGAGGGCCATCTACCCAAGCAACGCCGCGGGTACTACCACGAGTACACCGTGGTCACACCGCACGCCCACGACCGTTCCATGCGGCGCATCGTCACGGGCGGAACACCTTTGGCGCACCCGGAGCAGTATTTCTACACGGGGAATCATTACGACTCGTTCTGTCTTGTCACCGACGCGGGGGGTCAACCATGACCCGCAACCCGTCCGAAGGCAGCCCCGTGATCTATCGGATCGACGGCCGAAAGATCAAGTCTCCCAGCGATTTCTACCGCGAAATCGGCTCTGCCGTCAACGGCAGGGGTGGATATTTCGGGCGTAATCTGGACGCACTGGCCGATTGCCTTCGTGGCGGGTTCGGCACGCCCGACAAGCGGCCGTACGAATTCGAGTGGCAGCACAGCGCGCTATCTCAGCGCTACCTGACCGAATCCCTCCACGGAAAGCCGTCGCTGTTCGACGCCATTCAGGACGTCTTCAACGACGCCGGAGTGCAGCTGCGCCTGACGTGAGCCCGTCTACGTGCAGAGGGTGGGGGCGTCGCAAACGTTTCCGGGGCAATAGATCTTGTGTGCCGCGTCCACCATCGTCCCGACATCCAGCAACGTGACGCCCCGCTTGTTCAGGTGGTCGTGAATGTCATCGGCGATGGTCTGCGGCTGCCAACCCCACGTGAGGTCATAGCAAATCAGGTGTGCCTCACCGATTAACGCCTCTTCGGTGGAGGGCGGCCACGTCAGGCCGACGGCGCGCAGTTGTGCCAGATACGCCTCGTCTTGGGGAGTGGCCGCCGCCGCGATTCCGGCGCTACACGCCAACGCCGCACCGGCGAGTAAGGAAAGGGAAAGTTTGGTGAGCCAGCGACGTGAGGTCATTTGTTCGCTTTCTTCGGGAAATGACGTGGGTTTATGGCGGGCGTTGGTTTGCAGAATATGCGGGGATTCGCACCAGCAACGCCCTAACTCGCGCGCGGTTCACCGCCTATTCACCTTCGAGTGCGGTCCGCAGTATCGTGCCGACGGCGTTCATTCCCGACAGCACTTCGTCTCGGAGGTGGTCGGCGGCGGGCTCCCAATTGGCGATCACCGCATAGGACAGGCAGGTCGCATTTCGCCCAGCAGTGCCGACGTCTGCCCTGACGCCCGGATCGGTACCAGTTTTGTTGCGAATCACGACGTTTCGATCAGAAGGCACATGTGACAACGGATCCAGTCCGAAGGCAGAAGCCACCATCGAGAGGTCCACTCCCGTTGCGAGCCAAGCGTTCACCCGCTCCGACACCACCGGCGATACCAATTCGCGGCGCGACAGCCGACTCATCAGATGCGACAACTCCGACGCGGACCCCACCGACAACGTCGGCGGGTGCTCCGCACCTCGGGGGTCCCGGACGTAGTCGAGCAGCGCCGTGTGGACTAGGCCGAGAGATTCGGCAAGCGTGCCGACGTGCGGCAAACCCACCCGGTCGAGGAGAACATTGGTCGCGATGTTGTCGCTGACGCTGGCGATCAAGACGCACAGGTCGTCGATCGCCAGGTCATCGACACGCATGTGTTGCCAGAGTCCGGAATCCGCGACGACAAGCTCGGGCCTGCGTCTCAGTAGCGTCGCACCGCTGAGGTCGCCGGCGGCGCATTGTCGTGCGGCCTCAACGAGCAGCAGGAGCTTACCGACGCTCGCTGAGTTCATCGCGCGATCGCCGTTGCGGCAGGCCAATTCGTGACCCTCGGCATCTCGAATGGACACGGCCCACTCGACATCGGCGCTCCCACCGAGGACGTCGTCGATTGATCGCTGGAGCACCGCGACAGTATCGCGCGATCAGCTAGCCGTCGGGCAGGAATAGTGCCGCGAGAACGCCGGCGATACCGGCACAGGCCAAGATGGTCACGGCGACCGCCGTCCATCCGCGGGCGTCGAAGGCGACGCCACCCAGCCAGCCGACCGCGCTTGACCCGCCGTAGTAGAAGAGGTTGTACAGCGACGACGCTTGGGCCTTGCCGACCGGTGCCGCCTGGCCCGTCCAGCCCGCCGCGGTCGAGTGCGCTCCGAAGAACCCGGCGGTCGCGACCACCAAACCGACGAGGACGGCGATCACGTTGTCGCTCAACGTGATCGCAATACCCAGCATCATGACCGCCACTGAGGCCAGGAGGACCCTTTTACGGCCGAACCGGGTCGCATCAGCCCCTGCTCGTGACGAGGCCCACGTGCCGGCGAGATAGGCCAGGAACATCAAACTCACCGCCGACCGCGACAGGTGGAACGGTGGACGGGTCAGGTAGAAGCCGAGGAAGTTGTACAGCGCCACGAATCCGCCCATCAACAGAAACCCCTGCGCAAACAACGCCAGCTGGCGAGGCGTGCGCAGGTTCACACTTAGCCGATGAACAAGGCTCCCTTCGGGATTCGCGTCATCACGCAACACAGGCGTGAACCCACGCGGTTCCGGCGCGAGCTTGACGAAGCCCATTGCCGCGATCCCGCAGATCACCGCGACGGTGAAGACACCGACACGCCAGCCCGCTACCTCGGCGACGGGGCTGGACACGAGGCGTCCGAGCAGTCCACCGATCGTCGTGCCCCCGACGAATATGCCTGCCGCTCTTGCGGCGTGCACGGGGTCGACCTCTTCGGTCAGGTAGGCCACCGCGATAGCGGGCACGCCGCCGACCATCAGGCCCTCGACGAAGCGGCCGGCAAGAAGCAATGTGAACGTCGGCGCGAACGGCACCAACATTCCCACAAGGGTCGCGACGGTCACCGAGATCGAGATCGCCTTGACCCGGCCGATCCGATCGGCCAGCGCCGACCATGGGATGACGCCGATAGCCAGTCCGACCGTCGACGCCGACACCACCAGCGCCGCACTGGCCGCTCCCACGCCCAAGTCCGCCGAGATCGACGGCAGGACGGCCTGGGGCGAGTAGAGCTGCGCGAAGGTTGCGACCCCAGCGCAGGCCAGCGCCGCGAGCAGCCGTCCGTAGCCCGCAGACCCACGGGTGTGACCAGCCCACTCGTCTTCCAGCGGTTGCTTGCTCGCCACAGGGTGAACGGTAGGAAGCGCCAGCATGGCGTGTCCACTCGATATTCCGCAGATCACACGAAGCCGACCTGAGCTGAGCGGCCGAGCATGCCGCCACGCGGAGGTGCCGGGGATGATGGAGGCGTGACTTTGCATATGGGGCTGGTGTTGCTGCTGGCCGCCGTCGGCGTGATCGTGGCGGTGGATCGGATCGCGGCACGTACCGGACTGCCCAGCGCGGCGTTGCTGGCCCTGGGCGGAATCGCCTATGCATTCCTGCCGGGGCCCAACATCGCACTTCGTCCGGAACCTGCGTTGTATTGCATCCTGCCGCCGCTGCTGTACTACGCGGCGCTGGAGTCGTCACTGATCGAGATTCGGCGCAACCTTCGCACGGTCATCAGCCTGTCGGTGGTTCTCGTTTTGCTGACAGCGTGTTCGGTTGGCATCGTGTTCGCTCTGCTGGTCGGCGGCGCAACGTTCGCGGTCGGTACGGCGCTCGGTGCCGCGGTCGCGCCGCCCGATCCGGTCGCGGCGCTCGCCGTCGCCCGCAAGGTCGGCCTGCCGGCAAACATCATCACGCTGATCGAGGGTGAGGGGTTACTCAACGACGCGACGGCGTTGACCACGCTGTCCGTGGCGATCGCGGCGGCCAGCGGCGGAAGCTTCTCCGCGCCGTGGGCGGTCGAGAAATTTGTGCTGGCGGCCGTCGGCGGGTTAGCGGTGGGGGCCGCCATCGCGGCCTGTCGCCGCCTCATCAGCCGCTGGACACCGGACATTTTGACGGCCAATGCGGTTTCACTCGCCACCCCGTTTGCGGCGTACCTGGCCGCCGAGGAAATCGGCGCTTCCGGCGTGCTCGCTGTGGTGGTCTGCGGGTTGATCGTCGGCCACGATCTGCCGCGATCAGAATCCGGCGCCAGTCGATTGCAGACGCGGGCCGTCTGGCGATTGACCAACTTTCTGCTCGAAGGCTTCGTGTTCTTGCTCATCGGCCAGCAGTTGCCACATATCCTTCAGGGGCTCAGCAAGTATCCGACGGCCACGGTCCTTTGGGCGGTGGGCGGCACCCTTACCGTGGTGCTGTTGATGCGGCCGCTCTGGCTATTGGTCACCCAATTGTTGCCGCAACCATTGCATTCCCGGCTCGGCGGCGTCTCGGGCGCGGAGCCCGACGAAATGGCTGATTCGGTCCCCACCGACTTGGCCCGCGTCCGGGCTTCGCAACGACTCAGTGTGCGTGAGGTTTTCGTGCTCAGTTGGGCCGGCACCCGCGGGGTGGTGAGCCTCGCCGCAATCTTCACAGTTCCGCTGGTGACCGAGAGCGGCGCCCCGTTCCCCGCGCGAGACCTTCTGCTGTTCTGCACGTTGATGGTGGTACTGGTGACGCTGATCGGCCAAGGCCTTACGTTCGCGCCGTTGGCCCGGGCCTTGGGCATTCGGGTCAAACCGGCCGACGAGTCGCGGCTACGCAAACTCGCCGGCGTCGCCGCGATCCGGGCCGCGATCGAGCGGCTCGACGCACTGAATCAGCAGAGCGACAACCAGATTGATCGACAAGCCATCGACACCGTGCGCAAGCAACTGTCGACCCGGCTCAAGACGCGACAGCAACAGCTTGACCTGCTCGACGACACCGACACCGACCACCTTCCCTCGTTCCCCAACGACGAGGCGCTCCTCGAAATCCGTCGCGCGGCCATCGACGCCCAGCGCGACGAACTGGTGCGCTGGCGCGACGCCGGCATGCTCCCCGACACGAGCCTGCGCGCGCTTCAGCGGGCGCTCGATCACGAAGAAGGCATGCTCACGTTCAGCCGACCGTGAGCCGTGATCTCGACATATCCGAGCTAGTCTGATTCACCCCTTTACAGGTACGTGTTGTACCGCTAACCTTTAGGGGTACACAGCGTACCGGTAACTCTGTTCGAGGGGTGATCACGATGCGGACCCACGGCGGCGTCGTACTTTTCGGCATCTGGCTGGGCATCGGCGTCGGCATCGCGGTCGGGAGTACGCCGGTCGCCTACGCCGATCCCGATCCCTCGCCCATCGAGGTGTGGCCGGCGGACTATTTCGCCCTGGGAGGCGAGGCGGACGGGGCGCCGACGAACGTGGTGTCTTATCTTCCCGACGGGTGGGCCACAACCGAGGACCAGGTATTCACGTCCTTTATCCCCGGCTCTGGCGACTATTCGGCGCACCTGAATTTGCTGAATATCCCGAACGTGGTCGACAGCACGTACCAGCAGGTGTTCGACAGCAGCGGCGCGGCACCGGCGGACGGATCGTTTTCGGACACCATCCAGACGTTCTACGGGCCGTTCGCGTCAATCTCTGGTGATGTGCCGTACTTCACCAACAGCTATATCGATCTCCAGGGATTTGGCACCGGGGACCAAACCATCATCGTCCCACTGTTTTTCGAGAACCAATTCGTCAGTGACTCGGCCGGAATCGAAGATGTCGGCACGTTTTTCGGCCAGCAGTTCACCCTGTTCGACATCCCGGCGGCGGACGCCGCGTCCGGGGCGTCCGATCTGAGCCAGCTGATGACAGAGTTGACCACTTTGTTCTGACCCGCGAATTGCTGGCGCCGGCAGGGCGCGAACGGAATGCTTGAGCGATGACCAAGCGGATCCTGAACGTCGTCAGCAATGTCTCCCACTACGAGGACCCGTCGAAGCCGACCGGGCTGTGGCTCTCGGAGTTGACGCATGCCTACCACGTCTTCGCCGAAGCCGGCTATGAGCAGACGATCGTCAGCCCCAAGGGCGGTGTCTCCCCGCTGGAGCCGCGGTCGCTGAAATTTCCGAACTACAACAAGAGCGCCAAGGCCTGGCGGAAGAACGACCGCAAGATGATGCTCCTGCACCGCACCGCGTCGCCCGCTGACATCGACTCGGCGGCCTTCGACGCGATCTACTTCACCGGTGGTCACGCGGTGATGTTCGACTTCCCCGATAGCGAAGGCCTGCAACGTATTACGCGCGAGATTTTCGAGCGCGGCGGGGTCGTGTCCTCGGTGTGCCATGGTTACTGCGGCCTGCTCAACACCAAGCTGTCGAACGGCGAGCTTCTGGTCGCGGGGCGCAAACTAACCGGGTTCGCCTGGACGGAGGAGGTGCTGGCCCGGGTCGACAAACTGGTGCCCTACAACGCCGAAGCCGAAATAAAGAAGCGCGGCGCCCGATACGGAAAGGGATTGATTCCCTTCGCTTCACACGTCGTTGTCGACGGGCGGCTGGTGACGGGTCAAAATCCGGGGTCAGCCAAGGCAACGGCCAAGAAGGTCGTCGCGGTGTTAGAGGCCTGATCTACTCCGCGATGTCCTGCTCCTCGTCGTAGTCCTCGTATTCGGCCTCATCGTCCTCGTACTCTTCATCCTCGAATTCGAGGTCGAGGTCGAGCGGGTCTTCGCCATGCGGGTCGACGACGTACTGCTGCCAGTAGCCGCTGGCGAAGTAGATGGTGTCCGCGTGCTCCAGGTCATCACCGACCTGGACCCAGAGGTCACCCTCTTTACGGCCGTAGCTGAATGCGGTCGGGTAGACGACTCCGCCGTCGGTGGTCTTGATGTGAATTTCGTGAGCCACGGCCGGCAGTCTTCCATCGCCAGTGCCGACGGTGAAAGGGCCACGCTGTGAACTCTTCAGGCCAATTCGATCAGAGGCCGATGTAGACGGCCTTGGTGTTGAAGTAAGCCTCGATGCCTTTGCGGCCGCGTTCACCGCCCCACCCCGACTGCTTATGGCCGCTGATCGGCATCGACGGATCCGCGGCGAGCGCGGAGTTCACCCAGATCTGGCCCGCGCGAAGCTCATTCACCACGCGGTGGGCACGAGCGAGGTTCTCCGTCCAGATCGCCCCGGCGAGCCCGTAGTGGGTGTCGTTCGCGGCGGCCAGCACTTCGTCCTCGTCGTCGAACGGGATCACGCAGCCGACCGGCCCAAAGATCTCCTCCTTGATCAGCCGCATATCGGGCGTGGTGTTGGTGATGATCGTCGCCTCGTAAAAGTAGCCCTTACGGTCCATCGGCTTGCCCCCGGTGATCACCTTGGCCCCGCCGGCAACGCCGTCGTCCACGATGCCGGCAACCCGGGTCCGCTGCTTGTCGCTAATCAGCGGTCCCAGAACAGAATTGGGGTCTTCGCTGCCACCCATCGGCAGCATCTTGGCGAAGGCGGCCAAACCCTCCACGACCTGGTCGTAGATGCCGCGCTGAACGTAGATGCGCGACGTGCACGAGCAGTTCTGCCCCGACCCGGCCAGCAGGCCCATGCCGGCACCCATGATCGCCTTGTCCAGGTTGGCGTCGTCGAACATGATCAGCGGCGACTTGCCGCCGAGCTCGAGCGTCAGGCGCTTGAGGTTGCCGGCGGCCGCCTTGACGATCAACCGGCCGACCTCCGTCGATCCGGTGAAGGAGATCTTGTCGACGTCCGGATGCGCAGTCAGCGCCGCACCCGTGGTCTCGCCGTAGCCGGTGATCACGTTCAGGACGCCGTCGGGCAGCCCCGCCTCACGGAAGATCTCCTCCAGCTTCAGCGCGGTCAGTGGTGTTTCCTCGGCCGGCTTCAGCACGGCGCTACACCCCGCTGCGAGCGCGGGCGCGACCTTGAGCATGGCGACGAAGAAGGGTCCGTTCCACGGGATGATGAGGCCGACCACGCCGACCGGCTCGAGCTGGGTGAAGGTGTGGTAGGTCTCCCAGCTGCCGAGCAGCCCGTCGGACACCAGGGGGGCCGATTCGCCGTGGATCTTCCCGACCCAGCCGGCGTAGTACTTCAGCATGTCGACCGACACGGGGATGATGTGCTTGGCCGCCTGGGAGTTCATGCCGTTGTCTTGGGCTTCGAGTGCGGCAAGCTCGTCGGCGCGCTCCTCGATGATGCCCGCGGCGCGGAACAGGACGTTTGCGCGGTGCGTTGCCGGCGCCTTACGCCACACTCCGGATTCGAATGTCTCGCGAGCCCTGGCGACCGCCGCGTCGACCGTTGCCTGGTCGGAATCGGGGACCTCCGCGATCTGCTCCTCGTTGGACGGGTTGAAGACCGCAATGGAGTTACTCAATGTCCTTGATCCTTTCGCGGGGCCGAACAAACAAAAACAACCTACTCTATTAATTTAGAGTAGGTTGCGGCGACTTGGTAGCTGGCACGACCGTCCCATTTTCAGGTTTCGGTCGTGCTCTTCCAGACATCGGTCAAAGGCGTCTAGGAGACGGCAGTTTCGCGGTCATCGGCGCAAACGAATCGGGGTCGGCGGCGTCCCAATCCGCCTGCCACCACACCGGGGTGTGTTCGAGCAGCTCTCCGGGTGTGAGCCACTCGTAAAGTTCGGCGTAGGAAAGTTGTTCGCTCGGCGAAATGCGCTTGCGCAGCATATGCGGGTTGAGCTGCGACGGGTGCGACACTCCCATCGACGCCATCATGTACATCGCCTGCTTGACAGTGGCGCGCTGGTATCGGTACACCCGCTCGCTCTTGTCGGCGACGTCGAGCGCGCGGGCGCGACGTGGATCCTGGGTGGCGACGCCGACCGGGCAACGGTTGGTGTGGCATCGCTGCGACTGGATACAACCCGTCGCCATCATCATCGCGCGGGCCGAGTTGGTGTAGTCCGCACCTTGGATGATCCGCTTGACGATGTCGTTTCCGGTGGCGACCTTGCCGCTCGCACCGATCCGGATGTTTGTCCGTAGGCCCGTCCCGACCAACGCATTGTGCACGATCATCAGTCCGTCGGTGAGCGGAAGACCAACGTGGTCCTCGTATTCCAGCGGTGCCGCCGCGGTACCACCTTCGGCACCGTCGACGATGATGAAGTCGGGAGATACTCCCTCGGCGAGCATTGCCTTACACAACGCCAGCACGTCGAGCCGCGAACCGACACACAACTTCATGCCCACCGGCTTGCCGCCGGTGAGCTCGCGTAACTGCACCACGAACGCCATCAGTTCGCGAGGGGTTGCGAACGCAGAGTGCGCGGCCGGGCTGACGCATTTCTCCCCCACGGGCACGCCCCGGTAGGCCGCGATCTCTTTGCTCACCTTCGCCGCGGGCAACACACCGCCGAAACCGGGTTTGGCGCCCTGACTGAGCTTGATCGAGATTGCTTTGACCGCGTCGTGAGCGGCCTTCTCCGCGAACAGTTTCGGGTCGAAAGAGCCGTCGCTCTTGCGCGCACCGAAGTAGCCTGAACCAAGCTCCCAGATCACGTCGGCGCCACCGAGGTGGTAGGGAGTGAGCCCGCCTTCTCCGGTGTCATGCGCGAAATGACCTTTGCGCGCGCCGTTATTCAGTGCGCGCAATGCGTTGCCGGACAGTGAGCCGAAACTCATCGAGGAAATGTTCAACAACGCCATGTCATAGGGCTGCTTGCAGTCCGGTCCGCCGATGCGCACCCGGAAGGGCTCTGGGGCAGGCTCCACTGGCGCAACAGAGTGCACCAAGTACTCGTAGCCCGGGTAATCGATGTCACGTTCGGTGCCGTAAGACTGTTCGGCCGCAACGCCTTTCGCTCGCTCGTAGATCAGCGACCGGACGTCCCGATCGAAAGGTCGGCCGTCGAAGTTGCGCTCGATGAAATACTGCTGCAATTCGGGGCGAATCGCTTCCAGCAGAAAGCGCATGTGCCCCAGTATCGGATAGTTACGCAATACCGAGTGCCGGCGCTGTAGCACATCGTAGACCCCGACGAGTGCGAGGGCACTGACGATCGCGGCGGGCACCGCGTAACCAGGCGACGTCGCGACGGCGAGGTAGCTCAGCGCGGCTCCGAGTACAACTGCAACTGCAACACCGGCAAATCGGATCATTGCTGCAGTGTGTGCCCCGACCGCCGCGGGATAAACCGGGCGCGCCGTTCGCCCAGCGGGCTTTCAGTTTGAGGAGCGGAAGACGTCCGTCACCGACCATCCGCCCCGAACGAGTCGCTCGTTGACCCGCCGGACGTCCTCCAACGAGGGCAGGTCATCAACCAACTTGGTGATCGCCACGTGCACATCGGCCCCGTCGACCGGCACGTTGCCGGCCACCATCAGTTCGTCGGCAACAGTGGACACCTCGTCATCGGACAGCCGACGTCGACACAGCGCGAGCAGCGGAATAAAGCCGCGGCCGGCAATGGTCGCGGGATAGCCGGCCCGCAGAAAATCTAGGACACGCACTCGCAGCGACATCGTTACCCCCTTGCGGGAAACCGTTTTACGTTCTTGCTTGCTCGCTGCCCTGGTGTACTCAAGGCGAGGTGTACTGCCAGTCAGCTCCGCGTGGTCTCGGAGCTCGCCTCACGACGTTCGGCTTCGACCAACCCCGCGGCGACTTTAGCCAGCGGTGTGTTCGACGATTGGGACAATCGCTTGAGGAGCTCGAATGCCTGGACGGCATCGATCTTGAACCGCTCCATCAGCATGCCCTTTGCCTGACCGATGATGTCTCGCGACTCAATCGCCTTGTGGAACTGGGCGTCACGGCGTACCAGCAGCCATGCCATCGACGTGTAGGCCGCGTACGTCACTGCGGTCTCGGTGATGCCGACGTCGAAGGCGTGCGGCTTCTCGGCGTACACGTTCAAGGCGCTTTTACCCGGCGAGTCGGAGACCAATGCCAAGCTGAGCACCGAGCGGATCGGTGTCCGAGCGATGGCGGCTCGGCTGTAGGCCGGCCATCGCTGGTCGTGCTCGATGTCGTCCACGCGGACAACGTTCTCGTTCTTTGCCGCGGACACGCAGGGGCCCATCCCATAGCGATCTTGAATCTCGTCGAGTTCCGCGGGAAGCGGACCTGTCGCCGCCTCCGTGGACACCTTCCCGTGAGCAGACACCGTGATTCCGGCATGTTGCGCGCCCGGCACGAGCCGAACCGCCCCAGCCGTCAATTCGGACAGAACACCCTTGACGTCGGTCACTTGCTGTCGTTGCAGGCCACGGATAAATCCTGTCATCTCGACATCGAGGCTAGGCGGAAAATCGGCGCTCATCAGGCTCCCTTCCGGGTGCTGGTTTGCCCCCCCAGAACTGACGGAAGCTGCCGTGCCCGTATACCCGTCCACCGCATACCTAAAGCCTGTCTGGCTACTTTTCGCGTTGCGGCTGCGTGGACAGGCGAAGGGTCACTTTCGCCGAGGGTTTGCCGCGCCTAGTGCGGCCACGGCTACAACGAGCGCCCCGACAGCGGCCAGCGGGTGCCACCATTGCGTGCCGAGCCAGTAGACGTTTCGACCCAGCAGTCCCGGATGGTCTTCGGCACCGAATAGCCGTGTGCTCACGAGCGGCGTGGCCAACGAAAGCACCGCGCCGACGATGGTGAACGACAACAGCGCGAACAACAGCCTGCTCGACCACTGCCAGGTGCCCAGGACAAGAAGGTAGGCGCCGAGCCCAGCCATCGCCAGGCCGGTAATGCCGAAGATGGCGAACGATTGGATTGCGAATGCGACACCCGTTATCAACAACACGGCGCCGACGATAATCGACCGCCTGGCAATGCCTTTGGTCGTCGATGTCACCCGATAGCCGCTGAGGGTCAGGGTGCGGAGTGTAGCCAAAGGCGGCTTGACGACGCTGGGAATCCCGCTGATCGAGCCGATCGCCGCCGATGCGGTCGCGGCCGCCTTTGTGATCGTGCGTGCCATCAGCGGAGAACCCTTGTCGGTGAGTAACGTCTCGCACGGCACGGGGTTCTTCTTCAGCAGCTCATATTTGGCCTCCGGTCGGACCGCTGCCACGACATCCCGGGCCCACGTTCGAGTCCGCGTCGGGCTCCAATCCGGCTGCGGCTGGTGGTGCGGTTCGAGGACCGTCTTGGCCAGCACGCTTAATTCCTCGTCGACTACCCGTTGCTGCCAGGCTTGCGCCAGCCATAGCGAGGTATTCGGAATGCTGGACGGTATCGGAGCCTTCGAGTCCTCCAGAAATTCGAGTTCGTCCAACAGCGTCTGCTGGTTCAAAACCTTAGCCGGCGCTTTGCCGACCGAAGGCAGTTGGTAGCCGTCTTCTGGGATCGCCGGTGCACCAAAGGTTTTGAGTTGGTCGAGAAACCACTCCTTCTTGGCTCCGGGTGCCGTGAGCTGGTTGGCGTTGCGCTGCACGACTCGCAGCACCCGCCTCGGATCAAGCAGCATGTGCACGAGCCAACCCGCACCGTCGAGTCGGCCCCACATCCAGTCGTTGGCTCGCCAGGAGCGCTTGTAGAACGCGCCGAAGTGGTGCAGCTGCATCCCCGTGAGCTTCTCCTCGGCCGTGGAGAACTCGGGTGCGAGCAGCGACCGGGTGTCCGCACTCACCTGGATGAGCTGCAACGGCTGCTCGATATCCGCGCCCGCGGGAAGCATTGCACGCTGCGTCGCAGCAAGATCGAACAGTTTCAGCGAGATGCCTGCCGGCTCAGTCGATGATCGAAGGTATTCGAGGTACGTGCGCAGTTCCTTGACCGCGGCGTTATCCCGCGCGGGTTGCGAGGCTGGATGGCGGCGCTCGGCGTCCGCGTCGGTCGGCGCGTCGGCGAGCCTCGTCAGCGTATTCCAGTGCCTCTCGAAGATGGCCTCGAGATTTGACCAAGCTGTGGCCGGTAACTCGCGTTCGTCGAGGTATCTGATGGCGATCTCGCCTGCGGCCTGTCCAAGCCTCTCGCCCGCTTGGTCTCCGGCGGTGCAGACCGAACGAACAATTTCGGTGAGATCCATCGGCAACGGCATCGGTCGACGCTCCGCGGCGAGCTGATCGGCGGCGGCACCGGGTTTGTCGGCGTTATGGATTCCTCTGGTCAGCTGGGCAAGCGAGTCGAAATCTGAGTCTCGCTGCGCGAGTTCACAAGCCGCGTCGACGACTTCGAGCGCGGATCCCTTCGCCAGGTCGAATGCCGTCTGCCCATAGCGGTAGAGGTCGGCCGCACTTTCCGGCAGCAGCTGTTCACCTGACTGGGACCAGCGTTGCAGGATCGCGCCCTTGATCGATTGCCGACACACTTTCTCAGCGTCGCCCCCGATGCCGAGCCGGAGTTGCCAGTTTTCGGGAATCCCATCGGGTGCGCTGCCTGACTTTGGATCCCACGTGCTGAGTTGCCGCAGCAGGGCATCGGTGAGGGCTTGGGCTTGTTTGCTTGCCTCCCGATTTTTGTAGTCTTCCAACAGATTCGGGGTGAGCAGCCGTGAGTTCGAAAGCTCGTTGGCCAATTCCGCGAGTCGAAGCCTGGCATCCGTTCGCGCTTCCATGCGGTCCTGATGAGCCCTGATCGTGCGGAGATCGGCGGCGATCGATTGAGTCGTCACCGCGGTCAGGTCCTTCATCAATCCCTCGACAAGGCCGAGCGGTTCGGCCACCTTGTCGGGCGGCGGCTGTTGCACCAGTTGCGGCCCGGACGAAGGCACGACGAACAACAGCACCCGTCGCACCGGACGCTCGGCGGGGCGATCGAAGATGCGCTGGAGTAACACGTCGATCGGCTGATTGTCCAGCAGGCCACCGTCGGCGACCCAGTGCGACTTGGTGATGTTGATGAAGTCGGCCATCGGCGGTCGGGCCGGCACATCCTTCGTCGCCGGGGTGCCTGTGGTGAGCGGAACGAAAGAGGGTTCGAACGCAGCGGGAAACGAGGCAGAGCTTCGGGCGGCCAACGCCAAAGCGGAAAACTTGTCTTTGTCTGCCAAGTCCGTTTCGGTGAATGTGAAGACACCGCGCCGGTCGACGTCCTGCACGCGGGTGCCGAACGAGTCGGTGAATTGGCTTGTCTCCCCGTTGATTAGGGTCGTCGTGACGTAGAGCGTGGTCGACGGACAGCCGAGCTGCTCCGCATATTTGGCGGGCGGGAACGGCCCCGACTTGAGGTCTGGGATCTGCTTGTTCAATTCGCTGAACATGCGCCGGTCTCCGTACAGCAGTGACGGCACGATCTTGTCCGTGGGGTTTCTGATCAGCTCCGTCAACGCGCCGATGTCGAGCCAGATATCGCGCAGACCGCCGAGGTCGGATCCCGTGACTCGGGACGACGCGAGCAGGGCGGCATTGATCCCGCCAGCGCTGGTCCCCGACAAGATGTCGACGTCGACGACGATGTCGAGCAGATCGATGAGTTTTCGGTAGAGCTTCAGCGATTGCTCCGCGTGCGGCTTCAGCGTGCTGTTTACCGGGAGGTCTCCGCCTACTCTGCGCCACTGGGACGCCTGCGCCAGTAGGTTGATTTCACGGGCAACTCCCGCCATCCAAATCGCCAGGCTCACTCCGCCAGTCATGGTTGCCGCGAGCCGAACCTCTTGCGTCCTCGGCGTGATGTCAGCAGACTCGTGCGTCGCCATCAGGCATCGCCTTCCTCATGCGCTTGCTTGCGCGAACAGCGCTTCGGTCTGCTTGAGGCGTCGCCGAGTGCGGGCGAGCTTGCCGGACTTCATCTGTTTGCGCCAGTCCGGAAAGTTTTCACCGAACTTCTGATGCTCTGCGCCGGCGGACTCGTAGACGACGTAGCCGCCCTTGAGAATGCTGAACGGCGCGTGCAACTGTCCGAGTTTGTCGTACTGCGCGGTGGCGTGATCCGACAGCGGGTCGAACCACGCCGGCGTCACAAAGTTCGACACCGAGACGCCGTTGACCGCATAGCTCGGCGCCTCGACTGGGTCGCACACCTCGAAGCTGTACGCCTTGCCGTGTCCGTCGTTGGCCCACAGATTGCAGTTGGGGTCGATATACATTTCGAGCACTTCGTGCGACAGCACGCTGGAAACACTCCAATCCCCCGTCGTCGCCTTTCCGCCGTTTTCGAGTTCCGGCTGCGCGGCGACCACGCCCCAGAGCTTTCCGCCCTGATCTTCGGTGTGATAGCCGAGCACGCCTTTGGGCTGATCTTTGATGGTGTCGACCAATGCAATGCCGTGCGCGGTAGCGGGCACATCCTTTGAATCGGTGTAGAAGATCACCGCTGCTGGAGCTCGGTCCCACAACGGCGCGACATCTAATCGGACCTGGGCGGCGATCGCCTGGGTCATGGTGGCGGCATCCTCGTCCGACACCAAAGTCGACTGGTTGAGAATCGCAATCAACATATCCGCTCCCGTCGTTGAACCTGATCCCTCGAGGGCTATCGATATGGTCCGTCGAGTTCGGGAAAATCTCCTGAGTAGTCCAATACTCGACATCGTTGGCGGATATCTGCATTTCGCAGTTTCGCGGGGATCGCTTGAAATGGCCGACTGTGCAGGTTATGTACGCGGGAAGGCGGAAAACCCATTCACGAGCTGCACGGTCGGCGCCAACCCGCGGCCCGATGGCGGCGCACACCAGCGCGGCAACACCGTTAACAGCAGCCACATTGTTAACATCGCCGGATGCCGGTTTCCCGCCGTGACGCACTCCGCTACGCCACCGCGGTGACGGCGCTGGCCGGAATGGGTGCAGCGGCCGCACGCGGCGGCAGTCCGACTGCGAGGGCGGCGGCCGCTCCAACGCTGATCGACTTTGCCATGCACCAGATTCCGGCCCAAGACATCCGGGCGGCCGGGCATTCCGGGGTAATCAACTACGTCTCACTCTCCCGCCCCGGCTCTTCCTTTGGCGCCAAGCCGATCACCCGGCCCTACGCCGAGGCGCTGACCGCCGCGGGGCTGGTGATCGTCAGCAACTACCAGTACGGGAAGCCGGGCGGCACCGCACCATCAGACTTCAGCCGAGGGTTCGCCGGTGGCGTCTCCGACGCCCACACCGCTTCGCAGCTGCATAACGCCGCGGGTGGCGGTCGAAGTGCACCGATTTTCTTCACCGTCGACGACGACATCAGCCGCGACACCTGGAATAACGTTGCGCTGCAATGGTTTCGCGGAATCAACTCGGTACTCGGCGTGCAGCGCACCGGCGTCTACGGCGGCATCAATGTGTGCCAGTGGGCCGCCGCTGACGGCGTGATTGGCAATTCGCGTACTCCCGGCCACCGCTGGGCGTGGCAGACCCGGTCCTGGTCGCATGGCCAGGTCGACCCCGCGGCCGTTCTTTATCAGCGCATCGTGAGCACTGCGTCTACCCCCGGGCCGGTGGTCGGCGGGCAGGAAGTCGATGTCAACGACGTTCTGGCTCAAGACTGCGGCCAATGGAACCTCCACCCCTGAGGCGGTAAACCCCGCGCAGGTTTCGGAATTGCCGAGCTTGGATATACGCCGTCGATATTGCTGTTGCCCCCTGGACAACAAAGATATTGCGGAGGGAGATTGAGATGACGTTCTCGCGCATCGCATCAAAGACGATCGCAACTGCTGCCGGCGTCGCCACGGCCGGAGTTCTGATGGCAACACCGGCTTTCGCCGACCCGCAAGCGCTGCAGTTCGGTCAAATGGCCGAGCTTTCCAGCAATGGCGGCACCATCGACTACACCGTGAGCAACCTCCAGCCCAGCGGCCACAACGACGGCATCTGGTACTCCGACGTCACGGCCAAAGGGGTGAGCGGCAACGCGACTCCGAACATCGCCGACTTCAACGCGCGGGCTGCCAACAGCTCGACCTTCGCGGTGATGAAAGGAAACCAGACCGACGGCCTTCCGGAGGGGCCACTCCCATTAGGCCAGCAGGTCACGGGGCGGCTCTACTTCGACGTTCGTAATGGTACGAACCCCGACAGCGTCGTTTACCGCGACGCCGGCGGCACTGACAAGGTGGTCTGGAAGAGCTAGCCGCCTGGAGCGGACTCGCTGGCCGTGCAACGAACTTTATTGGCTAGGCCAAGACATCACCTGCCGCTCGCTTACTAACCTGCCCAAGCAGTCCCAGCATGCAAGGCTGGGACTGCTTGGTATAGGAGAGCGTGTCGGGAAAGGCTGCGATGGGTAGGGCCGCCGAAAAGATCACCCCGATGTGGATGTCCAACCGCATCAACGACTTTGCCATCAGGCCTGTCGATGATGGGCGGTAGTCCCGCAACGGCTGCTCGACTGGCGTCTGGAAAGGGTGGCGGTCGCGGCAGCCAATGACATTGTTCTGGCCGAGGTATTGCTGCGAACGCTGGCGCTCACCGACTCGCCCCTTCGGCTGCTGCGACCGTCGAGGAGTCCGGACTACCTAGCCGGATCAGTACGATGGCTATGCGAAATGTGGAGGCCAGAACCGCCGACACCGCTGGGCTGGCTCCGGTCGGTCGCTATCTCTAGTTGGAGGTGAAGATGACTGCCGGCACCGCTCACCGCAGCATCGACACGTTGCCCCGCGTCGGTGTGCGCGGATTGGCGCGCGATCGCGGACGGTTCTTTCGGCCATTGGGCCAGCAGTCGCCGCTGCGTGGCATCGGCGAGCGGTTCCTGATCGACATCCCGTTCGGCCCCAAAATGGTCGTCACGTCGTCCCCCGAGGACGCCAAGGCCGTGTTCGCCGACCGGGACGGCGCACTGTCGTTCGGAGAGCTGATGAAGCGGTTCTCGCCCCACGAGAAGCTGTTCGGAAGCGACGCGTTCATCTTCCTCGAGGGCGAAGCCCACCTGGAAGAGAAGCGCAAGGTCGCGCCGCCCCTGCACGGCAAAGCCCTGAAGTCCTACGAGCAGGCCATGACCGACATCGTGTTGCGCAGGCTGCCGGAATGGCCGCTCGGCGAGCGTGTCGAGTTCTGCGATATCGGCGGCCAGCTGTCACTCGACGTAATGATGACGGTGATCTTCGGCGTCTCGAAACCCGAGCGGATGCAGCGCCTGGAGAAGGCGATGCTGGCGCACTGCGCGTCCACCGAAAGCCCGAGCTTCCTCGGTGTCGGCATGGTCACGATGGCGCTGCGCGGCAACTGGGTGGCGGTCCCGTCGGTCGCACGCACGGCCGCCGCGGTCGACGCGATCGTCCTCGAAGAAATCGCCGAGCGGCGGCAGACGGGGGCCCGGCCCGACGATTGCCTGACGTTGTTCCTGGAGATCAATCAGCAGGACGAGCATCCGCGCGACGACGCGTTTCTGGCGCGCTCGATGCGCGGGCTGATGCTGGCCGGCTACGCCGCCACCGCGGTCACCTTGGGTTGGGTGGCCGAGCTGCTGGTTCACCAGCCCGAGACGCTCGCCACACTCGAGGAGAGTATCGACCGCGGTGAGGATGCCTACCTCGACGCGGTGATCGCCGAGTCGATGCGCGTTCGTCCGGCGCTGCCCATCACGGGCCGCCGGGCAATGCGGGACTTCGACCTCAACGGTCTGCACATCCCGCGCGGCGCCTACGTCATCCTCGCGATCATGGCGATGCACGAGCGCGAGGACCTGCATCCCGATCCGCTGGCGTTCCGGCCCGAGCGCTTTGTGGATTCGCGGCCCGGCACCAACACGTGGCTGCCGTTCGGCGGCGGTGTATACCGCTGCGTCGGCGCCGAGTTCGTGCTTTTCGAGGCGCGCGTGCTGCTGCGGACCTTCCTGCAGCATCGTCGGCTCAGCGCGGTCGACGGCGCCCCTGGAGGTCGACCCAGCCGCAAACACCCGCTGCCCGTGCCGACGGACGGCGCTCCGGTTCTGCTGTCGAGCTACGACGGAACTCGTCGATCGGCCCGGGAGGACATCGCGACCTGAGCCGGCTCGGAAGGCTTTGGCGAACGAGACCGTTACATGACAAGACCCGGCGGATTCGGATAGCGGTGCCGGCACGCGCGATGTAGAGATTTCATGACCGGCACCGTTGCCAAGAAATAGGATTCCCGAAAAGGACTGGAGAGCAAATGCCAGGCGAATTGCGATGTCGTCGCGACGGGGAAATGCGTCATCCAAGGCGGCGTTGCAACCGCTCGCACGGCGATATCATCGTCACCTCTCGGTCGAGGTCCCGGCTCGGCGTCCAGAGTGAACGCCGGAAGGAATGCGATTGACGGACCGGACATTCCTGAATCTCGTACGGCAAAGGGCCGAGGCTTACCGCGATAAAGCCGCTTTCGACTACTGCCGCTATTTCGCTGATGGCGAACAACATAGCCAACTCACATTTGGCGAACTCGACACCAGGGCGCGGTCAGTCGCGTTGGTTTTGCAGCAAATGGGCGCCACGGGCGAACGGGCGCTGGTTCTGTGCCCGTCGGGGCTGGATTTCATCGTCGCGTTCTTCGGGTGCATCTACGCCGGGGCGGTCCCGGTGCCGGTACACCCGCCCGCCCGCGCCCGGGTGATCGGCCGCGTCGCGTCGATCGTGCAGGACACCCAGGCGCGGTTCACCGTGACCACCGCCGAGACCCAGGCGAAGTTCCAGAGCGCGATCGACGAGATGGCCGACGGGCCGGCGATGCGGTGGTGCGCCGTGGACGACATCGCCGCATCGGCCGACGAGTGGGTCGCGCCGGACATCGATCCCGACGACACCGCGATGCTGCAGTACACCTCGGGTTCGACGGGCTCGCCGAAAGGCGTTGTGGTGAGCCATCGCAACCTGCTCAGCAACGTCGAAGCCATTCGTACCGCGTGGGGCGGAGGCAACGACCGGGCCAAGGGCGTCTTCTGGTTGCCGCTGCATCACGACATGGGGCTGATCGGCGGCATCCTCACGTCGATCTACGTTGGGGCCACGTCCTACTTCATGCCACCCGAGTCGTTCATCGAGCGGCCGATGCGTTGGCTGGAGGCGATCGCGAAGCACGGCGGCACGATCACCGCCGCACCCAACTTCGCCTACCAGTTGTGTGTCGACCTCAGCACGCCCGAAGAACGCGCGGCCCTGGATCTGTCCACGATGACGACCGCCATGTGCGGCGCGGAGCCGATCCGCGCGGCCACCCTGCAACGTTTCGTGGATGCATTCGCCCCGGCGGGCTTCCAGCCGCATGGCTTCGCACCCGTGTACGGGATGGCGGAGTCCACGCTGCTGGTCTCCGGAAAAGCGGAACAGGACCGGACCGCGCCGATCGTGCGATACCTGGACAGCGACGCGCTGCGCGATCACCGAGTCGTTCCCGTCGCCCCGGGCTCTCCAGAAGCGGCGTCCTTCGTCGCGTGCGGTCAGGCGCAGCCGAACCACGAAGCCGTGATCGTCGATCCGGCGACCGGCCGACGATGCGCGGACGACGAAGTCGGGGAGATTTGGCTCACCGGAGGCAGTGTCGCTCAAGGATATTGGGGCAAGCCGGCCGAAACGGCGGAGACCTTCAACGCATTCCTCGCCGATACCGGACGCGGGCCGTTCCTCCGCACCGGCGATCTCGGCTTCCACTTGGACGGCGAGCTGTTTGTCTCGGGTCGCCTGAAAGATCTCATCGTCATCCGCGGCCGCAATCACTATCCCGAAGACATCGAAGCCACCGTGCAGGACAGCCACGACGCCTTGCTACGCGGTCGCGGAGCAGCGTTTTCGATCACGCCCGATTCCGATGCCGGCGAGCAACTCGTGATCGTGCAGGAAGTCGACCGCTACCGAGCCGGTGACATGGACGCCGACGAGGCGCTCGCCGCCATCCGCACAGCAGTGACCGAACATCACGAAATTCGGCCGCACGCAATCATTCTCACCGAGCCATCGACAATCCCCACGACGTCGAGCGGGAAGATTCGCCGCAACCGATCTCGGCAACGCTTCCTCGACGGTGACCTCGCGTCGATCGCGCAGTGGCGGGAAAAGGCGTCGGGCGCACCTCGCCACGCCGCAGACGCCGAGCGCGGCACACCTGGCGCCGGGGAACTGGCGGCCTGGTTGGCCACGCAACTTGCCGACATGCTCGACATTCCCGCGACCGAGATCGACACGTCGCTGCCGTTCGCCCACTACGGCCTCGACTCGGTTCGAGCCGTCCGGCTCACCGCCACGCTGGCAGAGCATGTGGGACAAGAGCTTTCACCGACACTGCCCTACGAATACCCGACCATCGACGCGCTCTGCGCCCACCTGACCGAAGACGTCGCGGCCGAGCCGGCGGCGCGGGTCGCCGAGCCTCGGACCGTCGCCGCCGACGAGCCGATCGCGATCATCGGCATCGGTTGCCGGTTCCCGGGAGCCGATGGGCCCGCGGCGTTTTGGGAAATGCTCGCCGAAGGCCGAGACGCCGTCATCGACATTCCGCCGGAGCGCTGGACGGCCGACCCGAACGGCGTAGCGAGGGGCGGATTCCTCGACCAGGTCGACCAGTTCGACGCCAAGTTCTTCAACATCTCGCCTCGCGAGGCAGCGCGCATCGACCCACAGCAGCGCCTCCTGCTGGAAGTGGCCTGGGAGGCTTTGGAAGACGCCGGCCAGCCCACCGAGCGGCTTGCCGGTAGCCCGACGGGCGTGTTCGTCGGCGTCTCGACCTACGACTACGGCAGCCTCCAGTTCGGCCGGCCCGACCTGATCGACGCCTACAGCGGCACCGGCGGCGCACTGAGCATCGCCGCCAACCGGCTGTCCTACGCGCTGGATCTGCGCGGACCGAGCATGGCGATCGACACCGCGTGTTCGTCGTCGCTCGTGGCCGTCCACCAGGCCTGCCGCAGCCTGCGCGACGGCGAATCGACGCTGGCCATTGCCGGTGGGGTCAACGTCATCTTGTCCCCGGCGTTGGGCCTCAACTTCAGCAAAGCCACGCTGATGGCAGCCGACGGACGCTGCAAGACGTTCGACGCCGCGGCCGATGGATATGTGCGGGGCGAAGGCGCCGGCGTCGTCGTCTTGAAACCGTTGAGCCAGGCGCTCACCGACGGCGACCGAATCTATGCCGTGCTGCGCGGCAGCGCCACCAATCACGACGGCCGGACCAATGGTTTGACGGCGCCGAGCCGGCACGCGCAAGAGGCCGTGCTGACCGAGGCCTATCGTCGAGCGGGCTTGTCCCCCAGCGCGGTTCAGTATGTCGAGGCACACGGCACGGGCACGGCGCTGGGCGATACGATCGAGGCCAACGCGCTCGGCGCCATCCTGGCCGACGGACGCACCCCGGACAGCCCGTGCCTGATCGGATCGGTGAAAACCAACATCGGCCATCTGGAGGCGGCCGCCGGAATGGCCGGACTGATCAAGACGGCATTGGCGCTGCAGCACAGGGAGATCCCGCCGAGTCTGAACTTCGATCAACCCAATCCGCATATTCCGTTCGAACGGCTCGCGCTGAAAGTGGCCGATGTTCGCACGCCGTGGCCGCTGAACAATCGGCGGGCCGTCGCCGGGGTCAGCTCATTCGGCTTCGGCGGCACCAACGCTCACGTCGTCATGACCGAGGCCCCGGAAGTCCGGGCGCCGCAGTCGCACGGTGCGAATGGGCGTGTCGAGCTGCTACCGCTCTCGGCGCGATCACCAGAAGCATTGTCCGGGTTGGCAACCCGCTACGAGCGGGCATTGCTGGCCGGGATGCCGCCTACCGACCTGAGTTATACGGCCGGTGCGCGGCGCGACCACCACGACTACCGGCTGGCCGTCCTCGGTCGTAATGCCGCCGAGTTGTCCGAGTCGCTCGCTGCCTACCGACGGGGCGAGAGCCGGCCCGGGTGGACGACCGGACGACGCCGACCCGGACCCGGTACCGTGTTCGTCTTCTCCGGGCAGGGATCCCAATGGCGAGGCATGGGACGGCAACTGCACGCCGAGGAGGAGGTGTTCCGGGATGCGCTGACCGAATGCGACCGGGCGATGCGCCCCCACCTCGGTGCTTCGGTGCTCGATGCGCTGCTGGCCGGCGACACCCTCGACGACATCGGCCTGATCCAGCCGGCCCTCTTCGCCATGCAGGTCGCGCTGGCGGCGCTGTGGCGGTCATGGGGTGTGGAACCCGCAGCCGTGATCGGGCACAGCATGGGCGAGGCGGCCGCAGCGCATGTCGCGGGAGCGTTGACCCTCGACGACGCGGCGCGGGTGATCTGCGCGCGGGCCCGTCTGTTACGCGGGGCGGCGCGCGGCGGGGCGATGATCTCCGCGGAGCTGTCGCGGGCCGAGGCGGACGAGCTGATCGGCGGGCGCAAGGGCCGGGTCGTCGTCGCGGCGAGCAACTCGGTGCGGTCGACGGTGCTCTCCGGCGATTCGGATGTGCTGTCGGAGTTGATGTCCGAGATTCAGCGCCGTGACCGATTCTGCCGTTGGGTCGACGTCGACGTGGCCTCACACAGCCCTCGGATGGATGCACTGCGCGACGACCTCGCCGCGGCGCTCACCGGTGTTCGGCCCTCGGCGCCCACCACGCCGATGTACTCCACAGTGACCGGCGAACCGGTCGACGGCGCCGCGCTGGACGCCGCGTACTGGGTGGAGAACCTCTGCTCGCCGGTGCGCTTCTCCGCGGCTGCGAGGCGGCTGTTCGAGCGGGACCATGAGGTGTTCCTGGAGGCCAGCCCGCACCCGGTGTTGTTGAGCGCGCTGCGTGAAGACGCCGAAGACCTCGGCCGCGCGTGCACCTTGGTGCCCTCGATGCGCCGCGATCAGGGCGGGCGCGACGCCGTGCTGGCCTCTCTCGGCGTTTTGTACGCCAGTGGACAATCGGTGGTCTGGGATCGGCTGCATCCCCGTGGGGCCCGGTTGGTTTCGGCGCCCACGTATCCGTGGCAGCGCGAACGGTTCTGGCTGGACATGGCGGCGACCGGTCACTCGACGGTTGCCGACCGGTCGCCGTGGCGCGGCCCGATTCGCTCGTCGACGCAGCCGACCGCGGTGATCTGCGAAATCGACGTCGGCACTGAGCTTTTCCCGATACTGAGCGACCACCGGGTGCAGGACGAAGTCGTCGTCCCGGGGGCCACTCTGCTCGAGCTCGCGGTCACCGGCGCCGCGCGGGCCTTCGTCACACCCCGCATGCCGCGCGACGTGGCTTTCCACCGGTCGCTGATTCTCGACGGAGCGCAGTCCCGGACCGTGCAGCTGGTCCTGCGCGGCGAGCCGTCGGGGCCCGTGTCCTTCGAGTTGCACAGCATGGACCCGACGCCGTCGCTGCTCGCGGCCGGCGCGCTGGACGCCGGCGAACCGAACGTCGAGGTGCATAATCCCGACGACATCCGAAACCGTTGCACAGAGCGGATTTCCGGGACGGCGTTCTACAGCCGACTAGCGCAGCACGGCCTGCAATACGGCCCGGCGTTCCAGAAGGTGACGGATGTCTGGCGCCGTGATGGCGAGGCGATCGCGCAGCTGTCGCCGGGGGACGCCGGCGACTTCGATGCGGCGGTGCTGGACGGCTGCTTTCAGACGCTCGCAGCCACACTTCCGGCGAGCAACGGGCACTCGCACGACACCTACCTCCCGATCGGCGTTGCGGATCTGCGGGTGCGCGGGTCGTTTTCGGACGGCGTGTGGTGCCACGCGCGGCTGCGCGACGGCACCGAAGGCGACGTGTACCTGCTCGACCGGACCGGGAAAGTCCTCACGGCGGTACACGGCCTGCGCCTCAAGAAGCTCGCAGATTCCGCGGCGAGCGCTGAGCCTTCCGTTCGCGGCGATCTCTACGAACTGCGATGGGAAGCAGCGCAACTCTCCGAACGGAACTCGGCCGGGATGGACAACTGGCTGATCTTCGGCGACGGTGGCACCACGACGGACCGCACCCGAAAGCTGCTCGAACAGCGCTCCCAGACCTGTTTCCTCGTCGAAGCGGGATCCGACTTCGAACGACTGACATCGCACCATTACCGCCTCGATCCGGCTCAGCCACAACAGTTCCGGCGGCTTCTCGACGACCTGCCGGCGCCGCTGCAGGGGGTCGTCTACCTCTGGGGCCTGATGGATTCGATGGAGTCGACACGGGTCCTCGGACCGACCGGCGTGCTGCATCTCGTGCAGGCGCTGACCGCGTCGCAGCGCTCTCCGCGCCTGTGGCTGGTGACTCAGGGCGCGCAGCCGGTCGAGGCGGCCACCGACGTCGCATCTCCCGCCCAGGCGCCGCTGTGGGGCATGGGCCGCAGCATCGGCCACGAGCATCCCGAGCTGCGCTGCTCGCGGGTCGACCTGCCGATCCACGAGCAACCCGAAGATCTGGCAGCACTCGTCGAGGAGTTCCTGGCCGACGCGGCCGATACCGACGTCGCGTTTCGCAGCGCGCGGCGCTACGTCGCCCGAATGACCCCACTCGTCGTGGCGGCGGAAACCGTTGCGCCCCGGCCAGACTCTGGCTTCCGGATGGAATATTCGCGGCCCGGTGTGCTCGACGACATCGACACCCGCGCGGTGGCTCGTCGCACACCGGCCTCGGACGAGGTCGAAATCCAGGTTCGCGCAACCGGGTTGAACTTCATCGACGTGATGCGCGCACTCGGCGTGTACCCGGGTCAGGAAGCAGGGCCCACCCAGATCGGCGTCGAATGCTCCGGCGTCGTGACCGCCGTGGGCCACGATGTCGACGACGTACGTATCGGAGACGCGGTCATCGCGTTGACGGCAGACGGTGTCGGCTCCTTCCTCACCACCCCGGCCGACCTGGTGGCACCCAAGCCCGTCGAGCTCAGCTTCGAGCAGGCCGCGACCATCCCCATCGCATATCTGACGGCCTACTACGCACTGCACGAGCAGGCCCGGCTGCGTCGCGGCGAGCGCGTGCTCATCCATTCCGCCGCCGGCGGTGTCGGCCTGGCCGCCGTCGAAGTCGCCCGCTGGCTGAACGCGACGGTGCTCGGCACGGCCGGCACGCCTGAGAAACGCGACTACCTACACGGTCTCGGCATGGAGCATGTATTCGACTCACGTTCACTGGGTTTCGCCGATCGGGTGCTGGCCGCAACCGGCGGCGAGGGCGTCGACGTGGTGCTCAACTCGCTATCCGGCGAGGCGATCCCGCACAGTCTCGACGCGCTGAGCCGCTACGGCCGATTCCTCGAGATCGGCAAGACCGACATCTACGGCCAGGGCCGACTCCAGATGTGGCAGCTGCGCAACAACGCCTCCTACATCGTCATCGACCTCGCTCAGCTGATCGTCGATCGGCCGGCCTATGTGGGCGCGCTGCTGCGCGACGTCGTCGCTCATCTCGAGCAGGGCGCATTCCGCCCGCTACCGGTGCGCTCCTTCCCGGCCGCGAAGACCTCCACCGCGCTGCGAACCCTGGCGCAGGGCAAGCAGATCGGCAAACTCGTCGTGTCGGTGGACCGGCGGCAGGCGGCTCACCACGAGAAGCTCCCCGCGCAGTTCGAACCCAACGCCACCTATCTGGTCACCGGCGGGCTCGGCGGCATCGGTCTGGCCACCGCGTCGTGGATGGTCGAGCGCGGCGCCCGGCATCTGGTGCTGCTCGGGCGCCGACCGGCATCGGAGGCCGGGCAGCGGGCCATCGACGAGCTGCGGGCCAACGGCAGCGAGGTGGTCTACGCCCGCGGCGACGTCACCCAGGCCGACCAGCTGGCCTCGGTGCTCGATTCGATCCGGACAACCATGCCCCCGCTGCGCGGCGTCGTTCACGCGGCGGGAATCCTCGATGACGGCATTCTCGCGCGCCTCGACGACCGGCGGCTGCGCGAGGTGATGGCGCCCAAAATCGACGGCGCATGGAATCTGCACACGCTCACCCGAGATGCGGCACTGGACTTCTTCGTGCTGTTCTCCTCTGCCGCAGCGCTTTTGGGTTCGCCCGGGCAGGCGCACTACGCCGCGGGCAACGCGTTCCTGGATGCGCTGGCATGGTACCGGCACGCGCACGGCCAGCCCGCGCTCAGCATCAACTGGGGCCCGTGGGCCGAGGTCGGCCTGGTCAACAAGCCCGAACAGCAACGAAACCTCCAGCGGCACGGCATGATTCCGATCCCGGTCGCCGACGGCGTGCAGACCCTGGCGAGGCTGTTCCGGTCATCGGTCACCCAAGTCGCCGTCCTCCGGATGAATCCTTCCCTGGCTGCGGGCCCGGCCGACGCACCGGCCCCCGAACGTCACGACGACCTTCGAGACGCGCTCTTACACGCCGACGAGAACACGCGCCGACGCCAGCTCACGTCGTATCTCACCGAACAGGCCGCCGGCAAACTCGGCCTGGCGCCGTCGCAGCTGGACGTCGAATCGCCGCTGCAGCAACTCGGGGTCGACTCGCTGATCGCGGTGGAGTTGCGCGCGCAGATCGAGCGCGACCTGGGCATCGTCGTGCCGGTGGTCCGCCTGTTGGACGGTCCGAGCGTGACGGGGCTGGCCGGATTTCTGGTCGACCAGTTATCAAGCACCACTGGGCAACCCGCGCCTGCCGAGACCGGTAACGCTCCCGCGGTCAACGGGCCCAACGGCGCCGACCCGCAGTGGATGGACGTCCTGGGCCGGCTACCCGACATCTCGGACGACGACGTCGACGCGCTGCTTCGCGACGTCCTGGCGGCAAGGGAAGGTGACGATGACGGATAACCTCGCCGGCCTGTCCGCCGAAGAGAAACGCGTCCTGCTGGCCCGCCTGCTGATGGAGAAGGCGGAAGCGTCGGCGTCGGCGCATCCACTCTCGTATGGCCAGCGGTCGCTGTGGTTCCTCTACCAGCTAGCGCCGGGCAGCCCCGCCTACACGATCACCTACGCCGGGCGGATCGGCGGCCCCCTCAACGCAGACGCGCTGCAGGCCGCGGCCCAGGCGCTGGTCGACCGGCACGACATCTTGCGGACCACCTACACCACGCGCGACGGCCAGCCGGTTCAGCTCGTCCACCCCCGGCTCCCGGTGCGCGTCAACCGCCTCGAGTTGGACAGCGACGAAACTCAGCGGTGGCTGCGGCGAGAAGCCGACCGCCCCTTCGATTTACGCACCGGGCCGGTGGTGCGCTTCAACCTGATCAACCAGGGCCCCGACGAGCACCTACTCGTGCTGACGCTGCACCACATCGCCGTGGACATGTGGTCGATCGACCTGATCCTCGACGAGCTCCGACAGCTGTATGCCGCGGAGCACGGCGCACCGCCTCCGCCACTCCCGCCGATGCGCTACGTCGACTACTCACTCGACCAAACCCGCGCCATCGAGGGCGCCGAGGGTGACCGCCTCTGGCGGTATTGGAGCCAGCAGCTGGCCGGGGAGACGCCGATGCTCCGGCTGCCGGTCGACCGGCCCCGCGGCGCGGTGCAGACCTACCGCGGTGCCGTGCATCGCTTTTCGATCGACCGTGCGCTGACCGCTCAGCTCAAAGATGTGGGCCGCGCCGCCGGCGCGACGCCGTACATGACCCTGTTCGCGGCGTACGCCACGTTGTTGCACCGCTACAGCGGGCAGGATGATCTGCTGATCGGCTCCCCATTCGGGTGCCGCGATCACCCGGGACTGGCCAGCCTGGTCGGCTACCTCGCCAACCCCGTGGTGCTGCGGCCTGACCTGAGCGGCGATCCGACCTTCACGGCGCTGCTGGGCCGCGTCAAGACGACAGTGCTGGAAGCACTCGAGCACCAAGACTTTCCGTTCGCGTTGCTGGTCGAGAAGCTCGACCCCGCCCGCGACCTGAGCCACACGCCGCTGTTCCAGGTGTCGTTCGCGTGGGAACAGACCCGGCGCTTGCAAGAGGGCGTGGCCCCAGGTCCCGGCGCGCTGGACTTCACGACCACCCACATCGGCCAGGGCGGCGCGCCGCTCGACCTGATGCTGCTGATGGGCGAACAAGACGGCGAACTGCTGTGCGCCCTGCAGTACAACACTGACCTGTTCGACGACGCGACGATCGAGCGGATGGCCGAGCACTTCGCGACCCTGCTCCGCGGGATCGTCTCCGACCCAGGCGTCGGCCTGTCGAAACTGCCGATCCGCACCGAGGCCGAGCGTGCGCGGCAGGTGGCGTGGAACGACACCGCGATCCACTTCGACGCCCCAGACACGTTGGCGGACATGGTGACCGCGGCGGCCCGCCAGAATCCGTCGGCGATCGCCGTGACCTTCGAGGATCGCGACGTGACCTACGCCGAACTCGACCGGCGGGCCGACGATGTGGCGGCCCGGCTGCATGACTTCGGCGTGAGGCAGGACGACCTGGTCGTCGTCCTGCTGGACCGCAGCGAAGACTTGGTGGCGGCCCTACTCGGCGTCGCGAAATCCGGCGCCGCGTTCATGCCGCTCGACCCGGGGCAGCCGGCTAATCGCCTCGCCGCGATGATCCAAGCCTCCGGCGCGCAGGTCGTGGTCACGCACGAGCCGAACCTGCCGCTGCTCAACGGCTTTGCGGGCCAACGTCTCTGCCTGGACCTGCCGGTTGCTCCCGCGGCAACGAAGGCTGCGACGATAGTCGCGCGGCCGGATGGATTGGCCTACGTCGTGCACACCTCGGGCTCCACCGGCGTGCCGAAGCGGGTGCTCAACACTCACGGCGGGCTGCGCAATTTGCTGCTCTGGATGCAGGCCAACTACCGGCTCGACGCGCGCGACCGAGTCCTGCACCACACCCCGGTGACCTTCGACGCGTCGCTGGCAGAGATCTTTCTGCCGCTGATCGCCGGCGCGCGGCTGGTGATCGCAAAACCCGACGGGCACCGCGACGCCGCCTACCTGGTGCGGACCATCGCCGAGCAGAGCATCACCCACGTCGTGCACGTCGTGCCGTCGATGCTGCAATCCTGGCTCGCCGAGCCCGGCCTGCGGGACTGCGTCACGCTGCGGCGGGTGACGTGTGGCGGCGAGGCGCTGCCCTACGAGCTCGCTCAGCGTTTCCTGAACACCACGGACGCCGAACTGTGGAATGAGTATGGCCCCGCCGAATCCGCCGTCACGGCAACATATGCGCACTGCAAGCGCGGTGCGCCCGGCCCGTCGATCCCGATCGGGCGAGCGATCGCCAACGTCCAGATTCATCTCCTCGACGCCTACCTTCAACCGGTGCCGGTGGGCGTTCCCGGCGAGCTGTACATCGGCGGCGCCAACGTCGGCCGCGGCTACCACGGTCAGCCCGACCTGTCCGCCACCAGGTTCATCGCCGACCCGTACGCGGGCAGGCCCGGCGGAATGCTTTACCGCACAGGCGATCTGGGGCGTTATCGACCCGACGGCAACATCGAGTACCTCGGACGCCAGGACAGCCAGGTCGAAATCCGCGGCGTGCGAATCGAACCCGGCGAAGTGGAGGCGGCGCTGAGCCGGCATTCCGACGTGACGGAGGCCGTGGTCGTCGCCGGCACCGACGAACGCGGCCACACGCAGCTGACCGCCCACATCGCGTCGACAATTGAGCCGGCGCCCACCACCGCGCAGCTACGGCGATTCCTGCTCGAGTGGCTTCCGGCCGCCATGCTGCCGGCCCACTTCGTCGTGACGAACGAGTTGCCCCGTACCTCCGGCGGCAAGGTCGACCGGCGCGCGCTCGCCGACACCGCCTCCCGCGCAGCGGGAGGCGAGCACGAGTTCGTCGCTCCCCGTACTCGGACCGAGCAGATCCTGGCTGACATCTGGCGCAAGGTCCTCGGCGTAGAACGGGTCGGCGTGCACGACGACTTCTTCGCGCTCGGCGGCTCGTCGACGCACAGCCTCGAGGTCGCCGTCCGGGCGGAGGCGGCCGGCCTGCCGCTCAAGCCGGAGTCGGTGTTCTTGTTCGGCACGATCGCCGAACTGGCCGCGGAGTACGGGGAGCCGAGCCAGAGCGGCCGCCCCCACACGCCCGTCATCGAGGCGCCCGACGACAGGCCTCTGGAGGAGCCGCAGCCATTGCCCGCGCCGGAGCGCCCGACCCGCAACACCGTGATCGAAAGCATCGGCGCCTACTTGCCTTTCAAGGAGGTGTCGACCGCGGATCTGCTCGCCGGCTGCGTCAACGACATCGGCATCCCGCTGGAGAAGTTGACGGGGATCAAGCACCGACGGATGGTGGCCGAGGGTGAGTTCTCCATCGACCTCGCCCGCCAAGCCATCGCCGACTGCCTGTCCCGGTCGAGTTACCGCCCGGCCGAGATCGACCTGTTGATCTCGTGCAGCATTTCCCGCTACGACGGGCCCGACCAGAAGTTCGTCTTCGAACCCAGTACCGCGGCGCGACTGCGCGGGCAGTGCGGCCTGGACAACGCGCTGGCTTTCGACATCACCAACGCCTGCGCCGGAATGTTCACCGGCATCGCGATCGCAGACGCGTTCTTGCAGACAGGGCTGGTCGGCCGCGCCATGGTGGTCAGCGGCGAATACATCACCCACATCAGCGAAACCGCGCAACGACAAATCGAAGGCCCGATGGACCCGCGGCTAGCGTGTCTGACCGTCGGGGACGCCGGGGCTGCGGTGATTCTGGAACGTGGACCCAACAATCGGGCGGGTTTTCACGACATCGACATCGCCACCCTCAGCCGCTACGCGCCGATGTGCATCGCGAAGGCCACCGGTGGATCCGAGGGCGGCGCGATCATGACTGTCGATTCGATTGCCGCGACCGCGATCGCGGTCAAGGCGGCGGTGCCGTACGTGGCCGGGGTGATGCGACGGCACGGCTGGCGCCCGGAGCACTGCGACCACATCGTGATGCACCAGACGTCGGAGTCATCGATCAACGACGCCGTCGGTGCGGTGAATCGGATGTTCGGCGAAGGGTCCGCCAACCCGGGCAACACCATCTACAACCTGGCTGAGCGCGGAAACACCGCCAGCACAACGCATTTCGTCGCGCTCAAGGATCACATCCTGAGCAACCGGATCCGCTCGGGCGACAACGCGGTCTTCGGCATCAGCGCCTCCGGGCAGACCGTCGGGGCCGCGCTGTACACCTTCGACGACCTGCCCGATCGGCTGCGCCGCGGTTCCGAGGATCACGGTCACGAGGCGCTGCACGACCCACCGACCGTTGAGCCGCCACCGCCACCCGCGGTGGGTATCGCCGGGGTCGGCACCGTCCCGGCCGGTCCGCTCGGGTCGCGCGGCTCAGTGGAGCTGGCTACCGAGGCCGGCGCCCGGTGCCTCGGACAGACCTCCATCGAGCGTGACCAGCTTGGCCTGATCATTCACGCGGGCGTATACCGGGACGAATTCATCAGCGAACCGGCCATCGCGGCACTGGTTGCCGGCAAGCTCGGGATCAACGACGACATCCGATCCCCGGACGGCCCAAAGACTCTCGCGTTCGACGTGTTCAACGGCGCCGTGGGATTCCTCAACGCCTGCCAGGTGGCCGTCCAGATGATCGGCGCGGGAAAGACCGGGCACGCGATGGTCGTCGCCTCGGAGACCGAGAACAACGCTGGCGGCGACGCGCATCCCAGCTACGGCCTCAGCGAGACCGGGTCCGCGGTAGTCCTCTCGCCGACCCACGGCAACAAGGGATTTGGCCGTTTCGTATTCCGCCATTACCCCGACTACGCCGACGCGCTCACCACCTACACCCGGCACACCGACGGTCGCACCTGGCTGGAGATCGACCGCGACCCGGACTTGGCCGCCCACTATGTCGACATCATCGCCGACGCGGTGGGCGAGCTCCTCAAGCTCGAGGCTCTCGCGCCGTCAGATATCGCCGCGGTGTTTCCTCCCCACCTGTCAGAGGCCGACCGAGAAGACCTGGCCGCCCGATTAAGTATCGCCAGTTCGCTTTTCGTCGCTCCCCCATCCGACACCGACCCGTTCTCGTCGTCGGTGCCGCACGGATTGCAGCATGCCTGGGAGCACGGCCTGGTCGGCTCGGGCGACGTCGGGTTGATCGTGAGCGTCGGCTCCGGGCTGCAGGTCGGCTGCACCACCTACCGCTTCTGACGGGCAGCTACTCGTCACGCAACTGGGATGCCAGCCCGGCCTGGGTTGTCTGCCACGCGGGACCGACCGCCGCCAGCACCGCCGACAGGACGGCGAGGGCCGCATAACCGGTCGCTTCTGACGCCGGAAAGATCAGCGGGACAACAGCTCCCACGTCGACGATCGCGGCCCGCGCCACGACTCCGATGATCGCGATGGACACCATGCCCCCCAGGACCGCACCCGTCGCGCTCGCAATGACGGCTTCCAACGTGGTCACCGCGAAGACGGTGGCCGGGGTGGCGCCGAGCGCCTGGATCAACGCCACCTCGCGGCGACGCCGAATTCCGAGCAGCAACAGTGTCGAGGACACCGAGATGAAGGCGATCGCGAGCAGGCCGTATTTCAGCGTGTTCAGCGGTGCGAGGAACCGTGATTCGCCCGCGACCACCGAGGATCGGTATCCGTCGGCGTCGACCATCGTCAGTGGCTGATTGAAGTGGGCGGCGTGAATCTCGTCGGCGATGCGTTGCAGGCTGACACCGGCTGCCGGCTTGATGAACACCAGCCCGGGGGGCTGCGGACCGAAGATCTGCTCGGCGAGTGGATAGGACATCTGAATTCGGAGCCCCCCTACTTCCGGGGTGGCCACGATCGTGCCGACGGGGATCTTGCGCGCGTTGGGTCCGCTGCCGAGCAGCATCGTGTCGCCGACCCGGACCCCGGTCCCGCGGGCCAGAATGCCGCCGATGACAAGCTGATTCGCCTCGACGCTGCGTCTCGGCGATTGGCCGGCCAGCGCGTGATAGGAGAAGGTCGGGCGATCTTCTGCTCGTACGTAGGCCAATTCGCCGCCTGCCAGGGTGATTTCGATTTCAGCCATCCGCTCGACGGCGCCGACGCCGGGTAGCGCGGCGAGTTTCGACATGGTGTCGCGCGAGAACTTCGCATCGGTCGAGCCCCAGTCGGTGTACCGGGTGGTGGTGAGCACCAGGCGGCCGGTCGCCTGATTCTTCGCGACGTTGTCGACTCCGTCGTTGATGGCGATGAGAAAACCGGACAGCAGCGTCGCGACCGCCACCGGCACCGCGACGGCACCCGCGATTGCGATCATCCGCGACTGATCCGCGCGCAGACCGGTGAACGCGATCGACAGCGCGGCGTGGCGAGTCCGTTCCGGCCGGAGCCGGATCAGGTCCAGGAATTCTGGGCCCACGTAGGCCGCGGCCAGAAGTAAGCCCACGATGGCAACCACGACGCTGACGTTGGCGAGTCCGGCCTGCCATGGCGCGAGGCCACCCGACGAGGTGGCGCACCACACGGTGATGACGCCGGCGACGCCGATCGCCAGCAGCGCCACCACTTTGCGCCAGACGCCCGTCGACTGATTTTCCTCAGCGGCGGCGCGGCCCGAAAGTTCGGTCGCGATGGGGGTTTTCGACGCCGATAGACTCGGCAGCAGGGCCGCGAGCACGGCGAGCAGGACGCCGATTCCCAGCGCCGCCACGACGACAATTCCGTCGATCACAACGGGGACGTTGACCCCGACGAACTGTTGGGTCAGGTCGCTGGCGCTGGCGACGACAGGATGGGCGATGACGATTCCGAGCAGAACCCCGATGACTGATCCGGAAGCGCCAAGCAGCGCAGCCTCGGCGACAAACCCGCCGAACGTCATCAGCGGCGAGGCCCCCAGCGCGGCGGCGATCGCGACTTCGCGGCGGCGCTCTTGGATCGACAATCGGGTCAACTGCGCGATCAGAATCACCCCGACCCCGATCGCGATCAGAGCGAAGATCGCCAGCAGCGGAAACAGGATCACGTTGACGTTGAATCCTGCCGCCGGATCGTCGCGGGTCAACACCCGGTAGCCCGGGCCGAGCGAGTCGACCGTGGCGGCGATGCGCTTTTGCACGTCGGCCCGGTTCGCGTGTTCGGCCAGCGTGACATAGACGGAGTCCACTCGGTCGTCGCGGGCGAACTGGGTTTTGGCGGCGCTGAGCGGCAGCACGATCACGCGGCCGTTGTTGACGTCGTCCAGCTGCGGGATTTGCGCGAGCCCGGGTATCGGCAGCTGGCCGGTGTCGGTCGCCAGCGTCGCGGCCTTGCCCAAGGCGCGGCCGAAGGTGGTCGAGGTCGCCATCACCTGCGGCTCTTGTTGGCCTGCGCCACACACTTTCGGGTCGATGATCCAGCGGGCCGAACAGTCGATTCCCAACGCCAGCACGACGGTGTCGCGGTCACGGTCGCGCACCTGTGTCGCGGCGCGGACCACCGGGGCGAGCACCGCGACGCCCGGCACCTGTCTCGCCTTGGAGATCACCGACGGGCCGATGCCGCCCTGGGTCGCAGAGCCGACGATGCGCAACGGCGCGGGGCCGGCGATTCGGTAGCCGACGTCGTCGATAGCTGTTCGGACACTGCTGGTTTCGATCATCACCGCGACGACGATGGCCACCCCGCCGCCGAGGGACAGGGCTGCCAGCAGCGCGCGCAGGGTGTGCCGCCGAATCGCCCGGAGGTTGATGAGCCGCACGACGCTGACGGCCGCGGCTAGTGCGGTGCGCGCCATGCCGCCCCGCCGCGCCGAACCTGCCGCTTGTCGCTTTCGATGCCGCCGTCGAGAAGGGAGACCAGCCGGGGTGCCTCGTCGGCGATCGACCGATCGTGGGTGACCAGCACGATCGTCTGTCCCGCCGCGTTGAGGTTGTAGAGCGCCTCGATCACGCGGCGGCCGTTCTTGGTGTCGAGGTTGCCCGTCGGCTCGTCGGCCAGCACGACTTGCGGCGCCATGAACAACGCGCGGGCGATTGCGACGCGCTGCTGCTCACCGCCCGACAATTCCGCGGGCACCCGCTTGGCCATGCCACCGAGTCCGAACTGCTCGAGCAGCGCGATGGCCCGGTCGTGTTGGACGCGGCCGGACTGACCGGCCAGCAGGCTGGGCAGCATCACGTTCTCGGCCACCGACAGTCCTGACAGCAGGTTGAAGGACTGGAACACGTAGCCGATCCGCCGGCCGCGCACGCGTGCCAGTTCCCGAGCCGAGAGCTGGGCGACACTCATCCCGTTCACCAGAACCTCGCCGCTAGTCGGCGGTTCGAGCAAGCCGAGAATGCTCAGCAATGTCGACTTGCCCGAGCCGGACGGGCCGACCATGGCGACGAATTCACCAGAGCGAATCTGCAGATTGATGTCGTGGATGATCGGGATCGCGGTGGGGCCGGAACCGAACGATTTGTAGAGGCCGCGAGCTTCCAGGACCACCGGCCGATTGTCTGCGGCCTGCGTCGAATGTCCTGGGGCGGTGGCGTTTTGAGCCTCGCCGTTGAGGAAAGCGGTGGAGGAGGCAAACAGCGACGCACGGGCGGGAGTCACGTCGGTGGCCGGTGCGGCTGCCGGTTGTTCGGGCGCAGTGACCGGAAGGGTTGTGACTTCGGCGAGGGCAGGCATGATCATCGGGATATCGACACCGGAGCCGACCACGAACACACCCTGCGGGCCACCCTCCATGTCGCCGGCACCCTTGACGATCTCCACGAGTGCGGCCACCGCTTCGTCGTCGTCATGCGGCAAAAACCGCCGGCGCAGATCCACGACCATCCCGTCCGCCGTACCGACCACGGCAAGCGTCGCGACGTCCGGCTCGATCGACAGCAGCGCCGTGCTGTCATACCCGGCCGACTCACCCGCCGCGCGAGCCAACGCGACCGCGGACGACGCCAACGAGGATGCGCTCGCCGATGCCAGCGCCGCACCCCGGGCCGGGCCCACCGACGGTTGTTCGGGCGTGCTGATCGGAAGTGCAGTCGCCGCAACGAGATCCGGCATGATCAGCGGGACATTCACACCGGAGCCAAGCAAGAAAATGCCCTGCGGTCCGTCCTCCGTCCCGTCCATCCCGTTGACGATCTCCACGAGGGCGTCCAGCGCCGCGGCATCATCGCTCGGCAAAAACCGCCGACGCACCTCGGCGATCCCCTCGTCACACGTGTTCAAGATCGCTGAGGTCGCCGAATCCGGCTCGATGCACAACAACGCGATCTGGGTGTAGCCGGCGGCTCGACCTTCGCTGCGCGCCAACTCGATTGCCGACGCAGTCAGCAACTCGGTGTTCGCCGACGCCAGCGCCGCACCCCGGGCCAGCGCGGTCTCGGGTTGCTCGGGCGCGGTGACCGGCAGGGGTGTCGCCTCGCAGAGCGCGGGCATGATCAGCGGGACGTCGACGCCGGAGCCGACCACGAACACGCCTTGCGGGCCGCCCTCCATCTCGCCCGCATCCTTGACGATGTCGGCGAGCGCGCCCACCGCTTCGTCGTCGTCGCTCGGCAAGAACCGCCGACGCACCTCGACGACCATGCCGTCGGCGATGCCGACCACCGCCAGCGTGGCGACGTCGGGCTCGATGCACAGCAGCGCCGTGCTGTTATATCCGGCCGACTCACCGGCCGCACGGGCCAACGCGATCGCGGAATGGAACGGCGACACCAGCAGGACGTTGTCTACCCTGCGCGTCGCCAGGCCCTCGCGCAGTGCCGTCGCCGCGGCCACGTCGAGCCAGGTCACCCCCGCCGATTTCACCTCGTAGCCGGCGCTGGCCGCCGTTTCCCGGGTGATCAGGATAGTGGCGATGATCTGCTCGGTCGTGGTGCCAGTCGGGAGGTCCGCGCCGTGGGCGATGTCGAAATTGCCGTGGTTGACGGCGACGCCGTCGGCTTTCGCACCGGCTACCAGGACGGTGCGCACCGAGGTTGGCGTCATGGAGACACCGAGCACCGCGTCCGACACGACTACAACAATAGTTTTGGCTGTGTAGTGACCCGCGCTCCACGTGCCCGGCAGCGGCTACTTTCAGCATGCTTCCGGCGTCGTGGACGCCTAGCCCCAGCCACGCCGATCGCACCACTAATCCCGGCGAGCGGAAGAGGCTCGGCAATGGCGAGGTGGTTGAAGCCGGTGTCATGCTTGAGCTGCCAGGCCCGTGGAAGTCAGGACACGAAGATTGCCCAAATCGCAGCGCCCCCGGGGCCGCGGCCGACCGGTGGGCGGGGGCAACACCGCCGAGCAGACGCGCGAAATCCTGCTGGAGGCCGCGGAGCGGTCTTTCACCGTCCGCGGCTACCGCGCCTCCACGATGGAACTCGTCGCCCGGGACGCCGGCTACTCGCGGGCCGCGATGTATCGCCAATTCCCCAACCGCGAACGACTCGACGAGGCGCTCATCCAGCGGACGACCCAACGGCACATGGCGACCATCCTGCAGCGCCACGACGAGGCCGCCAGCCCGGTCGACATGATCGTGGACGCACTGGTGATCGTCGCGACCGAATTGGCCCAGGACCCACTGCTCAAGACGATTTCGGACGCCTCCGACGAGGGCACCATCGCCCAGATGCTGGCCCGCAGCGCGACCGTCGCGCAGCTGGCCGAACCGGCGATCGAAGCCGTGCTCCGCGAGGATGACGGGAAAGACTTCCGGAATGACATCGACGCCCACGACGTGACGCAGTATCTGATCACCACCGCGCTGAGCCTGCTGCTGGGGATCATTCCCGGCACCGAAAACGTCGACGTCGCACGGCGCTACATCGAAGCGTTCATCCTTCCCGCGATCGTCAAAGATCCACCCAAGCCCCGTCCGGTGTTTCCGCGAAGCGCCGGTGGATGATGTTGGCTATGGATGCGGCGGCGACACTGCTCGAGATCGAGGCCATCAAGCAGCTCAAGGCGCGCTACTGCCGGCTGCTCGACGCCAAACAATGGGCGTCATGGCGGGAACTGTTCAGCGACGACTTTGTCAGCGACACCTCGACGTGTGGCGGTCAGATCATCACCGGAGCTGACGATTTCGTCGCCTTCATCCGCAAGACGCTCGGCAGGCCGTCGCAGGTGACCGTGCACCAGGTACATGCCCCGGAGATTGCGCTCGACTCACCGACTAACGCACACGGAGTCTGGGCGCTCAACGACGTCGTGCGGCTGGCACCGGGGCTCAACCTCAACGGTTATGGCCACTATCACGAGACGTATGCCAAAGTCGATGAGCGGTGGGTGATTACGACGTCGACGCTGACTCGGCTGCGGGAAGACGTGTTCAACGGACTGTTCTCCATCCGGGTGTCTCCGCGCATGCGTGATGCCGGCGCGCGGTTGGTGCGCCGCTCGGCAGGAAGCTAACCGCCGGACCGGGTCAGCGTTGGTCCAGCCAGGATGCCAGCGACCGGCCGGCTTCCAGCACGTGGCGCTCCGCGACCGCACGGGCGCGCTCGGCGTCGTGATCGGCGATCGCCTCGATCAGCTCGTCGTGCTCGTCGAGGGAGTGCTTTTCGTGTTCGGGGAAAAGGGTCAGGAAATTGGTAGGCACCATGCGGGTGGCTTGCGTGAGTTGGGCGATTAGCCGTCGGGAATGTGCCACCCGGTGGATCTCCTGATGGAAGCGCCAGTTGGCTTCGCCGATGCTGTCGTCACCCGACCGCGCGGCGACCTCGGCAGCCAGCTCGCGTAGCGACGTGAGTTCCTGGGGATTCACGCGCTCTGCCGCCCAGGCGGCCGCCTGTCCGGTCAGGACACCCAGAATCGTGAAGCTGTCGATCACGTCGTCGGAGGTGATGCCGATGACGGTGATTCCGCTGCGCGGCGCGATGCGCACGAGTCCCTCGAAGGACAGTTCGAGGAGCGCCTCACGCACTGGTGTGCGACTGGTGGCGAACTCGGTGGTAATGGCGTCCAGGTCGACGCGCGTGCCCGCGGGTAATGCTCCGGTCAGGATGCGGTCGCGCAATTCGCGCACCGCGCGCTCGCGCACGGTGCCGGCAATATCGAAGGTTCTGGGCATAGAGGAACGGTAGCTGGCTTTGACATATCACATTTGACATCTGATATAGATGTCTCACCGTGAGCCCATGCCTGAGATGGAGAACGTGAATGGTCGACCTTGAACTCGATGAAGGGCTGGCCGTCATCACGATCAACCGGCCCCATGCGCGTAATGCCATTGCACCGCAGACCATGGACCAGCTCGAGGAGGCGATAGCCGGCGCCGCGGGCGCGCTGTGCCTGGTCATCCGGGGCGAAGGGGAGAAGGCGTTCGTTTCCGGCGGCGACCTCAAGGAGCTCAGTTCGCTGCGCACCGAAGAGCAGGCGTCCGCAATGGCGTGGCGCATGCGGTCGCTCTGCGACGAGCTCGCGAACTTTCCTGGCCCGGTCGTCGCCGCACTGAACGGCCACGCACTCGGGGGCGGGGCGGAGGTCGCGGTCGCCGCCGACATTCGGGTGGCCGCCGACGACATCAAGATCGGCTTCAATCAGGTGTCGCTCGAAATCATGCCTGCGTGGGGTGGGGCGGAGCGGCTCGCGGCCCTCGTCGGCCGCGGGCGGGCGCTGATGCTCGCGGGCACCGGAACGATCCTCACCGCCGAGCAAGCCGAACGGGTCGGGCTGGTGGATCGCGTGCTGCCGCGGGCGACATTCGACACCGAGTGGCGATCCTTCGCGCGGGCACTGGCGAACAGGCCTGCTGGCGAGATCAAGCGCGTCATCAAGGGTGCGCCCGCCGACGACGCTGTCGCCGCTTTCGCGTCGCTCTGGGTGTCCGACGAGCATTGGGCCGCGGCGGACCGCGTGATGAATCGCAGCCGGTGAACTAGTCGTTGCCGTCGGCGCTGGTTGACTCGATCAGCAGCCGACCGGCGGCGGTATACGGATCGCATCGACCCTCGGCGACGGCGGCGGCCAACTTCTCGAGTTCTGGGTGGCGGTGCAGGCGAGTCTGCGCCAACGACAGGATCTGGGCGCGAGCGCGCGATGCCCGCCGGGCGGGCGTGTCGGCGCGGTGGTGGGCGTCGATCGCGTCGATCAATTCGGTGAGGCCTTCGGAGCGCGCGGCGACGAGTGTGAGGACTGGGGCCGACGTCTCGGCCCGCAGGTCGCGGGCGGTTTCCTTCGCGCCGTCGCGGTCGGCCTTGTTGACGACGACGATGTCGGCCACTTCGAGCAGGCCGGCCTTCGCGGCTTGTACGGCGTCGCCCGCACCGGGATTGAGGATGACGACCGTCGGGTCGGCGACGGCGGCGATCTCGATCTCGGACTGACCGACACCGACCGTTTCAACCACGATCAGGTCATAGGACAGTGCGGCGAGTAGTCGGATCGCCGCGGGGACCGCGGCGGCGAGACCGCCGAGGTGACCGCGGGTTGCGAGAGAGCGGATGAACACATCCGGGTCGTTGATGTGGGCGACCATCCGAATGCGATCCCCGAGAATGGCGCCGCCGCTGTAGGGCGATGACGGGTCCACCGCGAGCACCGCGACCCGCAATCCTCGTTCGCGATAGGCACCAACCAGCGCGGCGATCGTCGTCGACTTTCCTGCCCCCGGAGGACCGGTGATGCCGACAACCCGGGCGGCGGCCGGGACCAGGGCTGCCAGCACCTCGTCGCGACGAGCACCCTCGATCAGGCTGAGCAATCGACCGGTCGCTCGGGTCGAGCCGCCCGACGCGGCCGCAATCAGCTCAGCGACATTCATCCGCCGTGCTCATCGAGACGCGGTGGTGCGCCGTAATCGGGTTCATACCCGTGGATCTGAATTGGGTTGCGAATCAACCGGAATGCGCCCGCGGTGACGATCACCTCCGGGTTTGCGGCCAGCGCTTCGGGCAGCGTCCGGACGGCGGCGACCGGCACGCCCACCGGACGCAGCCGCGATTCCCAGTTCGCGGCGGTGTCCGTGGCCAGCGCGTCGGCCACCAAAGCAAGAACCTCGTCGCGCCGCGCGGCCCGCTCGCTCATCGTCTCGAACCCCGCGATGTTGGCCTCGTCGGCGAATAGTTTCCAGAATTTGTCGTGGGTGACGAACAGCGCCAGGAATCCATCCTCCGTCGAAAAGAGCTGTGCTGGAACGTAATACGAGTGCGCGCCCATCGGAAACCGCTGCGGCTCGACACCGTCGTTGAGGTAGGCCGACGCACGATAATTCAGCTGGGAGAGCATCACGTCGCGGAGCGATACCTCGACCTGTCCCCCGCGGCCGGAGACGATCTGGGCCAGAAGACCGAGGGCCGCAGTGAGTCCGGCGGAATTGTCGGCCGCGGAATACCCCGGCAGGGTCGGTGGTCCCAGCGGATCGCCGGTCAGCGCGGCGACGCCGGTGGTCGCCTGGATGACGTAGTCGAATGCCGGGTCGTCGCCCGCGTCCAGGCCAAAACCGGTGAGCGCCAAGCAGACAATTCGCTCGTTCCACACCCGCAGCGCTTCATAGGTGAGGCCATATCGGTGGATCGCGGATGGTTTCAAGTTCGCCAGCAGCGCATGCGATGTCGAAATCAGTTCGCCGAGCTCGCGCTGGCCCTTCTCGGATGTGAGATCAAGGCAGATGCTGCGCTTGCCTCGGTTGAGGCTGGCGAAATACGAATCCCCGACTTGCCGCGAAATGTCGCCGTCCAACGGTTCGATCTTGATGACCTCGGCCCCCAGATCAGCCAGCATCATCGTGGCGTACGGCCCGGCCAGCATGTGGCCGATCTCGAGGATCCGGATACCGTCGAGCGGGCCGGACATCAGTCCTGCGCCCCGGCTTCCGTCAGGGCGCGGACGTCACGCACAAGGTCCTCCAGTGACGTACCCGTCGGAAAGACCGCTGCCGCACCGGCATCCAACAACTTCTGCACGTCGGCCTGGGGGATCGTGCCGCCGACGACCACCGCGATATCGCCGGCGTCCGCGGCCCGCAGCGCATCGACGGTGCGGGTGGTCAGTGCCACATGGGCACCCGACAGGATCGAAAGCCCGACGAGCTTGACGTCCTCCTGCAGCGCGATCGACACGATGTCCTCGATGCGCTGCCGAATTCCGGTGTAGATGACCTCGAATCCGGCATCACGCAGTGTGCGCGCCACGATCTTGGCACCGCGGTCGTGTCCGTCCAGACCGGGTTTGGCCACCAGGACGCGGGCCCCCATCAGAACACCACCGGCTGCTGGAATTCGCCCCATACCGCTTTGAGCGTGGTCACCAATTCGCCTACGGAGCAATAGGCGTTGGCACAGTCGACGAGTCGAGGCATCAGATTTTCGGTGCCCTCGGCCGCCCGCGCGAGCGCGGCCAGCGTTTCCTTGACTGCGACCGAGTCGCGCTCGGCTTTGATCTTCGCCAGACGCTTCAGCTGCAGATCACGGCCCGCCGCGTTCAGTTCGTAGGTGTCGATGTCGGGCGCCGGCTCGTCGGTGACGAACTTGTTGACGCCGACCACGGGGCGCTCGCCCGACTCGACCTCTTGGTGGATCTTGAAGGCTTCGTCGGCGATCAGCCCCTGCAGGTAGCCGTCCTCGATGGAACGCACCATGCCGCCGTGCTTTTCGAGGTCGTCCATGATTTCGATGATCTTGGCCTCGGTGGCATCGGTGAGCGCCTCCACGAAGTAAGAGCCGCCGAGCGGATCGGCCACCTTGGCCACTCCGGTTTCGTACGCGAGGATCTGTTGGGTGCGCAGCGCCAGCGTCGCGGATTCCTCGCTGGGAAGGGCGAACGGCTCGTCCCACGCCGCGGTGAACATCGATTGGACGCCACCGAGCACCGCGGCCAGCGCTTCGTAGGCGACGCGCACCAAGTTGTTCTGTGCCTGAGGCGCATACAGTGACGCACCCCCGGCGACACAGCCGAAGCGGAACATCGACGCCTTGTCTGTGGTGGCGCCGTAGCGTTCGCGCACGATCGTCGCCCAGCGACGGCGGCCCGCCCGATACTTCGCGATCTCTTCGAAGAAGTCGCCGTGGGTGTAGAAGAAGAACGAGATCTGCGGCGCGAACTTGTCGATGGTCATCCGGCCGCGTTCGACGACCGTGTCGCAGTAGGTGACACCGTCGGCCAGCGTGAAGGCCATCTCCTGGACGGCGTTGGCGCCCGCGTCGCGAAAATGGGCGCCCGCCACCGAGATTGCGTTGAACCTCGGCACCTCGGCTGCGCAGAACTCGATGGTGTCGGCGATCAGACGCAATGACGGCTCCGGCGGCCAGATCCAGGTGCCCCGCGACGCGTATTCCTTGAGGATGTCGTTTTGGATTGTGCCCGTGAGCTTCTCGCGGGGCACACCCTTCTTCTCCGCTGCGGCGACGTAGAACGCCAGCAGGATGGCCGCGGTGCCATTGATCGTGAAGCTCGTGCTGATCTTGTCCAGTGGGATGCCGTCGAAGAGGATCTCGGCGTCGGCGAGCGTGTCGACAGCGACGCCGACGCGGCCGACCTCCTCGCCGTACTCCGGATCATCGGAGTCGTAGCCACACTGGGTCGGCAGGTCCAGCGCCACCGAGAGCCCGGTACCGCCCTGATCCAACAGGTACCGATACCGCTGGTTCGACTCCTCGGCGGTGCCGAATCCCGAGTACTGGCGAAACGTCCAGGTTTTGCCTCGGTAGCCGGACGCGAAGTTGCCGCGGGTGAACGGATACTGCCCTGGTGGCGGCGGGTCTGCCGGGCGGTCAGCCGGTCCGTAAACCGGTTGCAACGGGATTCCCGACGGGGTCTGGACGACGTCACTCATCGGAGCTGGCCAGCTTCATCAAACGCCTTCCACGACCATGTCAAACTTGGACGCTGACCGATACATTTTTCGGCCGATTTGTAATTGTAGGTTACGGCGATCCTGGCGCCTCGCCTGGTCTGCGAGCACCTCCTGATCCCTCAGGCGCCAAGGAACCACCAGGTAGAGGACGTCCGCGAGGTCGCTGGCTTTAGTTCGACCAGGGGTAGGCAAACAGTGGCCCGGTGACTCCATAGGTGAGGAGCCACGCCAACGCGCACAAGATCAGGAGCTGGATCGCCCAATTCAGCAACCGGCTCCAGTTCGCCGAAAGCAACTCGAGCCGGATAACACCGTTAAGCCGGGCAAGATCGCCGGCAGTCAGGAAGACTTTTCCCGTTCCAACCCTCAGCACGTAGCCACTCGTCCCGTTGGGCCGGTCCAACCGGACGAGATGGAGTCGATCTCCGTCGCGATCTCGCAGACCTATGAGGCTGGTTAGCTCGGTTTGGCGCACGTTTCCTCACGTTACGCCCCGCGACGATGACACACAATACTCTGTCCCACAGGCGATTTCGCATCAGCGATGAATACCGCTGGGTTATCGCCCGGGTGATAACCATCCGGCGATTCTGCGCGTCGCGATGAAGCTAGCCCAGGACACCGCCGCGAGCAGATCGGTGTCGGCCGGTTGAACGTCGCGAAACCCCTCGATTATGTTTTCGTCGATTTGGTACGGCGCCATAGCGACCAGCAGCGCGAGCCGTCCTGCTGCGCGATCGTGGTCGTCGAGGTCCTTGACCGCCTCTTCTGCCCAGCTTCGACTGATTCCCGGTTCCTCGCCGCTCCAGGTGGATATTCGATTGTGCACGAGCTGTCGGACGGGATACGTCAGGGCCTTCTGGCCGAGTTCCTCGATGACCATCTCGGCAGTGCCGAATGCTGCGGCGAGGGCAGGGCGAGGCGCGGTCCAGTCGAACTCTGCAGATGGCTTCGCCTGCGGGACAGCTCCGACGGCGCCCCCGGGTGTCACGTAGATCTGCATTATTCGCTTGCCCGCGACCGAGCCCGCGATTCCGATCGTGGTGCCGCGCAGCCAGCGCAGCTTGGACGGCAGTGCGACGGGGCCGTCGGGGAGGAAAACCTGCACGAGCCGGTCGATGTAGTGGAAGCAGGCGGCCGACGCGATGAGTTCGGGAGCTTCGTCAGGAGTGAAGGGCGGCTGGCGCAGGATTTCCGCGCCGGGCTGACGGTTGGCGAACGCCCACTCCGCCACGCCCCGGGTCTTGGGGTCGACGATGAGGTCGAGCCGCTTCGCGCGGATGGCGTCGGCGGTTGTCCGGGCGGCCGCGCCGGCGAGCAGCATGCTGTGTGCGTCAACGCAGAACGAGCATTCGTTGATCGCGGACACGCCTTCACAAACCACCTCGCGCAGGGTCCGGTCAACCGGGCCAGCGACGATGGACTCGCGGAGCATGCCCCACACCGCCGCCAGCAGCTCCGGGATCGGCGCGTGCAGGGTGACAGGCGGCACGAGCTGGAAATCTTTTTTCATCTGTGCGTACACGTCGGCGACGAGGCCATGCGCTTGCCGCGGCGGTACGGCGTTGATGTGTCTGATAATTCGGGGCGCGAACTTGGTGAACAGAAGCTCCTCGACAGGAGCTGACAGCAGACCCATCGTGAACCTCTCGTCAGCGAATCGTCGTGCGGGGAAGCATGATGGGAGTCGCAGTTGGGCCCTGGTCGGCCAGCGTCTGGTGGTAGGTGCGGCCGCGGCCCATGCCGACAAGAAATGCAACGGGTTTCCGCGTGAGGGCCGAGGCGAGGAAGTCACCGATCCGCGGTGAAAGCGCCTCTGCGAGAAGGAGTACCGACGCCGGTCGCGGCAGGATCACCCGGGGTGTTTTCCTGCGCACTGCTTTGAGCACTGCGCGCGCGACCTGCTCGGACGTCAACGGAGTCATGTGCCGGAACGGGGGCGGCATCTGGGTTTCGTCGACGTCGCGCAGGAGATCGGTGGCGGTCAGGGCGGGGTGAATGACCGAGACGCGGATATTGCTGCCGGAAAGTTCTTGACGCAGAGCATCGGAAAACGCCGAGACGCCGTGCATGACGATCGCGTATCCGCCGAAGCGGGCGAATGCTTTGCGTCCCATGACCGATGACATGTTGACGATCGCCCCCGACTGCTGCTGACGCATGATGGGTACTATCTGGCGGGTAAGGTGGATCGCTCCGAACAGACTGGCTTGCAACGTTAGTCGCAGATCTTCTTCGAAGTCCGGCGACTCGACGGCGCTGACCTTTCCGATGCCGGCGTTGTTGACCAGGATGTCGATTCGGCCGAACCGGTTCATCGCCGCCTGCACCAAAGCGTCGACATCGGATGGAGACGTCACGTCGGTCGGCACACAGAGTGCGTCTCCGCCGAGGAGTCGAATGTCCTCGCGCACTTCGGTAAGTCCCTCGCTGGAGCGGGCCGCCAGGATAGGCCTGGCGCCTTCGCGGGCGAACGCGAGTGCGGTGGCTCTGCCGATTCCACGCGACGCACCCGTGACTAGAACGACTTTGTCTTTGAAGGCCTTACTCATTGTCTTGTCTCCGATGTCGTTGGGGCACGGGGTCACGCTTCGGCCAGCGCGGCGTCGGGTGTAAAGGCGTTTTGTTGGGCGACCTGGCCGGCGACCTCGCGGGCGGGCAGCAGCCACGCGACGATGGCCGCAGCTGCCAAGGCGGTGCCGGCGCATACCAACGTGCCGATGTGCAGACCGTCGTGGAAGGCGTTGTTGACCGCGTCGCGCACCAGACCGGCTTGTTGAGGCGGGACTTGCGCAATCGCGCTGTGCGCCACAGCCATTGAGTGGCTCATCGCGGCGCGCAGCTCGTGGGGCAGTCCGGCGAGCGCCTGGGCTGACGTGATTCCGTGGCTGTAGAGCGACGCGAAGACGCTGCCGACGATGGCCACGCCCAACGTGCCGCCGAATTCGCGGGTGGTGTCGTTGACCGCAGAGCCGACACCAGCTTTGTCTGGGGGTAGCGAGCCCATGATGGCTTCGGTGGCGGGCGCCGTGGTCAGGCCGAGACCGCCGCCGAGCAGCAGCATCTGCAGCGCGATGTCGGTGTAGGTGGTGGACGCGGTGACCGTGGAAGCCCACGCCAGCCCGGTCGCAAAGATCGCCAATCCCCCGGCGACGATGATCGTGGAGCCAACCCGCTCGACGAGGCGCGGCCCCACGATGCTGGCGATCGCGATCGAGGCGGCAACGGGGAGCAGCCGGACGCCGGTCTGGAAAGCGCTGTATTCCTTGACGAATTGGAAGTACTGGGTGATGACGAAGATGAATCCGAACAAGGTCAGAAAGCCGGACGTGATGGCCAGGCTTCCGCCGGAAAATCGTCGGTTGAAGAACACGGTGACATCGAGCATCGGATGAGTGGTACGTCGCTCCCACACTGCGAAACAGCCGAGAACTGTTGCAGCTAGCACGAATCCGATCGTGGTCCGCACGTTCGTCCATCCCCACGAGGGCGCCTCAATCACGGTGTACACCAGTGAGGTGATGCCGGCCGCCGACAGAACGAGGCCCGGAAGGTCGACGCGCGGCGCCGCCGGGTCGCGTGAGGTCGGCACGAACAACAAGCCACCTGTGATCGCCAGCGCGGCGATCGGAATGTTCACCAAAAAGACTGAACCCCACCAGAAGTGCTCGAGTAGCCACCCGCCGCTGATCGGCCCGACCGCTACCCCGACGCCGACCATGGCGGCCCACAACCCAATTGCCTTGGCGCGCGGCACCGGATCGGTGAAAATGTTGGTAATCAGACCGAGCGTGGTCGGGAAGATCACCGCGGCGCCGACCCCCATTGCTCCACATGCCGCAATGAGCGTGTCGGCTGAAGTCATCTGAGATGCCACGCCGGAGGTGATCGCGAACAAGGCCAACCCGGAGATCAAAAAGCCGCGTCTGCCGTAGCGGTCACCGAGGCTGCCGGCCGAGAGCAGCAGGCCGGACATCACCAACGTGTAGGCATCGACAATCCACTGCAACTGCGCCGTATCAGCATTGAGTTCGCGCGACAACGTCGGCAGCGCGACGTTGACGATGGTGGTGTCCACGCTGGTGACGAACACGCTGAAGCAGATCACCGCCAGAGCGGCTGCCGGGTGATCAGGAAATAACGGAAGGCGGAGGCGTCGGTTCATAGACAAGATAGTAAAGTCATAGAACGTATAAATCAAGTGTGATGGTGTGATCCTCTGCGGTTCACGCTGGCGGGCCAGGGCCGCGCACAACTCGGACTTACCATCCGAACTGTCCGATCGCCCCGGCCCTGGGACGTGCTCGGCGAGGGATGGCCGTTACCGACTCCGCGCGATCTCGCTCAATCCCCCTGCGTGACAGGCGATTCGGCGCAGAAGCCCCGGAGGTGCGTTAGCCGTCACCGCATTTCCCGCCCGCTGGCAACTGAAAGATCATCGTTACATCGCCTGTATCGACGACGATCTGCGTAGTCGCCCCAAGGGCCGCTAAATACGCTGTCAGAGTCGAGACCAGCATGTCGGATTGGTGTTCAACCTTGCTGACGTAGCCCTGCGTCTTCTCTAACGCGGAAGCCAGTTCTACCTGGCTGAATCCCGCAGCCAATCGCACCGAGCTGAGGTCGAACACCTTCAAGCAGACCTTCGCAGGCGACGCGGCATGACGCAATAGTAAAGTTACTAGACTATTTATTCAACTAAATCTGCCGTCGCACCTGGGCTCGGCTCCAGAATCCGAGTTCACCGCCACCGGCCACCTGCGTCGTGAGGTGTACACGACAACGACTTACCGGGGACGAAGTCGACGGCGCAGCGAAGTTCACGGCGTTTTCAGTCAATTGCGCTACGTGGCAAGCAAATCGGCCAAAGAGCCGACGCGCTTTGCGTGTCTTGGTCCAGCAGTCGGTAGTCGAACCACTAGAGGGAAGAGAATCGTGCCCTTATGTACACAGCACGGGAGCGTCACAGACGTTTCCGGGACAGTAGATCCGGTGCGCCGCGTTGACCATGGTGGCGGCCTCCTTACCCGTGACGCCTTGCGCGCCGAGGCGCGCTTCGAGATCGTTGGCAATCTGCTGCGGGGTCCACCCCCAGGTGAGGTTGTAGCAGACATCGTTTGCCTCTTTGATCAGCCCGGCCTCCGTGCCGGGCGTCCAGTGCAGGCCGACGCCGCGTAACGCGGCGAGGTAGGCGTCGTCCTGCGCGCTCGCGTGCGCGACCCCTGCGCTACTTAGAAACACGGCACCGGCCGTCCCGAGAATGGCGAGGCTTGTTACTGAGCGGTGCCTGGTCATCGGTTCCTCTTCTCCTCATCGTTGGTGAGCTGTGGGCCTTGTCGGAAACCGGCCCCGTTTCGTTACCGGTCGTCCACCATCAGGTCATCTCACAGTAAACGGGGTGTCGTGGGTCATTCACCCGAAAAGTGGATGCGGGTGCTTTTGTCTATGTTTTCGGCAGGTCAAGGCCATATCGCGGTCGTTCGCCCATGGCACGGCTCGCCGAGAGCCGTCACCGGCTGCTGGAGGCCGGCGTCGCGTTGGTCAGTACCGGTGGGGTGGCAGCGATGACGACGCGGGCCGTGTGCCGCGCAGCTGAGCCTGAGCAAGACGCACCGCGCACGGTTCGTCGAACTTCAACGGAGCACCGACTTCCTAGCCGTACACGGCATCGACGTCGGTTGACTCTACGAGTGGTCGGCGAAGTACACCTAGAGGTTGGCGCGCGACATGAGTCGCAAGGCAGTGGAGCTGCAGCACCGGCCTCAAACGAACTGTGGGCTGGCAGGGGTAATCCCTTGCCAGCCCACAGATTACGTAAAGATCAGACCGCGGTCACTCCGGTGGCCTGGGGGCCCTTGGCGCCCTGCCCTACCTCGAACTGAACCCGCTGGTTCTCATCCAGTGAGCGGTATCCACCGCCCTGAATCTCGGAGTAGTGGACGAAGACGTCCGCACTGCCGTCATCGGGTGCGATGAAGCCGAAGCCTTTTTCGCCGTTGAACCACTTCACGGTTCCTTGCGTCATATTTCCTGTACTTCTTTCATTTACTTTCGTGAATGCAGAACACATTCATTGTGCAGCTTACCTGACAAATGGGACTCCGCAGATCCGCCCGACGGCGGCGTCACGGCGTGCGCCTTAAAAGCAACCTGCCTAGTGCAATGGGAGGAACACGTCGTTGAGGGTGACGGTGCGTAGGTTTCGTTCGCGGATGACATCGCGCAGTTGCTCGTAGACGTGGGTGACCGGCGGGTGGTTAAGGTGTCCGATCACGATCGCCTGCCCGGTGAAGTACCGCCGGGCCATCTGGACGATGAAGTCCTCTTTGACCACGGTGGAATCCGAGAGCGAACCTAACCACATCGTGATCGCGGTGTAGCCGAGATCGGCGGCCACGCGATCAACGGTCGAGTTGTGTTTTCCGTACGGCGGCCGAAGGTATGGTCTCGCGTCCACCCCGAAGGTGTTTTTCAAGAAGTCGTCGTTGCGGGAGATCTCTTGGGCCACTCGGCTTGTCGGCACCTTGGTCAGGTACGGGTGCGACCAGGTGTGGTTGCCCAGCTGGATCTGGCCGGATTCGACCAGCGGCCCCAGCAAAGTCAGGTTGTCGGTCCACGAGCGGTTAATGCCGGTGACGAAATAGGTCAGCCGCACGCCGGTTTCTTTGGCGAACTGCGTGTAGAGGCGCACCACGTCGGTGTTCACACCGTCGTCAAGGGTCAGTGCCAGCAGATTTCCGTCCCCAGGGAGCTTGTTAAGCACGCCGCCACCAGGCAGGGGCACACGTTCGATGGGCGCCGGCTGCGGAAATGACGCAACGGGGATGGTTTTGGCGCCCGCTGGGTGCGGTGCGGCGGCAGCCGTGGCCGTCAAAGTATGCCGCGGTCCGGCGAGCACACCGGGCCCCACGCCCACGCCGCCGAGAACTGCGGCCGAGAGCGCCCCGAGAAAGCCGCGCCGATTCAGCTCAGACACAACGCGGCGCGGGTTCGACGGCCGGTGGTGGTCGGCACTACGCGCGCCCCGGGGCCAGCTTCATTAGGTCGCCCACCGTTCTGACACATAGTTGTAGATCATGCCATTACGGGGGGCGCGTCTGCCGATGCCGCTCGCGGTCAGCGCGAGTCGGCTTGTTCACCGATGAACTCGAGTCCGGCCCGAATAGCGGGGCGGTGACGCAGGATTCGGTAATGAGCTAGTCGGCCGAGCCCTCGCGTGGTCAGTAATCGTGCACCTTGCCAGGACGTGGACAATCGTTCGCTGGCGGCATAGGGGCTGTCGGGGTCGTCAGGGTCGTGGATGAGAAGCAACGGCGGGTAGTTGGCTCGTCGACCGATCCGCGTCATGTTCGTCTCTTCCAGCGGCGTAGCGATTCGCTTTTCCAGGCGGCGGTGCAGGCCTGCGCGGATCCGGCGACCGAAGCCGTGGCGTGCGGCGAATAAGTCGAGATAGAGGGGAAAATCGCCCATCGGCGCTAAGAAGACCAGGCGTCCTACGGGTGTGCCCTGCGCCGCGGCCAATGCAGTCGCGTTTGCTCCGAGTGAATGCGCGACGACCGCGTGGGCGGGTCCGTGGGTGTCGATCATCGCCGCAATCGCGTCGGCGCACTCGGTGGCGGTGGTACGCCCGGGCGCGAGCGCACCCGGATCGGATTCGTTGTGGCTCGGCAAGTCAAACGCAACGACCCGATACCCCGCTTCCACCAGCGGTTTGACGAACACTGCCAGATGAGCACGCTGGCCGCCCCAACCGTGAACCAGATAAACGGGAGGCCCTTCACCCCATTCCTCACCGGCGACCCGATGCCCCTCCCAATACGCTTCTATCGGCCGACCCGGGGACACACCCGGCGGCATGCGCAGACTCGACTCGAGAACCGGTGGGGTGCACCACAACTCGACTGCCCATCGCGATCCCAGAGACGGCGCCAGCCGCTCGAGCAGCCAAAACAGTCGGCGCACTCGGACGGCGACCTCGGGAAGGATTCCGGAGCCGACGACGTCGAGCGGGGCAATCTCGCCTGCCTGTGCCCGCGCCGACGCCGGTCGAGGTGCTCCTTCAGTCATGAACCTCGATCGTAGCGTCGCCCACAAAACATCGGGAAAGCTGTCGAGATGCAGCGAAACGCATAAGAAACTGCTACCACCCTTGTGCGCAAGGGAGGACCGCGCCGGCACCTGGCGGTGCGGCGTCAGGTGTGGACGATCCAGCCCGCCTCGGTGTCTCACAGTCGTGTCCACTTTTCAGAGCCGTCACTGCTGAGCTAGACCAAACATGCGGCGCCATGTGTATGGTCGGAGCGCGGACGGTCGACGCCGATCGTCAATCCGCGGCCCGAAAGGTGACGCCATGGAAAACTGCACCGCCGAGTTCGCTCGGCTCGCAGCTGGAATGGGTGGGCTCGCAGACGACTCTCGCGGCGATCCGTCGGTGCCACAACTAAATCGCGCCCGATAGACGGAGGCGCTGGATTCCAGCCGCGTCATAGCCCGCCAGGGTGCCGAGTAATTCCTCCGTATGCTGCCCAACCTCCGGCGCCGCCGGCGGTGCAAACCGTTCGTCAGGCTGGGTCTTGATGCACGTTCCAATCAACCGCTGCGACGACCCGTCAGGCTGAGCCTGCTCGTAGATGAGTCGGCGATCCTTTGCATGGTCGTCGTCGAACAGGTCTGCTCCCAAAAATGCCGGCGCCCCAGCGATATTGGTGGCAATGAAGAAGTCGGTCCATTCCGTGCGGGTGCGGCTTTCGAAAATTTCCGTTAATTCCCTACGCAGCCGGGCCTCTGCTTCCGGGTCCGTTCCCGGCTGTTGGCGCCCGGGTTCGTAGAGGTCCATTCTGTCGACTGACTCGCAAAATCGCAGCCAGAACTTGTCCTCTAAAGCGTTGAACACCACGAAATTTCGATCTCGAGTTCGGTAGTACTGGTAGCGAAGCGATGCGCGGATGCCCTCACCGTAGGACGGTTGACCGTTCGCCAGTGCCGCGAGGTGCTGAAAATTCCAGTTGATCGCCGCATCGACCTGCGCCACTTCGATGTATTGCGGCTCGCCGTCACGTCCGGCGGCATGCAGCGCCGCGAGGACGCCCATGGCTGCGTACAGCGGCCCCGCCAGCACACCCGTCGTCCCGGTGGCTGCTCCCGAAAGGCGCGGCGTGCCGTCCGCGTCGATGATCGGCGGGCTCAAGCCGGCGAAACAATCGAAGGACAGCCCGTGAGTGGCCAGGCGAGTGTAGGGCCCGTAGCTGCCCATCCCGTTGAGCACGCAGTAGACAACCGTCGGGTTGACTGCGACGACGTCGTCGTAGCTGAAACCGAGGCGATGCGCGGTTCCGTAACGGAGACCGTCGATCACGACCGCCGACGACGCAGCCAGGCGGCGAAAGGCCTCTTGCCCCTCAGCCGTTTTCAGGTTTAGCGCCACACTCTTCTTGCCCCGATTCCAGTGCGAGTCCTGCAGTTCGCCACCGGACACCGCCGAACCGCGGAAACCACCGCCGCCGGGCGGCTCGACCTTGACCACCTCTGCGCCCAGGTCAGCCAGATGCCCGCCCAGTGCATCCGTGGAGAACAGCGACACCTCGAGGACTCGTACGTCCCTGAGAAGTTCCACAATGCGCCCTTTCAGCCCGAACACCGCACGTAAACCGGGTGCGCTACATCATGGTGATTGATTTCAGCTCGGTGTATTCCTCGAATCCCCACCGCCCCTGCTCCCGACCAAGTCCACTTTGCTTGAAACCGCCGAACGGCCCGCCGCCGTTGAACATGCCGCGCGCCGGCAGCGACCAGCCTGGCCCTTGCCCATCACCCGGGTTGCTGCTGAGATCGGCGCCGGGTGCAATGGTCTGAACCATGATGGTGCCGGTTCTCACCTGCCTCGCGACATTGAAACCCTTTGCAGCATTCCGTGTTACCACCATTCCCGCCAGACCGTAGATTGAGTCATTAGCGATACGGATGGCCTCGTCTTCCGAGCGGTAGGTCATCACCGCTAGAACAGGTCCGAAAACCTCTTCCTGGCATAGGCGCATGTCGTTGCGGCAGCCGACAAATGCCGTCGGTTCGTAATAGAAGCCGCGTTCCAGATGCTCGGGACGTTTGCCGCCGACCACAAGCCGAGCGCCTTCCTGTACCCCCGACTCGACAAAGGCCTCCACTCGTTGACGTTGCTGATCCCTGATCAGCGGACCGACAACGGTAGTGGGATCGCGCGGGTCCCCGACCGTGATCATCGGAGCCATGGCTTTGAGTCCCTCGACATACGCGTCGAGCAGGTGCTCAGGCAACAGCAGTCGCGACGTCACGGTGCATGCCTGTCCGGCGTGCATTAGCACTTGTCCGAATCCTATTCCCGCAACATCGCTTTCGGTGACATCGTCGAGGACAATGTGCGCGCTCTTGCCGCCTAGTTCGAGTTGTGCGCGTTTCATCGTTGCCGCGGACACCTCGCGGATGCGTCGACCGGTCGCTGTCGAGCCGGTGAACCCGATCATGTCGACGCCAGGGTGGGTACACAACTCCTCGCCGACACCCGCACCACCGACGACGACGTTGAATACGCCGGGCGGAAGCCCAGCTGCTTCCCCAGCCTTGGCTAGCTCCAAGGCGTTCATCGGGGTCCAGGGGTGTGGTTTCAGTACCACGGTGCACCCGACCGCCAACGCGGCCAGGCACTTCTGGATATTGATCGAGAACGGAAAGTTGAATGGGGTGATGACTCCTACTACCCCAACCGGTTCGCGAACCACCGTTACGCCGCCTACGCCGGTTGGCGAAACTACCGGCCCGCCAGGTGTTTCTATCCACGTCACATCGTGTTCGACGAACTCGCCGTAGTAGTGGGCAGCCTCGATAGCGCCCCCGACTTGAACCAGGTCGGTGATGAAGCCGGTGGAGCCGATCTCGGCGACGACGAGTTCTCGTAGTTCCGCCCGGCGCTCCTCAAGTACCTCCGCGAACCGTTTGATGATTCCAGCTCGTTCCCGCACTGACATCCACGGCCAGGGCCCGTCGTCGAAGGCTCGCCTGGCGGCCTCGACCGCCATCGCCGCCTGCTTCGGACCACCATCGACGACTCGCCCGATCAGCTCCTCGGTGGCCGGGTTGACGACGTCGATCGTGCCGAGGGCGTGGTCACTCGACCACTGACCGTCGATGAAGCTCTGGTACTCCCGCATCATGCGAATCCGTATGCGCTACGTCAGTGCCGGATACGCGGCGGGCTCGAAGTCGAAGACCCGGCGGGCATTGCCCTGCAACACTTTATACTTGTCGAGGTCGGACCGGCCGCCGAGCGCCTTGTGCGCGGCCTGCAGCGAGTTCGGCCAGAGGCTGTCGGTGTGCGGATAGTCCGTCTCGATCATCACGTTGTCGATACCGATGGAATCGAGATTCGCCGCCCCGAAGTCGTCTTCGATGAAACACCCGTACATGTGGTCGTGGAAAAGCTCGCGCGGCGACTTCGGGAATATCGCAGGATCGGTGGGTACGGGCGCCAAGCGCATCGTGGCAGGGTCCACCGACCAATTGTTGGCGCGTAGGTATTGGTAGTCGGCGGCGACATGCTCCGCACGCTCGATGAGATACGGGATCCAGCCGATTCCGCCCTCAGCCAGAACGATCTTCAGGTCAGGATACTTCTGGAGCTTGCCCGAGAACAGCCAATCCGTCGTCGAATTCGCCAGGTTGAGGTTGATGTTCACCGCCTGAACTCCGAAAGGCGCGTCAGGTGCCGTGGTGGGACTGACCGACGACGATCCAATGTGCGTGCACAGCGGCATCTTCGTCTCGTTGACCACTGCGAAGAAATCGTCCCATGCTCCCGAGTGGATCGACGGCAATCCCAGCGGATGCAGGTTTTCCGAGAAGGCAATCGCCTTCGCGCCCTTGCCGGCGCACCGTAGCGTCTCCTCGACGGCCAGTTGGGTATCCCACAACGGAACGATCACCATAGGTATGTAGCGACCGGGCGCCGCCGCGCACCACTCGTCGATCACGAAGTCGTTGTACGCCTGCACGCACTTGAGGCCGAGGTCACGGTCACCTAGGTGGGCGAACATCTGACCGCAGAACCGGGGGAAGAACGGAAAGTTCAACCCCGCGATCACATGATCTTCGTCCATGTCGGGGATGCGGGCCACTGGGTCGAAGTAGGCGCGGGGCATCTCGTCGTAATTCACTGGCAGCGGGGAGTATTCGGCCGGCTTTTGGTGGGCCGCGACCAAGATGCCCAGCACCGACGCACGCGCCTGGTCATAGATCCAGGTATCGACGCCGTCGATGCGCTCGACGTGTGGCACTCGATCACGATCGGCGGCCGACGCGCGGTCCACCCAGAGGTTCGGCGGCTCGATGATGTGGTCGTCGACGGAGATCATCCACTGAAGATCTTGGCTGTCCACGGGTTCCTCCCTTAGTTCATAGTCCTAGAGGTTCTGGGGCGATCCGCTAATAGCTTGTCGTGCAACTGATATGGCATCGGCGTCATGGGCCGACGCGCGTGCCTGGTGAAAAGACAATGGGCAGGGCCCGGTACCCCCGAGTGACGGAATTCCCGTGGAAATCAACCTTTGCCCCACGGGGGATGGAGTAGTCGGGTATGCGATTCAGCGTCTGTTCGACGCCCACCCGAAACTCGAGTCGGGCGAGATTGGAGCCCAGACAGCGATGGACGCCGGCCCCGAATCCGAGGTGGCGATTTGCCTGCCGGTCGAGAATGCACTTGTCCGGCTCGACGAACTCGCGCGCGTCGCGGTTGGCGGCCGCATAGTTCACGACGACCGTCTCCCCGGGGCAGAACTTCTGACCGCTGAGTTCGACATCTTCGGCGACTGACCGGTGCAGTCCATGGACTGACCCGGCATATCGGATGAATTCCTCGATCGCCGTGGGCATTAGCCCAGGATCGTGCACAAGTCGGTCGCGCTCAGAGTCATGGGTGCCGAGGTAGTAAAACGCGAATGACATGGCGCTCGAGGTAGTTTCGAGTCCGGCCTGCACCAGCAGAAGCGCATTCGCGACAGCGTCGTCGAAGCTCAACTTCTCGCCGTCGATCTCGGCGGCCAGCAAAACATCGATCAGGTCGTCACGGGGCGGTTCACTACGACGTTTGTCGATCTCGTCGCGTACGCGAAGATAGAGTTTCGTCATAGCATCGATTCGGATCTCTTCGCTCTCACCATTGAGGCCGAGGTCAGCTGCCTCAATGTAGAGCGGCACGTCCTCAACGGGCATGCCGAGCAAATGGCGGAAGAACACGATCCCGGGTTGCTGCCATGCGACGTCGGCGAGATCGCCGCGGCCCGATTCGATGAAATTGTCGATCAACCCATCGGTAATCGCGCGCACCTGGGGCTCCAGGTCCTTCATCCGGCCCGGGGAAAAATATGGGTTGAGAACTTTGCGAAGCTGCTGCTGTCGTGGTGGATCCAAGTTGATCACGATGTCGCCAAACGACGTCGGGTTGCCCCCGACGGGCTTGCTGGAGAAGCTCCGCCAATCACGCAAGATCTCATAACAGTCGTCATAGCGGGTGGCGACCCACGCACCCCCCGGAGTCTGTCCCAGAAAAGGGACATCCTGATGGCTGAACGGTCCGTTCTCCCGCATCACCGCGTAGACCTCGTAGAGGAACTCTTGGTCGCCGAAATCTTCGTGACGCAGGTCGAAATTACGGGCGTGTTCCTCCGGTGATTTGCTCACCATCGGCCGTCCTTTCCGCTCCCAGGAGTCGGCATGTCAACGTCAAGCGAACGCCTGGCCCGGCCGTTCCTCAGTAATGACCGTCAATACGTCAACTCCGCCGCAATCGCGGCACCAACCATGCCCCCGGGCTGGCCCTCAAATTCATTGCGCACGACCGAATTCGCGTGTCAGCACAGTAAAACCTCTCGTGTCGAGTTGTCAAGTAGCACTCGATAACGTTCGGAGTTCGTCGGTGCTGACGGCTGCATTCGCGCGCTTCGTCCCCGGAGGGCCGGCGCTCGCTAAAGTGTGTGCGATGGCTACCGGCACGCGGCGACGAGTTCGCGACAAGGACGGCAAACAACGAGCCCTCCTTGAAGCGGCCGCGAAGGTCTTTTCCGAGGCGGGATACGCGGCCGCGGCAACGAAGGAGATCGCCCGCCGCGCTGACTGCTCCGAGGCGATGTTGTTCCATTACTTCGGAGACAAGCGAGGCATCTTTGAGCAGGTGGCAGCCCGACAAATCGCGCAGCTTGTCGGTGAGGCCGAAGAGCGGGTCCTAGCGGCCCTACCCACACACTTCGAGGACTTCGTCAAGCAACTTTTTCTCGCGAGATTGAGAATCGACAACGGGAACAACGATGTTCCCGGCTGGGACATTTCCAGCCGGGCGCTATCAGATCCAGACTTCTCGCAGCGCGTCCTGCAGCCCAATCACGCGCGCCGCAGGGCCGTCATTGCCGAGGGTGTTCGCCACTACCAAGCCGCGGGCCAGATCAAGACCGATGTCGACGCCGACGTGGTCGCCGAAATGCTGGCTAATTTCGTCATCTTCACAACAAGCCTCGGACCACGGTGGTTCGGTACAGGCGAGTCGGAAATACAGGCGCAGATTGACTTAGGTTCGAAAATCTTCGCCAACGGTATGAGCACATCGACTCGGACGCAGCCGACGAAGCAGGCCGGACGGCCCCAACGAGCCAGAAAGACGCATTCGGCCGACTGACGACCGACTGGCTCGACCAATACGAAATTATCGAGTCGTACTTGACAACGCGGCTTTCTCGTCACTAGCGTCAGCCCAACCGCGGCCCATACGGACGCCGAGCATCCTGCTCGATCGGGACAACCGTGAGGACAGCTAGTGGCATTTGTGCTCATCGGTGTGAGGCGTGCACTACAGGCGACTACGACCAGGGAACTCCACAGTCGATGAAACCGTTGCGCGGCATTCGAATCGTCGAGTGGGCGACGGAAATCTCCGGTCCGTATTGCGGCAAGCTGTTCGCCGACCTGGGCGCTGAGGTCGTGAAGATAGAGGGCCCTGACGGAGATCCCCTTCGGCACAGAGTTTTTGGGAATTCAAGCGATACCGGCGCGCTGTTCAAATTCTTGAACGCCGGCAAACGTTCGGTGGTCGGCACCTCGCTTACCGAAGTGGAGGACGTGATCGTTAGTGCCGATATTCTGATCGACTCTCTCGGTCCTGGGGCACTCGACCGGGAAGCCCTTTCACGTCGCGCACCGCACCTGGTAATCGTCGCGTTGTCGGCGTACGGATTGACCGGTCCGTACCGCGACCGAACCGCAACGGAGTTCACGATCCAGGCCGAAAGCGGAACCCTGGCCTTGCGAGGTCGTCCAGACCAGCCGCCCATTCAGGCGGGTGGTCGCGTGTTCGAGTGGGTCATGGCGAGCTACGCCGCCGTCGGGGCGCTAAGCGCACTGCGCCGAGTGCAATCCGGCGGACCAGGCGAGATCGTTGACTGCTCGCTGCTGGAGACGTGCCACCTCAGCGCGAGCGGCTTCGCTGACCTTTACCACGAACTGGCCGGCTGTCTCCCCTTGAACGGACCGGCACGACAGGTGGAGATTCCTTCCATCGAACCGACCGCGGACGGCTGGGTCGGCTTCAACACCAACACCCATCAGCAATTCGAATCGTTCCTCGCGATGATCGGTCGGCTGGACCTGCTCGACGACGACCCCGCGTGGGCATCAGCTGCAACCCGGTGGGAACGCCGCGAGGAGTGGAATCACATTGTGCGGCAATGGACGACGAGACACTCCACAGACGAGATCGTCTCGTTGGCCACCGACCTTCGAATTCCCGTCTCACCAGTCAACAACGGCCAGACGGTGTTGGACCACCCCCAGTTCGCGGCGCGTGGTGTGTGGAGCAGCTACGCGGATGGCAGCTTTACCCATCCGTTAGCTCCCTACCAATTTGACGGGCGACGACCCACCCCCACCGGCGTCGCACCTCAGCTCGGCGAGATGGGAAATGTGACCTCTCGCAACATGATTGCGAGCACCACTGATGACGCGCCCAGCCTTCCCCTAGAGGGCATCCGAATTCTCGACGCCACAGCGTGGTGGGCAGGCCCCTCCTCCACCCACATTCTGGCGGCCTTGGGCGCGGACGTCATTCACGTGGAGTCGACAAAGCACCCTGACGGTGCGCGAATGGCCGTCGCCGCGTTCGCAGATCAGCCTCAGTGGTGGGAGCGGTCGGGCATGTACCTGGCTACGAACACCAACAAGCGCGGGCTCACCCTCGATTTGTCTTGCGCCCAAGGGCGGGATCTGTTTCTCGAGCTCGTCGCATGCTCAGACATTCTCGTCGAGAACTTCTCGCCTCGAGTGTTCGACAACTTCTCGATCACGTGGGACACCCTCCAGGAGAGGAACTCTCGGCTAGTGATGGTTCGTATGCCCGCGTTCGGGCTCGACGGACCGTGGCGCGACAACGTGGGTTTCGCGCAGACGATGGAGCAAATGACCGGGATGGCGTGGGTCACCGGGCATGAGTACGACCAGCCGCGAATCCCCCGCGGCCCGTGTGACCCGCTTGCAGGAATGCACTCGGCATTCGCGATGCTCGCTGGGCTCCGGCAGCGCGACGAGACAGGCCAGGGGTGCTTCATCGAAGTATCGATGGTTGAATCCGCGCTGAACGCGGCCGCCGAGCAGGTTATCGAGTTCACCGCCTACGGCAACTTGGTATCGCGGCTCGGGAACCGCAGCCAGGACGCCGCCCCCCAGGGCCTGTATCGATGTGCCGGGACCGAGCGGTGGTTGGCGATCTCAGTCGCCAGCAATGAGCAGTGGCGGCTTCTCAAATGTGCGTTGGGCGAGCCGGAGTGGGCAACTGACCCCGCATTGGACACTCACGACGGACGCGTACGTGCACATGATCTGCTCGACAAACATATCGAGCAATGGACTGGCAGTCAGGATTCCTCGGCAGCCGCAGAGTTACTTGTGCAAAGCGGCGTTCCTGCAGCAGATTTGGCAGATGCCAGGGTTGGTTCGATGCACCCCCAGTTACATGCGCGCGGCTTTTTTGAAGGCCTCGATCACCCCGTCGTGGGACGACATCACGTGCCGGCCCTTCCGTTCAAGTACCGCAGCGTCGAGAAGTGGTACCGCTCTGCAGCGCCCACATTGGGCCAACACAACGCGAGCGTCCTCGGCAACCTCCTCGGGCACAACGCCGCATCGATTACCGCGCTCACAGAAAAAGGAGTCATCGGGACCAGACCAGGCGGGTTGGACTGAGCGGTGAAACTTCGTGTCGACTCAGAAAGGTGCCAAGGCCATAGCCGTTGTTACGCAGCGTATCCCGAACTGTTCGACATCGACGACGACGGGACCGCCGTCGTCACCGTAGAAAATATTCCTCCCGGATGGGAAGACCGCGCACACAACGTAATCGCGAACTGCCCCGAGCGTGCCATACACATCGTCAAGGAGTCGCCATGAAAACAAGCGGAGCAGTGTTGTGGAACCTAAACGAAAAATGGTCGGTGGAAGAGATCGAACTCGATCCGCCCCAGGAAGGCGAGCTACTCGTCGAGTTTGAAGCCACCGGTCTATGCCATTCCGACCACCACATCCGCACCGGTGACATGTACGGGGTGAGTTTTCCGTTGATCGGTGGGCACGAGGGAGGTGGCATCGTTCGGGAGGTCGGTCCCGGTGTGCGCGATATCGCTGAGGGTGACCATGTGGTCACGTCTTTCCTCCCCGCATGTGGTCGCTGCCGCTGGTGCGCCACAGGTCGCCAAAACCTTTGTGATTACGGCGCCACGATTCTCGCGGGAGTCCAGGCCGACGGCACCTTCCGGCGCCGCGCCAGGGGACAAGGCATCGGAGCGCTCTCTGGCGTCGGAAGTTTCGCTCAATGGGGCGTGTTGTCGGAAGCCTCTGTGGTCAAGATTGACAACGATGTACCGCTATCGCGCGCATGCCTTCTCGGCTGCGGGATCACGACCGGCTGGGGCTCAGCCGTCAATACCGCAAACACCAGTCCCGGTGACGTCGTGCTCGTAATAGGTTGCGGAGGGATTGGCAGCGGTGCCGTCCAGGGCGCGCGGCTGGCTGGGGCGGAACACATTGTCGTGGTCGATATCGAGCCGAGTAAGCGCGCCAAAGCTTTTCAATTTGGGGCTACCCACTTCGCCACCTCGATCGAGGAAGCGACACAGTTGATCGGCGAGATTACCCGAGGAGTAATGGCCGACTCGGCCATCCTCACCCCCGGCAAGCTTGAAGGCGCGATGATCAATGACGCACTCAATGCCGTACGCAAGGGCGGTGCGGTTGTGGCGACCGCCCTTGCCTCCATGTCCGACGTGACGCCGACGCTACCGCTGACGTTGTTCACCCTGTTCCAGAAGCGCCTTCTGGGCAGCCTGTACGGCGAAGCCAACCCGCGAGCAGACATACCTCGACTGATCAGCCTCTATCGAAGCGGGAAACTGTTGCTCGACGAGGCCGTCACAACTGAGTACAAGCTCGGGGACATCAACGAGGCCTACGACGATATGCTCGCCGGCCGCAATATTCGCGGAGTGATAATCCACGAACACTGAGTCAGGCATGAGGCCGATTCGTCAGCTTCGCTTGTCGGTTCTGCTTGCTAAACCCGCCATCTCTGCGAGTTCGCGCGCGATGGCCGCGCGCGCCATCTCCTGACGACTACTCGTCAGGAGACGTTTTGTAGCGGCGACCGACAACGGGTCGTGGCCGGCGACGGTCGCGGCCGCAGTCGCCGTCCGCTCAAGAAGGGCGTGGTCCGGCACGAGCCGTGAGGCGAGCCCCATTTGGTACGCCGCCGTGGCCTCGATCCACTCGCTTGAGAGCATTGCCCACATCGCGTCGGCCCAGCGGACCCGTGCGGGCAGGAGCACGCTGCTTCCAGCTTCCGGCACAATGCCAAGTGCGGTGAATGGCAACCGCAGGCGTGCGCCTTCCGCCATGAACACCATGTCGCAGTACAACAGCATGGTGGCGCCGATGCCGACAGCAAGACCGTTCACGGCGGCAAAGAGTGGCTTCGGGAAGCCGCCTAGTGCGTCTAGAAAGAGACTGAATTCCTCGGCGGCCCTTTGCTGGTCGAGCGCGGACGAATGTCCCTCGAGCAGAGATCGGTCAGCGCCGGCTGAGAACGCACGTCCGCGTCCGGTGATCACCGCCACTCGAGTGTGGTCGTCGACGGCGAGACGTTGCAGCGCGATGCGCAGTTCTCGGTAGCCGTCGACGGTGAAGGCGTTCAAACGCTCGGGTCGGTCGAGCGTCAGCCATGTGACGAAGCCGTCTTGCCGCTCGTCGATCATCAGTTGATCGTCACGCCCGCATCGACTTTGAACTGAAGTCCGGTGACGAACCGAGACTCGTCGGAGACGAGGTAGAGCACGGCGTGACTGACATCGACCGGGTCGATGCAAGGTGTGGGCATGGCGTTGATGAACAGTGGTACCAAATCAGCTCGGTCGCCGCCGAGTGCGTTACCGAGGGAGACTGGAATCATTCCGGTGGGGGCACCCGTCGGCAGTACGGTATTGACTCTAATACTCTGTGCGGCAAGCTCGTTGGCCAGCGACAAGGTCAGGCCGATGACTCCATGCTTGGTGGCCGTGTAGGGCACCTGTAGTGGAAAGCCAGCGGCTGCGCCCGCTGAGCTTATGGTTACCAGGCTGCCTCCGCCCTGTTCGAGGATGTGCGGTATCGCCGCTGCGCAGGTATTCCAGGTCCCGATGAGATTGACGTCGACGACAGTGCGCCAGTGCTCGCCAGTCGTCTCGTGCCATTGTCCGCCGGTCAGAACGCCGGCATTGGCAACGGCGGCGTCAAGTCCGCCCAACTCGGCAACACCGTCATCGACGGCCGACCTCAGCGCGTCCTCGTCGCGTACATCGACCACGCGGCTCACACACCGGCGGCCCAGGTCGGTGACAAGTCGGACCGTCTCTGCCAGATCCTCCTCGGTGGCCAGCGGGTATTCGATCTCGGGAAGTGACCGACACAGGTCGACTAGGATGAGATCGGCGCCTTCCTCGGCCAGCCGCACCGCGTGGCTTCGTCCGAAACCTCGTGCGGCGCCGGTGATCAGGACTCGCTTGCCGGCAACCCGCCCGGCTGCGGACGGGCTCACCACATCAGGCCACGGATGAGCTCAACTGGCGGGATGTCCTCTACGGCAATCAGTCCTGCGGGTGCACCACAGATCCATTCGATCGCGTTAATCACCCGCGCGGCCGTGGAGTAACAGCCTGCCTCGGTGACGTCGAGGCGAGGGTGTGAAACGTGGGTGTTGAGTTCGACACGCGGATCTCCGTCAATCACGACGCGGTGAACGCCGGGATGACCGTCGGGAGGAAATTCCCAGTCCGGCGCCGATGCATCTGTTAGCCGGGTGACATGTTCCATGGTGATCACCGCGCGGCCGTCGCGAACGCCTTCGACAGCGAACTTGATCGCGGCCATCTGGCCCGGTTCGATTGTCGCCATCTTGCATTCGATCCGTTCTTTGGTGTACCACGGTTCGATTCGCTGACGAACGTCTTCGAGGTCCACGCCCAACTGATCGGCAAGGTTGCGTACCGCCCCGCCCCACATCGTGATGAGCACGCCGGGCAGGAACAACAGCGGAGTGTCGTCCTCGGCACCGGCACCGAAACCCATTTGCTTGCCGGTGAATTCAAAGTCGTCGTAATTCGCGTAATCGAAAATCTCCTGCACCAAGATCGATCGGGCGCGCGCGGTCAGGCTCAGAGCGGAGTGCACTTCTGTGTCTCCCGAGTACCCAGGGTCGATGCCGTTGACGTACAGAGAAGCATTGCCTGTCTCACAGGCTTGTTGCAGGGGCAGGCGCAGCCAGTCGTCGGCCTGGTGGGGCGTCACCAGCCATACCATCGACGTCGCGGCGATGTTGATTCCCGCAGAGAGGAACCTCGACATTTGTTCGATTACTTCCATCGGCCGCGTTTCGCCCTGCGCGGTGTAGACCACGCAGTCGGGCTTCAGCGCGATCAGCGCGTCGACATCGTCGGTCGCGATGATGCCGGTGGGCTCGCTCAATCCACACAAGTCGGCGGCATCGCGTCCAATCTTGCTCGGGCTGGCTGCATGAACACCAACCAAATCGAGATCGGGGCGTTCGATCAGCACCCTGAGTGCGTGTACTCCGACGTTGCCGGTGGAGAATTGGACGACTCGGCGCATTCTTGTCACCGTTCTTGATTAGTAGTCGGGAATCGGCAGGGGCGAATTGTTGGAATCAATACCGCCGTCGACGTGGAAGATCGCGTTGGTGGCGTAGCAGCCAGGCGTGGAGAGATACACGCAGAGGCGCCCAAGGTCCTCGACGTCACCGAGCCGATGCAGCGGCGTCGCCTCTTCCATCTTTTCCCGTGACCCGGGCATCATGTCCAGACTGCCTTGCAGACCGTCGGTCGCGAAGGATCCTAGGGCGATCGCGTTGACGCGGATCTTGGGCGCAAGCTCCTGCGCCATGGCGCGTGTTAGAGCCTCGAGTCCGCCCTTTGCCACACAGTATGCGGTCAGCGCGCGGATCCCGAAACGCGCTGAGCCCGAGGAGATATTGACGATGTTGCCATGGCCGGCTTCGATCATGTGCGGTGCGGCGAGCTGGCTCATGATGAATGCCGACGTCACGCACCAGTCGAAGGTGTGCTTGAAGTCCTCGTCGGTGATGTCCAGGAACCGGGCGTAGGACGAGCCGCCGACGTTGTTGACCAAAATGTCGATGCGCCCGAAGCGCTCCATTGTGGTGTCGACGACGCGTCTGCCGTCCGGGCGGCTGATCGCGTCAGCGACCACGGCGAGTCCCTTGCCGCCGGCCTTCTCGATTCCGTCGATCGTCGCCACAATGTCCGACTCGGTGCGCGCAGTGCCGACGACAGTCGCGCCCGCCTCCGCGAGGACCCGGGCGATGCCTTGACCGACGCCTTTCCCCGCCCCCGTCACGATCGCCACTTGCCCGTCCAAGTTGAACTGCTCGAGCGCCATCACAATCCTTCCCGTCCGGTGGTCCTCATCTAACGGCCTCGATTGACTTAAGTCAATCGAGAATGCGCAATTTGCAGGTGCGCCGGCGGGCCTATCGTTGCGAGCGACGCTGTCGCCCGCGTTGTTGTTGGACGCAACATCTCTCATGGATCTCCCCGCAGTAGAACGCCTGCACAGCCCTGTGGCCACAACCCCGGTGACCGCGGAATTCAAAGATGGCGCCGTGACAGCGCCGCGCGGCAACACCGCGGCATGGTCTATTGACTGCCAGACTGCGTTAACTAGAGTCAGCGTTTATGAACATGCCATCGCTGAGCCGGGACCGTCGCGCCCATAGTGTGCCGGCAGCCGGGTTGTACGACAGCGGCCTTGACGAGCACATGGAACAGTCGAGGGCAGCGCAGCGTCAGGCCGACAAATGGCTCATCGCGGGCAGCGTCCTCATCGGCACCGCAGCCCTGGGAATTTTTGGCCTTCCACTCTTTCTGCGTGGCGTGTGGCTGTTGCGCGTTGCACAGCGCAAAGGTCTGAGCGTTCGGCCGCTGCTGGTCACACTTCTCGGTTATCTCGTCATCATCGATGCTGCCATCAACACTGTGGGATGGGCTCTCGATCTGGTGGCCAGCCACACGCTTCTCGCGCGAATCCTGTTGAACGGCTGGGGCGCAATGTTCGATGCCGGCTACTTCTGGCACTACAACGAGCTTTGGGTCGGCGGCGCGGCGGGCCCAGGTGAGAAGGCCATGGAAGTCGGGATGATCTTGACCGTCTTCAGCATGCGGATCGCCGCAGCGATCGGATTCCTGCAGATGAAGCGGTGGGGACACCAGTGGATGGTGATTACCTGCTGGATGGGCGTCCTCATCTGGTGTCTCTACGTCTTCAACATGACGATGTACGCCGACGTGCGCTTTTCCGGAGTGATCCTGCCGGTGGTGGGCTGGTGGCTCTACGACATCTTCTACATCACGCCGTTTCTGGCGATCCCGTACCTACACACGGTAAATCGAGAGATTTTCAGCGACTGACCATTCCATCTCGTGACTTCAGTCATTGACGTAGGTCAGTATCTGCGTTACAAATGCAGGCGATGACGTCACGAGTCGAGGCAAGGCGCCCGAGGTGCGCCAGCGGTCGATCGTCTGCGTCCCTCCGCTCGTACCTGGGCCAACCAGCCGGGGTACGAATCTCGAGGAACGTTCATGAGCGTTAGAACCGTCAAGCCCAGCGTCTTCGAGGCCAATCTGCCGGCCATCGACTACGACCTGACAGCTCCTCCCCAACTGATCTATCCGCAATTTTTGGCGGCCCGCGACGTGGCCCCGATCGCCTTGGGCCCTATCGGCCCGGAAATCTTGTCCTACGAATTGGCCCGATCGGTGTTAGGCGACCCACGATTCGGGATCCCGCCCGGCATCCACCTCTCTGCCCAGGGCGTGACGTCCGGAGAGCTGTGGGACAGGGTGACGCAGAGCATCCTCTGCATGGAGGGAAACCAACATCGCCGGTTGCGTGGACTGGTCTCGCGAGCGTTCACGCCGCGCGCAACCGCGCGCATGGACGAAACGATTCACGCTGTGATGAATCAGCTTGTGGACGACGTACTACCCTATGGCTCTTGCGAATTCGTCGAACAGATAGCTCGCCCCTACCCCATTCCGGTCATCTGTGCGCTGCTGGGAGCCCCAAGCACAGACTGGAAGCAAATCTCGATCTGGGCCGAAGACATCTTCAAGATTGTCAGCTTCGACACCAACCTCGTCGACGAGCAACCCGCAGTCCTAAAGGCCTGGGACGAATTCGACAGCTATATCGACGACATGATCGTCGCACGCCGCGCCGAGCTGACCGACGATCTGCTCTCCGAGCTCATTCGAGCCAACGACGACGGTGACAGACTTAGCACCGGCGAATTACAGATGCTGGCCTTCAGCATCCTCATCGCAGGGACCGACACCACCCGCACCCAACTCGCCGCGTCGATCCAGGTGTTGTGCGATCACCCCGACCAACTAGCCCTGCTCAACGATCGCCCCGAGTTAGCGATGAGCGCCGTCGAAGAGACGATGCGGCACTCCCCTTCGATGTGCAGCACGGTGCGCAGCGTCGTCGATGATGTCACTATCGGCGAATTCACTTTTCCCGCAGGGACATTCATTCTCGTAAATACCTACGCCGCAAACCGGGATCCGGACATCTACGACGAACCGTCCAGGTTCGACATCACTCGAACCGATCCGCCGCCAATTCTGACATTCGGAGGCGGCGCTCATTACTGCCTAGGCGCGAACCTTGCTCGACGCGAGCTCTGCGAAGCGCTCAAGATAATTGCGCGTCGGATGCCGAACCCGCGACTGGCAGGTCCGGCGCCGTGGCGTCCGCTGCTTGGGCTGAGCGGGCCCACCCACCTGCCCATCGAATTCGACACCACGACGAGCCAACCCGCTGGTGACTAAGTCGCGCTCTGCTGGGATTTCCGCAGCCCTTAAAGGAAGGACCCACCGCCCGTGCGAATCGTCATCACCGGCGGCAATAGTGGCCTAGGCAAAGAGACCGCCGCAGCGCTGGCGGCCGCAGGCCACCACATCGTGATCGCCGCCCGCGACGTCGGCAAGTCTGAGCAGGTCGCCGCTGCTATCGGTGGCACCGTGCAAGTGGCGCATCTCGATCTCGCTGATCTGAGCAGCGTGCGCACCTTCGCCGAGTCAGTAGACGCTGTTGACGTGCTGATCAACAACGCCGGCGTTCTGGGCCTACCGTTGGGCCGGACCGCTGATGGTTTCGAAATGCACATGGGCATCAACTATTTGGGGCATTTCGCGTTGACGTGTCTGCTCAGCGACCGAATCACTCGCCGAGTCGTATCGGTGACCAGCATGAGCCACATGTGGGGCCGCGTGCACCTCGAGGACCTCAACTGGCGAACGCGCCAGTACTCGAAGTGGTCCGCATACGCCCAATCCAAGCTCGCGGTGATGTTGTTCACCAGCGAACTCGCCCGACGGGGTGTCGCCGCGGTGGTCGTCGACCCGGGCGGTGCCGACACCAACATCGTCCGATACAGCACCGGCTTTCTCCGGTGGACCTCACATCAGCCGTGGTTGAAAGACTTCCCACAAAGCGCTAAAGACGCCGCGCGGGCCAGCATCATCGCCGCGACAGCCGATCTGGAGCCGGGAACCTACCTCGCTCCTACGTTCAAGCAGTGGGGTAAACCTCGAGTCACACGGCCGCTCAAGAAAGCGCGCGACCCGATCACGGCCGCACACCTGTGGGGACTATCAGCTGCACTGACGGAATGCGAATGGGCGAAACATTTTTCGGGGTGACACCCACGGTGACTGTCAGCACATGAAGGCGTCGCGGTTGACACGAGCTGGCTGCCGCTCACAAGGTGTGTTGGGCCGGTCAAGGTACGTTTGTGGCCAGCAGGGTCAGGCGGATGCCCAACACACTGAGATCGATCTCGTCGAGATAGGTGCCTTCGCCGGCAAAGCCCTGCCGGAAGCGTGGGATCGACCCATAGCTGTCGGTGATGGTTTCGGCTGCGGCGGCGTCGGCGACCTTGACGACAACCGTGTAAACGCCATCTCCGTGCTGATCGAGGAATTTGTTAACCGAGCTGGCGACAGTGGCCGTTGAGCCAGGGATGGCGCTGATGAGTTCGATACCCCTCTTCCAGTCCAGCGCTACAGTGACGCCGAGGTCGGCGAGTTCTGCTGTCTGAAGCTCGAAGCCAAGTTCGGCGAACATGTGCATCATCGCGGCTTGGCGGTCCGCCGCCACCGCAAACACCACATGATGCAGATGAGGCAGGTCGTGCTGGGTCATCGGTGCTCCGTTTCTGTGTGGCTAAATCGAGCGGAGATCAGGTGAGCTGAAGAGTCACTCATCCGGAAGAGGATGCTGTCGGCGCTAGTCGTCCAATGGTTCTGTCAGCAGCACTCCACGTGGTTGCAGCAGTGGAAGGTTGTTGTAGGTCGCGATTCCCGGCGCGGCGCGGACGACTGCCGGTATCGCAGTGATCGCCGGCATCGCTGTGATCGTGAGCCCAAGCATGATGAGGTCGTCGAGCGTTTGAGCCTGAAAATCCTTCGGCGGCTCAAAGGTCAGCGTGGATTTAATGGTGGGGCGCCCTTGCACCGTAACGGTGTAGCCGAAGTCGGGCAGCTCCCATAACGGTTTCAGCGTCTGTCCCTTGGTCCAGATCCCTCGGATCTCGATGACGTCTTGCTCGTCGAGAATTCCTTTCCAGCGGACGTCGATACCCGCGACGCATCCCGCCGCTATCGTCCAATTGCCCGGTAACTCGAGGTCGGCGGTGGTCTCGGCGTACTCGGCTTCACAGCGAATATCATCCAGGATGACGCCGAGGGCGTCGGCAACGAGCAGAACCGCTTCCCGAAAGATCCTCGAGCCGTGCGCAGTGACCGCCTGCAACTTGGGATCATTGATCGGATAGCCGAAGCCCATGGGCATTTCGGTTGCCGGCGAGTTGTAGATGGTGGTGTCGAAGACCTCGAGAATCGAAATTCGGTCGACCTTGTCGGATAGTCCGGCGCACACGACTGCGAGGAGTTGGATGAAGCCAGGATTGATGCCGCTGCCGAAAATGGTCGCACTACCGTCTTCGCAGGCGTCGATGATGCGGTCACGGTCGCGGTCGAGTCCGTCGCCGGTGATGAATTCCGACGTCGTCACGACGTTGATGCCCGCGGACAGGATGCGGACCAGATCGTCGACGTCGGCGAACATCGGGTTGTAGACCACACAGTCGGGCTTGAGTTTCAGCAGCGCCTCGATGTCGTTGGTCGCGTGAACTCCCAACGGTTCAATCCCGCACAACGTCCCGACGTCTTGGCCGACTTTGTCCTTCGACCACGCATAGCAGCCGACCAGTTCGAGTTGGGGATTGCGGGCGATGGCGTGGACCGACTTCGTGCCGACGTTGCCCGTCGTCCACTGCACGATTCGCAGGGTCATCTATACGGCGCTCAGGTGGATGTGTTCACCGGCCCGGACCGCGCGCCGGGTGGGTTCTTTCGTCCGGTATACCGGCGCCCAACGCTGCGATGCTCGCCGCTCATGGCGCCGGAACACTTTGTGGGTGAGCAGCTTTGCGCGCTTCGCGTTCCTGATGGATGCGAACGAGTTCGCGGAACCCGATGCGCTTGTATTTCGGCACTGGTTGGATACCCCACACGTCTTGTGCCGTGTGCTTGGCTGCGGCTCCCTCGGGGGGTCCAAGCACCGGGTAGGGAACCTTGCATTCGAGCGTGTCATCGGAGTATCGGACCTTGAGCAGTTCACTGCAGATCTCGGTGAGGCTCAATGTCGGATACCCGTAGTAGACGGCCATGAACGGCAGCGTGAACGCGCCCTCGATGACCAGGGCAATCAGGCACACCAGTACGCCACGCTTGATCCACTTGTGCATCCGCGCGTAATACGGTGTCGTTCCTGGTGGCAGATCCTCGGTGGCATCGTCGGACTCGGTGGACGTTGAACTAGTCATCTGCGGTACTCCTTGAGACCTGGTTAGTCCGAGAAAATTTCACGGTTGACGGTGTGCAGGTATGGAATCGCCAAGAACGGCGTGATGTAGAAGATGTCGAACGCCCACCACCCCACCACGGGAAAGATGGTGCCGGCGTAGCGCACATCGGCGTAGAGGGTCATGTTGAACACGTAGGTGACCCAAATGACCACGCCCATCCAGCAGGTGATGATCATCCATTGATGGCCCCACCGTTTCATTTGCAGGAAGCCGATGGCGGCCGACACGCGCATCGCAAACACGGTCAAGATGAAGCCGAACACCATCGACTTCTCACCCGGCCCGGCGGCACCACCCAACCACAACTCGTTGTAATGCCAGTAATATCCGCCGTCGAAAAGGTAACCCCAGCCTGCGGTCAGCACCCGGTTGATCAGCGTGTGGTTGGCGATCCAGTCCAAACCCCAGCCCAGCGTGTTGAGCATCCCGTCGATCATCACCAGATAGCCGATCAGGGTGACGATCATGGGCCGCATCGACAGTCCCGCGCGGGCCGCTTGGCGCTGTAGCCAGATGCCGCGCATGAAAATGGGAAAGCCGAAAATGCCGGGCGCCCAACACCCCATCAGACCGGCGCCGATGATCATCCACTTGTCGGCGCGCCGTTGCGCTCGCCGCGATTCGTCGTCGTGCTCCTCGAGGCTCTGTGATTGGCGTGAATCAGACGGGGTTGCCGCCGTCGCTTTCGACCTTGAAAGTCGTTCGCTCAGCGGAAGATTCACAGGTCCCACCACCCGCGGGCGAATGACATGTAAAGCTGGATCCCAAACATCAGGGCCAGGTAGCCGTAAATGACGAGTTGGAAGATGATGAGCGCCTTCTTGCGCTGGCGTTCTCGTTGATCGACCACGGGGATCATTCCTTTCTCTGCAGGGCGGGTGTGGTGCTCGTGGCGCCGAGGCTGGCGATGGCCACTTCGCGCAAACCATCGGAGATGGCGCCGTCGGTCGATAGCGGCGCCAGCACGCAGGCCTCCGCGGCCTCGAGTTCGGTTGCACCTGCCACAATCAGCTGTGCGGCCGTCACCAGTACCCGAGTAGAGGGTGGTTCGAAGTGAAAGGCCGAGTCGGCCGTTCTGATTGCGTTGGCGCAGTGGACAAGTCGTCTCGCGCTGACATTGCTGACACCAGTCTCTGCGATGATGACCTCCGCTTCGCGGTCGGCCGGTAGATAGCGCATGGGCAGTGTCACGAATCGCTGACGAAACGATGGTTTGAGCTCTTTGAGCGAGCTTCGATACGCGGGGTTGTAGGAACACACCAGCATGAAAGTCTTCGGGGCGATGACGCTTTCGCCGGCGCGATCGAGGTAGAGGGCTCGACGGTGATCGGTCAGTGAATGCAAGATCGCAAGCGAATCATGACGCGCTTCCACGACTTCATCGAGATAACAGATGGCGCCTCGCTTCACCGCCCGGGTCAGGGGTCCGTCTGTCCACACCACATCACCTCCGGTGACCATGAACCGGCCGACTAGGTCCGAACTGGTCAGATCGTCATGGCAGCTGATAGTGACGACCGGTAGGCCCAGAAGTGATCCCATGTGTTCGACCAGCCGGGTTTTACCGCAACCGGTCGGCCCGGTCAGCATGACCGGTAGGTGCTGCCGAAAGGCCTGCTCGAAAAGCTGTACCTCGTTGCCGCTGGCGAAATACGTCTCGGTGCTCATTGTCATCTCTGTTCCTCGGTCAAACGCAGACGAGTTCGCGGTGAACATGGGCCAAGACCCGCGGCAACTCCTCGACGCGGCGGATCCGTTGAGAACGGCGGGGACCGAAAACTTCTGGCAGAGGATCAACGCGCGTCGGACCAATGCCGATGTAATACATCGATACCCCGGCCTCCTTCGCCTCTTCAACGGCGTGCGCAGTGTCCGCCCAGGCGTAGCGGCCCTCATATCCTTCGTCGGAGATGAGGCCGTCCCCGATGACGATCAGCAGACGTCGTTCCGAGGGTTGGGCCAGCAGGCGGCTCGTCAGATGACGCAGTGGCGCACCCAGTCGGGTGTAACCCCCGGTGGTCAGGCCCGAACGTCCCGGCGCGACGCAATGTCGATCCGCGAAATCCTTCAGGCACGTGACCTCCACCCGGTGACGGGTGTTTCCGGTGAAGACGAAGATGCCGTGGCGCTCATGAGCCGCGGTCATCGCGCGCGACAGCGAATCCGCGCATGCCAGTTCCAGTTTGAAGATCCTGCCGCCGTGAACGCCAAGTGAGGAACTGCCGTCGAGTAGCAATGCAGTGGTGACATCGCGGTTGTTGGGCAGTAACTCCCGGAACAGTTTCGGTTCTACTGCCTCACCGGTGACCATGTCGATGTAGTGGTTGACGTACTGCTCGACGTCGAGATCTGATCCGTCTTCAAGGCGGTTCGTCATGACGCGATGTGTGTGTTGCTGAAACCACTTGCGCAGATCGGTCGACGGGACGAGCCGGGTATCAGATTTTGCTGAGCGTGAATGTTCGATCACGGCAACATGATTCGGTAGAAAAGCCGCGTTCCAGGCATTCCACTCTGGGTAGGGAATACCTGGGCGGTGCTCTGGAGTGACGTCCAAGTCATTTTCATGCGGGCGACTCGGTGGGGGGAGGTTCGGGTTACGCACGCCGCCATCACCGCCGGCTGGCACTGTGTGGGCGCCAGGTTTGCGCTTTTGGTTCGTCGTCCACGGCATTCTGCCCAGCGAACGGCGCAGCCTGTCGGCGACATGCTGTGGTGTGGTGTGACGTCTGGGCAAAGTTCCGATGAGTGGATGATGTTGCAACGGTTCTCTGGTCCGCGACAGTGCAATCGCGCGTTCAAGAATTTCATCGCCACTGAGCTCAGCGGGCAACGGCGCCCACCCCGTTAGGACGCGTTGCAACTCGGCCATGAGGCCCGGCCAAGTCGCGCCGACCCAGCCCAATGCCGCACGGCCCTCGATGACACTCAGCGCGGAGAGCTCGCGGGCCGACAGAGTGTCCAGACGGTAGCCCAGCGCGCGCTCTTTGGTCGGCGAACATTGCAGGGCAACACCGCAAGTCACGGTGGTTCGCGTCCAGTCACCACGGGATTGGGGGTAGGGCACGTAGACGAAGTCCAGCGCGGAACTCAAGCTGAACCCACGATCGCTGCCGGTGATTAGCCGTACTCCGTCGCGCCGGCGATCACTCAGTGCAATAGCGGTCAACGAGCAGCTGCGCTCGAAAGCTAGAGCCTGCCCATCGGTTGGCTCAACCATCTGCGGCGGCTCCCACCCGCGCTGGCTCGGATCTACCAATCAGAAGGTGCCGATGTTGGCGAAGAGCCAGTACCAGAACCAGATGATGAGCACGACTCCGCCCCACGCCGCGATGTAGCGACCGATTTCCCAAATCCAAGCCAGCATGCCTGATTTCCCCTTCTTGTCGATTGCGCGATAGGCGAGGACCTTTGCGTCCGGCAGACACCAGTCTGCGGCGGGCTGCCCGCCATAGCGGAGTTGCCGGGAACTCGCTCGAACCGCGCGGCATACTCCCGCCGCGCGGACGAGTCGCGTCGGCGCCGGCTAGTGCGGAGGACTCGCTCTGGTTAGCCGTCCACCTCGAGAGCTGCTGCGGTGGCCGATGCGGGGCCAGAGTTCGCGCAGAGCCCTCATGCGGTGACAGCACCGTTTCTTTGTAATCTAAATGCTGACTTTAGTCAATCACTTTGCCTTAGGGCAGGGTACCGCGCCTAACCCCGTGTGCCCTGGCAGGGCGGCACCGATAGCCGGATTTGCCGTACCGAAACGAGCCCGTTCTCAACGGCGGTCGAGGTGGCCGGGGAGGCCGACGAGCATTGACTTTGGTCCAGGGTGAGCGTTGGTCAGTGCAGGGAAGGCCCCGTTATGACGACACACCGCTGAGGGCTGTCAGCGTTCGGATTGACGGTAGCCGCACCGGGGGGTGTTAGCCCGGCCTTCGAAGGTTCACCGCCTGCGGCCCCGATCGACCGACTCTGACGTGGTCATGCTTCGTAGTGATTTCGCGACGAAATCGTCCACCAGCGCGCGACGAGTGGGCCATTCGAGTGTGGTCACAAGGAGCGCGTAGAGCCCGAGCAGAAAGAAGACGGCGCTGTTCATCGGGTTGACATCGGAATCGACGTCCCCTCTGTCGCGTGCGAGGGCGATCTGGTCGGCCACCAGCACGATCACCGGGTGGTCGTCGCCGCCTTCGAGCGGTGGACGCGTCTGGGAAAAGTGAAGCGCGAGAAAATCTTTGAACAGAAGCGCGCCGAGTCGTCGCTCAAGTCCGAGTATCAGTTTGACGGCCTCGTCGAGCACTTCGCCGAGATCGTGATCGGCCTTGAGAAACGTGCGGAACTGCTTGGCGATCCGTTCCTCTTCCCGGCGTTCGAGCTCCAAGAGCACATGTTCTTTGGTGGGAAAATGGAAGAAGAATGTTCCGTGTGCAACACCCGCGGCGGCCACCACCGCGCCAACGTCCGCGCCCGCCATCCCTGAACGTTTGAACTCAGCGATCGCAGCGCCCAGCAGCCGCTCCCTCGTTTGCAGCCGCTTAGTCGCGCGCGGGATAGCATCACCAGCGACGGCCATCGCCCTGCCCTTCGGTCTCGACGCACAACCCACAACGGAGGGTCGGCGGCAACTCAATGAATAGCACGACGATATCGCGCGCACCCACCGAATGAATTCTCCACGGCCGGTCCCATTTCGCAACGACGGCTGCGTTGTTCGGCCCCGTTGAACACCTGCGCCTAGACAGCGAACCCGTGCGTCGCAGCGCACGCTTCACGCCAAGACAGCAGCACCGGTGCGGCACATACTCGTTGACATAAGTCAGCGTCTGCTCAATACTGGGCTGCTGACACAGCTCGATGAACCCAGCGCACCCCTAAGCAGCGTGCGCTGGGACGCGCTGGCGATCAACTCGCGAGCCCACTGCACGAGAGCGCGAACCACGTTGCAGAACAAGCTCGACGCCTACCCCACCGCGCCACACCGACTCAGAAGGTATGCCCATGACGAACTTCGACGACGTCGATTACTTCACCGACCCTGCGCTGGTCTCCGACCCACACCCGTATTTCGATCACCTACGCAACAAGTGCCCAGTCCTGCGCGAACCCCACCACGGCGTCATCGCGGTCACTGGATGGGAAGAAGCCAACGCCGTGTACCGCGACACCGCGTCGTTTTCAGCATGCAACTCGGTCATGGGCCCGTTCACGCCGCTTCCCTTCACACCCGAAGGTGATGACATCACCGCGCAGATACACGCGCACCGCACCGAAATCCCGATGTTCGAGCACATGGTGACGATGGATCCGCCGCAGCACACCGATGCGCGATCCATCCTTGGCCGCCTGCTAACACCGAAGCGGCTCAAGGAGAACGAAGATTTCATGTGGCGGCTCGCCGATCGCCACATTGATGAATTCATCGCCAACGGCAGCTGCGAATTTCTCAGTGCTTACGCCAAACCGTTCTCGTTGCTGGTGGTCGCCGATTTGCTCGGGGTGCCGGAGACAGATCATGAAGAGTTCCGTGAAGCCTTCGGTGCTGAACGACCCGGTTCACGTATCGGCGCGCTCGACCACGAGACCATCGTCAGCAACCCGCTGGAGTGGGCCGACGAAAAATTCAGCGAGTACATCGTCGACCGGCGCCGCTCGCCACGCGACGATGTCCTGACGTCAATCGCGACCGCAACGTACCCAGACGGTTCGGTTCCTGAAGTCGTCGACGTGGTGCGCACCGCGACGTTTTTGTTCGCCGCCGGGCAGGAAACGACGGCGAAATTGCTGAGCGCTGCCATGCGGTTCCTCGGCGATGACCCCGACCTGCAGAGTCGTTTACGTAAGGACCGCAGCCGAATTCCCGCGTTCATCGAAGAATGCTTGCGGATGGAAAGCCCCGTCAAAACCGTCTTCCGGATGGTGAGCAAGTCCACCACTGTCGGTGACGTCGACGCACCGGCAGGCTCGACCGTCATGCTCAGTCCGGGCGCGGTAAATCGCGATCCGCGCAGATTCGACAACCCACACGAATTCGACCTGGACCGCACAAACGTCCGGGAACACCTCGCCTTCAGCCGCGGGGTTCATTCATGCCCAGGTGCGCCCCTGGCCAGAGTCGAAGGACGGGTCTCGATCGAGCGGCTCCTTGACCGGCTCGGCGACATCAGCATCGACGCCGACGTCCACGGTCCGCGCGACAACCGTCGATACACCTACGAGCCAACCTTCATCCTTCGAGGCTTGACTAGTCTAAGGATCAACTTCCAACCTCCCGCCCGCTGACACTTTCGTCAGCGTGCGCGCATTCTCCTTCGGGCACAACGCGATTCAGCGCCGTATGCGGGATGCGATCGTCAGTCGTGGCCGGGGCCGCAGCGCCCGGCCGGAACGGGGCCGCTGAGGGTTGGGCGGCCGTCGGGTTGCCCCGACAGCCAGGTGTTCCATTTGCCGTCAAAGAACGGCCCGGGGTGGCCGGACTTCTCATAGAAGCCTTGCGGGTCATAGACTTTCGTCTGCGGGAACGGCCAGGGGCAGGCCACCACCGTCGCCAGCTTGCCGGCCCGGATGGTCAAGAATCCACCGCCATACACCGCGAAATAGGACAGGCTCAGCGCTGCGAACATCACCAGGAATGACGCCAGCGCCGGGCGGCTGGGAAGTAGTCGCAGCCGCTGAGCGAGCTTCTCGGCTTGGGTGCGCCCGGTGTCGTCGCGGTAAACCATCACTGAGGCCGCGATCATCATCGAGGTGGCCAGACCGCTTTCCCACAGCAACGGGAACTGGTTGTAGTGGCCGGTGAAAATGGATCCGAACTCGGGCACCTGGGAGTAGGCGTAGACACGCTTGCTGACGCAGAAGATCTCGACCGCCGCGTCCAAGGCGAAGCCGATCACGAGAGTGATCGCGCTCAACGTGATCAACGGATGACGCCACATGAAGCTGTCGACCGGCCGACCGGCCTGCAGCTTACGTAGCAGCGGCATCGCCACAAACGCGGGCACGATGAGCACCGACGCGTAGGCGATGCAGACGAACGGTTCGATCAGCGGGGATACCGACACCCACGGCCAATCCACCGGGAAGTGCCACAAATCCGGGCTGAACACCGAATACGACACCCAGTCGGCTTGCGGATCCAGCCACGGCAGCGCCGTCCCCGCCAACACCAACAACAAATAGGGGTGTCGCGGGTGTTTGCGCCACCCGTAGGCGACCGCGGCGCCGCCGATCAGCATCATCACCAACGTCCACGTGTTGCACATCGGCGCCCAATTCGGCAGATTCTCGACCGCGCGACGTGCCTGCTCTGAGGGCTGCGGGTTGGCGATACGGGCCTCATCGGCACCCAACTTGGCATGCACACCGACAAACACGAGCACCGCGATGCCGGCCACCCACCACAGCAGCGAGACCGCGGAGAGTCGGCGCGTCCGGTTGCTGGTGGCCGATTCCGGTCTCGTCTGCTGGTCGGTCATGGCCCTAGCCCTTCACGGATCGGATGACACTCACGCCGCAACGCGACGCACCATGTGTAACTGTTTCGCTGAAGCTTGTCAACGAAACGACCGTTAGACAAAGTGGTTATGTCATCTCGCCAGGCCCAAAATGACTTAAGCAGATGGGCTTTCCGGCTACTGATGAGGCAGAAGACCGACGCGGTGGATCGTTTCGCAACTGCCAATTGGGAAAAAGTCTTCAGTAAAATCCACCTATGAGCCAGAATGTCTGCGATGAGGGGTGCACCAAACCAGCGCATTGCGCAGCGTCAGCAAACACGGGAACGGATACTCGACGCAGCCATCGAGGAATTCGCCCGCGTAGGCACAGCCGCCGCCGATCTTCAGGCCGTAGTCACCGCCGCCGGGGTAGCGCGCTCGACATTCAACTTCCATTTCCCCACCCGCGAACACGTCCTGCTCGAGCTGATCCGCCGTGAGGAAAGCCGCGTCGCCGACGAACTAGCCCACTTCCTCACAAACGAACGCGACCTGCCGGCGGTCCTGAACGAAATCGTCCGCCTCGTCATCGACCTCGAAGACCGTTGGGGGCCACTGCTATTCCGCGACGTACTGGGCCTGTACTTCTCATCAGCCCGCCCCGAGGGCGATGAATGGACCGACCACCCCACCATCGTGCTCCTCGCGGCAGAAATTCTGCGCGCCCGCAACCGCGGAGAAACCCGCCCCGACGTGGACTCGTTTCATTCCGCCGTCTTCTTCCTGCTCGGCCTCTACGCCTTACTCACGACACTGCGCGACCCCACACCCGGCCGCGACAACCTGCTCGCGAAATACGTCGTCAGCTCCCTCCACAGCATCGGGGCCACTAGCACCAGCGTGCCGCACTAAAACACCCCCAGCCGAAACGGCGAAAACGTTGCTAAAGAACAATTCCCGCACATCCCGCCCTGTCCGTGAGCTGGCCGGCTTCGACCATCGCTGCGACTTGACCTTCTTCCGAGCAGCGCTCCTAGGTTCGCCGCAGAGCGGATGGGATGAGACCGTCAAGGTCAGCCTTGATCAGGTTGGTCAAAACCTTTGAGCCGGGCCGAACTTGATTGAGACCACCCCCGTTGAACCACAGCCCCGGCTGTGCCGTTTGCCCCCACATGTTGGCCCACTCTCCCTCGCTGTCGAGGCGAGCGATCGGCCCGGTTCGGCGGGCGACGTCGACGCCGAACCAGTCCTCGACCTCGGCCTGCCGGTTCTGATACCCGGTCGCTAGCACCACGAGATCGGCCCCCAGGACGCTTTCGTCATCTAGACGAAGCCCGCGCGGCACGAAGGAGGCGATTCGATCGGCTTGCACGACGGAGATCCTGCCGTCGATGATCGCCTCTGAGGCACCGACGTTCAAGTAGTAACCACCTCCGGTGCGCAAGTAGAGATCAAGCCACCCTGCTCCCTGATACCCGTCGTGCAAGCGCACACCTGCCGCGCGGAGGCCGGCTAACAGATCGGCGTCCATCACCTTCGCTCGAGCGTGGTAATCCTTCGACGCAGCTAGGCGAAGCGGCTGGATTAGTCCGACCCCGTAGTGGAGGTCGACTTGTTCAGCCGGTGTTCCGTCGAAGTAGCTGGCATAGGCTTGGTTTGCCGTGTCGACATTTTGGACCATGATGGGTCCGCGTTGAATCATGGTGACCTTGCAGCCATTTGATGTCAGGTCGAGTGCGATGTCGTGTCCGCTCGAACCCATGCCCACGACGATGGCTTTCTTGCCGACCCACGCCGAAGCGTCGGTGAAGGCCGACGAATGCATAGTTTGTCCCGTGAAAGTGGCGAGGCCCGGTAGATCCGGAATATTCGGCTTGCCACCGATACCGCCGGAGGCAAGAACGATGTGCTGTGGGCGCAACTCGCGGTGGTGATCGGCGGAGGTGATGACCGTAGCCACCCACTTTCCGGCACGGTCGTCGTAGTCGGCTCCTGTAAACCGGGTCGAAAACCAGATGTCCAGGTCGAAGTAGCTGCTGTAGATTTTCAGCCAGTCTGCGACGAGATCCCGAGATAGGTACTGCGGGTAGTGTTCGGGGTACTGCAGCAGGGGGAACCCATTCATTTCGATCGGGTTGTGAAGGGTCAGCGAACGGTAACGTTTGCGCCAGTTATCTCCGGCATTAGCGTTGGAGTCCACGATCAGATACGACACGCCTAGTTTTTTGAGGTAGGCACCCGTCATGGTCCCGGCTTGACCCGCACCCACAATAAGCACCTGCGGGTCCGTGTCTTTGAACGCCCGCTGTCGCTCTCGTGCCTCTAGCCAATTCTCGCCCGCTCTGGCTGCGACGAAGCCGCGGCCGCGGGGATGCACTTCAGTGTGCGGTGTGCCCCTTACCTTTTCGAGCCGCGTGTATAGCGACCGCCCGAGGAAACCAAACCGGGACGAAGGGTCGGGGACGCCGTACAGCAACCCGACTGCTTCGCCTGCCCGCACTTCGAAGGTAAAGAAGATAGTCACCACTGGCGGATCGTCGCGGACTTCAGGTGAGGGCCAGTCAACGCCTAAACGCACGTTCGTCGGATGGACGGTGTCAGCGGACTTGCGCAAACGGTCGATCAACGCGTCTCGTCCGTGAAATTGGCGATAGTCGAAAGTCAACGCGCCACTGTCGCGCAGATACGAGTCCTCAACGAATAGTGCAGCGAGACGGGATGCATCGCAATCCTGGAGCGCCGACTCGAACTCGGCGAGCCAGCCCTGTACCGAACTATGTTGCGGGTGCATCGAAACCCGCGCCAGCACCGCCTAGACGGCCTACCACCGCTAGCAGCTCTTCGTAGATGTTGCCGGGCACGGCGTACGGCTCGGTGGCCGCCACGCGGTCGAAGTTGTCGGCTACGTCATCCGCGGAAATCACCTGCTTAGCGTCGGGTAGCCAACCATCGCCTAGACCAACGAATACGCGCGCATATCGGCCGGCACATGCCGAGTAGTTCTGATGGCTGGATTCGCAAGCGCGGCTGGCCAAATAGGTGACGATAGGCACGACCTTTTCCGGGCCGATGAGCTCCAGCAAGCCCAGATTCTTCAATGTCTCTGGATCCACCGTCTCGGTAACCATGCGCGAAAAACCAAAGGGCAGAACTGTATTGGAGAGAATGCCGTGGTCGGCGCCCTCAAGAGCGATGACGTTGCTCAGTCCGACCAGTCCTGCTTTTGCGGCCGCGTAGTGCGCCTCGAGGTGTTGCCCGAACATGCCTCCAGAGGAGGAAATGAACACAAACCTGCCGTATTTCTGCTTCTTCATCACCTTGAATGCCGGTTGACTCAAATAGAAGCCGCCGTCGAGATGAACGGCCAACATCTGGCGCCAGGTGGCCGGGGTCATCTCGTCGAAGTGGATGCTGTTGAAAATGCCCGCGTTGCTGATGACGGCGTCGAGGCGTCCGAAGCGCTCGACGGCGGTCTGCACGATCGCCTCGCCGCCCTCGGGACTGTCCACCGACTCGTGGGACGCGACTGCAATACCACCGCCGGCGGTGATCTCGGCAACCACCTCATCGGCAACCGTGCTGTCAGCTCCCTCACCGTGCATGGAGCCACCGAGGTCATTTACTACGACCGAAGCTCCGCGCTTCGCCAGGTCCAGAGCGTATAGCCGACCTAGTCCACGGCCGGCCCCAGTCACCACCGCCACTTGATCCTTGAAATCAATCATCGCGTTTCCTTTCGAAAGAACCGGCTGAAAGGCGACCACAGCCGTAGGTGGCGCGCTGATGCGTGGGTGTTGACTGGGAGCCGTCCACTCGGCTCGCGATCAAACAGTGACGAGTCGAGATAGATTGCCGCCCATGATCTTTGCCTGATCGTCCTGAGGTAGGTGGTCGAGAGCTGTGACGTAGTGGGTCGGCTCTGCCAGCCCTTCCGGATGCGGGTAGTCCGAGCCGTACAGGATGCGGTCGACTCCGACGACATCGATCAAATCATCGATGCTGTCTTCGAAGAAAGGACTGATGTGGATGCGGTTGGTGATCTCCTGGATCGGGTCACCCAGGAAGGCCTCAGGTGCTTTGCGGTATACCTCGGCCATGCTGTCCAGCAGCGGGTACAGCCACTTGGATCCCGCCTCGATCACGGCCACCTTGAGTGCGGGGAACCGGAACAGCGCGCCGTGAATCACCCACGAAGCCACCGCGTCTTGAATAGGCCGCCATTCGTTGAGGATCACCATCGCGTTTGTTTGGAACGGCAGCATTTCTTGATCGGCACCGTCCCACTCGGACGTGTAGCGGGCGTATCCGCTGTCGCTCGAGTGCATCGTGACAAGGATGTCGTGCTCGACGCAGCGCTGCCAGAAGGGGTCGAATTCAGGAACCGCAAACGACCGCGGCCCGCGGAATCCCGGCACTGGAGCCGGGCGGATCAAAATTGCACGCGCACCGCGGCTTACCGCCCAGTCGAGTTCTTCGATGGCCTTCTCGACGATAGGGAGTGTGATGACAGGCGTGGTGAAAATCCGGTTCTGGTAATTGAATCCCCACACTTCGTCGAGCCACTCGTTCAGAGCATGGATCAGAACATGGATTGTCAGCGGATCGTCGCGTAGTCGTTCTTCGATGAGGCTGGCAAGCGTCGGAAACATCAATGATCGCTCTATGCCTAGCTCATTCATCAGCTCGAGCCGCGGGGCGGGCTCGAAAAACGCCGGGATTGATTTCATCGGTTCGCCGAACAGCTCACGGCGGCTCTTGCCGTCGGGGTTGCCGAATTTGAAATACTCTTCCCACGCACCAGGTTTGGCGACGACGGAGAAGGTCGGGTTGGGGATGTAGTTGCTGATCTGGCCGCGCAAGGCGATTTTGGTCCGACCATTGACCTGGACGTACTGGACGACGTCCTTGTATTCCTTCGGCAGGAATTTGGTGAGTGCTTCTTCGGGCTCGTACAGGTGGTTGTCGGCGTCGAACAGTGGGAACGGGACGTCAACCCGGTGGGAAAGCTGGCCCATGATGCGTTCCTTTCTCTACCGAGAAACGTCGTCTCGGTCCTACAGTTGGTAACCGAAAATATTGAGTCCGGATATCTGGTGTTTGGGTATATCGCCCGCGCCGCAGCGGGTTTCGTTAATTAGAAGCCGCCCTTGACACGAACCACTGCGCGGCCGAGGAATTTTCCGGCGCGGACCTGGTCGAGCACTTCGGTCACATCCTTGACGGCGACATCGTGGACGACGTCCGAAAGATGCCGCGGCTTGCTCGAACCGCCTAGCGCAGCCCACAATTCGCGGCGGGCAGCGATGGGCCATTGCACTGAGTCGATGCCGAGTAGTGCCACGCCGCGCAATATGAACGGCATGACCGTCGTCTGAAGGCCGGCGCCTCCGGTCAGCCCGCTCGCCGCGACCGCACCGCCGTAACGCACAGTGCTGAGAACGTCGGCGAGCGTAGCGCCTCCGACGCAGTCGACCGCTCCGGCCCATCGCGTCTTGCCGAGGGGACGCGGCTTGGCGTCGGGGTCTTCGGGCAGGCGGCCGATGACCTCGGCCGCACCCAGGGCCTTGAGGCGGTCGGCGGCCTCGGGCTTGCCGGTCGATGCGACGACGTGAAAGCCCGCCGCGCTGAGCAGGTCGATGCTGACCGAGCCAACGCCGCCGGTTGCACCCGTCACCACGATCGGCCCGTCGTCGGGTGTGATTCCGTGTCGCTGGAGGGCAGCCACGCTCATCGCGGCGGTGAATCCGGCGGTTCCGATCGCAGCACCTTCGTGCGGGCTGAGCGATCCCAGTTTGACCACCCAATCCGCTGGAATGCGAGCGTATTCGGCGTAACCGCCGTGCCTGGCGGTGCCGATGTCATAACCGTGCGCCAGCACCAGCTCGCCCACGGCGAAGTCGTCGGAGTCTGATTCCACCACCTCGCCGGTCAGGTCGATACCGGGCACGATCGGATATTCGCGTACCACAGCGCCTTTCGGCGTGACCGCTAAGGCATCCTTGTAGTTGACGCTCGAGTAGTGCACCTTGACGAGCACTTCTCCAGGCGGCAGCTCGGAGGTGTCGAGTGTCTCGACCTGCGTCTCGATGCGATCCTCTTGTTTTCGCGCGATGAGCGCCTGGAACTTGCTGTTGTGGCCCGTGGACACTACGTCTCCTTCTCAGTGGTCAGTGATGACGATTGCTCGTTCGGGGCAGTTCGCCACGGCGTCGGTGGCCGTGCTCTCTAGATGCGCGGGCACTTCGGCCGAGGTTGCGACGGCGTAGCCGTCGTCGGAGAGCTCGAAGAGATCGGGGCAGAGTGTCAGGCACATCCCGTGGCCACGGCAGCGGTCCTCGTCGACGGATACCTTCACGATCCCTCGCCGTTCACGTCGAATTCCAGGTGCAGCTCGATGAGTCCACGCAGGACGTAGGTCGGGATGTAGCGGTATCGACGGTCACTGGGTGGCCCGTGGTGAGCTTCGCTGATTCGGATGTCGGTGGTGCGGTCGAGCAACCGTTCGATACCGACGCGGGTCTCGGCACGCGCCAGCGGTGCGCCTGCACAACTGTGTATGCCGCGACCGAACGCCAGGTGCTGGCGGGCGTTCTTTCGATCTAGGTCGAAAGTGCCCGGGTCGTCGAACCGGCGGGGGTCTCGGTTCGCCGCCGCATTGAGAACCATCACCGTGGTGCCAGCGCCAATTGTCTTGTCGCCGATCGTCGTCGGCCGACGCGACAACCGGAAGTCGCCCTTCACAGGGCTTTCGATACGCAGGCATTCCTCGATGAAGTTTGGCAACTTACTGCGGTCGTCGCGCAGGCTGCGCTGGATGTCGGGGCGCTCCCCGATGATCTGCAGCGCGCTGCTCAGAAGCCGAACCGTGGTCTCCTGACCGGCGGAGAAGACATTGGTCGCCACCCGAACCACGTCGGCGACGTCCGGCGTGGTTCCGTCCGGAAACAATGCCGTGGCCAAGCCGGTCAGTACGTCGTCGCGCGGCTCGTCCCGTCGGTCCTGGACGTAGGTCGCGAAAATGTCGTACAGGTATTCCAGCGGCGTCTGGTTCAGCGTCTTGTCGGCGTTGCCGAGGGCTCCACCGTGAGTGCCGCGGGCGAGGCGCTCGATCAATTCGGGCCGGTCTTCGTGCGGGACTCCGAGGAGGTCGGCGATCACTCGCAGCGTGAACGGGCCGGCGAATCCCCCGATGAACTCGCCTTGGCCACCGACGAGGAAGCCGTCGAGGAGCTCGTCGGCGAGCGCCCACATGGCGTCTTCGTTCTCTTTGAGCCTCTTGGGGGTGATCAGCCGCATCAGCAAGGCACGGTGGTTGGTGTGCGTCGGTGGATCCAACGTTGGCAGTTGGTCGCTGAAAGGCAGTTCGTCGCGGTGCTTTTCGATCGTCTCAGTGACGTCGTCGCCCTCCAGTGGCACCGGAAAGCCGGGGAAGGGGCCGCTCACCGAGACGCAGGATGAGAACGTGTCGGCGTCGTTGTAGACGTCAACAGCTTCCTGCCATCCGGTCACCATCACCACGCCGTGATGATTTTCCGGAGTCACCGGCGAGCGGTTACGCAGTGCTTCGAAGAACGGGTAGGGGTTGTCGGTAACCCGCTTGTCTCGAAAGAAGTTGACCGCGGTGAGGTCTTCAGCCATCGGTTCCTCCATCCGGCACCTCGAAGCCGAGACCGCCTTGTCTGATCGGCACAGCGGTCGTGGGCACACTCCGGGGGCGTGCCGCGAACCAACCGACCTTATCATTTTGAGATAACGACCAATACCGCGTGCCGTGCATCCCGGATTTCTTTGCAAGGAAACGCCAATGTTCGCCGATGAGAGTAAGCTTCTCGTTGCCTGCCGTGGTCCGATGCGGCGGCGCCGATGTACTCGGGCGCCAGCCGTCACCGAATCCGCGGGTAGGTGCCAATAGGGTGTCACCATGAGGTTCTTCCGGGCAGGGGGACAATCGTGAGTTCAGGCGACTCCCCCACGACCGCTGGCACGACGGCCGGAGAGACCGCCAAGAGCTGGCAGGAACGGGCTATCGAGCGCCGGCTGGGCGAGGCGCGAGCCTTGGCGGTGGAACGCAGTACGCAGTTCATGGCGACTGCCTTGGAGTTGGTCCAGGAGTCGGGCCAAGCCAACTTCACACTGCAAGATCTGGCCGATCGAGCCAACCTGAGTGTTCGCACCTTCTATCAACATTTCGCTGGCAAGGACGACCTTCTGCTGGCGTTATACGAAGACGTGACCGCGGACTTCACCGAGGCAATACGAGTGCAGATGGAGGCCGCCGACGGTCCGATGGCACAACTCGAGGCGTGGTGCCGTGCCGTTCTCTCGCGGCCTGGAGCATCGCAAGAGGTGGGCGGTCGGCTGGTGCTGATCTACAACCTCAGCCTGGAGTTGGAGAACCCAGAGGCGTTCGCCAAAGTGTGGGAACCTCATCGTCAGCTGCTAACCCAGATCCTGACCGAGTGTTCGCAGGCGGGCTTGATCCGCCAGGACCTCAGCGTCAAACAGTTGACGTCACTGCTGGGTTCGACGATGACGTCGCTTGGGCAGTACAACGCACTGCACGGAGGCATCCAGGAGACCGAGTTGACCGAGGACGTCGTCTGGTCGTGGTGCAAGCAGGCGGTCGCCGGCTCGGGGTGAGCGCTTGGCCGGCCGGCTCGAGGTACCTGCGGCCACGCCAGGAATCAGGCCTTGGCCGGCTCGGTCGCCCGCTGCGCCGACTCCAGACGAGCGGCGGCGAGTTCCCGCAGCTCGCCGACCCGGATCTTGTCGCTACCGGTCAGCGAGATGTCGTCATCGTGAAACAACAGCACGTGGCGCGGAACCTTGTAACTGGCCAGGCGTTCGCGAAGGAACGACCGGATCTCCTCGCCCTCAATCGTCGAATCAGCACGCGCGACAACGCAGGCCACGACGACCTCTCCGAGCGTCTCGTGCGGGACACCGACGGTCTTCGCCACCTTGACGGCCGGATGCCGTGCCAAGACCTCATCGACTTCCAGCGGTGAGACGTTAGCCCCGCCCGTCTTGATGATCTCGGTGAGCCGACCCGTCCAGAACAACCGGCCGATCTCATCGAGGTACCCGCCGTCACCGGTGTGGAAGAAGCCTTCGGCGTCGAGCGTCTCATCCAGTGGAATCCCGATATAGCCGAGCATGAGGGTGGGTCCCTTGACGCAGATCTCGCCGCTCATGCCTCGTGGGACTACCTCGCCGGTCAAGGGATCGACGATCTTGAGCGTTACACCGGGCAGGGCCACCCCCCAACTGTCGGCGTGTTGCTCCGGCGGTGTGTTGAGCTCGAAAATCGTTGAGATTGTGAATGTTTCAGTGTTGCCGTAAGCATGATCCGGCAGATGCCACTCATGGGTGACCGTCGGGTGACGTGCGATCGGGGTCTTGACGTCGGCGAATCGCATGCTGCTCAGATCAACGGAGTGCCAGTTGGGCGCGGCCTCGATCTGAGCCCACTGGTGCGGCCATGCGAACGGATAGTTCACCCGCTCCGCGGCCATCAACTCCAGCGCTTCGACCGCGGCGAAAGTCGGCTGCAACACCAGACATCCGCCTGTCGCCAGCGTCGCCCCCAGTGACATGACGAAGTTGCCCGACCAGAAGTACCCGTTGGCTGACCAGCAGCGAATGTTGTCTCCCGGTTCGAAGCCGCATACCCTCCGGAAACGCCACATCTGGATGGTCATGCCGCGATGCGCGTTGAGGATGCCTTTGGGCTTGCTGGTCGAACCCGACGAAAAGAACAGCGCGCCTGCGTCACTCGGCTTCGCCGCAGTAGCCGTTGCCATGATCAGTTCGCGCGGTTGCCCGGCGCCGCGAGTCAGGAAGGTGGCCCAGTCGTCGGCGCCGGGACCCTGCTGACCGACCAGCACGAGATCGCGCAGGAACGGGAATTTCTCCGATTGCAGTGGCGCAGAGTGTTTTTCAGCCAGCTCCGGCACGAGGTCGGTCAGCACCGCGAGGAAGTCCGTCTTCAGCACCTGACGTTCGAAGAGCAACAACGCAACGTTCGATGCGGTGAGCAGATACTCGAGCTCGTCCGGTGTGGAAAAGGTGCTCAAAGCCACAGCAACACCGCCGGCCATTGAGATGCCAAAGAACGCAGCCACCCACTCGGGACGGTTGGTCATCAGCAGGCCCACCCGGGTGTCTTTGCCGACACCACTCGCTCGCAGGGCGGCCGCCACCTGCAGAGCCTGCTCCCACAGGTCGTCATACGTCCAGCGCGTGTCCCCGTCCGCCGAGTGGAACACCAGAGCTTCGCGCTCCCCGTACATCGATGTGACATCACGCAGGAAACCGGGCAGAGTCAGCGCGCCGAGCCCGGGCTCCTCGCTCAGCGGCGGACCTGCCGAGATCGACGGAGCTGGTGCGATGTTGGTCGTCATCGAGGGTCTGGGTCGCTCAAAACGGCAATTCGATCTCGGCCGTGCATTTGACGAGCTCTTCACCGTTCTGGTTCTTCAGGTGCACCCTCACCTGGACGAGAGGCATACCCCACGCCGACTCTGACTGCTTCTCGATGACCTCACCCTCGAAGTACGTCACGTCGCCTTCGAACGCGGGGCCGCGGAAGTCGGCTTTGCTGTGCCGCACCATTCCGTTGTGGCCCGCCCAGTAGGCGAGATAGTCGGTACACCACGCGCCCATCGTCGCGCCGTAACCGTACGCGCGGGCCATACCAACTTCGCTCGCGCGATCGGCATCGATGTGGCCTCGTGACGGACCGAGGTAAAGGCCGTCACGCTTGCGCGGATCGATAAACGCGTCTTCCTCGTCGAACGCGAAGTCTTTCCCGAAGCCCGGATCCTGATACACCCACGGGTCGTCGACACCTTCTGGTGTGACCCAGTAGAACGAGCCCCAGGTGTTGAAGACGAATGCCCGATACTCGGTGGTGAAAGTGGCGATGCTGTGCGGCCCGATGACCCGCCGCGGCAACGTATCCCCCACCTTGACCTCGTCGAAATGTGGGGAAATGCCGGCCCGATTGGATTCCAGCCAGTCCCGGCGGATCCGGTCGACCTCCTCGAGTTCCAACTGCGTCCAGCGCTTGATCTCGCCTAGCTGGCTTTCGAACATCCCGCGCTTGGTCGCCTCTTCGTAGAGGTAGCGAATAGCAGTGGAACGTTCACGGGCCACCAACACACCGTGCTGGTTCTTGTGGACGGTGTCGCCTCGCGAAAACATCGTCGGTCCAGCGAATTTCGTCTCGACCACTTTGTAGTCGTGGAAGCGACGCTGCTGGAAGAGCTGGTCACCCGGGCGCACGGGGCAGCCGTAGAACCACCACTCCTCGCCACCGAAGATCAAGTGACTCTTCGGGATGTGACCGACGCAGGCAGGTGCCGCACCGTGCCCGTAGTCGAGTGCGACCGCAATGGACTGCGGCGCGATGAGGCCGCCGAAGGCCGACTCGCGAGCAAATCGCTCATCCCAGTGCAAGGGGTTCGGATAGTCCATCGCCATGACCCAGCGACGAATGTCCGACGAGCTGCACGGATCCCACAGCTGTCCGCCACCAATGGGCTTTCCGACCCGATGGTCGACGTCGGACACATCCAACTCGACACGCGACCCTTGGTCCGCTGCCGAACTCGGCTGCCTTGCCATCATGCCTCTCCTGTTCGGTGGTAGCGGTGGCCGCGATGACCGGCGGGGCCGCCGGTTCGTGCAGCGAGGTGATATCCGTCAGCGAATACCGCCCATGACGACGTCCGCTAACGATGAATGCTGCTATCCGCTCACGGCGATTGTCAACCATGGCCTACGTTGACTTTCACTTCTGGAGAACACTATTCTCGCGTCAGACCTTCAACGGAGACGGAGCGAGCGTGCTTCTTGAGCTCGACGACGACCAGCGCTTTTGGCGTGACACGGTCCGGGAAGCGGTGGACAAGCAGTGTCCACCTTCCTTGGTGCGCCAGATCGCCGAAGGGCGTTCGACCCCCGACGACCTGTGGCAGTGGTACCGCAATCAGGGCTGGACGGAGCTGGCCGACGCAGACAACGTGATCGAACTGATCCTCGTCCTCGAGGAATTGGGACGCGCGTCCGATCCGACACCGTTTCTTGCTTCACTCACCCAGTTCGCGCCCCTGGCTGGCGATCACTACGACCCGTCCCAGGCAGGCACGGCGGTTTGGGACGGGGTCACCACCCGCAGTCAACGCGACGGCTGGCTCCTTGACGGTGTGGCCCGATTCGTCCTCGACGGTGATCGCGCAGATCGCCTCGCAGTCGCCACTGCATCGGGGGTGTTCATCGTCGACCGAAGCGCGGTACTCGCCCGCCGGGTCTCGACATTCGATCCTGTCCTCCATGTCGCCGACCTCTGGTTTGATTCCGTCCCGGTCGGCGAGCAGGACCGAGTCACCGCCGACGGTGAACGGGCGCTGCAAATCGCGCTCACCGGTGCCGCGATCACGACTGTCGGTGCGTGTCAACGCATTCTCGATCTGACCTTGGATCACCTCAAGCAGCGCCAGCAGTTCGGGGTCGTGATCGGGTCATTTCAGGCCCTCCAGCACAAGGCCGTGGACATGTACGTGGCGATCGAGCGCGCCCGCGCGCTGGCTTACTTCGCGGCGCTCACCATCGCCGAGGACGACCCGCGCCGCCGCCTCCTGGCGCGGATGGCGAAAGCCGCTGCAGGCGAGGCCCAGTCGCGGGTCGTACGAAGCGGGATGCAGTGCTTCGGTGCGATGGGACTGACGTGGGAGAACGACCTGCAGTTCGCGGTCAAGCGTGCCCGGGCAGGTGAGGTGTTGCTGGGCGGCGCTGAAGAGCACCGCGCATTCGTCGCGAAGGAGTATGGTGCAGCTGACTTTTGACGACGACGTCGAAGCCTTCCGTGCCGAGTTCGCGGCGTTCCTCGACGAACACACGCCATCGGAGGCCGTCACACGCGAGCGACCGCGCTCGGTGTCGCACATGCCGCAGTGGGCCAGGGACTGGCAGCGCCTGCTGTTCGACCAAGGGTGGCTGCTGCCCGCCCAACCACCGGAGTTCGGGGGGCGCAACGCCACGGTCCTCCAGCAATTCGTCCATCTCGACGAATTGTGTCGGCGCAGGATCTTCCACAGCTTCAACCCTCAAGGCGTCAACATCATTGCGACGTCGTTGATCTCGTTCGGCACCTCCGAACAGAAGCAGCGGTGGGCCATACCGGTGCTACGCGGTGAGAAGACAGCCTCGCTGGGCATGAGCGAGCCCAATGCCGGTTCCGACCTTGCCTCTCTGCGGACACGCGCTGTCCGCGACGGAGACGATTTCATCGTCACCGGCCAGAAGGTGTGGACGTCGGGAGCCCACGACGCCGACTTCCTGCTGGCCTTCGTGCGAACCGATCCCGATGCGCCCAAGCACAAGGGCATTTCAGCATTGGTGATCCCGACAGATAGCGACGGCCTAGTCTGCCGACCTTTCGGCGACATCGCCAGCGCGGACAATCTCGATTTCAACGAAGTGTTCTTCACCGACGTCCGCGTCCCCGCCGAGAACCTGGTCGGCGAGCTGAATCAGGGTTGGCGAGTGGCCAACGGTTCACTCGGCCACGAGCGGACCATGATGTGGCTGATGTTCGCCGACCGGCTCGACAACCTGGTCGCCGACTGCCGGCCACAGTCGCCGGTCGCACAGGACCAGTACGCGTCGATGATCATCGACTACCACGCGCTACGCGCACTGGGTTCAGCCGCGTTGGGCCGGGCAGCGCGCGGTGAAGCCGACACCGCGTCGGTCTCGTTACTCAAACTCCTGGGTTCCGAAGCCGAGTGTCGCGCCGCTGATCTCGTGCTGTCGACGTCCGGAATCCACGGTCTGCAGCATCCCGTCACCGGTCGGTATCAGCACATGAACAACGACGAATATTTCGCCAGCGGCTTCGAGCGCTACACCCGGGGTGTGGCAGCCACGATCGCGGGCGGAACGTCGGAGATCCAGCGCAACATCATCGCTCAACACGTCCTCGGTCTTCCCCGTGGCTGATTACGTCGTAGGACAGGAGAAGCGCTGTGGCTGAGTCTGATTGGCCAGGAATGGAATTCCTGGTGGTGCGTAGGCTCGGTGGTATCGTCACGGTCCGCCTGAACCGGCCGGCGAAAATGAATGCCATCAACAGCGGCATGGAGAAGGAGTTCTACTCTGTCCTCGCCGACTGCAACCGCATCGACAGCGTCAAATGCGTGGTGCTTTCCGCAGAGGGTCCCAACTTTTCGTCGGGGCACGACATCCAGCAAGTAGCCAGCGAGACCGTCGGCGGACAGGAACCCGCGACAATCGAGGACAAGTACTGGGTCCACACCGGAGACCTGTTGCCTCCGTGGCGATTCACCAAAGGTCTCGTGGTCGCGGCCAAAGGCTTCGTCGGACCCCACGCGAACACGTTCCTACTCGCCGCCGACGTGGTCATCGCGGCCGAGAACACCCGCTTCAGCTGGGAAGAGTCTCGGGTGGGGGTCGGTGCTCCCTACGGGCCATACGCGCTGATGCCGTTCCACTTCCCCATCCGCGTGATGAAGCAGTTGTGGATGACAGGGGGATGGCTGGACGCGCACACCGCGCGCGACCTGTTCTATGTGAACCGCGTCGTCCCGCTGGGCGAAGAAGAAGCCGTCGCGATGCGTTTCGCCGAGCAGATCGCGCGAATGGAGACCGGCGACCTGATCGCCAACAAGCGCGGTACACACCGCCTCTACGAGGCGGCTGGGCTCTCGGCGATGGTGGACGTGGGCCGAGACCCTTATGTGCCCGACGCGCAAGCGGCTCTCGCCAAGGAACACCACCTCCGTGTCATCCACGAGAAAGGTGTCAAAGCTGCTGTGCAGGAGCGTGACTCGGGCTGGGACGACGAGGTGAGCAAAGTCTGACGTGGCCATGTTGTGCGCAACGAATGAATGTCGAGAGAGGTAACACCAATGCCCGATGCTGACGCGATCGTCGCAGCGATCAACAGTCACTGTGAAACGCTGAGCAATCACGACAAAGAGGGCTGGCTGGCGTTGTGGGCCGATGACACCGTTCTGGAAGACCCGGTCGGAGTCGACACCTACACCGGAATCGAGAGCCTGCGAACCACGTTCTGGGGCATGGTATCTGATCTGTCGCCGATGAAATTGTGGCTCGAGCGCGACATCGTCATCTGTGGCAACGAGGCGATCGCCATATTGCAGGGCGTCGTCACCCGCAACGGTGCCTTGCAGCATGTCGGCCCACTGATCGACCACTTCACCTTCAACGACGCCGGCAAGATCTCGATGATGCGTGCTTTCTGGAAGTACGCATGACCTTGCCGTCCCAGGAAACGTTGCCGGCCATCGTCAATCGGATGTCCGCGACCGATCCGGATCGGCACTTCATCCGGACCGTCGACGGCGACGCGGCAACGTGGGCCGAACTACAGGAGTCGATGACGCTGTGGTCGGCTCGTTTCCTCGCATTGGGCGTCGGCCGCGGTGATGTCGTGGTCACCGTCCTCGACGCCGGCCTGGACTCGGTGGCTGTGTGGCTAGGGCTGACGAGCATCGGCGCGGTCGACGCGGCCACCAATCCCGAATTCCGTGGCCGTATGCTCGCCTACGCCATCAACAACTGCGCACCGGCGCTGCTCGTCGTCGCCGCACGCCACCTCGGCGTCGTGGACTCGGTCGCCGCTGAATTGCGCACTGTGACACAGGTTCTCGTCATCAATGAGCGTGACGTCGCATCCATCCCGGCAACCTCGCTCCCTGTCCCGACCCGGCCGGAAGACATCGACGTGGACATCACGGCGGCGAAGCGCGTGATGACCGAGCCGCAGTTCCACGACATTGCCTGTATCACCTACACGTCGGGAACCACCGGGCCCTCCAAGGCCGTGCGCCTGCCATGGGGCCAGCTCCACTCAATCAATTCCGGAACCTTTCCGTTGGACGACCTCACGTCCGACGATGTCTTCTACTGCACGACGTCACATGCTCACTTCGGCTCCAAGTCGATCCCGTACAACGCGGCGATGATCGGTGGTCAAGTCGTCATGCGATCACGCTTCGCGTTGAGCAGCTTTTGGAGCGACATCGACGAGTTCGGCGTCACGACAGGCATGTTGGTCGGGTCAATGGCCGACGTGTTGTTGCGCGACCCAAGTAGCCCGAAGGGCGCCACAACGCTGACCAACTTGTTCATGGCTCCGCTCGGCGCCAGCTATCGACAGTTCGGCGAACGATTCGGTGTACGCATCTGCACCGTGTACAACAGCACCGAGGGAGGCGTGGCGATCCGGTCGGGGTGGAACCCCGCCGACGAGCACACCGTGGGCCAGCTCCGCCAGGGCTATCCGGGTTTCGAGGTCCGGCTGGTGGACGCCAACGATTACGAAGTTCCGGACGGCACTCCTGGAGAATGCGCGATCAGGGCGCGAGAGCCGTGGGTGCTGAACGCCGGATACCTGAACAACGACAGCGCAACCGCGTCCGCGTGGCGTAACGGCTGGTTCCACACCGGGGACGCGCTCGTCCGTCACGCCGACGGTGAGTACACATTTGTCGACCGGCTCAAAGACGTGATCCGGCGACGGGGAGAGAACATCTCGTCATTCGAAGTCGAAGCCGACGCGCTGCAGAATCCGGAAATCGTCGAGTGCGCCGCGGTCGCGGTTCCTGCCGACTCGGTGGAAGACGAGGTTCTCCTGTTTGCGGTGCGCCGCAAGGGTTCTTCGATCACCGCGCCCGAGTTGGCAGCGGACCTCGCGAGCCGGATGACCCGTTTCATGGTGCCTCGCTACATCGAGTTCATCGACGAACTGCCCAAGACCCAAGCAACGTTGCGTGTGATCAAGGCCGATCTTAGGCAACGCGGAATCGGACCGCACACCTGGGACAGCCAGAACCAGACGGCTCGCGTATCGGCGAGCGCGACTGCCAACAAGTGATCGAAAGTAGGCATGCCCGTGACGACTGAACATTCCGAAGGCGCGAACTGCCCTGCCAACGGCGGACATTCGGATCTCTTGGAGAAGGTGTCCTTCATCGACCCGGCCGTCCAGGAGAAGCCGTTCGACTACTATCGCGCGCTGCGTAACTGCGACCCGGTTCACTTTGAAGAGGACCTGGGAATGTATTTGGTGTCACGCCACGAAGACCTGATGACGGTGCTTCGTGACCCGGTGGTGTTCTCTCAGGAGCTCGGCTACTACAAGCAGATGGCGAGCGGCCACCTCGACGCGATCAAAGAAGTGCTTGAGCGCGAGGGCGGGGGCTTCTTTCCCGATGTCGCCAACATCGATCCCCCAAAGCACACCCGGGTGCGCCGGCTGTTGTCCCAGGCGTTCAGCAAGAAGCGGATGAATTCCCTTCAGCCGCAATTCGAAACTCTCGTCAACGACTTGATCGACGGTTTCGTCGACCGTGGACGCGTTGACGGGTTGCACGATCTCGCGCTGCCGATGGCGATCGCGTTCAGCCAGCAGCAATTGCAGGTCGACGATCTCGACAAGGGCACGATTAAGCGTTGGGGCAGTGCCTACCTTTCCCAGTTCAGCTTGCAGAACACTCGTGAAGAAATGCTCGCCGCGGCGCGCGAACTCGCCGAGATGCAGCGCTATCTCATCGATCTGGTTCGCCGACGCGTCGAGGAACCGGGAGACGACATGCTCTCCGATATCATCACCGCCCCCGGATCAGACGACGAGGAACCGCTGAGCTTCGACGAGCTGGTCGCCACGGCCCGTGCGTTGTTGATCAACACCCACGACTCGATGTCGACGGCCTTCACCAACATTCTCTTCCAGGTCGCGACCAACCCGGAGATCGGCGAGCAGTTCTACGCAGCCGGTTACGACGACTCCAAGATGGCCAAATTCATCGAGGAGCTCTTGCGCCTCGAACCACCCGTCAGGGCGTTGTCGCGGGTCACCACCGCGCCGGTGAACCTCGGTGGTGTCGACCTTCCCGAAGGTGCGCATCTGCTGATCTTGTTCGCTTCGGCCAACGACGACGAATCCGTCTTCCAGTGCCCGCGACAGTTCGACACCAGCCGCATCAACCTCAGAAAGAGCATGACCTTCGGGGCCGGCACCCATTTGTGCCTGGGAATTGCGTTGGCGCGCATGCAATTGCTCGTCGCAGCACGACAGGTCGCGCTGAGGCTTCCCGACCTGCAGCTTGCGGTGCCGATCGAGGACATCAAATATCTCCCCAACGCCGCCCTGCTGGCGATGGAAAGCCTTCCACTGACCTTTACTTCGCGACCGACAGGTGAGCAGACCCGATGACGTGCGAACCCACCACCGTCCCCGATCCGGATGATGTGGACATCCCAACGCTGCGCGCGCGCTACCGGTGGGAGCGCGACCGTCGGCTCCGGCCCGAAGGGCAGGCGCAGTACGCCGCCGCATCGGACACCATCACCGCGCTCGACTACACCGACCCTCATATGCCGCGGGCCTCGCGCCCGGCGCTCCACGACGAGATGGACGTGGCGATTCTCGGCGGCGGGTGGGCTGGGGTCCTGGCCGGCTACCACCTTCGCAAGGCGGGTATCGAAGGTTGCCGAATCATCGAGCAGGCAGGCGATTTCGGCGGAGTCTGGTATTGGAACCGCTATCCCGGTCTTTCCTGCGACAACGACTCCTATTGTTATCTGCCGCTGCTGGAAGAGATGGGCTTCGTTCCGTCGAAGAAATTCGCCGACGGCCTCGAGATCCGGAACTACTGCCAGAGTGTCGCCAAGCGGTTCGATCTCTATCGAGGCGCGTTGTTCCACACCTGCGTCAACGCGTTGAGTTGGGACGAGTCGATCGACCGGTGGCGCATCGGAACAGATCGAGGTGACGATCTTCGGGCCAAGTTCATCATCCTGGCGATGGGGCCGATCAACACGCCGAAGGTGCCGCGGGTGTTGGGTCTCGAGGATTTCGCGGGCGCGATGTTCCACACCGCCCGTTGGGATTACAGCTACACCGGCGGCAGTCAGGAAAAGCCGGTGCTGGACAAGCTCAGCGACAAGCGGGTCGCGATCGTCGGGACCGGCGCTTCGGCGATCCAGGCGATCCCGTTCCTGGGCGAGTACGCACAAGAGCTGTACGTCCTGCAGCGCACCGCTTCCACTGTCGACGAGCGTCACAACACCCCAACCGATCCGGAATGGCTCGCCGGCCTGCAACCGGGCTGGCAACGGGAACGCCAGATGAACTTCCACCGCGCCGCCATCGACGGACTCGTGCCCGGTGAGCCAGACCGGATCTGTGACATCTGGACTGAGATCAACCGCAACCTGTCCGCACAGTTCGAGCAAACCGGATGGCCGCAAACACCGGAGGAGTTCCTCGCGGTCCGTGAGGTCATGGACTACCGCGTGATGGAGCGGCTGCGAGCGCGCGTCGACGCATCGGTGAAGGATCCCAAGACAGCAGCGATTCTCAAACCGTGGTACCGCCACATGTGCAAGCGCCCGGCCTCGAGCGACGTGTACTACCCGACGTTCAACAGGCCCAACGTCACACTCTTCGACGTATCCCCGACACAGGGCGTCGAACGCATCACCAAGCGCGGCTTCATCTTCGAAGGCACCGAGTACGAGATCGACTGCCTGATCTTCGCCAGCGGCTTCGAGGTGACAAGCGACCTCCAGCGCAGGTGGGGTATCGACAAGATCTCCGGGCGTGGCGGCCGGTCGCTCTACGACAACTGGGCGCAGGAGTTCCGGACGCTGCACGGCGTGATGACCCACGGATTCCCGAACTCGTTCTACATGGGCTTCTTCCAAGGCGGATTCAACGCCTCTACAACGGAGACGTTCAACAATCAGGCCCGGCACATCGCCTGGATCATCGAACAGGCAACCAAGCGCAATGCCGCGACGGTCGAGCCCACGTCGGAAGCCCAGGATGCCTATGTGGATCACGTCCGCAGTGTCGCCGTCGACACCACCGACTTCATCCGCGAATGCACACCTGGCTATTTCAACAACGACGGTCAAGAGGTCGCCGACAGGACCGGTCAACTGCGACCACGCTCCTACACCGGCGAGCTGTACGGCCTCGGCTACTACGCGTTCGAGAAACTCCTCCAGGATTGGCGTGACGCGGGCGACCTATCAGGTGTTGCCATCACGGCACTGTAGGAGGACACCCAAAGCGTGCTAGGGGCGTTGGCCCGTCGTGCCTCACTGGTTGACGCGGGTGCCCGGCGTGAAGACGACAGGCAGCGCGCGATAACCCCGAGTGACCGAGTTCCCGTGAAAATCAACTTTCGCCCCAGGCGGGATGGCGTAGTCGGGTATGCGCTTCAGGATCTGTTCGACGCCCACCCGAAACTCGAGTCGGGCGAGATTGGAGCCCAGACAACGATGGACGCCCGCTCCGAATCCCAGGTGCCGATTTGCCTGTCGATCGATGATGCATTTGTTCGGCTCGTCGAACTCGCTCGCATCGCGGTTGGCGGCCGCGTAGTTCACGACGACCGTCTCCCCGGGGCAGAACTTCTGGCCGCTGAGTTCAACCTCTTCTACGACAGCGCGATTCAGTCCGTGGATCGAACCGGCAAACCGGATAAATTCCTCGATCGCGGTGGACATCAGTTCGGGTTCGCCGCGTAGCCGGTCACGCTCTGAGGCATGGGTGCCCAGGTAGAAGAACGCGAATGACATTGCACTCGACGTTGTTTCGAGTCCCGCTTGCACCAGCAAGATGACATTCGCGACCACGTCGTCGAATCTCAGCTTGTCACCGTCGATCTCGGCGTCGAGTAACACGCTGATGAGGTCGTCACGCGACGGCTCATCACGGCGCTTTTCAATCTCCCCGCGTACCCGCTGGTACAAATCGTTCATCGCCGCTTGTCGGATCTCTTCGCTGTCACCATTGATCGCGACGTCCGTCGTCTCGATGTACAGCGGCACGTCCTCGACGGGCATGCCCAGTAGATACCGAAAGAAGACGATCCCGGGCTGCCGCCAGGCCACGTTGGCGAGGTCGCCGCGGCCCGATTCGACAAAGTCGTCGATCAAGTCGTCGGTGACCGCACGCACCTGCGGCTCCAGTTGCTTCATCCGGCCCGGCGAGAAATACGGGTTGAGAATCTTGCGAAGCTGTTGCTGGCGTGGCGGATCGATGGTGATCACGATGTCGCCGAACCACATCAGTGAGCCGTCCGGAGTCACGGGCCTGCTCGAAAAGCTCCGCCAATCACGCGCGATCTCGTAACAGTCGTCGTACCCGGTAGCAACCCACGCGCCACCCGGCGTGGGACCCACGAACGGAGAATCCTGGTGACAGAAAGGCGCGTTGGCGCGCATCACCTCGTAGACCTCATAGAGGTATTCCGGGTCGTTGAAGTCTTGGTGGCGAAGATCGAGGTTTTCGGCGTGCTCCTCCGGTGACTTACTCGCCATGACTAGTCCTTTCCGCCTCGAACAGAACCGCGCTCACCTACACAGGCGTCTGGTCGGCCGGATTAGCCGCCGGGACCGTTGGGCCACTTGAGCAATGAGCCGGCGTCGACTCGGATTTGCTGCCCAGTGATGTAACGGCTCTCTTCACTGGCGAGGAAGACGCCTAGGTTCGCCATGTCGTCTGGCTCGATGTACGGAATAGGCATTGCCTGGAAAATTGTGAATAGCGGTTCGGCGTCCTCGCGACTGGCCTGTTTACCCTGCTGCGTAAGGTCAGGACGGAACATGCTGTACATGCCGTCGTTCTGCAGAAGGTGCGTGTTGCAATTGGTGGGATGGATCGCGTTGACCCGAATCATGCGGCTCGCCAAGGCCATCGACATCTCTTCGACGTACCCAATCAGGGTCCGCTTGCTCCAGCCGTAGCCCCGACCGCCGGGACCCATCGCCGGGTTGTCGGTGGTGCCGGTGATCATGCCCGCGGTCGACCCGGTGATGATCACCGAAGCCCCGTCAGTCAGATGCGGAACAGTCACCGCAACGGTGTTCATCACACCGAGAAGATCAACATCGGACGCGTCAACGAACGACATGGCATCGTGTGGGCGGCCCATGGCCATCGGAAGAATTCCGGCGTTGGCGACGACGATGTCGATCTTGCCGAACTCGACGAGCCCGGCTTCGACAGCCTCCCGCAGTTCGTGACGCTCCCGCACGTCACCGACCCGCGCAACGACGCGGCGGCCTACTTCTTTCACCGCCCGCTCGGTCTCGGCTAAATCGTCGGGCGAGGCCAAAGGATATGGGTTCGAGGGAATGTCGCGGCAGATGTCGACGGCGATGATGTCTGCCCCCTCCCTCGCCATCGCGACAGCGTGGGCGCGCCCTTGGCCGCGAGCCGCCCCCGTGATGAAAGCGACTTTTCCCTCCAAACGACCCGCCATCCGAACCTCCTCGCGCTGATCTATCTTCTGGCCAAATATTTGTTCCGAAATCGTATACCGCCCGCATCCTCGAAGCAAGCAGCTGCATACGGGCCGAGGGTAATCACTCCAACGCTCCCGTCGGTTGTCGGCAAGTGAGCGAGACCCTCTGTGCCGGAATCTGTTTCGTAGGACATCACACGTCCGGTGACTGCGTTTGTGATTCAGTGAAGAAGGCCGTCACGTTGCATCGGTGGGCCTCGTCAACACCAATGCTGCTTCGTTGTAAGGGAATAAGCGATACAGCAGCCGAGGCGCCGGCGTGACAAGCGCTGCCGCCTCGGCCTTTTCGACGATCTTTGGGTCGGCCAGCGTGACAGCCTTGCCCCGCTTGTGCAGCACTGTCGGCCCGCCCGCCAGTACATTCTTGAGCCAGTCCGATTCGAGCCCGTATCCGACAAGGATGGCGTAACCGTTCTGGGTCTTGAAAACCAGGAGCGGCGTTCGATATCGCCTCCCTGACTTGCGGCCAGTGTGCTCGAGAGTCCCCAAGCATGGGAGCCACGGCGTGAGTGAGCGAGCCACAGGATTGGTAACACGACGATGGAATTTCGCCACGGCACGAGGCACTCGCATAATGTCCTCTCCTCACCCCTTGCAATGTCGTTTAATCCACCTGCGATGCCTCCAATGTGCCCGCGGGTCAGAGCTTGCCGTCGCACTCACTGTCGAAGTCGATCCCAGGCGGGCTCGCCCAACTTGGCGCGGATTGCACCCCACGGGTCGGCATACTGACCCGGTGCGTTGCGGTACGGCGAGCGGCGCGCCATGAAGAGTCGCACGATCGGGGCGATGAGTCGACCTGGATAGTGCAGCAACCGGTACTTCTCCGCCAACTCGGCCTTCAAGTCGGGCCACGAATGATTTTGAAACTGCAACGCCTCTTGAGCGCGCGTGGTGTCCATCCAGTCAGTGACGAACCAGTCATCGTCGCTGTTCGGATCACCGGGCCGGCCCGGAGGGATCGCGCCCGGTATGCCCAGAGCCGCCACTAGGCCCGAGGTGACTTCGGCGTAGGTCAGCCGGTGAGAATTGTCGCCGCCTATCAACAAGATCTCGCGAGCGACGTCGGCGGTGGTTGCCGCAGCAAATGCCCATGCGACGTCGCGCACGTCCACGGTCTGAACCCGACCGTCGCTGGGCAGTGCTGCTTGGAAGTACATCGCGTCAGTGGTGACCGGCAGTGCTCCCATGTCCGGGCTGAGCACTGCTCCCAGTCGCAGGACCACCCATTCCAGCGTCGATCCCCGCACAATCTCTTCGGCCTCGGACTTCTGGCCGCTGTAGACGTCGTAGGGGCGCATCGGTTCCTCCGCGCGCAGCGGAGGCGTTGTGCGGTGCGGATTCCGGGGACCCATCACGGTGATGCTCGAGGCATGGACGAATCGTGGCTGCTTCGGTAGCCCCTCAACGAGGCGAACGAGATTTGCGGTGGCGTCCACATTGACCCGTCGCGCGACTTTGGGTATCGGGTAGATCGCGGGTGCGATGACCGCTGCGAGATGGACGATTGCGTCCGGCGCAACATCGGCGAGTAGACGCTGCACTTGCGCAGAATCGGTGAGGTCGGCCCACCGGAATTCGACACGGCTGGGCATCTTGGCGGCGGCCTTCCGATTGGCTGGCGTGTCGAGATCTGTGGCCACTACGCGGTGACCGAGTTCGACCAACCGCCGCACGGTTTCTGAGCCCACCAGCCCCAACCCGCCTGTAACCAGAACAGTTTTCGACATGGGTGTCTCGATTCAGCCGATAGGGGTGAAGGTCACATGCAGTTCGCGGAGGCCACGCAGGATGAAGGTCGGCTCATACTCGTAGCGGCGCGCACCCTCCGGTCCGTGATGTTCCTCCGAAAGTCCGATGTCGGCCATACGGTCCAGGATTCGGTTCATCGAGATCCGGCCCTCCGCCCTCGCCAGCGGAGCACCCGGGCATGAGTGGGCACCCCGGATGAAGGCGATCTGTTCGCGTACATTCGATCGATTGACGTCGAATGTGTTGGGATCATCGAACTTTCGATCATCGCGGTTGCACGCGCCCGGCAACAGCATGACCGTCGTGCCCGCGGGGACCTCCACACCCCCCACAGTGGTGGTCTTTCGCGCCATTCTGAAATGCGCCTTGACGGGGCTTTCCATGCGCAACGTCTCTTCGAGGAACGCTGGAATTTTCGCTCGGTCCTCGCGTAGGGATGTCTGAAGTTCCGGGTTCTCGCCCATGACACGTACCGCGGCACTGACAAGTTTGGTAGTCGTTTCTGTGCCTGCGGCGAACAGGAACGTCGACAAGTTCATCACGTCCTCGATCTCAGGCGTGGACTCATCTTCGTACTTTGCCTGAGCCAACTCGGTCAGCACATCACCGCGCGGCGAGCGCCTGCGGTCCTCGATGTAGGCATAGAACTTCTCGTTCAGCCATTGCAGGGGATTGAGCGCTGTTGTCCCCTCCCCGAGTTCACCCGCAACTTGGGTACCGAATTGCGCTTCGAACTCCTCATGATCTTCTTGAGGGACACCCAGCAGATCAGCAATGACAAGCAGCGAGAACGGTTTTGCGTAATCCGCTAGGAACTCACAACGACCTCGTTCGAGGAAAGTGTCCAGCTGCTGGTCCGCCAGCCGCCACATGAACTCTTCGTTTTCTTTCAGGCGCTTCGGAGTGATCAGTCGATTCATCAGACCTCTGGTCCGACCGTGCAGCGGCGGGTCTTGATTCGAGATGTGCTCAGCCATCGGGGCGATGTGGCGATGCTCCTCAATCAAGTCGGACACATCGTCAGCTCCGTCGGGACCAAAGGGGAATCCCGAGAATGGGCCCGCAAGCGAGTTGCACGACGAGAAGGCTGGGTCCTTGTAAACCGCGAGAGCCTCGTTGTAGCCCGTGACCGCCATAACATTGAACGGGGTCGCTTGCGACACCGGACATTTCGAGCGCAGAAAGTCGAAGTATTGGTAAGGGTCTGACACCAGAGTTTCATCGGTGAAAAAGTCAACTGCGTCGAAGTCGGTCATGCGCTTCTTCCAATCCTTTCAAGGAACATCCGCCCGCGGTCGGCCCAGCGAGAGCGACACTGGCGCGCACCGGCACGGAGCAACGGGTTCGTTAGGCCGGGTCGAACAGCACCGGCAGTGACGTCGGAGAGCGGAAGACCATTCCGCGGATGTGCGGGTCGTCACCGTCAGGATCGAGGCGAAGATTGGGCAACCGATCCAATAACAGGTTGATGGCCGTGCGCATCTCGAGTCGAGCGAGGTGCATCCCGAGGCAGACATGGACTCCGTAGCCCCAGCTGATGGGTACCTTCGCCTGCCGGAAAATGTCGAAGTCATCGGGTTTGGTGTACCGATCTTCTTGACGATTGGCCGCGCCGAGCATGGGCATCACCGATGACCCTTGTGGGATGGGCACGCCCGCCAACTCGGTATCCCGAGTGGCGACGCGAGTGATGTTGAGCAGAGGCGCATCCCATCGCACACCCTCTTCGATGGCTTGCGGTATGAGGGTTCGGTCGGCGCGGATGGCGTCAAGCTGGTCGGGGTGGGTGAGGAGCGCAAAGAGCAAGCTGCCCAGGGATCGGTACGTGGTTTCCACGCCGGCCGGAAGCAGGAGCCGGATGAAGGAGTAAATGTCTTCGTCCGCAAGCTTTTCGCCGTCGATTTCAGCTGCTGCGAGGCTGCTGATCAGATCCTCGCGGGGCTCCGCTCGACGGGCCTCCAGGATCGGAGTGAAGTAGTCGACGAGGGCCTTTGACGCCGCCAACCCTCGTTCGGGATTGATGGTGTAGCTCAACATCGACACCGACCAGCGCTGGAACTGCGGGAAATCCTCCTCCGGGAGGCCGAGGAGCGCGGCGATGATGCGGCTCGGGTACGGAAACGTGAAGGTTTTCACCAGGTTGGTGGCACCGTCGGCGGCAAACCCGTCGATCAGTTCGTTACCGATGCGACCGACGATCTCGTCTTCCCAACGCGCCAAAGCCTTTTGGGTGAACGCCTTGGTTACCAGCGAACGCAGCCTGCCGTGGACGGGCTCATCCATGCCCAGCATCACCCCGTGGCCCAAAACGTCGCCGAATATCTGAATCACGGCGTTCGAGGAGAAGGTGTCGTGGTCCCGCAGCATCGTCTGAATGTCCTCGTGGCGGTAGACGATGAAGACGGGTTTGCCTTCCTCACCGGGCATCGTCGACATGTCGATTCGTTGAATCGGAGTGTCGTGACGCTGTTTCGCCAACTCCGGGTACGGGTCGCGTACATCGCCCGATACGACGTCGTCGAATGCCGCGAAGTCTTCGAGTTCGTCGAATAGCTCTGACATGTTGCTCCTATCAATTCGCGGGATAAGCCACGGATTTGACCTCTGTGTATTGATGGAATCCCGCCAGTCCGTTCTGGCGTCCGACACCGCTGTGCTTGTAGCCCCCGAAGGGCATGTCGGCGCCGTACCCCGCGGTGCCGTTGAGCCCGATGAACCCCGCACGTAGTCGACGCGCCACCGCCAACGCCCGCTCCGTCGACTCCGACATGACCATGCCGGCAAGGCCGTAAGCGCTGTCGTTCGCGATCCGGACCGCGTCGTCTTCGTCGTCGTAGGGGATCGCGACCAGGACCGGCCCGAAGATCTCTTCCTGGGCAATGGTCATGGCGTTGTCAACGTCGGTAAACAGGGTGGGGTTGACCCAGAACCCTGTGTCGAATGCTGTCGACGGTTCTGTACTGCCGACACGCATCGTCGCGCCCTCGTCGACACCCTTGTGGATGTAGCCCAGGATGCGTTGTTGTTGCTTAGCTGAAATGACCGGCCCGCAAATGGTGCCCGGGTCCTGGGGGTCGCCAGGCTGGATGTTCTCGTAGATCCCCTGCAGAATCGCTACACCTTCGGCGTAACGGCTGCGAGGCAACAAGATTCGTGTTGGCGCCGCGCACGCCTGGCCGGCGTGCATTAATGGACCGATGCCGATCAAACACGCAGTAGCGAAGTCGGCATCCTCGAGCACGATGGTCGCCGATTTCCCCCCGAGTTCAAGGAACAGTCGCTTCATCGTGGCCGCACCCTTTTCCATGATGCGTTTACCCACCGCCGTCGACCCGGTGAATGAGATCATGTCAACCTTCGGCGACAAGGTCAGCTCTTCACCGACGAGATGGTCCGACGCTGTCACCACGTTGACGACTCCGGCTGGTATGTCGGTCTTTTCGGCGATCAATCGCCCCAAACGGGTGGCGTTGAACGGGGTGTCGGGGGCGGGTTTGAGCACCACAGTGTTGCCTGTGGCCAGCGCCTGTCCGAGCTTGTTGATCGTCACCTCGAACGGGAAGTTCCACGGGACGATTGCGCCGACCACACCCACGGGCTCATGCCACACCCGGCGGGCGGAGTTCACGCCGGTCAACGACACCACCGCATCGCCGAGATCGACTTCCCAGTCAAACGAATCGATGAACCGGGCCGGGAACTTCAACCCATCCTCTAGGGGCGCGTCCAGCTGCGGACCATGCGTCACCGCTCTGGGTGCGCCGACCTCGAGGATGAGTTCCTCGCGTAGTTCCTCCAACTCGCTTTCAATCGCGTCGTGCAGTTGCAAAAGACAGCGCTTCCGCAGTGCCCGATTAGTCGACCAGTCGGTCTCGTCGAACGATCGCCGCGCCGCATCGATCGCACGATTCATATCGGCTTTGGACGCATCCGCAACCTCACCGAGCGCGTCTCCATTGGCGGGATTGATGTTGGCGAATGTGCCTGACTCACCGTCGACGAGCTCACCGTCGATCATCATCTTCGACTCGAACGTCACCGTCGTTGCGTTAGTCATCGCTTCGACCCCCCATTGGTGCGGACTGTGTCCGAGAAAATCGCGTCGCCAGCGACGCCAACCGGATCATGACTTGTTCCGGGAGCACCTTGGCGGCAGCGACCATCACGCGCTGCGTGGTTGTCAGCGGCCACGCCCCGTCACGCATCGCGCCGAATCGAGGAATTCCGAGGATGATTCGAGACATGTGGTGCATCCCGGAAGCAGGAAGCACCCTGTTCAAGGTCAACAACATCGACGCATCGGGTCCGACGCCATGGCGGCGGAAGGCGCCGTGGTCAGCCAGTGCATTCACCAATCCGTCGGTGAAACGCTCGGGAGAGCGCGCGAACTTGATCGCATACCGGCCGCGGCTGTTCATCGTCTGATGCAGACGCGCATAGGGGCCAGTGAAGTCGCGATCGTCGGTCGTGCCTGCGTCCGTGATGATGTCAGTCTCGTAGGTTCCCGTAACCAGAACGCTGACACCGATCCCGAAGGGCGCTAACTCGAAGGCCAGCGATTCACCCCACCTTTCCATCGCGCCCTTGCTAGCGGAGTACGGTCCCGTAGCTGGCTGGCCGCGCACGCCCGCCGCGCTGCTGACGAGCACGATGCGACCCCGTCCTGCCGCCCGCATCGACGGCAACAGCGCCTTGGTCAAAGTCACCGGCGCGATTACGTGAGTGGTAAACATGTTCTGCCACAACGTTGTATCGGTTTCTTCGACCGTTCCGGCCGCCGATATTCCGGCATTGTGCACGATCGCGTCTGGCGCGCCAATCCGCTCTTCGATCGTCTTGGCAGCCGCTGCAATGGAGGCCGCGTCCATCAAGTCGAGCTGGACACCGAGGAGCCGATCGTCGTCTTCAGCTGCCCCGGTCGCTTCGCGCAATAACGGCATCCCCCGCTCAGGCGTTCGCATGGTGGCGACCACCTGCCATCCCTCACGGTATAGACGTACAGCTGAGGCGAAGCCGAGGCCGCGCGATGCACCCGTGATGACGACACTACGACGCTCAACCATTGAAAGCCTGAGTTGCGCAGCGATTGCTCTTGGAACCCAACTGCACGTCGGGACGACCATGCGGCAGGGCGTACTGCCAGGTCGACCACTTACCCACCGAGTAGGGCCCCTTTGCCCCGTTCTCCTCGTAATAGCCTTGTGGGTCAAAGACTTTGGCCTCTGGATACGGCCACGGACACGCCACCGACGTCGCGGCGCCGCTGGCCTTGATTGCCCAGAACCAGCCGCCGTAGGCGAAGTACGAGACGTTGATGATCACAAACATCACCAGGAAGGTGCCCAGTACGGGCCTCGTCGGCAACAACTTGACCTTTGCAGCCAGCTTTTCTGCCACCGACTTTCCCGTGTCGTCGCGGTAAACCAGAATCGCCGCCGGGATCATCACGAAAGTCACCCCGAGCGACTCCCAGATCAGTGGGAATTGGAGCGGAGTTCCCGTAAAGATCGATCCGAATGGGATCACCTGCGAATAGATGTAGAGACCGGTCGCGATGGAACCAACTTCGAGGATCGCGTCGAACACGAAGCCGATGACTAGTACCAGAGCGCCCAAGCTGACTAGCGGGTGCCGGCTGACGAAAGCATCGGGACTGCGCTTAGCCTGTAACTTTCGCAACACCCACACAGCCACGAAGTACGGCCCGAAATAGAATGTCACGTAACCGAATACGATGAACGGTTCCACCGTCGGCGACATCATGATCAGAATCCAGGACTCGGGCCAGTGCAGGAGATCCGGGTTGTACACCGCGTAGGGCGCCCAGTTCATGATCGGGTCCTGCCACACAATCAGCGTCGTGACCAAGAACATCAGCATCACCGGGCTGCCAGGATTACGCCGCCACCCGATGATGAAGACGACTACCAGCGCCACGAGCATCAGCGCCGTACCGATTTCGATGTACTCCATCCAGCCGGTGACCCCGAAGAGGTACTTGACCGGGCGCGGCCTACCGACGGTGTTCGGGTTGGCCACTCGCGGATCGAGTTTCGTGCGTGAAACCGCAATAAACAACCCGACGAATGCGAGCAGGCCGATCCCGGCCAGCCATGAACCCAAGCTTCCACCGCCTGACCGCCCGGGAGGGGAATGCTTCGTAGGACTGGCTGAGGGTGACGTGAATTCTTCGGTACTCATCCGACTACTCCTGACCAAATCGGTCGACAAGGTGCGAGTTGACGCCGTCGGCGTCCAATGTGCGGGCGACGAGGTAGCCCGCGCCCATCCAGGCCCTGCGGGTCCATTTGCCGAATGACACCCGCGTACCCGGCGCACCCGAGGCCGCAGGCATCATCTTCACTCGCTCGAGTGCCTCTTTGACTCCGCGTGGGCTCAGCGGATGGGCATCGGCGAACGCGCGCACCAGGGTTGAGGCGATGTCGTGGTTGACCACGGAAACGCAATACTGGGGACGGTTGCCGTGCTTTGCCTCATAGCGATCCAGGAACTCCTGCCCAAGTTGGTTGGCTTCGTCATATTGGTCGACACCGACCCAACCCATGAACGCCTGCCACATCACTGGATTGATCCACGCGTTCTGCCATGCGGTGGTCGAGAAGCGGGGAGGATCCCAATCGACGGCTTCCAGTGCAGGATTGACTAAAACGATGCCGAAGCCGAAACCGAAGTGGACGATCGCCTCGGCTCGCGCGTCATGCAGCGACTTGACCGCGGCGTGAATGTCTTGCGCCGTCTGCGCGATTGGTGCCTCAGCGACAATCCGCAGACCCTTGCGCGCGCAAGCGCGCCGAAAGTTACCCAGGTACGACTCGCCGATCAGGTTCTGCTCGACCAAGACACCGACGTCGGTCAGCCCCCTTTTGGCGATGAGGTCAGCCAGGAAGATGGGCTCATCGGTCATCGAGCCTTGGGGGAACGAGAATGTCCACTCACCCAGCCAGTCATCGGTCCCGGTCACGCTGATCGCCGGCACCTTGAAACGCTCTTCGATCGCCTCACGCATCGGCACCACGTTGTCAGTGATGTTGGGCCCGAACACAACTAGACAACCCTCGTCGACGAGCTCGGCATAGGCATCGATCACCGCTTTGACTGTGCCCTTGGGCAGCCCCTCGACCTCCTTGTAGATCACCTGTACCGGCCGATCCAACAGCCCCTTCTCGAGGGCGTCTTCGAATACGAGGTCCAAGGACTGGACAAACGAATCCAGCAGCTCCTTTGGAAAATCCGCAGCAAGCGTGAAGTCCATCAGATATCCGACCTTGATCGGATGGGCTTTGCTCTCGTAAGACAAACTGACCTCCGGGCTACAACCTAATATTTGTTCATACCTTAACGGTCCACGTCGCGCGGCGTCAACGAATCGGGCGCGCAGGCTGTCCCAGATAGATATCGATCATCTCGTTGAGACCGCGAGAGACGGTCACATCGTCAGTCAGCGGGCCTGCGATGGCTGCTTTCGCCGCATCGACGACGGACAGACCCTCGCTGATGAGTTGACCAGCCGCGATAAGCACGCGGGTGGATGCCACCTCGCGTAGTCCACCGGTCTCCAAACGGCGGATCGCCTGACCGAAGCGAACGAGCTCAGCCGAGATCGCCGGATCAACACCCGACTCGTGAACAACAATTGCTTCCTCGACTTCCGTTGCAGGGTAGCCGAATTCGATAGCTACCATGCGCTGCCTCGTCGAGTCTTTGAGATCCTTCAGCACGCTCTGGTAACCGGGATTGTAAGAGACGACAAGACCGAAGCCCGGTGCCGCATCGAGAGTGATTCCCAGCCGTTCGATCGGCAACTGGCGGCGATGATCCCCGAGCGGGTGCAGAACAACGGTTGTATCTTGGCGGGCTTCGACAACCTCGTCGAGGTAGCAGATCGCTCCCTCGCGGACCGCGCGGGTCAGCGGTCCGTCAACCCACACTGTCTCATCACCACGAAGCAAATAGCGCCCGACCAGGTCGGCGGTCGTCAGATCGTCGTGGCAGGAAACCGTAATCAATTGCCGGCCGAGATCGTGGGCCATCGCCTCGACGAACCGAGTCTTGCCACAGCCAGTCGGCCCTTTCAGGACCAGCGATAGCCCCTGCCGGTAAGCCGCTTTGAAAACCGCCTCTTCGTTGCCCACCGACCGGTAATACGGGCGTGCGTGAGTGGTCTGGGGTGCGGCGCCATTGGGCTGCGCGTGCGCGACCTCGTTATTCATCCGACTCTTCCCTCGTGTGAGACCTGTAGCGGTGGTTTAGCCACGTGCCCTCGGTCACAGTCCAGCAGCTTAGATGGAACAGATGTTTGTTTTCAACCATGGCGCGGAATTGGCAGACCTCCCGGCTCGACCGGTAGTGGTGAGACGACTTGCGCCTTCACCCGCCGGACCCCCTCAGCACGCACGGCGTTGCATTTCGGCGGACCGCACGGCGGATCTGAACAGAGGTCCGATGACATCTGAAAGTTGTTCAGGCCGGCCAACAGCGGCGTGCGCGGTGCTCCCGAAGACCTTCCTCAGCGATCCGACGTCCGTCGCCGCCCCTACAGTCAGGCAGACACAACCGATTCCACGACGCCGGGCCTCGTCGAGTGCATGGCGCGCGTCTGCGGCGCCGTAAACAAGTTCGTATCCGTGGTCGTAGGCGAGCCCGTCGGACAGCACGACAAGCAATCGTCGGGGCGTTCCACCACGCTGATCGAGCACGGTCGAACCATGCCTTATGGCTGCGCCGAGGCGTGAGTATGCACCGGGTTCCAGACTGTTCAAGCGCTTGAATACGGCTGCGTCGAGGTGGTCTTCGAACCGCTTGACTGGCACCAGTCTTACCGCGGCCCGGCCCTGCGAGTAGTAGCCGTACAAGGACACGCGGTCACCGAGATCGTGCAGTGCGACAACGAGGTTGGCAGCCGCCGTTCGCTGCTGTTGATGCACAGTCCGCCCGAGCGTACCGGGCTCAGCGGCCGAGCCCGAGATGTCCAACAGAACCAGCACCGACAGCTCGCGCCGCCGCCGCAGGCTGTCGAGATAGACCGCATCAGACGGCACCGATCTCGCGAGTAATTCGACGCGCGTTTCGACGGCCGCATCAATGTCGATGTCGTCGCCTTGGTACTGACGGCGTTGCCGGTGTAACCCCATGCCGAGCCGTGCGAGTGGCCGCCGCACCGCACCAGCGCACTCGATGAACCCGGTCGCAGCAGGCTTGATTTCCGGCTCGACCTCTCGGACCGTGCACCAATCGGGACGGTATGCGCCGCGGTTCGCGTCCCATTCCGGATACTTCATACCGTCCTGTTCGACATCCGAAGAGGCTTCAGGAGTCAAGGCAGTCGACGAAACCGCAAAGGCGCCCCGCCTGGCTGAATTCGTACGGTGCGTCGGGGTATCCGCCCCCGGTGGTCCGCCGCCGTCGTTCCCCGACCTTCGGGACGAAGAAAGCATCTTCTTGAGCCACTTGCCAATGAAGCCGCCGCCGCCTACCGGACTGCTGAACATGTCGGGATCGTCGCTGTCGTCCACGGCATCGTCGGAGAGTTCGTGCAGTTCGCCCTTCGCCTCTTTTCGGGCAACGTGACCCACTTTTTCCTTCTGCGCCGCGGCGTGCTTCATGACCGCGACGAGCTTCTTCGCGCGTATAACTCCGAAATTGTGTGGCGGCCCGGCGGCTACGGTCTTGCCTGCGGCGATGGCCAGAGAGTCCGCGGCCGAGCAGCTGAGAGCGGCGAGCTCACGATCTGCTAGCGCAGCCAACCTCGCCGGCAGCAAGTCGTCGTTGGCAACTAAAGCCCGGTGCGCTTCGACGGCGAAGTAGCGGCGAGAAAGCTTGGGATGCCGTACCAGTCGGTCGACGATATCCGGTGCCAGGCTGCCTGCCGCAAGCATCGATGCATGGACGGCCACCGCCTCTAGGGCTGCGCGAGGGTGCGCGGAGGGATCGACGTACACCGTCTGTCCGTCGGTCCAGGACGGCTCACCTGCAACGCCGGCGCCGACGGCGAGTGGGCGCCCCGCAAGGGCTGATGCCAACATCCCGAGCGACTGCTGGTGATCGTCGTCGACACTCACCGGACAGTCTCCTCACCGCATTGTCGTCATTGACCTAATACTTGTTTCACCGTAGAGTCCGATTTCGTTGGAGTCAATCAACCGCCATGCCAGATGAGGGCGTTCGGACAGCGTGAATTTGTCGTACCCCCTGAATACGTCGCCGCCGACGGCGTGGGCGCAGTTTCTATGTCTCGCGACGAAGGCAGAAAGGTGGTAGCCGTGATCAACGACTTCGTTCACGACGCACCCTCTGAGCGTGCTCGACGAGTCACCCACCCTTCCAACGTATTTGGCGGTAACAACATCATGCTGGCGGCCATGCAGCGCCGCGAAGAGCGAGTGACCGCTTAGCTGGGTCAGTGAAAACAGCGGCGCCAGCAGTTGGCGGTGCGGACTGCTCCGGCGCGAGTGCAACGTCGACATCGGCGATGTCTTACCCACCGTGCCATCGAAGCTGAAAGGAAGTACTCAATGAAGATGGATGACATGGTCCTGGTCTCGGTGGACGACCACATGGTCGAACCGCCCGGCCTGTTCGACAACCACATTCCAGCCAAGTACAAGGACGCCGTGCCCAAGCTGATTCAGCGCAAGGACGGCACCGATGCGTGGGTCTTCGAGGGTGCGGAGGCGACCAATGTGGGCCTTAACGCGGTCGCCGGACGTCCGCCAGACGAGTACGGCGCCGAACCTACGAGATTGTCCGAAATCCGCGAGGGGTGCTACAACATCGACGAGCGCATCCGCGATATGAACGCAAACGGCGTGGCGGCGGCGCTGAATTTCCCCTCGTTCCCTCAGTTCTGCGGACAGTACTTCGCCCGCGCTAAGGACAAGGACCTCGGACTCGCGGTGTTGCGTGCCTACAACGATTGGCATATCGACGAATGGTGCGGTGCGTACCCAGGCAGAATGATTCCTCAAGCACTGCCGCCGATCTGGGATCCGCAGCTGATGGCCGAGGAAGTGCGCCGCGTCGCGAAGAAGGGCTGTCATGCCGTCTCTTTTTCGGAGAACCCCACCAAGATCGAGTACCCCTCTCTGCACGACCCACACTGGGATCCTTTCTGGCAGGCCTGCAGTGACGAGAACACCATCGTCAACCTGCACATCGGTTCGTCCTCGAGTGTCGTGATCACATCGGTCGATGCACCCGTGGACACCATGATCACTTTGCAGCCGATGAGCATCGTGCAAGCAGCGGCGGATCTTGTCTGGTCGCCGATGTTGCGTAAGTTCCCCGATCTGCGATTCGCACTGTCGGAGGGCGGAATCGGTTGGGTGCCTTACTTTTTAGAGCGTGTGGACCGTGTCTACAAAATGCATCGCGCGTGGACCCATCAGAACTTCGGCGACAAGACGCCCAGCCAAGTGTTCCTGGAGCGAGTCGCGCTGTGCTTCATCGACGACGAGTTCGGGATCGCCAACCGCGACAAACTGAACATCGACATGGTGACGTGGGAGTGCGACTACCCGCACTCGGACTCCACTTGGCCGCTGGCGCCGGAAACTCTCGATATCTACCTCGACGGTCTCCCTGATCACGATATCGACAAGATCACCCACGAGAACGCCCTGCGCCTCTACGACTTCGACATGTTCAAACACATTCCCAAAGAGCAGCTGACCGTTGGGGCGTTGCGTGCTCAGGCGACCGATGTCGATCTCGGCTTCCGATCGTCAGAGCGATTGAAGAAAGTGGGCACAGACACCGTCTCGGTGCTCGACTTGGCGTCGAAACTGGCGACTTAGGGTAGGCCGCGGTGGATCTCGACGAACCGCTCAGCACCGCAACCGGCCCTCGCATCGCAACATCGTCGCAGCCCGGTTTCCGTTAGATAGAATCCATATCTAGGTGTGCACCAGTGCGACGACTGGCAGAGGAGGGCTTGGCCATGGCCGACGGCGCGAAGCGAAGTTCCGTCCAGAGCCGGCCTGCGGGGAGCAATAAAAGTCGTCGCAATGGCAAGCTCGTCGCAGTGTCGGACCAACGGTCGGTTGACGACACCCGCCGCACCGAAATCTTGAGATCGGCAAGCGCCGTTGTCGCCGCGACGGGCTTACGGACGTCCGTGCAACAGATCGCTGACGCCGCGGGCATTCTGGCCGGCAGTCTGTATCACCACTTCGAGTCTAAAGAGGCCATCTTCGTCGAGCTTATTCGGCGCTATCACGCTGATCTGGATCGTATCGGGGACGCTGCCCTCGCACGCGTCGACGAACCCGACCGTCGTCCAGTGGCCGATCAGATCGAAGCACTCGCGTGCGAAATCGCGCGCTGCGCTGTGGAACACCGTGCCGCACTTCAGATGTCGTTCTACGAAGGTCCCAGCAACGATCCCGAGCTTGTCCAATTGGCAAAGCGTCCGCCGGCCAAGATCCAGGCCGCGATGCTGCAAGCGCTCCGCGCTGGCCGATGGAGCGGGTATATCCGAGTCGACTCCGATTTGCCCACCTTGGCCGACCGTATCTGCCAGAGCATGTTGCATGCTGGTCTCGATCCCGTCCGACACAATGCCTCCGTCGACGAAGTGGCCAAACTGAAATGCCGGATCCTGTTAGAAGGCCTCGCGGTCAATTCACCTACGGACGCCGACCTCGACAAGTCCGAAGCATTCGCGGTGGCCGAGGAGGTCATCGACAGTTGGGTGGACACGGAAGACGCGACCGATCTCAAGGCCGCTCATTTGCGGGCGGTCGCGCGCGCCGAATTCGGTCGGCGTGGGTACGAAATGACGACGGTGCGCGACATCGCCGCAGCCTCGGGGGTGTGCACCGGGACGGTGTACCGGGTGGTCGGCTCCAAAGATGAGCTGCTGATGTCGATCATGCTCGAGTTCGGACGCAAGGTTGGTGGTGCTTGGGCGGATATTGTCCGTTCGGATTCGACGACCATTGAGAAGCTCGACGCGCTGAGCTGGCTGAACATCAATGCGCTCGACCAATTTCCGGACGAATTCCGAATTCAGTTGGCGTGGCTGCGCCAAACACCTCCCGATACGTCCACTCCGGCGTGGTCGTTCGCCACCCGCATTCGGCAAATGAAATCACTTCTCGCCAAAGGTGTTCGGGCAGGCGAGATACGGACCGAGAGCGCAGCAACGGAACAACTGGCTCGCTGCATCATCGGCGAACAGTGGATTCCAGAGAACATTCTGAAACACATCGGCACCCGAAATTCGCTTCTGCTGGCTCGAGACACCACCCTGCGGGGTATCGCTAACCGTGACCAGTGAATAAAAATGCTTGCCACGTATCTCAAAACTCGTAGGCGCGATTGCGCCGTGGCGCTAGCGAGACCGGAGTCCGTCCAGCAAAGCATTGAGCGCGTACACGCTTTCGTTTCGCGCGACCTGCTGATCGGGTGCATTGGCGATGAACATCGCTGCTTCCTCCGCTGCAGCGAGAAGCACATGCGCGAGCACCGCAACCGGCTGGTCCGCCGCAAGGTCGCCCTCTTCAGCGGCGCGTTCGAGCATGGCTCGAATACCTCCCAATCCGTAGCGGCTTTCTAACTCGCGCCATCTCGACCACCCCAAGACCGCCGGTCCGTCGATGAGAAGAATCCGTTGGACTTCGGGCGTCAATGATGCGTCAAGGAATCCAATCAGGCCCTGCCGCAATTGATTAAAAGCACCCTCCGCTGGATCGGCGAGATTCTTCGCGGCCTCCATGACAAGGCTCTCTTCGACCGCTATGAATACCGCCTCGAAAAGCGCTTGCTTGTCCGCGAAGTGGTGGTACAGCGCGCCCCGCGTGCCGACATCGGCCTGCGCGACAACTTCCTCGGTGCCGGTCTGGTGATAACCCTTCTCGACAAACAGCCGCCGCGCTGCGCGGACGAGCGCGCCGCGGGTTGCCTCTGCTTGCGCGGCACGGCGAGCCTTCGTATCGAACTTCTCGTGCCCTCGCACCATCGTCACAGCGTATTGCATACAACCTGTATGTGACATACAGTCGGCAGGTCACATACATGAGGCATGCACCATTGAGCAATCTCGAGCCGGAGGTTTCACCGTGTCCGATCCCGTCGACGTGGTCCGAAAGTTTTGTGCCCTCATGGAGCGTCGAGATCCCGACGCGCTACGCCCGTTTCTCGCCGACAACGCGGTGTATCAGAACGTGGGTATGCCAGCGTTTACCGGCGTCGATGCCATCGTGGACAACTTAGGCGCGCAGTTCTCGATGTTCCCAGACGCCTACGCATTCGAGATCGTCAACATCGCCAACGACGGTTCAATCGTGCTGACCGAACGTCTCGACTACATCCAGACCCCTGCCGGGGACAAGCCGGCCATTCCGGTAATGGGGACCTTCGTCGTCGGCGATGACGGCAAAATCACCCGGTGGACGGACTATTTCGATCTCAACCTCACGGTCAAACTGCTCCAGGGCGAAGACATCAGCGCGCTTATCCCAGTCGCGTCAGCCACATGACCGATGCGCGACACGTACTAGGCCAGATAGCTACGAACATTGACGCGACGACGGATGAGACTGACGAAAAACTACCCTCGACACGCGTTGTTCCGGAGAGCACCAATGCCTATGTACTGACGGGGCGTTCCAGGATTTGGCTTCTCATCGTCTGCTCCATGGGTGTGCTTCTGGTCATCTCTTCGATGGTGGCTCTGAACGCCGCGTTGGGCGCCATCGCAAGGGAAACCCTCGCGACACAAACACAACTGACGTGGATAGTCGACGGCTACACGCTGGTGATGGCGTGCCTGCTGCTGCCTTCCGGCGCCCTGGGCGATCGATACGGGAGGCGCACCACATTCCTTGTCGGACTCGTCATCTTCGCCTCGGCATCGTTGGTGCCGATCTACGTCGCCAGCCCCACGTCGCTGATCATCGCCCGGGGTGCCACCGGAGTCGGCGCGGCAGCGATCCTGCCCGCCACCCTCTCGTTGTTGACCGCAGCCTATCCGAAAGAGGAGCGTAACAAGGCAATTGGCATCTGGGCCGGCGTCTGCGCGTCGAGTGCGATTGTCGGCTTCATGGGTACAGCGATACTCACCCAGTACGGTCCGTGGCGAACCATCTTCTGGGCGTTCGTCGCGGCAGCGGCCCTGCTCTTCGTGTTCGCCCTCACCATCCCGTCGTCGAAGGACCCCGAGGCAACACCCATCGATTGGTACGGCGCCCTGATCATCGGTTCAGCGGTCGCAGTTTTCGTCTTCGGCGTCATCGAGGCTCCGCTACGTGGTTGGACCAATCCCACTGTGTACGGCTGCCTCGCCGGCGGAATCGTGCTCGCCGTCGTCTTCGGTGTCGTCGAACTGCGCCGAGCGCATCCACTGCTCGACATCCGCGTATTCACCAAACCTGACATGCTCGCCGGATCAATCGGCATGACAACGCTGTTCTTTGCCATTTTCGGATTCTTCTTCCTGATCATGCAGTACCTACAACTTGTGATGAGCTACAGCGCGCTCCAAACCGCAATCGCGCTGTGCCCCTTGGCGATCCCGCTACTCGTATTCGCTGCGCTCACGCAGTGGTACCTGCCCCGATTCGGGTTACGTATTTCGGTGGCGGCAGGTCTCGCGATTCTGGCCGCGGGGCTGTTGTGCATGCGCCTGCTTGACGTCGACTCGAACTACTTCGACCTGGCATGGCCGATGTTGATCCTCAGCACCGGAATGGGTATTTGCAATGCGCCGTCGACCACTGCCATCACGGGGGCAGTTCCGCTGAGCAAGCAAGGCGTGGCCTCCGCGATAAATGACACGACAAGGGAGATCGGCGGCGCGCTGGGAATTGCACTCGCCGGCTCGATCCTGGCCGCCGGATACAACCACACCCTCATCGCCAACATCGCGATGTTGCCACCGACGATCAGGGAACCCGCTCTTGGTTCTCTCGCGCAGGCACTGGCGGTCGCCGACCGGCTGGGACCGCAGGGACACGATCTGTCCAGGCACGCCAAAGAAGCTTTCATGCTCGCGATGCATTCGTCCCTCTTCATGCTGGGCATCGTCGTTCTCGTTTCCGCTGCCGCCGTGGCTATTTGGGGACCCGGGCGCGACGGTCGGCAATTGCGGATGGTCCGACGGTTCACAGCTAGAAGCGCTCGTAACGTATGACCGATAAGCAGGACGCTAGCCGTGACCGGCGGCCGCTGCACTTGGCGCTGCCCGTTATCACTGTCGGCCTCGCGCACTTCGTGCGTCCGGGAATCTTTGAGCCGATCACGCGGCTCGGCTTTCCCGAACGGCCGCGCACATTCACCTACATCAACGGCGCGGTCGAAACCCTGATCGGCGTATTAATCGCACTTCCCCAGTTTCGCCCGGTATTGATCGTCGTGACCCTGTGTTATGGGTTTCACTTCGGCGGCAACGTTGTTCGGAGCCGGGCTCGTCACTAGTACGTTGTTGTTCACTAGTGTCGAAATGCAGCGAAGATTGACAACACACGTCTGCCTCCGCTCAGTGACTGCCTGGGTCGCAGATATTCGATCTTCGACGGCGCGCACCGGCTGACTCAGCCGAACCCGCCGGACGAGCCAAGCTGACGATCAGGATTTTTCGACCGGCCGGTTGGCAATTCGACTACCGTCGCCCGCAGGGGAGCGCGCCGGTCAGCATGTTCGGCGCGAGGCATGTGATCGCTGGGGAGGGAGCGCATGAAGCACCGCCAGCACCGTGGTCCCGGGCGGCGGTTGCGCCGCGGTACCGGTGTTGCCGTCGCTCTGGCAGCACTGTGTCTTGTTCCGGCAACCGCTGGATGCTCTTCCCCTACGGTGTTGGCGGGCCGACCGGCGTCGATGCTGTACGACCCGGATCGGGTCGGCGGTCTGCGCGCGACGGGCGGCTTCAATGGCCGGCGAGCTGACGCCGGACAGCCCCAGGGCACCGTTGAGGGCACCGATGACAGCGACGACGACCGACTAGCGCTGTTGGCCGTCGACGACATTCAGGATTTCTGGACCGCTACCTACCCCCAATACTTCTCAGGCGCTTACCAGCCGGTTAAGGCAATCAGGTCCTACGACTCGCGGATCCCGTCCAGCGTTGGCGCTTGTGGCGGACGCAACGGCTACAAGTCGGTCAATGCGTCGTACTGCCGCCTCGACGACTCGATCGCCTGGGACCGTGGCGTCCTGATTCCGTTGACGCGCAAATACTTCGGTGATATCGCCGTTGCTGGAACGCTGGCGCACGAGCTCGGCCATGCGGTGCAGACCCGAGCGCACAGCGTCCACTTCCTCAGCCACACGCTGACAAAAGAGCAGCAGGCCGACTGCTTCGCCGGGGTGTACTTGCACTGGGTCGCCGAGGGCCACTCCAGCCGCTTCGCGATGAATACCACCGATGGACTCGACCATGTGCTCGCCGGCGGAATCACCTTGCGTGACCCCACGGACGAGCCCGAATTCGGCCACGGCGCACACGGGACCGCGCTCGATCGGATAGGTGCGTTTCAAGAGGGCTTCAACGGCGATCCTGCGGTGTGTGCCGCGATCGACCACAAGGAGATAGAGCGGCGCCACGTCGGCCTGCCTCCCGCGCTGCAGAACTATTCATCGGACGACTCCCCTGCCGGCGAAATGCCCATCACCCAAGAGTCTTTGGGGCTGTTGATGGAGACGCTCACAGCGATCTTTCATCCCGACAAAACGCCGACCTTGACGATCGGCGGGAAGCTCGAATGCTCCGACGCACGGCCGAGCCCGCCGGCGTCATACTGTCCGTCGACCAACACCATCAACGTCGACCTAGCGGGCCTGCGCGCGATTGGCACCTACACAGACCGCGAGAGTCACCAACTCCTGCAGGGTGACGACACCGCGTTTTCTGTGGTCACCTCGCGTTACATGCTGGCCATGCAGCGCCAGCAAGGCGTTGCATTGACCGGCGAACGAACGGCGCTACGTACCGCATGCCTTACCGGAGTCGCCCAGCGCAGCATGGCTACACCGGTCGCGGTTCCCTCGGGCAACACTCTGACGTTGAACGCCGGTGACCTCGACGAGGCGATATCTGGTTTGCTCACAAATCATCTCGTCGCCAGCGACACCAATGGCGACAGCGTGCCAGCGGGCTTCACACGGATTACCGCGTTTCGCTCAGGTCTGGTCGGTAACGCCACTCAGTGTTACGGGAACTTCCCGTGAACCGGCCGCCGCCGCCGGGCGGGTATCCGCGCCGTCCCAACCCCGACGAACCGACTGGTGTCACTCGACCGTTGCCACGCCGAGCCGATCGCCCACCGCCGCCGTCCGCGAGCCGGCCGCCGAGCACCAACCCGCCGCAACGGCCGCCGGAAATTCCATGGTATTTGCAACGTCCGGACCGCCCGGCATCGCAAGTTGAGCGGCGCCAGCCTGATACACGAAGGGATTTCAAGAAGTTGGTGCCGTGGCTACTCCTCAGCGCGGCTGCCGTGGCCCTTTTGATTGCTGTGGTGATGCTGATCGGTAATGTGGCACCACTCGGCATTTCGGGTGGCAACGAGCTAGATGTCACCAAAGTCGAAAATGGCGTGCTGCAGATCCTTTCGGATCCCGCCAGCGGGTACGGCGCCAATACCATCGCTGATGTCAGCTGCAACGGCGGACGCAATCCCAGTGCACGCCAAGGAACGACCTTCACCTGCGAGGCCACGGTCAATGGCACTGCCCGTCACATCGCCGTTCTCGTCACCGACGATCGCGGCACGTACGAGATTGACGGTCCTAGATAAGGCTTGCATGACCCTGAGTAACTGCGTCGTGTTTACAGTCGGCGTTCGCAGCAAGACCCCAGTCCGTTGAGCCGTCGTGTCCACACCGATTTGTCTCACTTCTGTGTCCACTTTTCTAGAACGTCCCAAATGAGACGTTCGCCCCCAGATCGTTCTTCCGCGACAGTTATGCACCTTACGTGACCGTTTTGTCACTGTGACACTCAAGTTCGCCAAAGACGATGCTGCCGTCGGTATCTGACGCCGCGTGAAGCAGAGCTGCGGGCGCTCTGAAAGTTGTTGCAGCACAGAGATTGCCGATGTCATACGTCGCCCGGCACGCCCGCCGTACTGATGTCAGCAAACGTTTGGCCTGATGGTGAGTCTAGACGCATTGCGCGCCGGCATTGCAAGACGATTCGCGCCGATTCGTGAGATCGAGCCCACCATCGAAACGACGCGCGTTGTGGGTTTGCGATCGCATTTCGCGCTTACCAATCCGATCTGCCGGGTGGCTGAAGAGCCAGAAGGCGCGCGGCGGCAGCCTCGCCGCTGACTACCATCTTGGGTCGGTTGTTCGGTGAGCTGCGCCGATGTACTACGGCAAGGGCTCCGCGCGCGGGTGCATTGGCGATCCCGCGAGACCGTGGCTTCTCGTCGGGCGCCGAGGTGGGCTCAAGCGTGTACGTGCGTAGCATTTCGCGCAACGTGATCAGCATTTCGGTATTCGCGAAAGCCGCACCGACGCAACGACGTACGCCGCCCCCGTACGGGATCCAGGCACTGGTATCGGGTTTCGCGTTCCGAAAACGGTTGGGATCGAAGCGCTCCGGGTTCGCATAATTCTGCTTCGACGAATGCGACAGAGCGATGCTAGCGATGACGGTGTGGTCCTTGGGTAAAACCCACTCGCCCAATCGAGTGCGGGCCGTCGTCACGCGAAGGACGACCGGGATCACCGGACGGCTGCGTTGAACCTCCCACACCGTAGCTTGCAGGAGTTCCGAACCTCCCGCGTCGACCTCTTCGACCAGCTGGGCCAACAAGTCGGGGTGTCGGCGTAGCCGCTCCACCGCCCACGCCAACGTTGTGGCCGTGGTTTCGTGACCGGCGGCCAACAAGGTTTGAAGCTCGTCGATGATGTGGTCGTCGGGGATCGGCTGGCCGTCATCGTCCCTCGCCGGTGACCAGCATGGCCAACACATCGGTGCGTTCAGCGAGATCGGGCGCGGCACGGGCACGGCGGATCAACGTCGCAATGAGTTCATCACATTGGCGCCGCATACGTTCGAGACGTCTCCACGGGCTCCACCGCCCCAGGTCGCGACGTAGCGCAGAGGGCAGCACGGTCATCCGTGATGCGAGCAGTACCGCAGGCGGAAGCAGTTCCCGCAGACCTGAAAGCTCTGGCCCTTCTGCCCCGAACACGGCTCGCAGAATCACGTTCAAGGTGATGTTCATCATCGACGGCAGCGTCGCGAACGGCGTACCTTCCGGCCATTCGGACAGCGCACTGGCGACTTCTTGTTCGATAATCTGCTCGTACACCGGCATCCGCTTGCCATGCAGGGGTGGCATCAGCAGTCTGCGGCGGGCGAGATGTTCTGGGCCATTAAGGCTGAACGACGAACCCGGTCCGATGACGTCGCCGAGGTTGGTGACTGTCTTGACCAGATCGCCGGCGGTGAACAATTCCTTGAGCAGCGCAGGATCGGCGAGGACGACACTGGGCCCGACGATTGGAAGCGAGATGCTGAACACCGCACCGTGGCGTCGGCGAGCAAACTCGAGCGCGCGCCGGCGGTTGAGCAACATCGCCGCACCTTGGATGATGCCGGGGACTGCTACACCGGGCGGCAATCGCACCGGGTCGGTAGTGACCTGAGCCATCAGACCTCCTTTGGTACACCAGCGTACTAAACTCCAGTACATTAGTGTACCGAGGGTCCAGAAAGGGCTTTGACGTGAACGCAGTGCACGAGGCCGGACTCGCGCCAGTCACTCGGACGGATTCCGAGATCTACCGGCGACGCATTCTTGACGCGATGGAGGAATGCATCGCCGAGGTCGGTTATGGAAACTCAATGGTGGCCGACGTCGTCCGCCGGGCACGGACCTCGAAGTCGAAGTTCTATGCCGTGTTCTCCGACCGTGAGGATTGCCTGGTCGCTCTGCTGTCGCAGACCAACGAGGACAACCTCGCGGCAGTCAGCGACGCGGTCGACCCCACCGCGCCGTGGCAGACCCAAGTTCGGCAAGCGGTCGAGACGTGGTTCGAGTGGGCCGAGCGTCGTCGGCACCTCACACTGACCTGGATTCGGGACGTTCCCGCGTTGGGTCCCGCTGCACGTTCTCTGCAGCGCGCCGCGATGGAGCAGTTTGTCGAATTGGTCCAAACTCTCAGCGACACAGACGAACTGAAGGCCATGGGAATCGCGCCTGTTCCCTACGTCCGAGCTGTGCTCTTGATCGGCGGACTTCGGGAACTGGCGGCACACACCGTTGAACGTGGCCGACCTCTGGCTACTGTCACCGACGAGGCGGTGCGGAGCGCCATCGCACTGATCAACCCGGCCCGGTGATGACGTTGACGCGTCCGTGGTTCAGCGAACTCGAACCGGTTGCGCGACACGCATTTCCGGATACTTCCGTGCTCCCCGAGCGCGCCGAGGAACTGGCCGCACTCCTGGGGCCCGGGCCGGCCGCTTGGGCAGTTGAACTGGGCACGCTGATGACAGCCGCTGTCACCGCCGCTATCCCGGAGCTTGCCGTCGATGCGGTCGCGTCCGAGGTCCACAAGGGCTGCGAGGCAGTGGCGCTGGGCACACTGACCGCACTCGCGCTCGGTGACGACGTGACGTTCGCGGCGATGCCCGAGGTGCTCACGGGTCCAACGGAGGTGGTGGCGCGCGGCATCGGCATCGAACACATGCTGCGCAGCATCCACGTCGCCCACGCCGCTGCCTCGCGCGTGCTGCTCGACACCGCCGAACGCCTGGTTCCTGAGTCACAGCGCTTTGCCGAGATGCGGCGCATTGACCAGGTCCTGTTCGGCATCGTCGACGTCCTGACCGAGCGAATGGCCGGCGAGTACACCCGCGCCCACGAAGCGTGGTTGAGCAGTTCGGTGGCCCTGCGCATGGAGATCGTCGAGGACCTCCTGCAGGGAAATGCCGTGCCGATGGAGAGGGTCACCCGAGTTCTCGGGTACGACCTGAGCCGCTGGCACCTGGCGGTCGTCGTGTGGACTGGTGCAGCGACGCCGGCTGAGCCGAGACAGCTGAAAACTGTTGCTTGCGAAGTCCTTTCGGCGGCAGGGTGTGTCTCGACGCTCGTGCTTCCCGTGGGCGCGCAACAAGTGTGGGCGTGGGGTTCACGGACGTCGCAGCCGCCAAAGTCGGTGATCGCAACCACGCCGCCGCCTCCGGGCGTGCGCATCGCAATCGGACTTCCCGGCACCGGCGTCGAGGGGTTCCGGAACAGCCACAGGCAGGCCGCCGAGGCGGCCCGTGTGGGCGCCATGACGACACGTGATACCTGGTCCTTCTGCTATCAGGACCACGACTTGGTCGCCATGCTCAGTACCGACCTGCCCGCCGCCCGCGCGTTCGTGGCCCGCGAGCTCGGCGATTTGGCCGCTAACGCAGATTCCGTTGCGACGATCCGTCGCACCCTCAAGTGCTACCTCGACCGTGACAGGAGTTTGGCCGCCACCGCTGCCGATCTCCACGTCGCACGCAACACCGTGGCCTATCGGGTGCAGCGCGCCCAGCAACTTCGCGGCCAACCTGTGGCCGATCGCCGGCTGCAGCTGCACGCCGCCCTCACGCTCGCCGAAGAGCTGGGCCCCACGGTTCTCTGATCATCACTAACGACGTTGGGCTGAAGTCCAAGTCGAGCCAAGTAACTGTGGGCTTGAGTACAAGTGGCGATGTCTTGCCGCCCACTTGACTGACACTGAGCCCTGTCCAATGACGAGCGGAAGTGGAGAAACCGGTGGTTGTTCATCTCGTCCGGTACCGGGACAACGAGCAAATCGCATGGGGCGTCATCACCGGCGACCTCGTCTCTCCGCTCACCGGGCAATACGAGAGCACCGCCGACCTCATCGAGCGCGGTGAATCCGACTGGAGCGTGGCGGCGGGAGCACCAGCCGAGGTAGTGCTGCCCGACGTCGAGTCGCTCTCACCGGTCACCACGCCGTGCCGGGTGATGTGTCAGGGCGCTAACTACCGTCAACACGCCATCGAGTCCGGAATGGACCCCGACAACCGCGCATTCAACCTGTTCTTCGACAAGACCGACGCCACCGTCACCGGACCACACGATGCGGTGATCCGCCCCGCCCATGTCACATTGCTCGACTATGAGATCGAGCTGGCGCTCGTCCTGCGCCAAACGGTCAACGCGCCAACGACAGTCACCTCCGACAACATTCACGAGTACGTCTTCGGCGTCACCATCGCTAATGACTTCTCGGCCCGAGACGTCCAGCTGCCACAGGGGCAGTTCTTGAAGGGCAAGAGCTATCGCGGATTCTGTCCGTTGGGGCCCGTCCTGGCCGTCCTCGAGCCCGACGACTTCGCCCTGCTCGACGACCTCGAATTACGGCTGGAGGTCAACGGTTCGCTACGCCAGAGCGACAACACCGCCAACATGCTCTACCGGCCCGCCGAGACGCTGACCGAGTTGACCGAGTTCTGCAACATCAGCCCCGGTGACGTACTACTCACCGGCACCCCGCACGGTTGCACGGCGAGCTCCCCGCCCGCGTTGATCCGCCGGCTCGCAACCGCCCTGCTGCCCGAACAGACGCTATGGGCGGCATTCATCAAGCAGAACCAGCGCAAGCCCTATCTGCGTCCCGGTGACATCGTCACCGCCTCGATACGCAACGCCGCCGGGACTCTCGATCTGGGCACGCAGCGAAACGTCATCGTCGCCCCGAGCGGTTAGAAAGGAGTTACGTTGAGCGCCACGCCAAGTCCGTTGCAACCCTCCGATTCGGCGGGCTCCGACGGCACCGTCTCGGGACCACCGAACCTTGGAGACCTTCCCGACCGGCTCGTGCCGGATTTCATCGCCCACTGGGTGGTCAAGACTGCTCGTAGCGCCGAAATGATCGAGTGGTACGGACGCGTATTCGGTGCCCGCGTCGTCCACGAGGACAATCAGATCGCGTTTCTCACTTGGGATCACGAGAGCCATCGGTTGGCGCTGGTGAAGCTCCCCCCGCCGTTGCGGTACGTCTTCCCGCTGTCGCGGTGGCGCCGCAAGGCCTACGGCATCGACCATCTGGCATTCACCTTCACCTCGGTTGAGAGGTTGCTGCTGACCTATGAACGGTTGAAGAAGGTGGGAATCATTCCTGTCTGGTCTATCAACCACGGGCCCACGACCAGCCTGTATTACGAGGACCCAGAAGGCATCCGGCTGGAATTTCAGACCGAGAACTTTCCCACCGCCCAGCAGACCGCCGAGTACTTCTCCAGTGACGAGTTCAGCGAGAACCCGATCGGCACGAACATCGATCCGGACTATCTTCTTGAACAGCTGCGCGCAGGTGTACGTCGAGAGGACCTGCTGACGCGCGGTGCGGGCACCCGGCCCGGCACCAAGCCCCGCTCCAACAAGCGTGCCATCACCTGGAAGACGTTGTGATACATGCATACTGAAGCTGTCGTCATCGTCGGGGCCGGTGCCGCCGGGTCGACCCTGGCTTTGCTGCTGGCCCGTTACGGCATTGCGTGCACGGTTGTCGAACAACGCAGTGACCCGCGCCTGCATCCGGCCGCGCATGTCATCAACGCGCGCACCTTGGAGATCTGGAACCGGGCCTCCCCCGTTCTGACGCGCGCCCTGGAATCGATCACTCCGCCGATCGACACGGTCAACATCATTCGCTGGTGTACCGACGTGCGCACCGCGCCACTCGGGGAGATCGACCTGCTGTCGCAACCCGACCGGCTGGCCGAAGTGCGAACGCACAGCCCATATCTCATTTCCCACATTGGTCAGCACCTGCTCATGCCGGTGTTGTGGGACGCCCTCGACAACGAGGCTTTGATCGACTTCCGGCGGGGGTGTTGCGCCGAGATGGACTGCGAGAGGTTGACCCTGCGCTCGGCGGGCTCTCCACCGACCGTCGTGTCCCCGCGATACATCATCGCCGCAGACGGTGCGAACAGCACGTTGCGCGACGCTGCCGGGATCACCATGCAGGGCCCGGTGCTGGCCAATATGGGCAGCGTCTTCTTCCATGCGCCCGGGGTCTATCCCGACGGCGCCGACCGTCCACTGCTCAGTTGGATCTACCATCCCCGCTTCAGCGGCGTGATGATCGCCCACGCCGACGACGACTACGTGCTGATGACCCCCTATCTGCACGAGGCTCAACTGATCGCGCGCGACAGTCACCGATATTGGGATCGCCTCCTGCCCAAGGTGATTGGCGCGGCCGATTATCGGATCCGCTCGACGGGCACATGGACCATGACCTCGCAGATGGCTGATCGGTTCCGCCGTGGACGGCTGCTGCTCATCGGTGACGCCGCACACCGGTTCCCGCACACCGGTGGATTCGGGCTCAACAGCGGTGTTCAAGACGCCCACAACCTGGCCTGGAAGCTGGCGGCGGTCTTGCGCGCCGGGACATCGGACACACTGCTGGATACCTACGAGACCGAACGGCGGCCCGTCGTCGCCCGTTTCGCCGAGCAGAGCACCAACAACCACTTCACACTCGACCAAGTAACCGAGCCACTGGGCATCACCAATCGCTCGCTGCACCAAGCGACCGAATTCGCGGGAAAGCTGCGCCTGACAAGAGTTCCCGACCGAGTAGTAGCGGCCGTCGCCGACGCGCTGACCTATGCCCAAACTTCGCGCACCAAAACCTTGCTGCGGCAGGGGAAACGCGGCCGGCGACTGCGCCAACACATCACTGATGCTGTGCCGGGCCAAGAGGAACACTTCGTAGCCAGCGGACTGGAATTCGGCTACGCCTACACCAGCTCGCTCATTGACGCCTCCGAAGGACCCTGCCCAGACAGCGATGTCGCGTTCTATCAACCGACGACCCATCCGGGCGCCCGGCTGCCGCACGCGTCCGTCACCACCGAAGACGGTTCGCAGGTATCGACCCACGAGGTCCTCGCCGAGACGGGGCTGACGTTGTTCACCGCGGACCCGCAGGGCTGGAGCGCGAGCCTCGCCGGAACACCGATGACGGTGCCGATCACGGTGGTCGCCTTGAGTGCGGCGAACACTGACGATCGCGCTGCGCTAATTGAGCTATTCGAGGTCGGCGACCGCGGTGCCGTCGTGGCCCGGCCCGACGGACACGTGGTGTGGCGCACGAACATCGACGTCTCTGCGGCTGATCGGCTTCTGGAATTCATCGAACACGCGTGGGCCGATGTCTATCCGACGCGGGTGCCGAACCTCCAGGAGGCACCGTGACCATCGCTCATCCACTGGGCTCCGCCCCGTCCCCGCACGACCGGAGCACTACGCCCGACCTCGATCTGATCGCCTCGCGTGTGCTGTGGTTGTCGACGGCGATGGTCCACCACGCCAACCTGATTCGGCCGAATCCCAATGGTTTGAAAGTTGGTGGACATCAAGCATCGTCGGCTTCGATGGTGGGCATCATGACGGCGTTGTACTTCGGGCGACTCCGACCCGATGACCGGGTCTCGGTGAAGCCCCATGCCTCCCCGGTTCTACACAGCATCAACTATCTGCTCGGAACCCTTGACGAGCGGTATATGACGACATTGCGGGAATTCGGCGGCCTGCAGAGTTACCCCAGTCGGTCCAAAGACCCCGATCCGGTCGACTACTCCACCGGATCGGTGGGAATCGGTGCCACCGCCCCTATTTGGGCCACGTTTGCTCGCCGCTACGTCGACACCGTATTCGGGGGCGCCGGAACGGGACGCCAATACTCTCTGGTGGGCGACGCAGAGCTCGACGAGGGCGCGGTCTGGGAAGCGGTGATGGACCCCACCGTGCAGGAACTCGGCGAGATCGTCTGGATCGTCGACATGAACCGCCAGTCCTTGGATCGCGTCGTACCCCACATCGCCTCCCAGCGCCTGCAGGACGCGTTCGCCGCCGCGGGTTGGCAAGTGCTCACGGTGAAATTCGGAATGCTGCTCGAAGAGCTGTTCAACCGACCCGGCGGCGATGCGCTGCGTACCCGCATCCTGACCATGCCCAACCCCGAATATCAACGCCTGCTGCGCTGTTCAGCCCACGAGCTGCGCTCACGACTACCCGGCACCGGGCCGGACGCCAACACCGTTGCCACCGTGATCGAGGATCTCGCCGATGCCACTCTGTTGAAGGCGATCGGTAACCTCGGTGGCCACGACATCACCGCAATGCAGCGGGCCTACGACCAGATCGACGACTCCCGTCCGACCATCATCCTCGCCTACACGATCAAGGGGTACGGGCTGCCCACACAAGGCCATCCGCAGAACCACTCCTCACTGCTGACCGATGAGCAGTTCGTTCAGCTGGCCCACACATTGGGCGAAGACCCGCAAAATCCGTTCCAGCGCTTCGACTCTCACTCACCGCCCGGCCAGCTCTGCGAGCAGACCGCCAAACGACTACGCCGGGGCGAGATTCCCACCGATGAACCACCGCCGGTGCCGACCGACATCGGGCGCACTCCTCCGGCTGTGTCGAACACCCAGAGCGCGCTAGGGCGCACATTACTCGACTTGACGCGGGAGGCACCCGAGGTCGCACGACGAGTGGTGACGGTGAGCCCCGACGTCAGCTCCAGCACTAACCTCGCCGGATGGCTCAACAAGGTGGGTGTGTGGTCGCCCTCGGAGCGGCCCGACTGGTTCGCTGACGACGCCGACTCCATCATGCATTGGCGTGAAAGCCCGACCGGGCAACACATGGAACTCGGCATCGCCGAAGTCAACCTGGTGGGTCTGCTCAGTGAGCTCGGTGCCACATGGAGCCGGTGGGGCCAGCCGCTGCTTCCCATCGGCGTCCTCTACGACCCGTTCGTCGAGCGTGCACTCGAACCGTGGTCGTTCGGCATCTACGCCGGCGGGCAGTCCATTTTGGTCGGCACCCCGTCCGGAGTCTCCCTGGCCGGTGAAGGCGGTGCGCATCAGTCGATCAAGACGCCGTCCATCGGCATCGAGCAACCCGGCTGCATCAGCTATGAGCCGGCCTTCGCCGCAGAGGTCGAGTGGATCCTGCTGCACTGCCTCGGCCTCTTGGGACGCCCCGAGGGAGCCTCGTCCTATCTTCGGCTGTCCACCCGGCCCGTCCGCCAAGAGCTGGCACGCATCCCGAAGGATCCTGCTGCCCGCGAACGGCGTCGCCGTCACGTACTCGCCGGTGCGTACACGCTACGTCCGGTCGCCACGCCGGCGGTCTGCATCGCCGCGATGGGCGCGCTAGCCACCGAGGCCAGCGACGCCGCCGACCGGCTCGCCGACATGGGTGTTGACGCCGAAATCATATGCGTGACAAGCCCAGACCTCCTCCACCGCGCCGTTCGAAGTCGCGACGGGCTGGCCGAGGCGCCCTCCTGGATCCTCGAACAAATCTTCCCCGCCGAGCGATCCGCACCCATGGTCACCGTTCTCGACGGACATCCCCATACCCTCGCCTTCCTGGCCGCCATCAATCGGGTGCGCTGTAAATCGTTGGGGGTGAGCACATTCGGGCAGGCTGGCGGCCTCGACGCGGTGTACCACTACCACGGCATCGACGCCGACAGTATCGTACGCGCCGCGCTTGACGTCGCTTCGTGATACGCAATGCCTGCCAAACCCCAGGAGCCTCATGAGCCGTCGCCTCGAAGGCCGCACCGCACTGGTCACCGGGTCGGGCCGCAACATCGGACGCGCCATCGCTGTGCTGTTTGCCCGCGAGGGTGCCAACATCATCGTCAACGGACATCAGCACAAAAGTGCGGTCGACGACACCGTCCGCGAGATCAAAAATCTCGGCGGCACAGCTATCGCCATCATGGCCGACGTAGCCGACCCTGACGCGGTTGCATCCATGATTGCCGAGGGTGCAACGCGATTCGGCTCGATCGATATCGCCGTCAACAACGTTGCGCGACGCAAACGTCAACCCCTGGAAGAGATCTCCATCGCCGAGTGGCAGGAAACCATCAACTACAACCTCAACTCGGCATTCTACGTCGTTCATTACGTACTGCCGGGCATGCGGCAGCGCGGGTGGGGCCGCATCATCAACATCGCCGGCTACGATGCCTGGACCGGGCACATCTCTCAACGCGCACACAATGTGGCGGCCAAGGCCGGCATGCACGGACTGACCAAAGCCGTCGCGCGCGAAGCGGGAGTCTGGGGCATCACCTGCAACACCGTTGCACCCGGCGCCATCAACACTATTCGCGACAAGTCGCGGTACACCCATGTCGACACCGAAGCGATCGCCCAGCGCCTGGCCATCAAGAAGACCGGCGACCCTGAAGACATCGCCGAGGCGTGTCTATTCATGGCTGGCGAGTCAGGCAAGTTCGTGACCGGTCAGGTCATTCACGTCAACGGCGGCGAATTCATGCTGTGAGACCACCGCAAGCCGGTCAGCCCGGCTACGCAATCACCTAAGTCGCGGCGGCGCAAGCCGGTGCCTCAGACAGGAGGATGATGTCATTCAAACCCAGGCGCTCACTGGTTACCGGCGCCAGCTCCGGCATTGGCGAGGCGTTCGCGCACGCGCTGGCGGCCCGGGGCTCTGATCTCGTCTTGGTTGCACGCCGCAAAGAGCGCCTCGACCGGCTGGCGACACAGCTCACTCAGGCCTACTCGGTACGTTGCGAGACCGTCGAATTTGATCTTTCGGTGAACCGGCCGGGGGCCGGGCTGCGCGAACGCGTCCGCGGCGAGGTTGACTTGCTGGTCAACAACGCCGGATTCGCCACTCAAGGCCCGTTCCTCGACGGCGACGGCGAGGAGTTCGCGCGAGTGATCGCCGTGGACGTCAGCGCCATGGTCGATCTGTGCCACGCGTTCCTTGCGCCAATGGCGCAACGTCGACGGGGCGCCATCATCAACGTCACGAGTACCACGGCGTTTCAGCCGATTCCCACCCTAGCGGTATATTCAGCGGCGAAAGCATTCGCGCACAGCTTTTCTCAATCATTGTGGTTTGAAGCTAAACAGCACAACGTCAAAGTGGTGACGCTCGCGCCCGGCCCGACCCGCACCGAATTCTTCGACGTCATCGGCGATAACGCCGCCGTCGCCGGCGCTATGCAGTCGCCTGAACAGGTGGTCTCGACCGGAATGCGCGCCCTTGACCGCCGTTGCTCGCCGCCCTACGTGGTCTCTGGCCGGGCTAACGCGATCAACGCCCGGATCGCAGGACTGACCCCACGCCGGCTATTGATCCCGATAGTGGCTCGCATGCTCCACCCGATGCCGACAACGCCCGGCTCAGAAGACGGCAGTGCGGCCGTGGCCGCCGTGCCACTGCAGTAACCGCCCCCTGGTTCCCGGCGTCAACCGTCGCCGGCGTCGCTTCCCGTTCCTATGTGGGATCGGGGCCACCTCTCAACGACAGGAGATCCATGAGTACCGCAGACGACCTGGACACCCCGCGCCGCGGCACGCATCCAGTGACAGCATTCGGCCGCTCGGCGCTGCCCGCCACGGGAGCACAGTCATGATCCTGATCATCAGCGCTGCCGGCGGGGTGGGCCGACCGCTGGTGCGCGGGCTCACCGCGCGCGGCCTCAAGGTCCGCGCGTTCGTCAAAAACACTGCCCAGGCCCAACTCTCGCGGGCCGACGGGGCCGCCGAGATCGCGGTGGGTGATCTACGCGCCGCCGCTGACCTCGAGCGGGCGCTCGTCGGTGTTCGGCAGGTCTATCACGTGGCTCCGACTCAGGTCATCGACGAAGTACCCATTGCTGAGGTGCTGATCAAAGCAGCCGGCGCAGCGGGCGTGGAACACATCGGGTTTCATTCGGTGATCCACCCCGATATCGAGCAATTGGTGCACCACCACCAGAAGCGTCTGGTCGAAGAATTGCTTCACCAATCCCAGATCCCGTTCACCATTTTGCGCCCGTCGCACTACATGCAGAACTACCTCGAGTTTTGGCAGCTGATCTTGGCCGGACTGGCGCCCTATCCGGTATCGACGGGCAGCGTCATGGGGGTCGTCGACGTCGAGGACGTCGCCGAGGCCGCCGCCAATGTGCTCGCCCGACCCGATGACCACATCGGCAAAACCTATGACCTGTCCGCCCAAGAACTCACCCGCGACCAAATGGCCGAGATCTGGGCCGAAACACTCGGACACAACGTCACCGCCGTGCGGCTGCCGCCGGACGCGGTGAACAATCCCCTCGCCGCTGCCTCGACTCTGCCCACCATCGTGTTCGAATCGCTGCGCAACGTCGGGCTCAGGGCGCTGACTGGGGTGATTCGGGGCTTGCGTGAAGCCTCCAATGCCCGCGGTATCAACAGCTGGCCACGTGAGGCGCGAGATGCCTACGTCACGATGATGACCTATTACGACAGCCACGGTCTGCCGGCCGGCGATCTCGACGACCTGCCGGGACTGCTCAATCGCCCACCCACCACCTACGCCCAATTCGCGCGGCGCACTGCTATCGAGCGAGGAGCGATCTGACCCGCGCGCCCGATAAACACGATCGATCCATCCTGATCTGCAAATGTGGCTCTGCCAGCGTGAGTGTTCACCCACACCGGTAACCCACGAATCGTTTTGCAGCACAAGGTCTTCGGCCTCAGCTAGTCCTTATATGTCGAGATGCAACGAAGATTACAAGGCACGCCCGGCTAGTTTGATAAAACTTCGGCGGCCCGCGGGGGCTCCTCAATCTTCGCTGCCCGACTGCCGCTCAGCGGCATTCCAGCAGATCGTCAGTGGGCACGGGTAGTCACCGCTTTTGGTCGCATGAGCTTGCTTCACTTTGGCGTTCAATGATGAGGCGCAGGGCCGATTGGCTGCGGCGACCGGCGACACTTTCGGGAAAGCCGTGCTGAAGCACCTAATTTCGTGATAGCGATGTGGCCAGGTTCGGCATTACGCTGCCTAAGTGTGTGACAGATCCGCGCCTCACCGCATGCACTGTGGAGCGCGCAAAGCATTGTGGCGCAACGTGTTAACGGTCGTCAGCACTTCCGAGTGCGGCTGAGGGCGAGGTTGTGTGATGACAGTTATGCGCCTTACGTGACCGTTTTGTCACTGTGACACTCAAGTTCGCCGAAGACGATGCTGCCGTACCAACCAGAGAAAAATCCGTCGCGCTAGATGCACTTCAGCCCAATCCTGCGCGGCCGCGCAGTGCCGGTTTGCGCCGCGATCACGGACTCTGCTTCCGACTGAAGTGAGCCGCCGCGGCGTCCGACGCTGCTTTCATCGGTCCAGGCTGGTCGTAGAAATCGAACTGGCTTATCCCGTCGAGCCACAACTGAGCTACCGGGCCGGGCACTTTTGACGCGAACTCGCGGACGCTGCCGGGGTTGACCGCGGCATCACTATGGACGATGAGAAGTGGCTGGGTGAGTTTGTCGGCGAACGAGTGCACATCGAAAGGGATCCAGCTCGACCACGATGCTGGATTAAAGGTGTTATCCCACTGAGGAACACCGCCACGACGCCTGTCGGCGTAGTAGTCGCCCGCGGATACGGGATCTCCGGCCGGCAGTTGGACCGCGGGTACCAGCACCTGTTGGCCGGTGCGGCGATATTCCGCCAGCGCCTCATTCGCCGCGCCAATCAGCGTGGCCATGCTCTGCGTTCCGCCGAGGTTTTCCCTGACATCGGCTGACGTCGGTAACGCAGGGGCAACCAAGGCAACTGATTGGATCAGCGGCGCTGTGGTCGCGGCCGCGACCATGTAGCTACTACCGGCGCAAATGCCCAGCCCTGCGATTGCTTCCTGGTCCGCAGCGATGTACCGAGCGAGAAACTCTGCGGCAGCGACGATGTCGGCGCTTTTGGCGTAAGGATCCTCCATCGATCTTGGTTGTCCCCCGCTCTGCCCCCAGGTGCGAAAGTCGAAAGCCAAAGCAGGGTGTCCGCGAGCGGCCATCTGCCGTGCATACCCTCCGGCCATCTGCTCTTTGACCGTTGCCCAAGCCCCGGCTACCACGACGGCGGGCCGCCGCTGGTCAACGTCGAGACTTGGCAAATACAGATCTCCGACAAGGACCTCGCCGGACGAGCTGAATGTCACGCGTTCGACGCGTACAGCGTCGGAACCCCGCATTCGAGCTGGTTCGCAGCCCGACCGGTCAGCCGCATCTTCACGTGTCGATTCGCCGCTCATTCCACCCTCCCCAAAAACGGTAGTATCACTATCGGATATCATACACACAAAATGGTTGTGGTACTACCGCTAACCAACAGGCAGGGGTGCTACTGAAATCTGCTCTTGGCCAACGCTTTTCAGCGCATACATCACGCCGGGCATTGCTCAGGGTACGTCGATGAGAACCTTGCCGACGACACCGGCTTCAGATGCACGATGGGCGTCGGCGGTGCGTTCCAGCCCATAGCGATGCAACGGCAGTCCCGCCTGACGACCGACCTCCATAGCCCCGTCGGCGATCGCCGCGTTGACGGCTCGGACGGATGCCAACTTTGCCTCGTAGTCGGTCAGATAGGTCAGGATGTATTGCAGACGAGCATTTTTCATCATGCCCGCGCGCGTGGGGACGGGAATCGTGTCCTGATCGTCCGATGCATATACAGTGATCGCCCCGTCGCGGGCCAGCATCGCGAGATCTTGCTCCACGTTGGCGCGCAGGTTTACCTCGACGATGATGTCGGCGCCTCTAGGATGTCGCCGTTGTAGCTCGGTCGCAACCTGCTGACGGCGGTAGTTGATGATTTGATGGGCCCCCGCTGCGTTGCACAACTCGGCCTTTTCGTCACTGCTGACGGTGGTCACGACGGCCGCACCAGCCCACACTCCCAGTTGGATTGCGGCATGGCCGACTGCGCCGGCACCGCCTGCGACGAGAACGGTCAATCCGCTCAGCGCACCCGGGCGCAGTTGCATCGGCGCGCTGCGATGGGATGTGAGCGCGCGGTGGGCGGTGAGCGCCGGAATGCCCATCGAGGCACCGACGTCGAAGCTGGCATTGTCTGGCAGCGGCACTACTTGCGCGGCGGGTAGGGAGACGAATTGCTGTGCGGTTCCGTCGGATCGCTGCCATGCCGCGTCCCAGACCCATACCCTGTCACCGGGTTTGAGTCCGGTAACGCCATCGCCTACGGCATCGACGACACCGGCGCCATCCTGGTTGGGCACCTGGCCTCCGGCGCTGATGTTGGCAGTGCGATCTTGTCGCGCCTTCCAATCGGTCGGATTCACCCCCGAGACAGCCATTTTCACGCGGACCTCGCCGTCATTTACTGCGGGGACAGGCCTTTCAACGACCGTCAACACTGACGGGTCACCAGCATGCGTGTAAACGATCGACTTCATCGGGAACCTTTCATGTGTTGATCAGCTTGCTCGCGTGGGAGTCATGGCTTTAGCCGGATAGGTTTGGCGCCGACCTTGACCCGGACGATCAGATATGGCGGTACCCGATCGTCGATCCCATGATTGAACAGCGGGGTGCGCGGCAACTGATTGACGCTGACATACAGATATCCGTCCGAGGCAATCGACAAAGTGTCGGGCCACAGCAGCCTCCGAGACTGCAGCACCGTCGTCCACTGCCCCGTGGCTTTGCGCTGTAATACTGCGCCATGCTCGTAGGCGGTGGCGTAAAGGGTTCCGGCGCTGTCTGATTCGAGGCCGTCGGATGCGCATTTGTCGCCATGATCGAGAACCGCCTCAGCCACGAGATTGTCGGAGATATCGCGGCTTTTAAGCGCGGCGGTATCGACGCTGTAGAGCCGTCGCGATGAGAGGGGGCAGTAGTAGAGCCGCGCGCCGTCCGGACTGATCGCGATACCGTCGGCGCCCACCCGGTACTGATCGCGCACTTCGCCCTCTATGACCGCGCGAAATTGATCCTGCGCCTGAGTGCTCTGGTGGCCCCGCAGCCGATCCCAGCACTCACCGCTGTCGAGATCGGCAACGATGAGAGCACCGACGGGCTGCGAATCGGTGAGGTACGCGTAACGACCCTCGCTGAAATCGAAACGCACGTCGTTCAGATACGTCGTCGCGGTCATCGCTGTGTCGGGGATAACCAGCACGCGGTCAATTTCGTTGCTGGCCAGGTCAACCCGCATCAGCTTTGGACCGCCATCCACATAAGGTGAGAACGATGGTGCCCCGGTGTCCAGCAGCCACAGAAACCCTTCTGGGTCGATGACCACACTCTGGACCGAGATTAGCCGCTCGCGGGCTCGGGTGCCGCCCCAGGAGTTGACATGTTCACCGGGAAATGCAACGGCCTTCCCATCGATGACCTCGGCGACGGTGTAAGCGACGTCGTCGCCCCATCGAGGGAACGAGACGAAGATGCGGCCGTCGTCGCTGACCGTCACGCCGGTGGGCATTAGGTTGCTGAACTCAGCCACCACTTCGTAGTCGGCTTGAGCGTCACTACCGATCGGGCGCGGCGACACTGTGCTCATGACTGCGGTGCCAGTAGCGGCGGAACGCTCGCATCGACCAGCACCTCGAGGAGATGGGGTCGGTCAGCATCGATCCCACTTTTGACGGCCTCGGCGACGGCGCCTGTCGATGTCACCCGTTCCGCCGTGCAGCCGTAGCCCTGGGCCAAGCCTAGGAAATCCAGCCCCGGCAGGTCGAGGCCGGGAACACCCGGCGTATCCAGAAGCTCGGCGAACGACTTCAGAATGTTGTAAGCGCCGTTGCGCACGACGACGAACAGGATCGGGAGCCTGTATTGTGTTGCCGTCCAGATGCTTTGGATGACATAGTTCGCGGCGCCGTCACCGACAATACAGATGACCTTCCGGTTGGTGCCCTCGTCGCGTTCGGCCAGCGCGACGCCGACGGCGGCGGGCAGGCCGTAGCCAAGCACTCCACTGGACATCGAAAAGAATGACCGCGGCCGATCGGTGGGTATCTGCTCGCGCAGCTCACGAAGAGTGGACAGCGATTCTTGAACGATGACGCTATCAGGAGGACGGACCGTCTGAATTGTGTGATACAGCCACTCGGCAGTTATGACGTCACCACTCTGCATGGGTACCCGAGCAGCCCGCGGGGCTGGAAGCGCCCAATTCGCCTGTGGGACAGCCGCAGCGAGTACCGCACACGATCGGCCAGGGTCGGCGAGAATCGACGTCCCGACGGGCGCGCGGGCGGCTTCGGACGGGTCGTCGGTGATGTGGAAGAGCTCGGCGCCGTCTGGAAGGTACTGGCCGGGTACATACGGGTAGTAACGAAACACTGGTGCACCGATGACGACGATCACGTCATGGCCCGATAACGCCCTCGCCAGAGGGCCGATCGCTGGGGGCAACGTGCCGCGATACTGCGGATGGGTCTCGGGAAACCCCGGTCGCCCCTCCCCCGGCGCGGCCCACACGGCGCACCGGATGCGCTCTGCGAGCGCAACTGCCTCGTCCCAGCCGCCGGCCTGATCGACGGCGCCGCCGATGACCAATGCCGGCGATCGTGACTCAGTCAGGGCTGCAATCACCGACTCCAAGGCTTCCTGATCGGCGGGCAGTCGACGACTTACCTTGCGCAGGAGTGGAACCGAAAAACACTCCTGGTCAGCGTCGTCCATCGGGATCGAGAGAAACACCGGTCCGGCGGGTGGCAGGATCGCCGTCGCGTAAGCCCGCAGCAGTGCGGCCGGAACGTCTTCCGCGCGGGCTGGCTCATACGACCACTTGACGAAAGGTTGCGGAACGATCTGCGGCTGGACATTGGTCAGATACGGTTCCAGCAAAAGCATTTCGCGGGTTTGCTGGCCGGCGGTGATGATCAGCGGCGCGCGGTTGTACCATGCGCTTTCGATATTCCCCATGGCGTTGCCCATGCCGGCAGCGGTGTGCAGATTCACCAGTGCTGCTCGGCCTATCGACTGCGCGTACGCGTCGGCCATCGCCACGGCCGAGGCTTCTTGAAGCGCAAGGATATAGCGGAAGTCGGCCGGGAAGTCTTTGAGGAAAGGCTCTTCGGTCGAACCAGGGTTGCCGAAGACGGTCGTGAGAGCCAGCCGGCGCGCGACATCGTAGAAGGCTTCTCGTACTGTTGGCATGGTTGCCTTTCGACTGCGTTCGGAAAGTGTTGTCAGACCGCGACGGCGTACTTGTTGACTGCCCGTTCGTCCCAGACCAATCCGGCGCCCGGCCGATCGGGGGCGGCGAGCGTGCCCGCGTGAGGTTGCACCGGGTCAGCCTGGATCGGATACGCCCAATCGACCCACTCGAGCCAGTGAGCCGAGGGAGTCACCCGAAGTAGGTGCGCGGCGAACTCTGGATACAGATGGCTCGAGAGCTGGATGCCGGCGGCTGCCGCGACGCCGGCAGTCTGCATCCAGCCGGTGACACCGCCGATCCGCATGAGGTCGGCCATCGCGTAGTGGATGCCACCGGTATCAACAGAGTTGAGTAAATTGCGTGCGCCGTAGTAATTCTCGCCAGCCTGCAGCGGAGTCCGAATCTTGCGGGCGAGTTGCCCGTAGCCGCGGACGTTGTCGTAGGCGATGGGCTCTTCGAACCAGTAAAGGCCATGCTCGTCGAGTTCGTGGCATCGCCGTATCGCATCGCCGAGGCCAAGGGCTTGGTTGAAATCGACCATGAGGTCGATGTCGTGGCCCATGCCCTGTCTGACGGCATCGATAGCCGCCAAGTCGTCGCGCAGGTGGGCGTTGCCCAGACGCATTTTCACTGCGGTAAATCCACCTTCGCCGACCAACATCTCGGCCTCGGCGGCCAATGTGGAGACCTCGTGGCGCCACAAGCCATTGCTGTTGTAGGCCCGCACTGGTCCGATCGATCCGCCTAGCAACCGGGCCAACGGAAGATCGACTGTCTTGGCGAGGGCGTCCCACAATGCCATGTCGATTGCCGAGACCCCGATCGTCGAGACACCCTCTACCCCTACGACATTGAGCGACTTCAGCGCCGAATCGAACACGTCACCAGGTGCAACGTGGTGACCGCACAGGCCGTCGAGCAGCTCGCGAAGCTCGGCCACTACCGCCGAGAGCGACCTGACACGATACGGCGCAATGTAACTCGAGCCGACGACTCCATCGGACATTTCCACGTCGACGAGCACCAGCGGCCAGGTTTCAAATCGGCCGATGGCCGCGATGATCGGAATCCGCAACGGCACGACGACGGCCCGAACGGAGCTGCGCTGCAGCGTCATTCGGATAGCTGTCACAGGCATGAGGCGCTCACGATGATCGGCGGAAAACACTGGAGTCACGCGTACCCCCAGAGTGGACGAGGTACGCCGCGAGGCTAAACGAACTCACCCGGTGACATGCAAGGGCGCTTGCTCTCCAATGGGAACCCTCGCAGCTCAGAGGGTTGCGTGAAACTGGCGGCATCAGTGGCCCTGCAATCGAGTGTCGGCCCGGGGTTTGGCGGCGCGGGTGCCCGGGGCGAAGATCCGTGAAGTCGACGACATGAAAGCTGTCACGACACCTCCAAGATCCGGGGCGATGCGGTAGTCGTACCTCCGTTTCGTGAAACCGTAGCCCCTAATATGGGATCTCCGCTACCGGTTAAGGAGGATCAGATGCGAGCGCCGCGGAAAGATGTACAGCGCAATCGCCAACGATTGGTCAGTGCGGCCCGCGAGGCGTTCAACGAACAGGGGCCCGGGACGACCCTCGAGGAGGTCGCCCGGCGAGCCTGTGTTGGCCCCACCACGCTCTATCGCCACTTCCCCGACAAGGACGATCTGGTGATCGCTGTTCTCGACGAGCTGATCGCCGACGCCCGCGACGGCACAGACTCCGCCGCAGACATCCCCGACGCATTGGAAGCGTTTCGGTCGGTGTTCATCGGAAGTTGCGATCTTTCCGACACCGAAACCGAAACGTTTCTCCGGCTGGCGGCGACGAGCCCGCGGGCCAGGTCACACGCACATCGGCTGATCGCCGACCTTGTCGAACCGTTCACCACTCGACTCCGCAAGGCCGGTGGCCTGCGCCCCGAGATCACCGCCGACGACATCGCCATGTTCATTCGCATGACCGTGGCAGCCGACGATCACCCCGGTCGCGCCAAAGCGGTGCAAGTGTTGCTCGACGGGCTGACCCGAAGCCCGGGTGCTCGCCGGTCGGCAAGCACCCACGCAAGAAAGGCGCGAGCATGACCCAAACCTGCCGGACGGGCCAGCACGATGTTCACGACGCGTACGCAGAATCGTGTCCGTGCCGGATCCTGCTGGACCTGCTTGCAAACAAATGGTCGGCGCTGTTGATCGGTCTGCTCGAACCTGGACCGGCACGATTCACCGCCCTGCGGGATCGACTACCCGGAATCAGTTCCAAGATGCTGACTCGCACACTGCGAAGGCTCGAATCGGCCGCACTGATCACTCGGACGGTTTATGCGGACGTCCCACCCCGCGTTGAGTACGAATTGACCGCACTCGGCACGAGCGCCGCTGACCCGCTGCGCTTGCTGCGTACGTGGGCCGAGGAGAACCTCGACCACATCGCGGTCTTGAATCCGCACTGGGCGTCGCCCGCTGGTTCGCGTGGCCCGCGCGATCTCTGATAAAAAATCTGCTGCCCGAACACTGATCCTGCGGGACGTAGCTGAACGCGGACAACGACTTTCGCCGAACCTTGCCCGCGCCATCCTCGGCGGCGGCTGAAGTTTCCGCCGCGCCAAGTTACACCGGTTAGATGGTTTCCAACTTCGCGACGCTCCGGTGCGCTGCGATGACCTCGCGTCCGCTCAGCGGTTTTCACCAGATGAGTGGAATCAGTTTCTTAGTCCGGCGACTGTAATCTCGGTACTCGGGTATGGCCCGTCGCATGAGGTTTTCTTCGGCGGCGATGCGTCGGTGATAAGCGCGTCCCATCAGTGTGGGCACTAAGACGGTTGTCGGCGCACTGCGTGAAGAGAGCGCCAAGCCAATCCACAACATCAGGGCGCCGGCGTATCCAGGGTGGCGAATCATCCGGTAGGGGCCGGTAGTAACGAGGTGTTGTCCTTGGGTGGTGCGCAGGGTTCGGGTGTAGAAACTGCCCAGTGTGCGCATGGACCATACCCGCAAAGCGAGTCCGCCCGCCTCGATGATCAGCCCGGTGGCAGCCGCGGCCGACGGCAGCATCGGCAGAGGAAGTCGGCGCAGCACCAGTGGTAGCCCGTACCCGAGCCCAGCAGATGTCAGGAGCATGCGCGTGGTGCCGTTGTCGTCGTCAGAGGTCTTCAGGCTGGAGGCTGCACCGCGTCCCCGAAGGAATAGCTCTTGGACGAAAAACCCTGCAGCCCCGGCATATCCAGCCAGAAGCCAACCGCGGCCACTACTCGACAGCGTGTTGGGATGGTCTTTGACAGCCACGGGGGCTCCTTGTTTTCTACGCGTTGATCGCTCCTGGAGGTTGAAAGCTACGCGCCGCTTTACCCTTGCCGACAAACTCGGCGGTGCGGTTTGGGCTAACAGGCCCGTCTTAGTATGTCGTAGTCAGGGGCGCTATCAATCTCGGTCGGCCCCCGTACTAGGCAGTTGCGTTCCAGTGATGAACGCGCGCGGGCCCAAGTACGCTCCGCACCGCCGGCGGCTTGTCCACTCCGGTGATGGGTCGCGAGGGTACCAAGCCCGCCCTCTTGTTCCTCAAGGCCCGTGGTGGCTGACTGATGAACTGTGATCGGGTGTTACTTCGCTGCTGCGGGTTCGACGAAGACGCGGCCGGCCAGCGCGCCGGGAGATTCGTGCAGGACGCCGCCGGTGACGAGGGCGCCGAGGTTGATCGGGACGTAGCCGAGGTCTTCGATGAGTTGGGCGGCGACGGCGTGCGCGTCGTCGTGGTCGCTGGAGTGGAACAACACCTTGGGTGCACCGTCGACGGTGGGGCCTTCGTCGTAGCTGGTGGACAGCATGTGGTTGAACGCCTTGACCACCTTCGCGCCGGGCGCGAGTTCTTCGATGACCTCGCTGGAGGTTTTCCCGCCGGTGTCGGCGCGGGTGAAGCCGGGCATGATGATCGGGTTGTTGGTGTCGACGAGGATCTTGCCCGACAGGTCCACGCTGGCCAGTGCGGCGGGGATGTCGCGCCAGGCCACTGCGACGAATACGACGTCGCGGGCCGCGGCCTGGGCCGTGGTGCCGACGCTGATGTTGAGCGGATCGAATGTCTCAGTGAGGGTTTCGGGGCCGCGGCTGTTGCTGACCAGGACGTCGTGTCCGACCTTGGCCAGCTGGGTGCTGACGGCTTTGCCGATCATGCCGGCGCCGATGAAGCCGATCTCCATGGTGGTCTCCTTCTGTGTGTTCTGTCCGATCCACCCGGCGCCGACGAGACCGACCTTCATGGTGGCCTCCTCTGAGCGGTACCGGCGCTGCGGGCGCGGAATTGGTGGTGGCGGGTATGGGTGGCGGTGGTCAGGCGGTGGCTTCGTTTGCCGCCCAAAGGGTGTCGATCTCGGCCAGGGCGTCGGCGTAGCTCTTCTCGTGCAGCGGGATGAGGTCGGCCATGGCGGGGTTGACCGGTGCCATGGTCAGTTCGGCCGTGATGACGCGCGGCGCCAGGCCGGTGGGCGACACACCATGCACGATCCAATTGCCGGCGTGGTCCCAGCCCGCGCGCGGAGTGCCTTCGCCGTAGCCGCCGCCCTGGCTTTCCAGCACGATGAACTCGGTGTCGCCGAGCAGGCCGGCGCCGGTGGCCGGATCGAACGACAACCCAGCGGCCACGATGTGGTCCACCCAGGACTTCACGATGCTGGGGGCGCCGTAGTTGTACAGGGGCAAGCCCAGCAACACGGTGTCGGCGGCCTTGATTTCGTCGATCAGACGCTTCGACAGGGCGAAGGATTCGGCTTGCGCGGGCGTGTGCTGATCGGCGGGAATGTTGCGAGCCAGACCACTCACGGCGTCGAAATGCGGAATCGGCTCTGCAGCCAGGTCGCGGTAGGCCACCGTGCCTCCAGGATGGGCCTGCGCCCAGCGCTGAGCGGCGTGCGCGGTGAGCCGCCGGCTGATCGAGGCGTCACCCTGGATGGAGGAGTCGATGTGCAGGAGGTGGCTCATGGTTATGCCTTTCACTCGGTCAACCGGGTCGAAGCTTTCGTTTGCGTGGTGCAAACTATCACAGCAACACCCATCGTCGAGAAATCCCCGTAATCTCATATCCGTGAATGAAACAGCTGAGTCCCACTCCCAACCTGCATCGATATCGCCGAACGTCAGACGCGGAGAGCAACAATTTGCACAACGCAAATCGAAGGAGAGGTGGAACTGTCAACTCTTGCCGGTAACCTCGCTCTCATGAGCAGTTCGGGTGACGGCAACGACTTGAAATCACCGGAAAACATGGTCGGCGTCATGATGAACTACATCCTTCGGCGCATGCAGGCCGAAGCAGACAAGGACCTGCTTCCCCACGGAATGAAGACACGTCACGCAGTCGTGCTCACCCTGCTACGTGACCTCGGAGAACAACCCCAGTCCGAGCTACCTCAAGCGCTGGGCATCGATGCCACCGGTGTCGTGGCCCTGCTCAACAGCCTCGAAGACGAAGGGCTCATCGAACGCCGCCGTTCCCCCGAAGACCGACGCAAACACAACGTACTGATCACCAAAGCCGGGCGACGCCGCCTCGCCGACATCGAAAACGTCGCCGCCGACCTCGAACAACGGCTCCTCGGCCTGGAACCCACCGAACTCTGCGCCCTGCACACCCTCCTCGCCAAAGCAATGATCAACCTCGCCAACGGATCCCACACCCCACTGGCTCAGTCAACCTCGGCCCAATAAACCTCGCCCCTTAAGAAGTCCAAACAACCTAGATCCGCTGCGGCTGTGCAACTGTCGCGTAACACCAGGTCGTTTCCTGCCTTGTACGCGGGTTTGCATCCTCTTGCCCTATCGAGGTGCGCACTTCATGTGTGGCGCCAACCTGGCCGATTGCGCGTGCGATAGGCCACATTCGGACGTCGTGTATCGACAGCAGCCGCGGTGCGAAACTGCCACTGCGGCAACGGGTTTGGTGACCCGCTTGCATGCTACGGCTATGGAGCGGTTTGTGTTCGGGGAGCTGGTTGCCTTTATTTGAAAGGGTTGAGGCTGCGGCCCAGGATGTACTGGATGCGTTGTGGGAGTGGTCGTATCGCGGCGGCGTTGAGCTTGTTGACGGTGCCTGGTATGCAGACTGGCTTGCCGTTCATCACTGCGGCCCAGCCCTCGCGCACCACGTCTTCGGGCTGCTGCCACAGCAAGCGCGGTAGTCGGTCGGCAGTTTCGCGGGTGTCCATGACGTCGTGGAACTCACTGTGGGTGAACCCGGGGCACAGCGCGGTGACGTGGATGCCGTGGGGCTTAAGTTCCATATCGAGGGATTGGGACATGTCGAGCACGTAGGCCTTGATTCCGGTGTAGAGCAGGCCTTCAACCGGTGGGAACAGCGCGGCCAGTGAGGACAGGTTGACGATGCGTCCCCAGTTCTGTTGTTTCATGCCCGGGATGACTAGGTGGCACAGCTGGGTCGAGGTGGTGACCATGAGCTGGATTTCGGCTGCCACTGATTCCCACGGGGTGGCGGTGAATTTCGTGCTGGCGGACAGGCCGGCGTTGTTGATGAGGATGTCGATGGCCATGTTCTGCGCGGCAGCGTGGTCGGTGATGGCGGCAGCAGCGGCGGGGTCGGTGAGGTCTGCGGGAAAGACTTCGCTGCGTACACCGTGATCTTGGTGCAGTTCGGCGGCCAGCTTTTCAAGACGCTCGGCGCGTCGGGCGACGAGCAGCACGTCGTGGCCTTGCGCGGCGAGGTGGCGGGCGAAGCTCGCGCCGATGCCCGATGAGGCACCGGTGATCAGCGCAGAACGCCGATTCGTTGTCACGGGAGGGTTCCTGTCTGTGCGCGGGTGTGCGGATCGGGTGGTGTTCGGGGCAGGTCATGGCGCGGCTGGCCGCGGTAGTGGTGACGATCGAAGGTGCTTGTGCGGGAACGGAATCGGAAGGTGAACGTCGGCCACATCACTGAGTTGCGACCGCTGGCGTCGAGGTACCAGCTGGAGCATCCGCCGGAGTTCCAGACGGTGCCGGCCAGTGCGTCGTTGACCCACGAGGTGTAGGCCTGTTGGGCGTGGTTTTCCACGTCGATCGAGGCGAGATCTTCGGTGCGCATCACGCGCAGGGCGGCGGCGAGGTAGGCGGCTTGGGATTCCAGCATGTAGACGATCGAGCTGTGCCCGAGGTTGGTGTTGGGTCCATACATCAGGAACAAGTTGGGAAATCCTGCCACCGTGGTGCCCAGATGCGCGCTGGGGCTCCCAGCCCAGTGCTCGGCCAGCGTGATTCCGTGAGTGCCGGTGAGTAGGTGGGCCACCGGCGGTTCGGTGGGGGTGAATCCGGTGGCGAAGATGATGGTGTCGACCTCGTGGAGTCGCCCGGCGCCGTCGCGGGCGGCGGTCTCGGTGACCTCGGCCAACCCGGTGGTGACCACCTCGACGTCGTCGCGGGCCAGGGTGGGCAGCCAGTCGTTGGTCAGCAGGATCCGTTTGCAGCCGATGGTGAAGTTCGGCGTCAGGGCTTTCCTCAGGGCGGTGTCGGGGACTTGCAGGCGCAGTTGGGCTTTGGCGACGAGTTGGATCAGCGGCAGCAGCCAGGTCAGGTGTGCCAGTGCTGCGAGGTAGATCTCGCGGTAGCCGTACACGCTCGCGCGAACCATCTTCTGTATCAGGGGGATTCGGCGGTAGAGCGCTTTTTCGAGGCGGCCCAGGGTGCGATCCAGTCGGGGCAGCACCCATGCCGGTGTGCGCTGAAACACCGTGAGGTGCTCGGCCCGCTCGACGATCTCGGGGACGAACTGCACCGCGGAGGCCCCGGTGCCGATGACGGCGACCCGCTGGCCGGTCAGGTCGTGGTCGTGATTCCAGGTCGCGGAGTGAAACACCGCGCCGGTGAAGGTGTTCAGTCCCGGCACGTCGGGCAGCTTCGGAGTCGACAGCGCCCCGGTCGCGGCGACCAGGATTCGGGCGGTCAGCTCCCCCACCGAAGTCCGGACCCGCCAGCGCTGCTGCTCGGCATCCCACACGGCAGCGAGTAATTCGCAGCCAGTGAGCAGATGCCGCCGCAGTCCGGTGTCCTCAACTACGGCTTTGAGGTAGCGGTAGATCTCGGGTTGGCGGGCGAAGGTGTGACTCCAGCGGGCACTGGGGGCGAAGGAGAACGAGTACAACGACGTCGGGACATCGCAGGCGCAGCCGGGATAGGTGTTGTCGCGCCAGGTCCCGCCGACCTCATCGGCCCGCTCGATGACCAGCACGTCGGCGGTCGGGTCGTCGCGCAGCACCGCCGCGGCGGCCGCGAGCCCGGCAAACCCCGCACCCACCACCAGGGTGTCCACAACGGTCGGCAGGGTGGGGGCCGTGGTCACCGGCCGCCTCCCACGTGGCGGTCGAGGAAGTCGATCTGGGCGGTGATGATCTTCTCGAAATGCGGGTCCAGGTAGGGCTCGAAATGGCTGCAGTCATAGGACAGCACCTCGCCCTTGGGGATGCGGGCCACGATCTTCTGGGCGGTGGCATAGGGAGTGACGTCGTCGCGTTTGGCCAGCTGCACTAGTACTGGTGCGGTGATGTCGGCGACGTGGCGTCCCGGGGAGTAGAACGGGACGCGCAGCGCGATGCGGGCGGCGACGTCGTTCTCGGCGAGCAGTTCCTCGCGCCGGTCCCCAGCCATCCGTTCGACGAGCTCCGCAGCTCCCGGGGAGGTCATCATCGCGACGTCACCGGGGTAGCCGATCGCGTCCACCCGGTAGGGCGGGCGCCCCAGCCAGGCGCCGACCTGATCGCGCAGGCCGGCCAGGATCAACCGCGACACCAACTTCGGGGATTGAGAAAATGCCGAGGCCGGGCCGGTGACGTGGGGCACCTGGACGATCGCGGCCGCCAGGTCGTGGTCGTGGCCGGCCAGCACCAGGACGTGCCCACCGCCGAACGATGACCCCCACCCCACCACCCGGGTGGTGTCGACGCCGTCGAGGCTGCGGGCATAGGCGATCGCGGCGCGCCAATCGGCATGCTGGGCCTTGATGTCAAGGACTCGGCGTGGTTGGCCTCCACTGGCACCCCAGTACCGGTAGTCGAACACCAGCGCGGCATACCCGGCCTGGGCGAACCGTTCGGCGTAGGCGTCCAGGCGCAGCTCACGGAAGGCCGCGAACCCGTGCGCGAGCACCACAATCGGCGGATTCGGCACACCATCGGGGCGGTAGAGCCACGCCGCGCACGGGGTCCCCGCGGAGGGGAACGTGACGTCGGTCCGGACGAAGGTGTGCTGGGCAGTCACTGAAGTGTCCTCACGGATAGGTTCTTGATCGTCGTTTAAGAACGTAACAGTTTCTTGACCGTCATTCAAGATCCGGGTCTAGGCTGAGGTCATGCCGCGGAACAAACGACCACAACCGCCGGCGGAGAAACGCGCCGAGATCGTGTCCGCCGCCCGCGAGCTGTTCATCGACGCCGGCTACGACGCCACCTCGATGGGGCGCCTGGCCAGCGCGGCCGGCGTCTCGGCCAACACCATCTACTGGTACTTCGCCGACAAGGACGACGTGCTGCTGGCGGTCCTCAACTACGTCATGGCTGAGGCTTGGACGCGGTATGAGTCGGTGGCCGCTGAACCTTTGTCTGTGCGGCTATTGTGGCTCGTCCACGAGCTGCAACAGATGAGCCGCCTGGTCAGCACTGTCCACGCCCGCGCCGAACGCTCCCCCGCGATCACGCAGTGGCACAACAACTTTCACTTCTTCACCGCCAGCCTGGTGCGGGTTGAACTGGAAAATGCCGGAATCGTGCCCGCAGCACAGCTGGACGCCGAAGTGATGATCGGCACCTTCGCCGTCGAGGGACTGCTCATGCACAACCTCGACGAGGACCAACAACGTGCGATCTGTGACACCCTGGCCGCACGCTGGATTCCGGCACCCCCGCGGTAGCCGCCCCCGATCCGAGACCGCGACGAGAGGAATAAGCAAGAACCGTGGATTACCGGTAAACCGCTCTGTATTCCGAATCACGTTGTCACACAACCTGTTTGATCGGTAATCAGCGTTTGAATAAGATCACGTCCCAATTGTTCTGCGCTGCAGAATCTTTGACGGACATCGATCGTGAGGCATTGCGATGACGCTGATTCCTCAGAGGAATCAGTCGCCAGCCGACATCAGAGCGCGTTGAGGTATCAAGAACCGAGATTACAGCGGCCGCGGGCCCAATCCGCCCGAGAGATCGACACCCTGCTGTATCTACAGTTTGCGGCAACCAAGAAAATCCATATAACCCGACTCGATGAAGCGAAAGTCGTTACATCGCTGCGGATCTAACAACTTCCGCGTCCGCTCCACAACTGACGCCGGCAGTCCATAAGTCATCAACGCCGGACTCCCTTCATGATTTTGTCGCCACGCCCGGCCCCCGCGCACCGCGGCTGCCGCCCCACAATAGAACACCCATTGCGCAGCGCAGTATCGTGATGCTATCTTCCAGAATAGCGATTCTGTTCGTATCCAGGTCGTACGAAGTTTTCCACTTCAGCAGCAGGAGGCTGTGATGACAACCGCCCTTGAACACGATTTCGCCCGACCATGGGCCAAACGGCGCGTCCGGACTTACGCGTGGTGCGCGGCGTTTACGACAACGATCGCGGTGGGCAGCATCATCGGAGTCGGCGTGGGGCTGATCCCGATGGTGCCCGTGACCGGCACCATCGCCTGTTTTCTGTTTATGACCCCGGTTTTCATCATGTTCGTCACGTCATGGATTGATACTCCGGGCGAGGCACGCACGACGTTGGAAAAAGCCAATGAGTTTCAGATGCTCTGGTTTTGCATTGCCGGCGCCGCAAGTGAGCTCTGGTGGGAGGTCATCTGGCTCGTCGGTGACCTGATGGGCAAGATGCACATCACCCAAGGTCAGCGCTGGGGATGGGTGATCTGGTACTACGGCATCAACGATGTGCGCTATCTCAACAGCGACGGAGCGTTGTGGGCGATGGAACTGGCCGTCGTAACCGGCGCCGCCATCCTGCTGTACTCGTGGTCGAAGTTGAGGAAAGCCGGCAACGACCCCGACAAACGCATCCGTCCGCTGTGGTGGACCTTTTTCACGATGGCGGTCATGTTGACGGTGTTTTTCATCTACTTCATCGCCGAGGCGCGCCACGGCTTTCCCAACTTCCCACGCCATGGATTCTGGGACGTCTCGATCGTGCTGATCTATGAGAACCTGCCGTGGATGATCGCACCCATCGTCAGCCTTCCTTTCGTCGCCAAGCAACTGGGCTACCTCTACGGGCGCAAAGCTCTGGAGGCGGACCGGGCGTCAACCCGAGCGGGCGCTGTCCGCGGCACTCCTGTCTCGGTCCGCGCCTAGGCAATCGCCACGCCGGGCTTGGGTGCGTTGGCGAAGATCGGGTTCAGCCAATGCACCCAAGCGCTGGGGGCGCACCCGGCAATTCCCACACACAGCCGTTGCAACGATGCCGAAAGCGAAGAAGGCACACGGATTTTCAGTGTCACTGCGCGACGCTCAGCGACATCCGCCATTCAAGAGGACCCTGGCGCCGCATAGCCGCGAACGGACACGATGACATCACCCGCCTACGACTTCTCACAGTATCGACCCGAGGCTGCCAGCCCTGAATTCGTTGAGTACGTCCAAAGCCTGCGGGAATTACAAGACGCCACACAGTCGGCGAACCCCGACGCCGCCGTGTGGACCGAAGCGGCAACCCAACTGCGCCGACTCACGACAATCCTCACCCAGAATCGGGCACCTGCAACACGGGCCCCAGCCGGTCGCGATGCCGCACTACCCGGCTTCGGGAACCCACTGATACCAGCGTTCACCATCCACACCACTAGCGCCAAAGGTGTTGTTCTGCAGGGAAAGTTCGGCCGCTTCTACCATGGCGCCCATGACGTCGTCCTCGGCGGCGCGCTACCGCTACTTTTCGACTGGCACTTCGCCCTCACCATCGACGCCGCCGGCCGCCCGATCAGCCGCACCGCCTACCTCCACGTCGACTACGCCGACTACGTATTGACCGACACCCCACTGCAGGCCACCGCCCGCATCGACGTCATCGAAGGACGCAAAACCTTCCTCAGCGCCGAGTTGACCCGCTCCAACGACACAACGACACTGGCCAAAGCAACCGCCCTGATGATCGCCTTGCGAACCCACCAACGGTGAACCACCAACAAGACGGGGCTCATCCTGATCGCGTTGGGTTCTCGGGAATTACGGCGCGCCGCACCTGCCGGCGAGCGCCAGCGCCCCTTGGAGGTCACGATCATCGGCGTCTTCGTCATGGCGGATGCATCGATCAACTTCGTCTCCTGGGCCGTCGAGATATTCGGAAGCTCAACCCATCTCGTGCAGGCGTTCGTCACCGGCTACGGTCTGCTCTTCGACGGCGGCTACTACCTGGGGTTCAACACCTTAATGCTGGGCGGCGCCACCGGCGCTGGCGAAAAAGGCTGGGGCGTAATGGCTGTCATGCTCTTGTTCCCCATCCGAGTCGTCGCAGTATGGGCATTTCTGGAAATGAAGCGCTGGGGATATGACTTCATGGTTCTTACATCGTGGATGTATGCCATCACCTTCTTCGGCTATCTGGTAAATGTGACCCAAGACTTCGACGTTCGATTCGGCGCCAGCCGGTTCGGCGTTGTCGGCTGGTGGGCCGTATTCATCTGGTACCTAACCCCTTACGTAGTGCTGCCGTGGCTCTACGCTCTCAACCGCGAGAAGTGGAACAAATAGGACGTGAAGGCAAGTCTCGATAACGCACGTCAGGCCCATCGCCGGTGGTCAGAGGAACTCACTGACGGGTCAATTATGCTCGAGCAGTCAGTACCCTGGCCCGAAGGACGGTATGGCACAGTGACTCGATACCGGTGAACGTCCCCAGCATTCACGAAACCCGCCGGCAAATGTATCGGATGCAGATCATTTCAGCCGCTGAGTACGAGTTCGCCAGGGCAGGGTTCGACAAGACCAAGGTCGCAAACATCGCGCGCACCGCCGATGTGTCCCTGGCGACGCTTTACAAACACTTCGCCGGCAAGGACGAAATATGGGACGTCCTCAATCAGCAGCGTGTCGAAGAATTCATTTTTGCAGGACAACAAGCCATAGCTGATTGCACTTCGCCGGTCCAACGACTGTTCGCATCGCTTCATGCGCTCGTCACCTACTTCGCCGAACATCCCAACTACTTGCGCATTCACGTCAGCGAAGGACTGAGCTGGGCCACAGGCGGTCACAATTGGGGCCGCGGCAACCAGCGCGACGCCTGGCGTACCGGCATCGACACGATGGTCGCCCTGGCGCACGACGCAGTCGAATCCGAAGGAGTTCCCCCCATGCGGCCATCGCTGTTAGCGGGCCTCGTGGTGTCAGCACTGCAAGTTTGGTTAACCGACTGGGTCAATAGCGAATTCGACAGGCCCGCTGACGACGTGGCACTCGAACTCACCCAATACCTAAGGCGTTCGCTGGAATTGCCGGCAGCGGCCGCCCCCGGACGTCGAGCACGTAAAACTCCCCACCCGTGAGCCACGGCTCCCTTCAAAATGAGACCGAAACACCTCGGCGCTTCGTCGCCGCCTGATGACAACCCAAGTTTGCGCCACACAGCATCAACCCCGCATGGCCTGAATCCACCGGAGATGCAGTGCCGCGTGGCCATTTTGTTTGAGCTCTTACAATAAGCACCGACCGGCTCGACGGTTCCAGGGAGCTACTGTAGGGTCTCAAACTCCGTGTCAACTCTCGGTGTTCTGAACTGCAACGATTTAAGTCGTCTCACTCCGTGTCCACACCGATTTGTCTCAGCTTCGTGTCCATTTTTCAACGGGTCGAGGTTAGGCCGCAACCGCTGCTCAGGCCTTGTTATGGCCGGACCCCAAAGGTTCCGTCACTGTGACGGTTGATCGCCCAACGCGCAGGGAAACCGCCCCCACATCGATAATCCCGACTGGTGATGGCCCGCGACTGAGAGTGCCGCACACGTCGTCCGGCCTCGCGTCGCCAGCAACGAGCTTCCCGACCGGCTCGGAGATCCCGAGATGGACCTGCGCTCGGATCCGAGCAGCGATCCTAAGGTGCGTTGCGACGTCGACTTCCGAGCCCTGACTTCGAAGAATTGATCGAGGCGATGCACGGCCCAGACCCTGTGGGGACGCGGTTGGGCCGTCACCAGTTCCAGACCGTCGCATCGTTCGGTGGATAGTTAATGCAGATATCGGTGCCGTGTGCGGCCACGCCCTTGTTGTTGAAGAACAACTTGGCCCAGTTGCCCCAGTGGGTGGCCATCTGCTCGTAGTAGACGTTGGTCGCGGTGTCCTCCGAGTACTGTCGGCGGCCAGCGTAGTCCAGCGAGAAGAACCAGTAGATCCGATCGCGGGCGCCGTCTTGGACGTCGACGGGCCGGTTCTTGTAGTCGGTCATGTAGCGCTCGTAGTAGATCGGCTCCACATCGCGCACGGCTTCCATGTACTGGTCGACGGTGCACGTCGTCTTGAGTATCCGATTCGGAATCGGATAGTCGTCGCTGGCATCGGCCGACGCGAAACCTGCTGTGGCCATGCAGGTTCCGCTCATGATCAGCGCCGCCAACGCTGCGCGCAGATACATCGTCATCGCTCCTATCCGGCGGCCCGTCGCAGGATCACCACTTGGTCGGGGCAGTAGGTGTTGATCGCGGCGCCGAGGAACCGCCACGCCTGCTCAGTGGTGCTGCCCCTCTCGAGTTGGTTGAACACGAACTGCGCCGAATTGTCGGCGTCCGCATCGAGCCCGTTGTACAGCCGCTTACAGGTGATTTTGCCGATCCACGCGTTGTAATCCTTCTGCCCGTAGATGCCATACGTGCGGAGTTCGTTGGCGAAATCGGTGTCGGGATCCGCGTGCGCAGGCCATGCCAGCAGGACGCCGGCGACAACTGCCATGATCCCAGCAGCGTCCAAACGCTGAAACTCATGGTTGCTCTCATACGGTGGCTCCTTGCGGTAGTGCTGCCGGTATGGGTGCGGTCCGCATCGGTCGGCTGCGCACTCGTAGTGGCCACCAGAACCAGCGACCCAGCAGCGCCGCAATCGACGGCGTCATCAGCGACCGCACCACCAACGTGTCGGACAGCAACCCGAGTCCGATTGTGGTGCCGCCCTTGCCAATTGCGACCAGATAGCTGGTCAAAGCTCCGGGACTCCAGTTCATGATTCAGCTCACCGTTGACTGTGGTCCCGTTCATTCCGGTATCGGTAGGCCGGCGTCCTCGGCCAATAAACTCTGCACAATCGACGTGGCCGCGAGCGAACCTGTCGCGATCGCCGAGGCTACCTGCGGCATTTGCGCACTGGCGTTGTCGCCGGCCGCGAAGACTCCGGGAACCGTTGTCCGGCAGAGTGCATCGATTGCGATGGGACTCGCCGCCGCCGGCGTCGGCTCACCGAATCCGACCCCGAGCTGTTCAACCAGCTGCGACCGCTGATGCAGTGTCGTCGCGACGAGCAGGCCGCTGCGTGCCAGCCGAGTTCCGTCGGTGAACACGATGGCTTCCAATTCGCCGTTGCTTGAAGCGAGTTCGGCAACGGGCCGCTCGTCGACCGCGACTCGTGCGGCGGCCAACCAGGATCGCGCGTCACCATCGAGCTCCGCAGGCCCTCCAGTCAGGAGCACAACGTCGTCGCTCCATGCCCGCAGCAATACCGACGATTGCACTGCCCGCTTGCCGTTAGCCCATACCGCCAACGGTTGATCGCGAACCTCCCAGCCGTGGCAGAACGGGCAGTGAAACACCGACCGCCCCCACAACTCCGCGAGCCCGGGCAGCGCAGGCGGCCGGTACTCCATGCCAGCGGCCAGCAGCACCCGACGCGTGCGTTCACGCCGACCGTCGGACAGTTCCAGTTCGAACACATCGCCGGCACGCTCTCCCGCCACCGCTTCACCGGTCCGCACTTCGACGGACGGGTAGGCGGCGATCTCCCGCCGCCCAGCCTCGTACAGCTCGCCCGGCGGTCGGCCGTCGTGACCCAACAACCCGCCGATGCCGTGGGAAGCCAGGTTGCTCTGCTGACCCGCGTCGACCAGCAGCGTTCGCCGCCGCGCCCGGCCAAGTACCAAACCCGCGCTCAAGCCCGCGGCTCCGCCACCAACGACGACGCAGTCCCATGTGGTGTTCATGACCTAATCCCCCAAATGTTTCGAGCGTTGACGCGGTCGGTTTTGCGCGTGTCCGTCCCGAGGGCTTTCACCCGCACGGGGTGGCTACCTGTGGTGTGCCGGACGGGAACGCTTGTGCTGATGTTCAATCGCGTCATTGAGTACTCGCCGACGGTGATCCTGAGTTGTTTCATCGCTTATCCTTGTGTGACGTGACGATCGTGCGCGGCGTCACCGGCTGGTGAGCTTTCGTTCTGTGCCGCGCCGTCTTCGATGCGCGATCCGCCTGTTTGGTCATGCTCGCCGGTCCGGCCCGTCGAGAGTCTGGGATCTGGTCCCAACAGTTTGCGGACGGAGATCCGCGAACCGAACGGCTGCAGCATCTGACTGGCCGGCCTGGTGCGCACGTTCAGCGGCCACCAGAACCAGCGGCCCAGTAGCGCCGCGATCGACGGCGTCAAGAGCGATCGCACGATCAACGTGTCAAAGACGAGGCCGAGGCAGATCGTGGTGCCGATCTGCTGGATCATGACCAGGTCGCTGACGATGAACGAGCCGAGGGTGAAGGCGAACACCAGTCCTGCGGCGGTGACCACTCCGCCGGTGCCGCCTATCGCGCGGATGATGCCGGTATTCAATCCGGCACTTACTTCCTCCTTGAATCGGGAGATCAGCAGCAGGTTGTAGTCTGCCCCGACCGCGAGCAGGATGATGATCGCGAGGGCGGGGACGAGCCAGAATAGCTTGACTCCGAAGATGTACTGCCACAACAGGATCGATAGCCCGAGCGCAGCTCCCAGTGAAAGGATGACGGTGCCGACGATCACGATGGCGGCTACGAAGCTGCGGGTGATGAGGATCATCACCAGCAGGATCAACGAGATCGCCGCCAACGTGACGATCATCAGGTCGTACAGCGATGCCTCCTGGATGTCCTTGTAGGTCGACGCCGTCCCGGCGATGTAGATCTTCGCCTCCGCCAGGGGGGTCGCCTTGATCGCGTCGAAGGCAGAGTGCCGGATGGCGTCGATGTGCGAGATTCCTTCGGGGCTGGCGGGTTTGCCCTCGTGGGTGATCGTCATTCGGGCGGCCTTGCCGTCGGGCGACATGAACTGCTCGAGGCCGCGTTTGAAATCGGCGTTGTCGAACGCCTCCGGTGGCAGGTAGAACGAATCGTCGCTCTTGGCATTATCGAAGGCCTTGCCGAGCGCGGTGGCGTTCTCCAGCGCTTCGCGGCCCTGTTTCAATGTGCCGCTGATGGTGGCGTAATTCGACTGCAGCAGCGAGCGATTGGTCTGCTGGATGTCGACCTGGGGTGGGATCAGCGACAGCACCTGCGGCTGCAGCGCGTTGAGTTTGTCGAGGCTTGCGGTGATCTTGCCGAATTGTTCACTGAGTTTGTCGATTCCGTCGAGCGCGTCGAACACCGATCGCAGGGCCGCACACGTCGGGATGTCGAAGCAGTGTGGCTCCCAGTAGAAGTAGTTGCGTAGCGGCCGGAAGAAGTCGTCGAAGTTGGCGAGGTTGTCTCGGATCTCGTTGATGGTGTCGATGGTGTCGTGGAATGCCCGCACCTGCTCGTCGGTGGCATCGGTGGCTTGCTGCTGCAAGGAGAGCTGACGTTGCAGAATATCGATCGCCTTGCCGGTCTGATCGATCTGGGTCAGGAGGTCACGTGCCCTGTCCCCCTGGTAGCTCAGGTTCATGACCTGTCCCGCACTCTGGGCGCTGATCTGAAAGGGAATGGAACTGTGCTTGATCGGCGTACCGAGGGGTCGGGTGACCGACTGCACCAGTGCGACCCCGGGGGTGTGCAACACCGCTTTGGCAACGCGTTCCAGAATCAGCATGTCCGCTGGATTGCGCATGTCGTGATCGGATTCGATCATCAGCAACTCGGGGTTGAGCCGGGCCTCCGAGAAGTGGCGTTCCGCGGCGGTATATCCGATGTTGGCCGGGGCGTCATGGGGGTTATAGGGCCGCCCGTCGAAGCTGATCTGCGCTCCCGGAAGGGCGAGTAGGCCCACCGCGGACACCGCCAACGAGACGACGAGCACGGGCCCCGGCCACCGCACGATCGTCGTGCCGATGCGGCGCCAGCCCGTGGTGCGAAGCACCCGTTTGGGATCGAGGAACCCGAAGCGTGCGGCGGTCGTCACCACCGCCGGCCCGAGGGTCAGCGCCGCGGCCAACGTCACGACAAGGGCCAGAGCCGTGGGGGCGCCGAGGGTGCTGAAATACGGGAGCCGGGTGAAGTGCAGGCACGCCACTGCTCCGATAATCGTGAGGCCAGAGCCGACGATGACATGGGCGGTGCCACCGAACATGTCGTAGTAAGCCGCCTCGCGATGTAGGCCCTTGCCCCGGGCTTCCTGGTACCGCCCGACGAGGAAGATGGCGTAGTCGGTGCCCGCGGCGATGGCCATGCCGGTCAGAAGGTTCACCGCGTATGTGGAGAGGTCGAGCATGCCCGCGTGGCCCACCAGCGCAACCACACCGCGCGCTGCGCCGAGTTCGACCGCGACCGCGAGGAGAACGATCAACATGGTGACCAAGGAGCGGTAGACGATGAGCAGCATCACCGCGATGACGAGAAACGTGACGGCAGTGATGAGGTGAGTGCCTTCGTTGCCGATCTCGAAGTTATCGGTGATCACCGGGGCGGCGCCGGTGACGTACGCCTTGACCCCCGGCGGGGGCGGCGTGTCGGCCACCGTCTGGCGGATGCTGTCGACGGAATCATTGGATCGCGCCTCGCCTTGGTTGCCTTGGAGGTAGACCTGAACGAGCGCTGACTTGCCGTCCTTGCTCTGGGCGCCGCCCGCGGTGATCGAATCGCCCCAGAAGTCCTGAACGTGCTGGACGTGTTTGGTATCGGCTCGCAACTTCGCGATCAGGCGGTCGTAGTAGGTGTGCGCGTCCTGGCCCAGCGACTGATCGCCTTCGAGCACGATGACGGCGGCACTGTCGGAGTCGAACTCGCCGAATTTCTTCCCGATGTGCTTCATGGCCATGACCGACGGGGAATCAGGGGCGTTCAAGGCCACCGAACGTTCAGTACCCACGATCTCGAGTTGGGGCACCAGCACATTCGTCACGCCGGCGACCGCGATCCAGATCAAAATGATCGGTAGGGCCAGTGTGCGGATGACACGCGCTGCGCGAGAGCGGTCAGATCCCTCTGCTCCGTGCTGGCTCATGCCGTCTTGTCCAGACAGGCGATGTATCCGTTCACGTCGTGGGAAGACCTTTCACTCTTGACGATGCCATTGACGGTTATGCGGCAGGTGATGGTGCTCGAATTTCCCTGGGCGCGTAGGTCGGCGAACAGTGTCGGATCGTCGGTGACCAAGTCGTGCGACCAGGGCAGGGGTGCGTCGTCGACGCGCTGGGGTTGTGCGTCCTCGTCGAGGAAGTTGATGGTTGCCCGCGCGCCGGGGTCTCCGAGGACCTGCAGGTGGACGCGTTTGGGGTTGAATCCGGTGTTCTCGGGCGAATCAGCTGAGGGCCTTGAGGTTTGGTCCTGCGATCCGAAGATGCCGTGTAAGCGGTAGACGCCGCTGACGACCAAGACCACCACGATGATCGCCACGAGCGCCGTCCAATGGCGGGCGGCCGCCCTACGTATCGGTGAAGTCGGCATCGCCACGTGGCCCCTCACCCCTGGACGCCTAGGGATTTGCGCAATTGTGTGTCGAAGATTCGGCGGGGAGCAAAGCGACGCATCGCGCTGAGTTGACGGGCTGAGCCTGCGGGATAGCGCACTTTCGGAGTGGAGTCCGTCGCGGCGGCCACAATGACCTTCGACACAACAACAGGATCGTCGCCGTTGTTGACCTGTTCGCCCACTGCCTGGTTGGAGCGCTCCCGCTGGCGTTCGTATGTCGCCAGCGGATTGTCCGGTTTTGCGGTGTTGTCGTCGAAACCGGTTCTGGTGCCACCGGGCTCGACGAGGAGCACGCGGATGTTGTGTCCTCGGACCTCGTGGTCCACGGACTCGGAATAGCCCTCGACGGCGTACTTGGTCGCGCTGTAGGCAGCCATGTATGGCGCGGGCATCAATCCGAAGATCGACGAGATGTTGATGATGCGTCCGCTGCCCTGCTTGCGCATGTGCGGCAGGACGGCATTCGTCATTCGGATGACGCCAAACACATTGAGGTCGAAGAGTTTCTGTGTCTGGGCGATCGAGTTCTCCTCGCTGGCTCCGACGAGCCCCATACCGGCGTTGTTGACCAGCACGTCGATCCGCCCGAACTGCGCGATCACCGCCTCAACCGATGCAGCGACGGACTTGTCACTTGTGACGTCGAGATCGACGAACGTCATCCCCTGACTGGAATCAAGCCCTGCCGTATTGCGGCTTGTGCCCACTACGGTGAATCCCGCTTCGGTCAGAGCGCGTGCGGCGAACTTGCCAAGGCCCGAGTTGGCGCCGGTGACGAGTGCGACGGGTCGTGCTGTTGCCATGTGAACCGTTTCCTAACGGTGGGGTCATGCGGCTCAACCCGTCAGAACCAACCGAGTTGAGACCCGTTTCAAAAGAACATACACGTTCAATATCGGAACGTCACCGTTCTATTCCGGAGCGGGCTAAGATCACATCGTGTCGGTCGCGACAAAGCAACTCTCGGGTGTACAAACGCGCACCCGAGCCGCGATCCTCGCTGCGACGGCCTCTGCGTTGGCGGCGAACCGGACGGCCACCATGCCCGAGATCGCAGCCGTGGCCGGGGTCGGCCGCACCACGCTGCACCGCTACTTCGCCGACCGCGAGACGTTGATCCACGAGGCGACCCTGGACTCGATCCGCGTGCTCACTGAAGCGGTGGAGGAGGCCGCCATCGACGACGGGCCGGCAGTCGACGCGATGCGGCGATTCATCACCGGAGCCGTCTCAATCGGTGAACGGCTCGTCTTTCTCTTCGGTGACCCGGCGGTGCTCCGCGACATCCCACCGGCGCAGTCCCCGAACGAGGAGTTGGTGATCAACCTGATCACACGGGGGCAGGACGAAGGCGTGTTCGACTCCGCCCTCAGCCCGACCTGGATTTGGCGCGCGCTCTACGGATTGATCCTGCAAGGCTGTGAGCAAGCCATGGCCGGTGCACTGCCGCGGCACACCGTCGCGCCGCTAATCGCCCGGACCTTCGAGCGCGGCGTCTGCCCGGCTCCCTAGCGCAACAGGAACGCGACCAGGAACTCAAACGTGGCACGCGGCGCTCAATCGCCAACCGAGCGTCCTAACGGTGGTAGGGCGCAAAGTCTGGGTGGAATACGACGAGGTCGTGTTCCTTGGTTACCGCTGGCCCATCATCGGTTTCGAGCAAGAGATACTTACGCTTGACGACGTCATACTGGGGCGGCAACCATTCCAGGAGATTTTGTGCCAACGGGATTCAACGCGATGGCCGATGCGCTGGATGTTGCGGGGCTGTTCGGCCATCTCTTGGTCGCGGTTGTACTCCTCGACGATGTCGTCGTTGACGTCGGCCAGGCCATCGATGATGCTCGTGCTCCATCGAATGACCGTATCGGCGTGGCCATTTTGTTTGAGAACCTACAACTACTGTAGGTTCTCACTTCCCTTGTCCACTCGCGAAGCTGTGGCCTGCACTGACGCAGCTTGTCTCACGTCGTGTCCACACCGATTTGTCTCACTTGCGTGTCCACTTTTCTAGAACGTCCCAAACGAGACGTTCGCCCGCATATCGTTCTTCCGTGACAGTTGCAGCGCCTTACGTGACCGTTTTGTCACTGTGACACTCGCTGAAGATGATGGTGCCGCCGGTACCTGACGCCGTGCGAAGCAAAGCAGCGTGCTCTGAAAGTTACTGCAGCACAAAGGTTGTCGATGTCATACGTTTCCCGGCACGCCCGCCCCACTGGCATCAGTAAACGTCTGGCCCGATGGTGAGCCTAGAAGCATCGCGCCGGCATTTAAAGACGATTCGCGCCGATTCGCGAGATCGAGCCCACCCATCGCTTGAATTCTCTTCCGCTGCAGTTTATCTACGGGGTTAAGCCCAGGGCTCGCAGGGACCTCGGCCGATAAACGCGGTCGGACTGCGGTGTGTATGACCAGGGCGAGTGCCGTGTTGGCGCCGCAACCCAGCCTCAGCACCGTCTGCGTCTTGGGCTATCCAGACCACTGGTGACGTAAGCGGCGGCGAAGAACCCGCGGTCCGACATCAACACCATGTCGAACAAAACCGGGATACTGCAACCGAATTCGACCGCGCACCGTTGACGGCGGCAATGACCGAGAGCGGGAATTGGACCAACTCCCGCACGGTCCGGCGCGGCGAGTCAGCGCATTGCCGACGTGCGTCTGAAGTTATTCCGGGGGTTTCGCCGGCTGAGAAGTTTCCTGCGGCTCAGTCATGACACTGAATAGTGGAACATCTCCTGTTCATATGTCACGCTACGTCCATAGCAAGGTAAACCGCGGTCGCCTGCCGCGCCAATCTTTGACGTTCGTCATCGACAGACGTCATTGACGAACGTCATACATTGGCTGTACGGTCACTGAGATCGCGAACCGACCTGAACCTCAGGAGGAGTCACAATGTCAACCCGTGCGGGCTCGTTTGCTGAGTCGCCGTTGACGCGGCACCCGCGCGCGCGGTTCCCGAGCCGAGAGGCTCACCGCCTCGAGACGCGCGAGCGGGTGTTCAATGCCGCAGTCCGCCAGTTCGAGCAGAACGGTGTCAACGACACCGACGTCAACGCGATTGTCTCGGACGCCGGGGTGGCCCGCGGTACCTTCTACTTTCACTTTCCGACTAAAGAACATGCATTGGCCGAGCTCACTCGACGCGAAGAAGCTCAGATCGCCGACGAACTCACCGAAGTGCTGACCTCCGTGGCCGACCTCAGGTCGGCTCTGGCCGAAGTGATCAAGGGCGTCGTAGCAGAAGAAGAGCGCCTCGGACACTTACTTTTTCGGGACGTGCTCAACCTCTACTTTTCAGCGACCCAGCCCGAGCTGAGCGACTCTGCAACGCACCCAATCGTGCTCATCGTCATCGAGCAAATCGAGATGGCCCGGCACCGCGGGGAGGTCGACGGCGACGTGGATGCCGGCACCAGCGCCGTCTTCTTTCTGATTGGCTTGTACGGCCTGCTGGTCACTAATCGAGACCCCTCACCCGCCCGGGCAGCCGTGCTTGATGAGTATCTCGCCCACTTCTACCGCGGACTGGAGTCGCGGTGATGTTCATATTCGAGAATTCACTACCCATCTGGAGGCTGCCTCATGATCCAAGACATCGTTCGCTTCATCGTCGCCTGGGGAGGATGCGCCCTGATCGTCTGGTTCTGGTACTGGGTGATCGGCAACATCGGCACCTTCTGACACCCCCTTCTGCTCGGGGGCTTCGGAGCCGACCATGAGTGACACCCAATTGTCAGCGCTACCTACCGAACGAAGTTGCGCGCTGGTCGCCGTAGCCCTCTCCGACGGGAGTCGGAGAGGCGTGCGACTGGTCTCTGGTGAGCATCGAGCCTTCGGCACCAACGCCGACCGCACGATCGTCAATGTCCCCTTTCCCGCCACTGAACCCGACTGGACCTTGCGAACGATGTCCTGCGGCGTCGGACTGCAATGTGCGCCCTCGAAAGACTTGATTGCACAGCGATCAATCCACCATCTGACCGCACGAGAGCTACGCGCACTCACCATTGTGGAAGGCCGGATCGCGATGGGATGGTTGGCGACTCATTGGCCCGGCATGATGTCCGAACTAGCACATCGGCTGCCCGGTGTGGAACCCATTGTCGACGAGCTCGACGGCGACGCAATACTCGATCAGGCTCTCGCCCTGGCGGATTCGGGCCAGCCGTTGCCGACGTGGGCGCTGCTCGGCCGACTCCCGAGCACGGTCGCGCCACACCGTGGTATGGCTCAGACCGCCCGCAAGTTGTGGGGTCGGATGCCCTGGACCTCCCGCCGCCAGGATGCCTATCGGATCTATTCGGTACCCGTCGGTGGAGAAGGCGGCGTCAAAAATCCCAACCTGCCGCCACCGAGCCGACCAGAAGACGAAGAGCTTGAGATCAGGCCCGACCAGCGCGCCGGTGTGCCCTATCCGGAGTGGAACTTCTGGTCCGAGAAGTTCCTACTCGAGCACGTCGCGGTGCTCGAGGTCGGGCACACCGCCTCGGCGGAACGGCCAACCCGGCTGCCCGCCGACCTGCGCCGGTACTTCGAGATGCGTACCGAGCGGGTGCTGCGAAGCGGCCTCGAGGACGGATGCGATCTCGACATCGATCGCTATGTCGAGCATTTTCTGGACACCCGTACGGGCCACTCGACCGAAAGCCGGGTGTTCCGGGATCTCATTCCGGCGCACCGCGACGTCACCACATGCCTTCTGCTGGATGGAAGTTCGTCGCTCGGCGCGCACCAGGGCCACATCTTCCAGCTCGAGATGCAGTGTGCCGATGCGTTGTCGCAGGCGATGACCCACGCCAAAGAGCGACACGGCATCTTCACGTTCACCGGCAACACCCGTCATCGCGTCGAGGTGCGATGCCTGAAGGACTTCAAAGACCGTCACTTCGTGGCCCCAAGCACTCAAGGCCTTGTAACTGCCGGCTACACGCGGCTCGGTGCGCCGCTGCGGCACTTGACCAACCGTCTGCTGCAGCAACCGTCGGAGCGCCGGCTGCTGATCGTGATCGGCGATGGGCTGATGTCTGACGAGGGTTATGAGGGTCGCTACGCCTGGGCGGACGTCAGCCATGCCGTCGTAGAGGCCGAAGATGCCGGGGTCTTCGTCTATTACGTCGGGGTGGGGCCCACCCGAGTCGACCCGCTTCCTACCGTCTTCGGCCCACGACGGTCACAGCGGATCCGCCAGATAGAAGAATTGCCAAGGGTTTTGGGACACGTCCACCGCGAACTTGTCGCGGCCTAGCCCAATCAGGAGGTTGTGTGTCAAGCGAGTTTTACTCGGAGAGCGGTAACGAGGTCAAGCTCTTCGAGCAGGCCTACGAACGCCGGTTACCGGTGATGATCACTGGGCCGACTGGTTGCGGCAAGACTCGGTTCGTTGAGCACATGGCCGGGTTGCTGGGCCGTCCGGTAGTCACCGTGAGTTGTCACGACGACCTCACCAGCTCCGACCTGGTCGGCCGATTCGTCGTCACGGGCGGTGATGTCGTCTGGACCGATGGGCCGCTGACCCGCGCGGTGCGCACCGGTGCGATCTGTTACCTCGACGAGGTGGTCGAGGCGAGACACGACTCCCTGGCCATCCTGCACTCTCTCACCGACCATCGCCGGACACTGCATCTGGACCGACCCAACGAGACGATCCAGGCGCCCGATTCATTCATGCTGGTCTGTTCCTACAACCCGGCATACCGCAGTTCACTCAAGGAACTCAAGCCGTCCTTTCGGCAGCGGTTCGTCACCATGGCGATGGATTATCTATCCGCCGAACGCGAGACCGAGGTGCTGGTACAAGAGTCAGGCATCGCCCACGACGTTGCCCAGCGACTGATCAAGTGCGCCAACAGTATCCGTACTGCCGATGACGTGTTCCACTTCGAACCGCCGTCGACGCGCGTGTTGGTCACCGCCGCTCAACTCATCGCGGTCGGCGCTGGCGAACTCGAAGCCGTCACCGCCGCGGTGCTGGCCCCACTTAGTACTGACGGCGCCATAACGCAGGGTCTGCAGGAAGTAGCCGCCGCCAGCCTGGCCGGCGCACGCGAGCCTTCAGCCCGATAACACCCGAGAGGACACACCGTGGTAGTCAACGAGCAAGACAGAAAACGTCGGCTGGCGCTGTTCTGGTTCCAGATCGCGATATACGGATTCTTGTTGGGCAACTTCGCAATTCAACTGTATATGGGCTTTACCCGAAACTGGTGAGGTGAATCCGTGAATTTTCCCAAAGTCAAGACCAGGCTCGCCGGCTCCGTTGCGTCGCTTCCCGGCCAGGTCGCCTCAGGGTCGGTGAGCTACGACGACCACATGGCCGAGTCCAAGAGGGTTCAACGTAAGGCCGACATCTACCTGATGGTCGGCGGGTTCTTCATGGGCACGCTGGTACTTGGTGTGATCGGGTTCCCGATCTTCTTCTACGGGTTGACCATTCTGCGTCGAGCCGGCAGGCAAGGACTCTCGGTCCGCCCCTTGATGGTGACCCTGATCGGCTTCCTGGTGTTCATCGACGCGGCGCTCAACAGTTTCGGATGGGCGCTCGACCTGGTGGCCAACCACACGCTGATCAACCGGACCATCACGGTGGCGTGGGGAAACTTTTTCGACGCCGGCTACTTCTGGCATTACAACCAGCTGTGGATCGGAGGCTCGGGCGCGCCCGGCGAAAAGTCCTGGGAGGTCGCCTGCGTCCTGGTCGTCTTTCCGATGCGCATGGCCGCTGCGATCGCCTTCCTGCAGATGAAACGGTGGGGCCACCAGTGGTTGATCGTGACGTGCTGGTTCGGCGTCGTCATCTGGGTTGGCTATGTGTTCAACATGACGATGTACGCGGACCTCCGCTACACACACGTCGGCTTTCCGGTGATCGCCTGGTGGGTCTACGACATCTTCTACATCACGCCATTTCTGTCGATCCCCTACCTGCACACCGTCAACCGCGAGATTTTCTCGGACTGACACAACTGAAGCAGAGGAAAACTCCATGAGCACAACGGAATCCGATCAGGCCGCGGGTCCGGAGGTGTTGCCCGAAGGCACCACCCCGTACTACCGGAGGCTGCACACCTGGCTGCGGCGGGCGATTTATGTCTGCCTGTTCGCCTTGGTCGTGGAGGGCACGTTGTTCGTGCCGTTCCTGGTCGTCTGGTACGGCTGGCCGACGCTGTCGATGCACCAGATTTGCAACGAATTACAGAAGGTCATGTACTCCGACGAGACCCGTGAGTGTAAGTACCCTTACCCACTCTTGGGCCCCGCAGAGGCTGCCGGTGAGAAGACCTCGCAGGACACCTGGGGGGTTCAGCCCAAACCGCATTACCCGCGGCTTGGGTTCCGTGAGCTGATAACCATTCACGACCAGCGCGTTGCGCGACAGGCACAGGAGCACGAGCCAGAAGGAAAGAAGCCCTGATGACAACCGCAGCAGCACCCACTGGTCCGGCGCGTGACCTGGTTGCCGTCCGGTATCGACGACAAGCCGTGACTGCCCTTACTACGTTTTGCTTCCTGTTCTTCTCCGCCGGGATCGTGATCAGCTACATCCTTGCTCTCACGCACGGCTACGGCACCGGCTTCGGCGATGGCCGCCAACTACCTGCGGGGACCGGTGCGCATAAAGGTGGTACCGGTTTCTTCGGCGATCTCGCGATCTTGATCGGCACTCTCGTTCTCGATTTCGCGCTGCTCTTCGGCTGGCACTGGCTGATGCTCCGGTTGGACGGTGTGGCAGACGATAATCCGTTGCCCGCCCCCGACGACGCTGACCTGTCTCAGGAGGCAAGTTGGTACTACGTCTACTCTCCGGGACTACTGAAAGTCTTCGTCGTGACCGGGTGGGCGTGCGTCGCCGGCTTGTCCTTCTTCGCCGCCGCTATCTTGCCCCTGGCCCTATTTCGCTACGGCTGGAACTGATTCCATGACAATCGAACTGGAACACGCCGAACGAACCGACCTCAAGCAGTCGGCCGCCTACGCCGCGATGCAAAAAGCCGACGTATGGCTTCTGGTCGGCAGCATCCTCTGCGGCACAGTCGTTTTGGCACCTATAGGACTTGTGGTCATCATCATGGGGATGCTGAAGTTGCGACGTGCCGGGCAGCTCGGCTGGATACGCCCGCTATCGGTCTCACTGCTCGCCGTTTTCGCACTCGTCGACGGCGGTATCAACTGGATCGGTTGGTCTCTGGACGTCTTCGCTAACCACACTCACGTGGTGCAGGCGATGGGCACCGGATTCGGCAAGCTCGTCGATGGCGGCTACTACGTCAACTACAACGCCGGCCCAGTCGGCGGCATCAACGACAACGGCGAAAAAGCCATAGCGTTGTTCTCGGTGCTGTGCATCTTCCCGGCTAGGGCGGCAGCCACCTGGGCCTTTTTGAAGTTGAAGCGCTGGGGCCTGCGGTGGATGATCATCACCGGTTGGGGCTACCTATTCCTGTGGATCGGTTACCTTTTCAACATCCTGATGGGCTTCGACCATCGCATGGGCGCGTCCCTGTTCGGCGTAACCGGCTGGTGGATCTTCGATATCTTCTACCTGACGCCCTTCATCCAGCTGCCGTGGTTGTACTCCCTAGACGCAAGGCGATGGAACCAGTAGTCGCGCAGAACCAACAGCATGGCCGGATTCAGCGTTCGAATGCGAGGATGCTTGCCGATCAGACTGATCGCAATTGGCCAGGGGAGCAGATCGCCGGTCTCGTAGACTATCGCGCCTCGCTTGCCCGTTGCCAGATGTGCGATGTCGCCGAACTGCCCACCGCCCGAATGGATTCCGACCACCTCAAGGGATACTGAATAACGGGCGACGTGACCGGTGTTACGGAACGTCCAGAAGATCCGCTCGGTGCCAAGTTCGTTACTGGCCACGCTGGCATCTTTGAGTATCTGGTGTACCAATAACTCACTTCTATACTTCTCGACCCCAGCATTATCGACCATCGCTCGCCGCACGCGGCAGGGCCAGATTGCGCCAGGACGTCAGTCGTGGTCGCTTACTACGCCGTGACAAAACAGGGTGAAGAGTAGCTCGCCGCGGTCTATTTCTTGGAACGCGCAAGACAGCACAGCCGACTGCCTGAGCGCAAGCGCAAGGGCGGTGAACGAAGACGCTATGTAGTGCGTCGGCAGATCGGCGCGGATCAGCGAGGCGTGCTGCCATCGCTCAATCAGTGAATTCAAACCAATTGTGTCGAGCCCTGGCCCGACAACTATCGAGCCGCTGATCAGGAAACTATATCGATCAATGAACATCGTGAACGCCGATGCCAGTCTGCGGATTTCATCCGTAGATGGTTGCTCGAGTGGGATGGTCTCGACGAGCGTACTTCCCTCGTCGATGGCCCTTTCGGTGAGCTTGCTCATCAGCGACTCTCGATTGGGAAAATGACGGTAGAGCGTCGCCCGGCTTAGCCCGACTGCATTGGCGAGACGGCCCATCGATAACTGGCCGTCAACTTTGTTAAGCACATCCAGCGCCCCTTGCAGTATCCGATCCTCGTTCACTTCGACGTCGCGTCGGCGAGATGATGTGGACCGCAAGTGCTCAGAGCGCCGAAAAGCAGAAGGCGGGGTCAAGGCGTTCGACGTGGCGCGACAACATTGAGCACGACTTTGATCATCCTTCGGTCCCGGGCTGATTAACTGCGCTGCGCGATGCGCAATGCCCTCACAACAAGAGCTTTCGCGAAATCCGATCACCATAGATGGGTTCCTCTGGCTGTCCGGCGACCTATCGTCTACGGGATATTTTTGAGCAGTCTGACGTCTAGCATCGTCCGATTCACTACAACGATGAATCAGAGCAATGCGACAACTATCGTCGTATTGTATATTTCTGCGCAAGCGCCCACTTCTCCGCCCGCGAACCACGCGGATGCTCGGGTTACGGAGGTGAAGCGTCGCCAACCTCGACTTGTCCGCCACATAATTTTCTGCGGCGGTAAGGCCGTCGACAGAATTGCGACGTTCGTACTCCCCTACGTGCAGGATGTCCACCGTCGCGGCGAAGTCCGCGAAGGGATCGACGTTGAGCAAGCCAGCGAGTGGCTGGCCCGGATCGTCTTCTCCCTAGCCACGGTGGGTCCCGCCCGCTCGTTCGATCTCAACCGCCCCGAAACGGTCCGAAAGCACATGGAAGAGTTTGGTATTAGCGGCTTACGCTGATCAGTGTACACAGCACAGATATACATATCATGTTCTATTGTTGACGCCATGACAACGCTATCGATTGCCGACCGCCTCTGTAGTGCGACGTTGCCGCCCGCCAAGATGCTCATTGCCGGCGACTTGGTGGACGGCGTCGAGCAGGCAATCAGTCACCGTCACCCCACCACTGGCGAAACGGTCTTCGAGGTTCCCGGCGGAAACGCCGATACCGTGCAGACCGCTGTGGGCGCCGCGCGCACTGCTTTCGACGAGGGCCCGTGGGCGCGGATGCCAGGCCGCGAACGTGCCCGCTACCTGCACCGGATCGCCGAGGCGATTCGCGGCGACGCCGACAACCTGGCAACCCTGCTGTCACTCGACAACGCCACGCCGGCGTCCTTCGTGGGTTTTTATCAGATGGGCGCCGAGTACCCCGCCGACCTCTTCGACATCTTCGCGGGATGGATCGACAAGATCACCGGTGAAACGTATCCGGCGTGGGAAGCGGGGCAGCCGTTCGCTTTCAGTACCTACGAGCCAGTCGGCGTCGTCGGTCTGATCACGCCGTGGAACGCGCCCCTTGGCCTGATGAGCCAGAAGGTCGCCCCCGCGCTGGCAGCCGGTTGCACGATCGTCGCCAAACCGTCCGAGATGGCGCCGTTGACCAGCCTTCGTCTCGGTGAGTTGATCGCCGAGGCCGACCTACCGCCCGGAGTCTTCAACGTCGTGACGGGGTCCGGCCCCGACGTGGGCACGGCACTCGTCGCAGATCCGCGCGTCGACAAGGTGTCGTTCACGGGTAGCCGCGCTGTCGGAGGCGCCATCGCATCGGCCATGGGCGCCCGAATCGGCCGCGTATCACTGGAACTCGGAGGCAAAAGTCCGGCGCTCATTTTCGCCGACGGCGACGTGGGTCTCGCAGTGGCGATGGCAGCGGGCAATGCGTTTCTCGGGATGTCTGGTCAGGTCTGCGTGTGCCAATCTCGGATTCTGGTCGAGCGGTCGGTGCACGACGATGTCGTCAATCAATTGGTCGGATTCGCGGCGGCCGCCGGATACGGCGATCCATTCGATCCCGTCGTCAACGCGGCGCCGATGATCAGCGCCGGACACCGGGATCGCGTGCTCGACCACATCAGTCGCGCCGTCGCCGACGGCGCGACGGTCGCTGCGGGAGGCATCGAGGCACCAGCCAGTGCACCCACGACGGGAAACTTCGTCGCTCCCACGGTCCTCGTCGAGGTCGACAACCGGATGCCCGTTGCGAGGGAGGAGATCTTCGGCCCGGTCCTGTGCGTCATCCCGTTCGATTCCGAAGACGATGCCATCCGCATCGCCAACGACAGCGAATATGGGCTTGGCGCAGCCGTTTACACCAAAGATGTCAGCCGTGCGATGAGGGTCGGCGGTGCGCTGAGGGCGGGCAACGTCGGCATTAACACCTGGACCCTGCAGCCGCACGCGCCGTTCGGCGGTGTCAAGCAATCTGGTCTCGGTTCGGAGAACGGTCGCGCCGGCATCATGGAGTACCTCGATACGAAGACGACGTTCGTCGCCTAATCGCCAGCGGGTTGGCCGATGCCTTTGCGGACGAGGTCGGCTGCATCACCGTTGCCGGTGAGTGTTCGTGTGACACGCGCCGCGATCTTCCAACCGCCGCTTGTCCGGTTCAGCTCAATGTGGTTGACAGACGCTCGGAATACGACGTAACGCTCATCTCGTCGCCGGAGCACCAACGACTCACACACCGCCGTGGCGGCATCGCCGGTGACGGTCACCGCGCATGGTCCGAGGAAATGACAGCACCCATCGGTGACAAGTGCGTGATGCTGCGGTGAGCTCACCATCGCCCGAATCTCGTTGCGGCCGCGCATAACCCACCCGTCGACGTCGTAAGTTCCGTCCTCCGTCCACAGGTTCGCTACGCCGTCGGAATCCGCCGCATCCGCGAGAGGACCGTACGACGCCACCAATCGCGCGATATCCCGTTCGTCCTCCAGAAGCCTGACCCGGGCAAGCAGGTCTTCGTCTCGGTGTGCGCTCATCAGTTCGACCGGCGTAACAGCATCATCGTTGTGCCGCTGTTGGCACCACCGACACCACAGGCCGCCAGGGTGGCATCAGCCACCTGACGGGCGCCACCGTCACCGCGTACCTGCACACAGGCTTCGTGCAAATGACCGAAGCCATGTAAGCGACCACCCGAGAGCTGCCCGCCCGCGGTGTTGATGGGCAACTCGCCGCCGAGTGAAAATCGCGCCGGATCGGCCACCCACTCCCCTGACTCGCCGAACTGACAGAACCCGAAGTCCTCGAGGAAGCACAGGACGAAGACGCTGAAACCGTCATATAGAGACGCGTAGTCGACGTCGGCCGGCGTGAAATCGGTACGGTCCCAAATGGTCGACCACCGGGAGTTCAAGCGGGCGATGTCCTCACCACCCTCCCAGAGAAACCTATCGTGGTGCGCACAGTCCAGCGCCTCGATGACGACACCGGGATGATCCAGTGCGGCTGCGTGTTCCGCGCGTGACACCACGAACGCCGTCGCGCCGTCGCAGGCGATATCGCAGTCGTACATGCACAGCGGGTCCGAGACCATCTTCGCCCCGAGATAGGCGTCGAGGTCGATGGGATCGGTGTACACCGCGCTCGGGTTGAGCTTGGCGTGCGTGCGCTGCACGATCGCGATTTGAGCGAGTTGCTCCCGCTTCAGCCCGAAACGCTCCATACGCGAACGGATCTGCATCGCGGCGAGGTTCGCCGCTGACACACCGTAAGGCAACTGCCAGCCGAGTTGACCGGTCGCGCGCGAGCCCGCGGGCACGCCGTAGCCGCGACGGCGGCCGCTGCCCTGCGCCGTGCCCTCCCAGATGCTGCGCCAGCAGAGTACGTGGTTCGCCATACCTCCCGCGACGGCGAGCATCGCATCGACCACCGCGCCCAGCTGCCCCGGGTACTCGACACCACCGGCGACCCAGTTGGGCCGAATTCCGAGCGCGTCGTGCAGTTCCCGTAGTCCGGCTCCGGAAAAGCCCTTTCCGGCCATTGAGGCCCCCGGATAGGTCGTCAGGCCGTCGATGTCTGCGAGGGTGAGTCCGGCGTCCTCGACTGCGGCAACACATGCATCGACCGTCAGCTCCAGCGGATCGCGTCCGAGTCGGCGTCCGACGTCGGATTGGCCTATGCCGCTGATGATCACATCGTCAGTGAGCCGTCCCGACATCAGTGCTCCGGGGCGAACATGGGCAGGTATACGTCGTCGTCCTCACCGTCAGAACAACATTCGAATGTCACGCGTACCGGCATGCCGGCGTGAATCCGTTCGGGGTCGACGTCGACGAGGTTGGTCAACACTCGTGCGCGGGGGTCTTCGATCGGGTTGACGAAGGCGATGACGTACGGCGTCGGCATACCGGGAAAGAATGGGTGATGATTGACCGTCCAGGATTCGACGGTGCCGCGGCCCGACAGCGCCTCCCACACCGGTACGGCGTGGTCGTATTGGCAACGCAGCGTGGGCGGGTGAAGCAGGCGCTCGCATTTCGGACAGCGCTGCAAACGCCATACCCCGTCTGCGCCCGATGTCCAGTATGGGCGATTGCCGGCAGTCAGCGCGGGTAACGGTCGCGTGCCCGCAGAATCGTCAGGCATCGACGTCGACACCGAAAAGGAAACGGTCGGCGATTGCGTGCTCGTTGCGGATCGACATTTCCTGCGCGGTATTCAGCCAGAGACCTTCGAAGCCACGCGAATGCATACCGGCGTGAATGGCGTCGATGTTCTTGAGATCCTGGGTGGGCAGTTCGCCCCAGCCGTCGTGGTCCTGCCAGCGTTCAACCTCGAGCCAGCTCGTCTCGGGCACCTCACCCGGGGCGAAATGCTCGAGCGAGAACATCTCGAACACACAGCGATTCGGGTCCTCGGCGTCAGGGAGCATGCGGTAGCCCAGCAAGCACGACTTCTCTACCAAGATCACCAGCGTGGGGAAGACATGCCAGTCACCGTTGCCGGCGAAGTACTGCTCCATGCTCATCTTCGGGAAATCGACGCCCTCGGCCTGCGCTAACTCCTCGCACATCTGGTGGTACAACACGAACGGCGGGATGTCACTGGGCTCCATGGTGGCCAGCTGCTGTGCCGCGCGGTAGTCCCGCTCGGTGACCAGTGAACCGACCTCGAGGTAGTTGTACTGCATGGAATTGGCGAACACCTCTGGTCGCGCCGCCTGTTCCTTGCGCGCGTTGTCGCGGTCACCGCTGTCGGGCCGGGCTGTGTAGATAAAGCGCGAGTGATTGCGGTAAGGGATTGTCGGCGTGTACGGCGCGTAGACGAACTCTTGGGGTGGTGCGGGTTCAGCGGAAGGCCGCGGCCCCTGAACAGGTCGCAATGTCTGCGGGTGCGTGCCCGGGGTGTGGTAGCCCTCGATGAACGCGTCGATGACCGTCTTGTAGTTGGCCGCCAACGTGGTGCGCTTGCGCCAGCGAAATCGCATGTCCTGCAGACGAAACGGTTCCAACGCGGTGGGAAGCGGGTCCAGCCATTCGAGTAGCTCAGGCGGGTCTTCGGCCATGCTGACGAACACCCAACCGCCCCACGTGCCCACGGCGACCTGACGTAACGACCACTGCTCTCTTGGACGGTTGAGGAACTCGTCGCGCGACGGGACGAATGACGAACGACCGTCGAGCGCGTATCGCCAACCGTGGAATTCGCATCGCAGGTCGCCGCCGACAGCGCACCCGGTCCCCCGCACGACTTTCATGCCACGATGGGTGCAGGCGTTGTAGAACGCCTTGATTTCTCCATCCTTTTGCCGCACCACCATGATCGACTGTCGGCCGATGGTGTACTCGTAATAGCTTCCCGGGTCGGGGATCTCTTCCTCCCGGCACGCAGGCTGCCAGACCTGCGTGAAGAGCCGGTCAAGCTCAAGCTGCAGGAACTCGGGATCGATGTAGCGGCTCTTGGGAACGAACGTCTCCCCGCACGCATAGCGCGGCGGCACCTTGCCAGTCGCCTCCGATTCGGTCCCAACGTCGATGGCGGTCATCGCGCACCCCTCTCCGGTGACTTAGCCGGCGGGCGGCTTGTCGAAGATGTTGGGATAGAGCACCGCTTCTTTGAACGACGTCTCGATCTCGGTGAACGCGCTGGCAACGTCCCAGGTGCCGGACGCGGAGACGATCTCGCGTTCAACGACAGGGTTCGACATCAGACTGATGCGGCCGTTGCCGGCGAAGATCACGCGACGGTTCAGCCATTCCGATTGTTCGCTGGCCAGGTACACGACCGGAGGGACGACGTTCTCCGGCGCGAGCCGCTTGTTCTCCGGCGAATAGTCCATGCTGCCACCGCCTTTGATGCCCTGGGTCATGCGCGTGCCCGCGATAGGGGCGATCGCGTTGGAGCGCACGCCGTAGCCCTTGAGTGCGTTCGCACAGGAAAAGGTCAACCCGACGATGCCCATCTTTGCGGCGGCGTAGTTGGGTTGGCTCGGCGCACCCTGCAGGCCCGACATCGATGTGAAATTGATCAGGCGATACTGGCCGCCGCGATTCTCCCGCCACCACGCCGCCGCATGCCTGGTCAGGTTGAACGTGCCCTTGAGATGCACCGCGACGACGGAGTCGAAGTCCTGCTCGCTCATCTTGAAAACCATGCCGTCGCGCAAGATCCCCGCTGCGTTCACCATGATGTCGAATCCGCCGAGCGTGGCGGCGGCCCGGGTGATCAACTCTTCGCACGCAGCGAAATCGGTGATGTCGGTGCTGTCGGAGAACGCCTTGCCGCCGCGCTCGTTGATCGCCGCGGCGACGGTTTCGGCGGGACCCGCGTCGTGGCCACTGCCGTCGACGGCTACCCCAGCGTCGGAAACCAGAACGGTAGCTCCTTCAGCCGCCAGACCTTCTGCGACGGCGGCACCGATACCACGACCAGCGCCCGTCACCAGCGCCTTTCGCCCGTCAAGAACACCCATCATCACTCCTCTAACTGGTGGCTCCGATTCAGCATACAGAACACATAAACACAATCTGTATAGCTGATTATTCGAAGCCCCATTCCGCGTAGCGACGTTCCAACTCGGCCATCGCTTCACGACCGCCGCGAGCCGAGCGCTCCTTCATGAAATTGAACTCGTCGTCCCGCCACGACAGATTGCTGAACACGCTGTGCCCCATCGGAACCCAGTCACCGAATTGCGCCATGCCCACGGCGTTCCAGAAGGTGATGAGCGCGTGCTTGCCGATCATCAGGCCGTCGGCGGAGTGATGCGCGATCGCACGCGCGTACCGCATTGCCTCATCCCGCAGTTCAGCGGCCGGCACGGCTGACGCGGCCACGCCCCAGTCTTTGAGTTCCGCGGCGCGCACCTTGCGGCCGGTGATCATTGCCTCGTATCCCCGGTTAGGGCCGAGCTTGAGCAGTGCCAGTGGCATGGCGGTGGAGAAGCCTGCGAACCCGATACGCGCCTGCGGTCGGGCCAGGTACATGTCATCGGAAACGACCAGGATGTCGGCCGCTAACGCCAAGTTCATCCCGGCCCCGAGTGTTGCGCCCTGGCACGCTGCGATCACCGTCTTGGGAAACTCGAGCCAGTTGGTGAGATGCCGATGCAGTCGGCGAGCGTTAGCCAGTCGCGCCGTCTGCGGGAGCCGCTTTCCTTTGTTCAGACCGGCTTTCTCGATGGGGAGCCTGCGGACGTCGTCACCGCTGGAGAAGTCCTTGCCGGCCGCGGCGAGCACGACCACCTTGACGTCATCGTCGGCTTCAGCCCTGTCGAGCCGGTCTTTGAAAAGGTCATGCATGTCCGGGGAGAGGATGGCGTTGCGCCGGTCTGGCCGGTTGATCGTTATCTCGGCGATGTGTGGCTCCACCACCTCGTATCGAACCCAGTCGTCGTCGACCTCGAGGCCGTCGGCACCCTGCGCCGTCTCACCCATCCTGTTCGCCTCTCGTCGCGAATGCACCACTGCACATCAGAACACTATCCGATTATTTGTTCAGTCGGCTGCTAATGTTCGCCCATGCCCCGAATCGCAATCGCCAAACGGGTTGATGCGCCCGCATCAAGGGTGTGGGCGCTGCTGGCCGACTTCGCGGACGTCAGTTGGATCCCGGTAACCGGTCGAGTCGACGTCACCGGCGACGGCATCGGCATGAGCCGATCGATCTACGGCCCCAGCGGCAACCCCGTCGTCGAGACGCTGACCCACCTGGACCACGATCGGATGGAGCTGGGCTACTCGATCGCCGACAATCCGCTGCCGGTCTCGCGATTCGAAGCCGTCGTCACAGTTCATCCAGCCGAGGACGGCGCCGACATCACGTGGGATGTCGACTACGAACCGGTCGGCTCCGCCGAGCGCGAGGCCGACGCCGCCAGAGAGGCGATCGAAGCCGTCTACGGAATGATGGCGGATTGGCTGGCCGACGGCGCAGCGGCTCAAGGCCACCCGTGACCGACCGCGACTACGGGGTACCGCTGTCCGCGTCGGACCGCGCGTTCCGTGACGAGGTCAGGGGCTTTCTTGCGTCGGCGCTCACCGCAGACATCTCGTCTGGTGCAGGCACCGACGCGGATCGTCTGGACCGGATGCGGTTGTGGCAGCAGCGGCTTCACGAGGCCGGATTAGCAGCTATCTCGTGGCCGACGGAGTTTGGCGGGCGTGCCGCCACACCGGTCCAGCAGTTGATCTTCACCGCTGAAATGGCCGCTGCGCGTACACCTGAACCGATCAACCGCAGCGCCATCAATCAGCTCGGGCCGACCATCATCCAGTGGGGCACCGAGGAGCAGCGCAAGTTCTTTCTGCCCCGCATCCTGTCGGCTGAGGACGTCTGGTGCCAGGGTTTCAGCGAACCCAATGCCGGTAGCGACCTCGCCGCGCTCACGACACGCGCCGTGATCGAGGGTGACGAGCTGGTGATCACCGGTCAGAAGGTGTGGACGTCGAAGGCGCACTACGCGGATCGCATTTACCTCCTTGCTCGCACCGATCCAAACGCTGAGCCGCGCAAGGGAATCAGCTACATTCTCGCCGATCTCGCGACGCCGGGCATCGAGGTGAGGCCGATCCGGCAGATCTCCGGCGACGCCGAGTTCAGCGAGGTGTTTTTCGATGCTGCCCGCGTGCCGCTGTCCCGCGTGCTCGGCCCGCTGCACGACGGTTGGCGGGTAGCGAAGTCGACGCTGGGTTACGAGCGGGTCGGCCAGAGCCGGACCCACCGGATCGAGCGCAGGCTGGACATTCTCGTCGGTCTCGCTAAACGGCCGAATGCGCTGAGCAACAAGGGATTAGACGATGAGTACATCGCCGATCAGCTGGCCGGCTTCACCGCCCGGGTCGAGGCGCTGCGCCAGATTGCTTCGCAGGCGACCGCCGCGGGTGTCCGTGGCGTCAGCCCGGGACCAGAGGCGTCCATGGCGAAACTGCTGACCTCCGAAGTCGACCAGGCGATGGCGAACTTCGGACTTGACCTGGCCGGCCCGCTTGGCACTCTGGAGCGCGGTTCACCGTCGGCCGCCAAGAACGGCAACGTAGCAAAGAGTTACCTGCTGATGCGCGCCGCTACATTCGGCGCCGGCACATCCGAAATACAGCGCAACGTCATCGCCGAGAGATTGTTGGGACTGCCCCGTGACCCGTGACCGCGAGCCATCGCTCGACGAGATCGCCGACGCTGCAGCAGAACTCGCCGAGCTGCGCAGCACTGCGGACCACATCCTGAACCAGGCATGGACGGTCGAGCGCGCCCGCGCGCTCCTGGACGGCCCTCTCCCAGCGTTCGACGAACAGCTGTGGAAGACCGTGCTCGACTTGGGGTGGCCGGATGTTCTGGTCGCCGAAGCACACGGCGGCGGTGGTGGTTCGCTTCGCGAGCTGTGCGTGCTTGCCGAGGCGGCGGGCGCGGCCGCGCTCCCGGTCCCGCTCGCCTCGGCGGCCGCGGCGGCCTGGTGCGAACAGCGCTGTGCCGCTGGCCTCACCCTGATTCTCGATGACGTCGGCGCAACCCTCAGCGAGGGAGAAATCAACGGCACCTGGCCGCTGGTCCCCTACGGAGGCGCGGCCGACCAGCTCCTGGTTCTCGGACGGCGCGACGGCCAACCCGTGCTGGGCGTCGTCGACACCACAGGTCCTGGAGTCGGGCGCCAACCCGAGCAACCCCTCGACCACAACCCCGCGGCGCGCATCACCCTGGACGACGCGCCGCTGCGGGCCCTGGCGTCGGGTGCCCGCGCGGTCGAGCAGCACCATGACGCACTACAGCGCAGCCGGCTCGCCACGGTCGCCGAACTGATCGGGATCGCGGCGGCGGCCAACGACGCAGCCGTGGAGTACGCCAAAGTACGGGTGACGTTCGGCCGACCGATCGGAACCCGGCAAGCGATCAAACATCGCCTGGTGGACCAGCGTTCGGTGATCGAGATCGCACGCGCCCTGGTGAATCGCGCGGCCGACGCGGTCGAGCTCCAGCATCCCGATGCGGCGGCCCTGGTCTCACTGGCGTGCTTCTGGGCTATCGACTCCCTGCGTCGGGTGCCCGAGGGGGCGATGCAAGTGTTCGGCGGGATCGCCTACACCTGGGAACACGAGGCGCACGTACACCTGCGCCGGGCTGCGTCGCGGGCCGCGGCGCTGGGATCGCGGGCCGAGCACCGCACCGCCGTGACGGCGTGGCTGCAGACGAGGTGACGGCGTGGTCCCTGCAGGTTTGTTGGGATCGGGGCTTACCGGTATTCCAGCGTCACCGGCAGTCGGTCGAAGGTATGCACAAGTGCCGACGGCCGCAGCACACCCTCGCCGGTGACGTGTAATCCCTTGGCCCGCTTGATCACTTCGTCCAGTACGACGCGTGCTTCCCTGCGCGCCAGCGCCGCGCCCATGCAGAAGTGCTCCCCGACGCCAAACCCCAGGTGGCCTGACGCGTCGGGACGGTGGACGTCGAAGCGCTCGGCGGTGGGACCCCAGTGGTCGGTATCGCGATTGGCCGAGGCGTACGCCAGCAGAACTCCATCGCCTTCGCGGATCGTCACCCCACGGACCTCGGTATCGTGGGCCGCCTGCCGCGCCATGCTCATCACGGGCGTCCACCAGCGCATCACCTCCTCGACGGCGTTGGTGCCGACCTCGGGGTCCGCGAATGCCTGCTCGGCCTGATCTGGGTGCATGTCGAAACACGCTGCGATACCGGCGATCAGGCTCTGCGTGGTCTCGCTACCGGCGGCGAGGAGTGTGAGCGCATAGGTCATCACTTGGATCTCGTTGAAGGGCTCACCATCGATATGCACCTGCGACAGCATTGACAACAAGTCGTCGGTGGGCTCGTCGGCGCGCTCGGCGACCAGTGCCATCAGATAGGGCGCTACCTCACCGAAGATGGTCTCCATGTCACCGTCGTCGGCCACGCCGCTGCCGACTTTGGCGATCGTGGTGGCCCAGCCGGCGACCTTCGGCCAGTCGACTTCCGGCACCCCGAGAAGATGGGCAAAGACGTATACCGGGAACGGCTCGGCGACTCGCTCGATCCAGTCGAACTCGCCGTCGGGGAGATCGTCGAAAATCGATGCGATCACCTCGCGCACGCGCGCCTCGATTTTGGCCACCGCCGCCGGAGTGAAGCGCACGCCGATCGCCTTGCGATGGGCACGATGCTCGGGCGGGTCCATGAAGAGAATGCCGCGGCCGCCGTAACCCTGCGGGTCACGTCCCTCGCGGTGCGCGATGAGGTCCATCATGATCGCGATGCGTTCGGACTTGAACTTCTCAGGTCGCGCGGAAATCGTCTTGATGTCGTCGTACTTCGTGATCACCCAGAATTTGCCCTGCTCGTACCAATGCACCGGATCGGTCTCGCGCAGCTGGCGAAAGGTGGCGTTCGGGTCGCCGAGGTAGAACGACGCGTCGTCGAACCGGGACTCGGACAGAGCTGTGATCATCGACATATCCTGAACAATAGAACACGATATGTGAATGTGTGAAGCCAACGGGCCGGGCGCCACGTTGGACAACAATAGAACGAATGCTGTTCAATCGTCATGCCGTCCCGTGTGAATACGTTATGGGCAGGAGCTGACGAAGGGTGACCGACGCCGTGCCGTCTTCGGGGTTTTTGTCGGGAATTCGCGTGCTGCACAACGGCACGGGTATACCCGGCTCCGCGGCGGCGGCGCTTCTCGCCTCCCTTGGGGCGGCCGTCGACCGGATATCGGGCACCCATGTCCATCGCGCTGGTCCGGTGGTCGAGACACCCGACGGGAAGGCCGCGGCCGTCGATCTGGTGCTGAACCGTGAGGCGGCCGTACTGCCCGCTGGCGTCGTTCCGAGCTTGCAGGACTACGACATCGTCATCGTCGACGAGGCGGACGCTACACCGGATGCCGAGCACGGGGTCGTGGTGGTGGTCGTGTCCGCGTTCGGGGTGGATGGCCCGCGCCATCATCGGCCCGGCGGCGAGATCACGGCACAGGCCAGCGGGGGACTCCTTGCCACCATTGAGGACGCCGGCGGGGTTCCGGTGCCGGCCCCTGGTTACGTCGCATCGAAAGCTGTCGGGGCGGTTGCGGCGCTGGCCGCGCTGCACGGACTGGATCGTCGCAACCGCGAGGGCGGCTCTGTCGTCGTGGACGTCTCCGCCCAGGAGGCGGTCATCTTCACCGCCGCCCTGCCCGAATGCGCCCACATCCTCTACCGGTGTCCCGGTCGGGCCGGCAGCGGCCGCTATTTGGCACCGTCCGGTGTCTTCACCTGTCGTGACGGACTGGTCCGAATCACCGCTGTCGAGAATCATCAGTGGAGCGGTCTGCGCGCCGCACTCGAGGAACCCGCATGGGCCACGGGACTTGATGAGCGGCAGGCGCGCATCGAACACGCCGACCTGATCAACGCGCGGGTCACCGAATGGACCGCCAGCCGGCTCAAAGCGGACTGTGCTGCACTCCTGCAGGCCAATGGCGTGCCCTCAACGCCGGTCAACCACCCCGCCGAGCTCCTCGACTCACCGCAGTTGGCCCATCGCGGTTCGCTGCACCACGTTCGACTGGCCGACCAGACGGCCGCCGTGCTGGGTCCACCATGGTCGATCAGCCTCTCCCAGAAAGGCAGGCAGTCCGCGCCGGGCCTGGCCGGGCTCAGGATCGCCGAACTCACGCACGTACTTGCAGGCCCCATCGTCGGGGCGCTCCTCGGCGCGATGGGCGCCCGCGTCGTGCGGCTCGAAGACCCGGATCGGCTCGACATCTACCGGCGTAGTGGACCTTTCGCGGATGGCATCGCCGGCCCGGAGCGGGGCGCCTACTTCGCGATCGCGAACCACTCCAAGCGCAGCGTCCTGCTCGATCCCGCACGGGCAGTCGACGACGTCGCCGCAATCCTCGACCAGTCTGACGTATTGATCGAAAATGTCGGATCGAGCCGCCTGAGCCGTTTCGGGGTCGACCCGGCCGAGCTCGCCGACTCCGGTCGACTCACCCTGCGGGTGTCGGGATTCGGTTCCGACGGCCCGATGGCCGGCTACCGCGTGTACGCCAACAACGTTCAGTCCTACGGGGGCCTCGCCGGACTCACCACGGGCCAGGACGGAACACCGGCGCGCTTGGGCACGGTCCTGGCGGACCCGTTGTCGTCTGTCGTGGGCGCGGTCGTCATCGCCGCGTGGGCTCTCGGACCGAGCCGGTCTGGCGGCGCCGTCGTGGACCTGTCGATGGCCGAAGTCGTCGCATCGACGGTGTCGGAGTACCTCACCGCGGCGTCCACCGATTCCCTTCCCGACAACCTCGACGTCCAGCGTGCCGTCTATCGAGCCACCGACGGGCGCTGGGTCGCCGTCGAGCTGTGCGGCGAGCAATGCCACGCCGAAACTGCCGAGTTCGTCGCGAAACTCATCGCGATCAATCGGTCCGAAGACGCCGTCTTCAAGTTGCAGGGAGCGGGAGTCGAGGCCGCAGTCGTGCGCCGCGCCGACGAGCTGATCACCGACAACCACCTGACGGAACGCGGATTCTTTCCCGAAATTGCACACCCTGACCCCGATCTCGGCACAGCTCGGCTCGTCGGGCTGCCGTGGCGGTTCAGGGGTGAAGGGCCGGTGACGCTGTCGCCCCCACCTGCGCTCGGGAGTGCAAATGTGGACCACGAGAGGACGGCCCGTGCCGATGTCATCACCTGATCACGTCGCGACCGTTTGGTCGTCGACCTTCATTCCGTCGAAGTCGCCATTCGCGGATTTCGGCCCCGACGGATACAGCGTGGCGTGGGTCGATACGCCGAAAGGGCGGATCCAGGTTCTCGTCGACGGCGCCCGGCCCGCCCCCGGCACCGTCGGATCACTGGTGACGCGCACATTCGACGATCTGGAGATCGACGTCTTCTGTGCAGGTGCCCAGTGACGGTTGCCTATCTGAGCGGTGTCGGTGTCACTGAATTCGGCAGACACGGCGAGGTGCCTTTAGCCGATCTGGGAATCGCCGCGGCGCGAAAAGCTCTGGCGGACGCCAACGTCGACTACGACGAGGTCGGCGAGGTGTTCACCGCGTCCGCCCTCGCGCCGCCGCAGACAGGGATGAAGGTCGCTCTCACGTTGGGCCGAACGGGAATTCCCGTCACTGCCACGGAGAGCGCGTCGGCCGGTGGATTGGTCGCGCTTCGGCACGCCGTGTGGGCGGTGGCATCTGGGCGGTGTCGAACCGCGCTGGCGATCGGATACGAGAAGACGACGGCGTTGGAGCCTGGTGGCGTCGTGCCTGCCGCGGTGGGGTTCTGGGACCGATTCCCGCCTCAGACGCATTATGCGATCGAGGCGGCGCGGTGGCTGCACGACGCGGGTTGCGGACCGGACGTCATCGCGGCGGTCGCGGCGAAATCGCATAACCAGGCCCGGTTGAATCCCTTGGCGGCCAGGCGGAGTGCCGATCCAGTGACCGTCGACGATGTCTTGAACGCGCGCATGGTTGCGGATCCGCTGACCAAGATGATGTGTCACGCATCGGTGGACGGGGGCGCGGCGGTAGTCGTCACCGCGCAGCCGCAATCCCGTTCGATCTCGGTGCTGGCGATCGAGCAGACAAGTTGGCCCCTAGATCCGCAGTGGCCGACCATCGGACCGGTGGTTGGGCCGCCCTCGCAGTTGACGCTGACCGCTCAGCGTGCCTACGCGGCCGCGCGAGTCGATCCGTCCGACGTGGACGTAGTGTCCTTGCACGACATGTGCGCCAGCGAGGAGATCACCGCTCTGATCGCGATGGGACTGGCCGACTCCGCCGACGTCATCAAACACGCGGAGTCGGGGGCCCTGGCCAACGACGGCACGCTGCCTACCAACACCGACGGGGGTTGCATCGCGCGCGGCCACCCCATCGGCGCCACAGGATTGGCTCAGGCGGCCGAAATCGTCGCTCAACTTCGAGGCGAAGCCGAGGGCCGACAGGTACGCGACCCTCGAATCGGACTTGTGCAGGCAGTCGGCGGCGGCGGATCGTGCGCCGCCGCAATCCTCAGCGCCTGATCAAGCGATCGCGCCGCTCTCTTTGAGGGCCAGGATGCGATCCCAGTCACCCCCGAGCTCGAGAATGAGTTCCTCTGTGTGAGCGGCAAATTCGGGCATCGGAGCCAACGTCAGGGGCATCTCGTCATAGAGTACCGGGCTGGCTACCAGGTCGAACGTCTGACCGTCTTGTTCCACCGCGACGATGTTTCCGTTCGCGCGGACCTGCGGATCAGCGGCCACCTCCGCGGTGTTCTGCACTACTGCCCACTGGCCCTCGAAACCGTCGAGCACCCTTCGCCAGTGCTCCAACGGTTGAGCACCGATCGCTGACCGCAGCACCTCGATGGCCGTGGGCGCGTTCTCCGCCAGCTTCGCGTGACTGGCGAAGCGTTCATCGACCGCCAAGTCGGCCACGCCCACCCGCCGACAGAACTCACCGAAGTAGCGAAACCCCTGCAACATCGACAGCCCCAGGAACCGGCCGTCGCTGGTCCGGTAGAACCCGGTCAGGGGGTTGTTCGGCGCGACGTTCGCCCCCGCCGGGTTGGTTTGCCACGCCTCGCCGCTGACGAGCGCGGCGTTCACCGCTACGCCGGAGGCCCAGACACCGACTCCCAACAGCGAAATGTCAACGACCCGAGCATGTCCCGTGCGCTCGCGCTCGAACAGCGCGGCGGCGATCCCACCAGCGATCGTCATCCCCCCGATCGAATCGCCGTACGCCGGACCGGGTTGTGGAACCACGCCGTCCAGGTCGCACGGCGTGGCACCCATCGCACCCCCGGCGCGACTCCAGAAGCCTGTCATGTCGTAGCCCCCGGTGCCGGCGTCGGGACCCAGCGGGCCGTAAGCGCTTCCGCGGGCGTAGACGATGTCGGGGTTCACGGCACGCAGGTCGTCCACGTCGATGCGGAGCTTGGCACGGGCATCGGGCAGGAAGTTCGTCAGGAACACGTCGCTGGTGCGCGCAATCTCCATGAGCAGCTCGTGCCCATCCGAAGTCGACATATCCAGTGCCACTGAGCGTTTGCCGCGGTTGGCGTGTTCCATCACGGGGTTACGGTCGCCCTCCACCTTGACGTGGCCGAGTTGCCGAAGCCCCCGTTGGGAATCACCGGTCTGCGGGTGCTCGATTTTGATGACGTCAGCACCCCAGTCCGCGAGCACCGCACCGGCTGCCGGGACGAACGTCCACTGGGCGACTTCGAGCACACGCACTCCGGACATCGGTCTGCTCATCGACACGCTTCTCCGTTCTGTGCGTCAGTGACCGCAGTCATAGGTGAACAATAGAACACCATATGTCTATTTGCGATATGGTGGCGGGCGTGGCAGGCGCGCTTTCACACCTTCGGGTGTGCGATCTGAGTGGGCAGTTGGCAGGCGCCGGTGCGACGAAGATCCTGGCAGCGTTCGGCGCAAAGGTCATCCGCGTGGAGGATCCGGCCACCAACGGCTTGTGGGACGCGCTGCGCGGGGTGGGACCGTATATCGACGACCGGCGCGGTGTGGATCTCGGCGCCGGCTTCAACAATCACAACGTGGGCAAATACGGCGTCACGATTAACCTTCGCACCGACGAAGGCAAGCAGCTCCTCAGCGAACTCGTCGCGGTCAGCGATGTCGTCTGCGAGAACTTCGCGGCGGGTGTCATGGAACATCGCGGGTTCGGCTACGAGGACCTCAAGCGCATCAAGTCAGACATCGTCTATGTCTCCAACTGCGGGTTCGGACATACCGGGCCCTACCGGGATTTCAAGACCTGGGGACCGATCGTCCAGGCGATGAGCGGGTTGACCTACACCTCAGGGCTGCCCGACACCGAGCCGGCAGGCTGGGGGTTCTCCTACATGGACCACGGTTCCGCCTTCTACATGACGGCGGCGATCTTGGCGGCCGTGCACTACCGCGACCGCACCGGGGAAGGACAGCACGTCGACTTGGCGACGGTGCCCGCCGGGATAGCGATGCTTCCGACGGAAGTCCTCGACTGGACAGTTAACGGGCGAACCGCTCACCCCTCAGGCAACCGTGCCGATTTCGACGAATACGCGCCACACGGCATCTACCCGTGCCAGGGCGAGGATCGGTGGATCGCGATCGCGTGCCGCGACGAGCGCGAGGTCGCGCTGTTAGCAAAGGTCCTCGATGAGCCTGCGCTGATCACGGACAGATTCGCCACCCTGGCCCAGCGGGTCGCGGCCGCCGACGAACTCGACGGCATCGTCGGCGCCGCGACGGCAGTGCGCGACGCCGTCAGCCTCGCTGACGATCTCGTCGGTGCGGGCGTGCCGGCCAGCGTCGTCAAGAGTCCACCGGAGCGGATCGACGCCGATCCCGACCTGGTGCGCATGGGGTTGTTCCCCACCGTCACGCACCCGGACATCGGAAGCGTTCGTGTGGAGGGTGTTCCGATGACGTTCTCCGCCACGCCGTGGAGTATCGACTCGGGCGGGCCCAAACTCGGGCAGCACAACCGCGAGATTCTCGGGCAGTTGCTGGGCCACGACGACGAGACACTCGACGACTGGACCCAGCGAGGTGTGATCTGAGCGCCCTGGCCGACGTGCGCGTCGTCGAGATCACCGATCAGTACACGCCCATAGCCGGCCGGACGCTTGCTGAACTCGGCGCAGACGTCGTCGTGGTCGAGCCTGTCGAAGGCTCGCCGCATCGGCACCGACCTCCATTCGTCGATGACGAACGCGATGCGAACCGGAGCCTGCGCTGGTGGGCAGGAAACGTCGGAAAGCGGAGTGTAACAATCGATCTCAATGCCGAAGTCGGGGTCGAGAAACTGCGCCAGCTGATTGCCACCGCGGACGTGGTACTGGCAGGCAGCAACCGCGTGGCCAGCGGTGCGTTGAGTTATCGCGAAGTCGCCTCGGCACAGCCCGCGTTGATCTGGGTGTCGATCTCTCCCTTCGGCGTCGGGAGTGCCCGCGCCGACGACCCCGTTACCGATCTCACCGTGCTGGCCGGCGGCGGTCCAGTATGGAATTGCGGTTACGACGACCATTCCATCGCACCGATGCGTGGTTCGGGCGACCAGTCCGCCAACATCGGCGGCATGTACGGGGCGATCGGCGCGCTGGTCGCCCTGTCGCACCGCGATCACTCCGGCGTCGGCCAGTTCGTTGACGTAAACGTGACCGCTGCGTGCAACGTCACCTGCGAACAGACGACCTACCACTGGCTCGTCAATCAGGCTGTCTGCGTCAGGCAGACCGGACGGCACGCCTACCCGACCCCGAGCTCACCGGTCCAAGTCCGTTGTGCGGACGGACATTACGCGACGACGGGGGTGCTGCCACGTAAGCCCGAAGAGTTCACGCGGCTGGTCGACTGGCTCACCGAGCTCGACCTCGTCGAGGAACTGCCGGAGACGTACTTCCTGGAGCTGGCCGCCGACCGCGAGCAGCCGGTCGATCTCGCGGCAATCGGCGAAGACGATGAGACCACCGCGATTCTCAGTGCGGCGCGCGACGCGGTCACCCTCATCGCGTCTCGGCTACCCGCCAAAGAGTTCTTCCTCGCGAGTCAGCGCCGCGGGTTCGCTGCGGGGGCGATCCTGGCGCCACACGAGGCTTTCGACGATGAGCACACGATCGCGCGGGGTATGCACCTGCAGGTCGAGCACCCGGAATTGGGTCGCACCGTGACGTATCCGGGGGCCCCCTACCTGTTCGGCGCCAGCCCCACCGCCGTACCCACGCGCGCTCCGCTGCTTGGTGAGCACAACGCACTTCTGGACGACATCGCACGATGAGTTCCGGGTACCGCGTCACCCACATCGGACTGTGCGTGCGCGAGGTGACGAAAGCAACCGCGTTCTACTGCGGTGCGCTCGGCTTCGAGAAGGTCGGCGAGATGCGCGTCGACGACGCGGCGTCAGCGCAGCTGCTCGACGTCGAGGGTCTGGTGCTGGATCTTGTTTATCTGCAACGCGATGGCTTCCGTCTGGAGTTGCTTGGATACACCGAACCGGGCACCACCGGGGTTGCCGAGCCCCGCCCGATGAACATGCTCGGTTTCACCCACCTGTCCATTCGAGTGGACGACGTTGACGCTCTGGCCAATCGGGTGGTCGAGCACGGTGGTCGACTACTGGCAGATCGCACCGTAGTGTTCGGCGGCGGGAACCGCGGGCTGATGTTGACAGACCCCGATGGCAACCTTCTCGAGCTGATCGAACGCCCGTCGCGCGCATGAGGTTGCCGTCCTAGACGACCTCGAAGACGTCGTAGGTCAGGCTGCGTCCGGTGACATTCCCCTTCGCGACGCCGAGTATTCGGGTCAACCACTCATACCTGTCGTCTCCGGTTTCGAAGTACATAGATGAGTACACGATTCCTGTGTGCGCGTTCATTCTGCCGAGGTAGGTGACGAGAATGACTGCGCCGTCGTCGGTTTCGACCGTCAGCCGCGCGTCCACGCGGACTCGACCGCCAGGCTCGACGGTTGCCCAATCCGCGGCGGCCCGTCCCTTCAGCGAGGCCCGCAGCCGGTCGCCGTCGAAACGCGCCGCAGTAATCTCGCCGACTGTCACGCTGCCTGCAGGGCCTGAGGACACTTCAATGGGCTCGCCGAGCTCATAGTCGACGCGGCACAGCGGACGGAGCCGGGCGGCGCTTTCAGCCATGCCCGATAAATTCGATGGCGGCACCGTGGCATGTCTTCGGGTCGGCAATGAGGCGGTGCCCGTCTCGGTCGGCGATCACGACGCCGTGGTCGACGAGGTGCGATTCGGCCGCCGCGAGGTCAGCCGTCTCGAAGACGCAGGAGTGCATGATTTCACCGTTGGCCGCGAGATCGCGCGCCGCGACGGTGTCTTCGGACAATGGCGTGATGAGTTCGACGGTGGTGTTGGCTCCCAGCTTTAGCACCCGCCGCAGGGAGCCGGCCGAACGCTCCTGCTCGCACACCGTGGCACCCAACGCCGTGTAGATCCCCGTGGCCCGGTCCAGTTCGCGGACCACAACACCGATCCGCCAGCCTTCGATGGCGAGCGGATGCGCTTGCCACGGCCGAGTAGACCAGCCCGCGACGAATCTGGGGTCCTCCCATTTACCAGGGACACCTAGCGGTCCTGGCCTCGATTCGACGAACGGCATGAATTCGAGCTGGCCTGCAGTGTCCTTCGGGTGGGTGAAGATCGGACTCATCGGCGAAGCGGCCACAGCGTCGCGACCGGAGCCCCCGAGTCCGAAGCAACGGACCCCTGCAGCACTCAAGGCGTCGTAGACATCGGCGGGTGAACTGTTCACGAAATACGCGGCGGCGTGGAGGTGCGGGCCGAATCGCTTCAGGAATTTACCGAGAGGCAGCTCCGCTCCCTCAGCAGTCGGCTCCATCACGTCGACGGCGAGGTCCGCGATGGCGAGCATGGATGCCCAGCGTTTCTCCGCGTCCAGCCACTCATCAGTGAAGATGTCGACCGCACCGAAGACGGTGCGATAAAACTCGGCGACCGTGCGGTAATCGTCGACGACGTGATTGACATGCCATTGTCGACCGATTTCGATCACGACTCTCCCGTCCCACTATCCTCGAAACACTATGACAGATACTGTCTCGTTGTTGGAAGTCGTATCGGCTCGTGGGGACTGAGTGAAAGGACGACGGGTGTCCACAGCAGTGGCGAATAACGCCGAGCTCTCACTCTTCACGTCCACCAGCAGGGACTTCCTTGATCGTGAAGCGCCCATCGCTCGGGTTCGCGAACTGCATCAGCTCGGCATCCCCTACGAGCGAGACTGGTGGCAACGCGGTGCTGAAATCGGCTGGACCGCCTTGCTGGTTCCCGAGGAGTTCGGCGGCGGTTGCGTGTCGGGCGACGGCGTCGCGGACCTGACCATCGTCGCCGAGCAGTTCGGCCGCGGCGTGGCACCAGGTCCCTTACTGCCCGTGAGCGCCGTGGCCGTGGCGTTGGTGGAGGCGAGCACTGTTGCAGCACATGCGGATACGCTTCGTGGCGTCGTTGCGGGCACGCTGGTGGCATCGTGGGCGGTTGCCGAGCCGGGCCGAGTGTTCGGCGACAGCCCGACCACCAGCGCCGCGCTGACCGCGCGGGGATACCGGATCGACGGGATCAAGGACCGGGTGGAAGCGGGCATTTCCAGCGACCTGTTGCTGGTAACAGCACAGGGCACGCAGGGAGTTCAACAGTTCCTCGTGCCTTCAAACGCAGCTGGCGTAGAAATCAGCCCGCAGACGGGGGTTGACCTGGTCCGCGATTACGCGTCTATCCGGTTCGACGGAGTGGAAGTTGGCCTCGATGCGGCAGTCGGAACACCTTCGGAGACAACCGAATTAGTGAAGCGCCAGGCGCTCGTCGTACAGCTGCTGCAGTGCGCGGAGATCATCGGCGCCCTCGACAGCGTTTTCGCGATGACAGTCGCGTGGGCACTCGACCGCCACACATTCGGTCGCCCGCTGGCGTCCTACCAAGCCCTCAAACATCGGTTCGCCGACATGAAGACACATCTCGAGGCGTGCCGGGCGATCGTGGCGAAGGCAACGCGGGACGTGTCGGCACGATCGGCTGATGCCGCAGTGTCGGTGAGTGCGGCGAAGGCGTACGTCGGCGAGTATTCGGTGGCGATCGCGCAGGACTGCGTCCAGCTGCACGGTGGGATCGGCGTGACCTGGGAGCACGACCTGCATGTCTTTTTGCGCCGCATCGAGGTCGATCGAGCCCTGTTCGGTACCACCGAGGAACACCAGGAACGGGTCTACGCCGTTCTCGCAGAACAAGAGTTCACCCGATGACCGAGACCGTGCCCCAGTTCCGCAAGCGCGCCGCGGAGTGGCTCGCCGCCAACATGTCGCCGCTCAACGGCGAGCCCCAATTCGCCGATCGCGCCGATGATGCCACGTGGCAGCATGCTCGCGAGCTCCAGCGGCGGCTCTTCGACGGCCGATTTGCCGGCATCTGCTATCCCCGGGAGTACGGCGGCCTGGGACTCGGCTACGCGTATCAGCTCGCATTCAACGAAGAGGCCAAGGACTACGCCATGCCCGTCATCCTCAACATCCCGAGTCTGACCATCTGCAGCCCCACCCTGTTGGACACCGCCAGTGAGGACCAGAAGCGCACCCACATCGCCGCCGCACTGCGCGGCGAAGAAGTGCTGTGCCAACTACTCTCCGAACCCAGCGGTGGCTCGGACCTCGCGGGCGTCGTCACGCGAGCCGAACGGCGCGGCGACAGATGGATACTGAACGGCGCGAAGACGTGGAGCAGCAGCGCCTTCGCAGCCGACTTCGGGCTGTGTCTGGCACGCACGGACTGGGACGTCCCCAAACACGACGGCCTGACGATGTTCCTGGTACCGCTTGACACACCGGGTGTGACGTTGCGGCGGATTCGTCAGGTCAACGGCTCCGCGGAGTTCTGCGAGGAGTTCCTCGACGACGTGGAGCTCGGCGACGCACACGTGGTCGGTGAGGTTGGCGGCGGATGGGCCGTTGCATCGCGGCAACTGTTCCACGAACGCCGGGCCGTCGCGAAAGGCTCCGAATACGCCAACTGCGGCGCAGCCGAATCGGGTCGCGGCGGCCCGATCGACCTCGTCGCTCTCGTCGCGGCGACCAAGCAATCCGATGATCGCTGGGCGCGACGCCTCGCGGGACGCGCCCTCGCGCACCGAGTTGTGGAGAAGGCCCTGGGGGAGCACGTGTTTCACGGTGTGTCCACCGGGCAGATGTCACCTGCATCCGGATCGATGACTCGGCTGTTCTTCGCCGAATGCGAGAACTTGGTCCTCGACACCGCCCTGGCCCTGGTCGGAGAACAGGGCGTCGTGGGAACTACAGCGTTCACCGCTATCGGCGAGAAATTCTTGTCCCGTCAAATCGTCAACATCGGCGGTGGCACAACCGAGATCGCGCGCAACATCATTGCCGAGCGAGTGCTGGAATTCCCTCGGGAACACGCCGCCGATCGCGGGGTCCCGTTCAAGGACGTCCGCCGCACCAGGGGTGGTGCGTGACCGGGAGTCTGCTCAGCGCGCGGCTCGCCGACGTGCTTGGCGTCTGGCACGGTCAGGGTGCGCCGTCGTTTCCCATCGAGCGCTCCGACATCCGGAAGTGGGCGATCGCCACTTACTGGCCCGAGCCACCCCCTCGGCTCTACTGGGATGAGGACTACGCCCGCACGACCAGGTGGGGTGGCATCATCGCCCCCGACGACTTCAACCCCTTCGCATGGCCGATCGAGGCGCCGGATGCGGGCCCGGCTCATTACGCCCTGCCTCAACCCGGGGAGCCGGCTCAGCGCGTGCTCAACGGCGGTGTCGAGTTCACCTTCGGCGAGCCGATGCGCCCCGGCGATGTGATCACAGGCCGGTGGCGCATCAAAGACGCGACCGAACGTGACGGCAAGCTGGGCCGAATGCTGTATCTGAACCTGGAACGCGAACTCAGCAATCAACGCGGCGACGTGGTCCGCACCCGTGTCGACACCTTGATCCGCTACTGAAAGCCCACGAGGAGAACAAGCATGTACATCGCAGGCGAGTGGCGATCAGCGTTGTCGGGCAGGATATTTGACAGCACGAACCCCGCATCCGGGTCCGTGCTCGGCACCGTCCCGGACGGTGACCGCGCTGATGCCAGGGCGGCGATCGACGCCGCGGCCGCCGCACTACCGGCCTGGCGAGCAAAGACCGCCTATGAGCGTGCAGAGGTCCTGATCGCGGCACATCGGATCATGCTCGAACGTCAAGACGAGTTGGCGGCGTTGATGACCAAGGAGCAGGGAAAGCCGCTGCGGATGGCACGCACCGAGGTCGGCTACGCGGCCGATTTCCTGCTCTGGTTCGCCGAAGAGGCGAAACGCGTTTACGGGGAAGTGATTCCGTCTGCCCGCGCCGACCAACGGTTCCTCGTACTGCAGCAGCCGGTGGGCGTCTGCGCGGCGATAACGCCCTGGAATTATCCGATTTCGATGATCACCCGCAAGGTCGCGCCCGCCCTGGCCGCCGGGTGCACGTCGGTGCTCAAACCCGCCGAACAGACGCCGCTATGCGCGATCGAGACGTTCCGGGTGTTCGCCGACGCCGGCGTACCTTCCGGGGTGGTCAACCTGGTTACGTGTTCAGACCCAGAGCCAGTTGCCGACGAGATCCTCGCCGACCCCATGGTGCGCAAGATCAGCTTCACCGGGTCGACCGAGATCGGCAAGATGATCGCATCGCGGGCGGGCGCAACAATGAAACGCGTGTCGATGGAACTCGGCGGCCACGCACCGTTTCTCGTCTTCGCCGATGCCGATCCCGAACATGCCGCCAAGGGGGCCGCGCTGGTCAAGTTCCTCAACAGCGGCCAAGCCTGCATCTGCCCCAACCGGTTCATCGTCCATCGCTCGATCGCAGAGCCATTCCTTGCGACCCTGCGTGCACGCGTCGAGAAGCTGGTGCCCGGTGACGGTCTACAGAAAGGCACGACGGTGGGTCCGCTCATCGACGACGTCGCCATCAAGAAGATGGAACGTCAGGTCGAAGACGCCGTCGACAAGGGCGCGACGGTGGTGATCGGCGGATCACGCCTGAGCGGAACCGGTTTCGACGGCGGCTGCTTCTTCGCGCCGACGATCCTGTCAGAGGTCACACCGGACATGCTGATCTGTTCGGAGGAGACATTCGGGCCGATCGCCCCTGTCACGGTGTTCGACGACGAGAACGAGGCCGTCGAGCTGGCGAACTCGACAAGTTACGGACTGGCCGCCTACCTCTATACCCGCGACATCACCCGCGCCATCCGGGTCGCCGAAGCTCTGGACTTCGGGATGATCGGGATCAACGACATCAACCCGACCTCGGCGGCAGTGCCGTTCGGCGGTATCAAGGAAAGCGGGTTAGGGCGCGAGGGCGCCCGAGCGGGACTCGCCGAGTACCTCGACACCAAGGTGCTAGGAGTGGCGTTATGACGCTCGACTACGACGCCATCACCGTCGGTGACCGGATCCCGGAGTTCGTTCGGACCACCGGCTTCGCGGAGTGGAACCGGTACGCGGCGGTCAATGACGAATTCATTCCCATCCATATGGACGACGCCGCCGGCCGAGCGGCGGGCAACGAAGCCGGCGCGTTCGGCATGGGCAATCTGCGACTCGCCTACCTGGCGAACATGTTACGGGCTTGGATTGGCGACGACGGCGAGATCCGTTCTCTGACAGCGAAATACAAGAGCATGAACCAGAAGGGCGATGAGCTGCACGCCGTCGGGGAGGTCGTCGGCAAGGAAATCGTCGACGGTGTCGAGCTGGTTCACCTGACGATAGATGTGGTGGATCAACACGGTACGAGCACGACCCCGGGCACTGCGACCGTCGCGGTGGGCCCGCACCCGCCCAGCAAAAGTCGCAGGGAATGACGCCGATGCCTGAGCCGATCGATCAGCCCGACGACGCCGAGCGGGAGAAGCTCGACGAGACCGATCACGATCTGTTGACGTTCGGCGAGGTCGGCGAACGCTTGCGGCTGGAGATCGCTGCGGCCGCACGGGAGGTGCAGCGTGTGGCGGAGTCTGGCACCCCCGAGGAACTCAATCGGGCCGAGATTCGCCTCCGCGACTTGCGTATCGCGGCCAAGCGCAACGACGTCAGCCCAATCAACGACGCCAACTTCGAGAAATTTTTCGGATATCCCGGAACTGCGCGCCGGAATCTCTCCCACCCCACTCCGGGCGATGATACGTAACAATTAGTCATTGATTGTTCAGTTGTACTATCATTTAGGCGTAGCCCAGGCACGGCCGACAGCCGTGCAGATCACCGCGGAGGACCACCATGCCGCTGCAGGACAATCATCAGATCGTCTCCGTGGATGACCACCTCGTCGAACATCCGAGAGTGTGGCAAGACCGGCTACCGGCCAAGTACCGCGAAGCCGGGCCACGGATCATCGAGCGCGACGGCAAGCACCTCTGGAGCTACGACGGCGTCATCTACCCCACCATCGGCTTGAACGCGGTCGCCGGTAGGCCGATGCAGGAGTGGGGTCTGGATCCCGTCCGCTACGAGGACATGATTCCCGGCTGCTACGACCCGGTCGCACGCATCGCGGATATGGATCTCGACGGCACTCAGGCCGCGTTGTGCTTTCCGTCGTTCCCCGGTTTCGCCGGCGGCACCTTCCAACGCGCCCAAGATAAGGAACTGGCCCTGCTGTGCGTGAAGGCCTGGAACGACTTTTACATCGAGGAGTGGTGCCCAACCGCACCCGAACGCTACATACCGCTGGCGCTATTGCCCACGTGGGACATCGATGCGTGCGTCGCCGAGGCCGAGCGAACGGCTGCCATGGGTGCGCGGACGGTGTCGTTTCCCGACAGTCCCGTTCCACTCGGGCTGCCGTCGTTCCACTCCGACCATTGGGATCCGTTGTGGCAGATCTGCTCCGAGGCGCAGATGCCGGTGTCGATGCACTTCGGCTCGGGCGGCTACGTGCCCGGTTTCTCGTTCAGTTCGATGGAGAAGTACTCGACCCTCGACGCCGTCAACGGCGTGCGCCCGATGCCGGACTCGCCCTACGCCGTCGCGATCACCCTGTTCGCGACGAACCTGATGTGGTCGACCGTCGATCTGCTGCTGTCCGGGAAGCTCCAGAAATTCCCCGATTTGCAATTCTCCCTCGCCGAAGGCGGTATCGGCTGGCTGCCGTACATCCTGGAACGCACGGACTACGTGTGGGAGCGCCACCGCTATTACCAGCCGATCGACTTTGATACCAGGCCTTCGGAGCTGTTCCGGAAACACTTCTACGGCTGCTTTATTGACGACGAGCACGGCCTGGCGAATCGCCACATGATCGGAATCGACCGCATCACCCTGGAGACCGACTTCCCGCACTCGGACTCCAGCTGGCCCAACTCGCGTAAACGCGCGGCCGAGGTGTTGGCCAACGTTCCCGACGACGAATGCGCGTTGATCGTCGAGGAGAACGCCCGCAGGATGCTGCGCTTCCCGAGAACGCCGGCAGCGTAGCGCCGACTACTTGAACACGCCCGGCGAGCTGGAGTAGTCGACGGTGGACAGCTCCGTCATCCCGCCATCGATGTGCAGCACGGTGCCGGTGACGAACGCCGCATCGTCGCTGGCCAAAAACGCCACTGCTGGTGCGATTTCGGTGTCGGGATCGGCCCCGCGCTTCATCGGCGACGCGTCGGCAGTTCGGGAGTAGTTGTCCCATTCGGTGCCGATCATGTCGCGCTGCACATCGGTCAGCGCGAACGGACAGACGGCGTTGACCCGAATCCCGTGCGCCGCCCACTCGTTGGCCGCCACCTTGGTCAGCGCGCCGATCGCACCCTTGGCAGCCGAATACGGTCCGGTGTAAGCGATTCCACCGATCGCCGAGCCCGACACGAAGTTGATCACCGATGCCTTGCCGGCGGCCTTGAGGAACGGGTGCGCTAGCTGCATGAACCGGAACGTCGCCTTCGGGCCGGTCGCCTCGGACAGCTCCCAGTCCTTGTCCGACACCAGTTCGAGGGCCTTCGGCATCGCGAAATACTGCGCAGCGTTGACCAGTACGTGCAATTCACCGGCGAGCGCCGCCACGTCGACGGCGGCGGCGATGTCGTCACGCTTGGCGACATTCGCCTTCACATACTTTGCGACGCCGCCGTCGCGCTCGATGAGCTCGATGCACTCGGCGGCCTTGTCATCGTTCAGGTCGACGATCGTCACCCTGGCCCCCTCTGCGGAGAGACGACGGCAGATCGCCCTGCCGAGCCCCTGCGCTCCGCCGGTCACCAGTGCATTCCGATCGTCGAGGCGGCTCATGAGCATCTCCCTTGCGTGTAACAATTGAACATATTTCGTTCTATCATTCAGCATCATCGCAGACCGCCGAAATTCGGCTTGGGAGAGGGGTATCGGATGCGGGTAGAGGTGGATCGCGATCTGTGCGAGTCGAACGCCGTTTGTGTGGGAATTGCCTCCGACGTGTTCGAGCTCGACGACGAAGACCTCGCTGTGGTCAACGTCGAAGAGATACCGCAGGACCGCGAGGATGACGTCCGAACGGCTGTCCAACTGTGCCCGAAGATCGCGCTGACGTTGCGTGAGGACGGCTAGGGGCCCCGTCGTGACGGCGTCGGCACCGACCTGGACGTGATGATGATCCGGCACCGCGCGCAACAGGCTGACGGCCGTCATTAGCGATCGTCAATCACGCCGCTACCCTGACTGGATGGCATCGAGCCCCGCACCCCCGGAGGCGGGCGCGCAGACGACGAGCGTCCGCGAGATCCGGCGCCTGGAAACCAGGGCACGCCTGTTCGAGGCAGCCATCGATGAGATCAGCGCGCGAGGCCTCGCCCGTGCGGACGTCACCGCTATTACGAAAGCCGTGGGCGTTGTGCGCGGCACCTTCTACTTTCACTTCCCTACCAAGGAGCACGTACTCGTCGAACTGCAGCACAGGGAGGAAGTCGCGGTTGTCGACGCGCTGCGAGGTGCACCCAGCGCGGCCGACGATCTCGAGCCACTCCTGACCCTGCTGGTGCGTCACATCCTGGACGCTGGACGCCGCATGGGCACGGTCGTCTTTCAAGACATGCTCGGCATGCAGTTCTCGTCCTCTCGACCGGCCGATATCGCGTTCGACGAACACCCGGTAATGCAATACATCATGGAAATAATCACCAACGCCCAACGGGCCAAACGTATTTCAGCCAACTCCGACCCCCGCGAACTTGCGCTGTTCTTCGGGACGGGACTGTACGCGCTGCTGGCCGTCGGCATCCACGACTTCGGCGCACTGAGCCGCTATGTGACAACGATTGTCAAGGGAGTGGAGAACAGATGACCTACAACACCGCTGAGGGCTACCTCGACTTTCTGGTTCGTCGCGACGGCGAGAGTCACCGACGGCGGTAGTGCTCGAGCGCTTCCCGCATCCCGGCGAGTCGCCGCTCGGCCAGTTCGTCACCTTCACCCGCTTCGATCATCGCGGCGACCTCGGCGATCTCAGTGACGAGGCGGCTGGCCGCCTCGTCACGGGTCAGAAGGTCTTGATCCACCCAGTCGTCATGCGGAATTCGATCGTTGGCGTCCATCCTCGCCCTTCCCTCCCAGCCACGCTATAGTCAACTAAGCACAATCTGTTTAATTGTTCTGCACGAGTGCCAGCCTAACAGCGAAGACCGAGAGGTATCAGCGATGCCGCTGCAACCGTCCATGAAGCTCCTGTCCGTCGACGATCACCTCATCGAACCGCCACACGTGTGGAGGGATCGACTGCCGAAGAAATACCTCGAAGACGGCCCTCGCATCGTCGAGTTTCCCCGCGAGGGTAAGCCGCCGATGCACCAGTGGGTGTACGAGGGCCGCAGCTACCCCAACATCGGGCTGAACGCCGTCGCGGGTAAGTCGCCAGAGGAGTTCGGCGTCGACCCGGTGCGATACGACGACATGATTCCCGGTTGCTACGACCCCAAGGCGAGACTGGCCGACATGGACATCGACGGGGTGCATGCAATGCTGTGCTTCCCCTCGTTTCCGCGATTCTGCGGGACGGTGTTTCTCGAGGGCGACGACAAGGATCTCGCGCTGCTCAGCGTGCAGGCCTGGAACGACTTCTCGCTTGATGAGTGGTGTTCCGCCGATCCGGCCCGGTTCATCCCGATGATGATCAGCCCGCTCTGGGACGTACAACTGATGGTCGCCGAGATCGAGCGAAATGCCGCGAAAGGGTGCCGCGCGGTCGGACTCCCCGACAATCCGATGAACCTTGGGCTGCCGAGTTTCCACACCCCGCACTGGGATCCCGTCTGGTCCGCCCTCGAAGAGACCAACATGACCGCCGTCATGCACTTTGGCTCCGGCGGCATGCCGCCCTCGACAGCACCCGAAGCACCGTTCGCCGTCATGGTCACACTGATGGGCACGACCTCGATGGCCGCGGCGATCGAGTTGGTGTTTTCGCCTGTGTTCCACAAGCATCCGAATTTGAAGGTCGCGTTCTCCGAGGGCGGCATCGGTTGGATGCCCTACCTGGTCGAGCGAGCGGACTACGTCTGGCGCAAGCACAAGTACTACCAGAACATTCACCCCACAATCGCCCCGTCTGAGTTGTTCCGGCGCAACATCGCCGGCTGCTTCATCGAGGACGAGGTCGGCGTGGCGATGCGCCACCAGATCGGCATCGACAACATCACCTGGGAGTGCGATTACCCGCACTCGGACTCCTTCTGGCCCAAGAGTCGGGCTCGCGCCGAGGAGATGCTCGCCAGTGTGCCCGATGAGGACGCCGCCAAGATCGTCGAACTCAATGCGCGCCGCTGGTACGCCTTCCCCGAAGAGGGTTTCAAGGCCTCCACTGCCGACAGCGGCTGGCGCCCGAACAATGGTGCGCCGCCGGAGTACGACTACGACGCGGTGATGTCGGACCACGGCGGCGTCGGATATGGCGCGTTCATCGAGAACCTGGCCAAGCAGATGGCCAACAAGGAGCAGAAGAACTAGGGGGCCGGCACCGCGATGTCGGTCGCGGCATCGCGGCCACGCAGGACACGCGACGAGACCAGCCGCCATCGATCGGCCTCCGCGGGCGCGGCACTGTACAGCGCTGATCCCGAGGCTGCCACTCCCCCATGGGCTTTCGCATACTCGGCCAGCCGCGCTGCCTCGTTTACCGGATCACCGATCACGGTGTATTCGTAGCGACGCGGATCCCCGATATTGCCCGCCACCACGGCCCCGGCGGACACCCCAATGCCGGCGGCCAAGCCCGGCTCGGCTGACCGCAGAGCCGCCGACAACTCACGCGCCGAGGCCAGTGCAGCTCCGGCATGGTCCGAGATGGGCTCGGGCGCACCGAAGATCGCCAGGGCGGCGTCTCCTTCGAACTTGTTCACCCACCCCTGGTGGCGTTCAACGCTTTCGACGACGGCGGCAAAGAATTCGTTAAGTCGGACCACGAGCCGATCTGGCCCGAGCTCCAACGCCATCCGCGTCGAGCCCACCAGGTCCACAAAGACGACAGCGACCTCACAATTGGTCCCGCCAAGCTGCGCCGACGCGGACGTCTCCGCCAGTCGCGCGACCTGCCGACCGACGTGCCTACCGAACAAGTCACGCAGGCGCTCACGCTCCCTCAGTCCCCCCGCCATCGTGTTGAAGCCGGCCTGCAGCAGCCCCAGCTCGGAGGCGTCGAACACCGGCACAGTGACGTCGTAGTCGCCGTCTGCGATCCGAGCCATCCCTTTGCGCAACTCATCGATGGGATCGGCGGTCATGGCACCCGTGAAAACGGTGACCGTCAGACCGCTCGCGACAGCTGCCCCCCCTAGGCTCAGCACGACGATCGCCAGCCGGTTGCCGGGATAATTGACGACAAGCGCGCTCGCGCACACGACCAGGATCATCAATAACGGAACACCGGTGCCTACGATCCAGGCGGACACTGCCCGTAACCGCAGGCCCGGACGTCGGCGGCGATCCGGCGGGTGCTCGGTGAGCACCGGCGCGACGTGGGATCGCAGGACGCGCGTGCTCCACCAGTAAGTCAGTGTGGCGGTGGTCGTCGCCGCCAGCAACGTCGAGATGCCCAGGGTAGTGGCCAGCCACGGTCGTGCCGAGTTGACGCAGATGAGCAGGAGTGCCCCGGTCGTCCACACTACGGCGCTGATAGTCGTCAGCCGGCCGGGAGTCGACATGAGAACGCGGTGGCGGGCGGCAACGGATGCCCCGGGGAGCACTGTCGTCCACCACAAACCCCAAATCGCCGCTGCGGGAATCGATATCGTCGCGTAAACGACTGCGGCGATGATGTTGACGTGCAGCACAGAGGGGTCGGCCAGGGCGGCCCCGGTGGGTAACGCACGCGAAGCCATCACACCGATTACCGATGCTCCCACCATGCTCGGGATCAGCGAACCGAGCAGCAGCGCGGCCCGCACAGCAGGCTCGACCGTGAAGTCACGACCAGGCCAGAGTCTCACAACGACGGTGCCCCATCGTCCCTGGGCAGAGTTCGCCACCACTCGGCGAAATCGGGATCCGACAAAGGAATGTCACCCACCCCCACCTGTCGACGCGGCCACTCGGCCGCAGGCTGCGCCAACGGCGACTTGGAGTGTCCGGCGCCATACCAGAGCCGGTGCCGACGGTGCGCGAAAAGCCATTCCCCGTCGACCCTTTCGTAGCGATCGTCGTACCTGATGAGCTGCTCGAGAAAGCCCTCCCTGCGGGTCTGGGCATAGCAGTGCGCCCACACCTGGCCGCTCGCATTCGTCTCGTCATGCAGCTCGATCAGGTGGTTGGCCACCAGGATGACCGCGAACACGCTGTCATTGAGACTGTCGAGCATCAACCTGCGCAGCGCATCGTGACCCTGTCCATAAGCGCCGAAATGTGCTGTCGGTGAATACAACTGGACCATCGCATTGATGTCGCGCGCCTCGACCGCAGCTGCGTAGCGGATCGGTAGCGCGCGAATGCGGTCGCGAGCAAGTAGCCCCGTGACCTCAGAGTCATCGACCGGCGGGGACACCGTCAGCCTCCTGTCACATTGACGTCCTGACCGGTGATTGCCGACGCCGCATCGGAGGCCAGCCACATCGAGACCTCGGCGATTTCGTCCGGCTGCACCAGCCGGCGCAACTTGTTTTGTGATGCAAGCCGCTGCCGCAACTCACCGGGATCCAGAGCGTCCTCTCGGGCACGACGCGCGACGTAGCGGTCCAACAGCTCGCCGGCAACGCTTCCGACCACAAGGGTGTTCACCCGAATCCCGAAAGCGCCCACCTCGAGAGCAAGGGTCTGAGCGAGCGCCGTCAGGCCCAGCTTGGCCGCGGCGTAGTGAGCCTTACGCGGCTGGACGTTGCGGGCCGCCGCTGACGAGACGAATTGGACGTTGCCACGCCGTGCGGGAATCATCGCCGCCCGCAATGCTTCTCGTGCCAATACCATCGGCGCGACCAGGTTCGTGGCAAGGACGTCCTGCCAGTTCGCCACGGTGGCCTCGGAGACGGACTGGTCGACGCCAGGCACGGCCGCATTGTTGACGAGGACGTCGAGTCGCCCCCAGCGGGCGAGCACGGCGGCGACGAGGTCACCACATTGCGCCTCGTCCCGGATGTCGGCGACATGTATGGAGGCGACGCCGCCCTCCTCGGCGATGACATCGGCCGTCCGCTCGAGTTCGTCGCGCCGGCGCGCAACCAGGGCAACCGTCGCGCCGCATTGGGCGTAACGCCGAGCCAGGATGCGCCCGATACCGCCGCTCGCGCCGGTGATGACAGCGACCTGATCGGTGAAGTCAGCGGTCATCGCCCTACCCGTCCAGCAGCATCTTCGCCATCGGGGTGCCGGCCGGAAACGCTTCCGTGATCCCTGCGCTGAGGTAGCCCGAATCGGTCACCAGCGTAATGCCGTTGACAACGCTGGCCGCCTCGCTGCACAGAAACAGCAGCGGATAAGCCTGCTCCATCGGAGTCGCGGCGGCCACACCGACCTTGGCACGGTAGTCGGCGCCGAAATCGAGCCACAGTTCGGCGTTCGCCTGAGCGAGCGGGGTATCGGTGGGCCCGGGACAGATCGCGTTGATGCGAATACCGTCGGCGATCATGTCCATCGCCTCGCGTGCGACGTAGGCGCACACGGCCTGCTTGGTGAACATGTAGTGCGCGCAACCGTTGTCGATCGCCCACGCGGCCGCCGTGTCGAAGTCCATGATGTCGAGAAACTCGTTGAGCTGCGCCATATTCGACCGCCATGCCAGTCCGGCGGCTGACGAGATGAAGCCGATCGCGGAGCCCCGCGGCAGGAAGTCCTCGGCCCGCAGCCGCTCGATCAGATAACGGTGCCCGATAAAGTTGATGCGTTCGATGCCGGGGCCGTCCGCTACCCCAGCGCAGGCGAACAGGGCGTTCACTGGCCCACCACATTCGGTGAGCGCCGCGTCGATGCTGCACTTGTCGGCCAAATTCACGTGAACCGCCGTGACGCCGGGCAGGTCGCAATCGGCGTAATCCATCACGACGACGTCGGCGCCGACGTCGAGCGCCAGCCGGGCAGTGGCGTTGCCCATCCCGGTGGCGCCGCCGACGACGAGTACGCGCTTACCTCGGTAGGAGAATGCATCAAACAGGCTCATAAAGGAGCTCCACCTTATCTGGCGATCGGATCTACAGCAGTACAGTAGATGTTCTATTGTCTAGTTGTGACTGTATCCGTCGTGCGTGCGCTCGTCGTAACCCTCGCCACCTATGCGCTGCGGTCTCGATCGGCTGCTACGCGCGCGTCAGTGTGATCGGAAGGCGGGTCGGTCCGCGCAACGATGTGTTGGTCGACCAGATGGCGTCTCCGGCCGGCGCGATGGCTGATGCCTGGCTGACCAGCTCGCGAAGTACGGCTTGGGCCTCCATGCGCGCCAACGGCGCGCCGACACACATGTGTGCGCCGTACCCGAAGGCGATGTGATTGCGTGGGTTTCGGTCTGCGCGATACTCATCGGGTTCGTCGAACACCAACGGATCGCGATTGGCCGCCGCGAAGTTGAGCATGATCCGTGAGCCCACCGGTATGGTCACCTCGCCAACCTTGTAGTCGGCGCGCGTGTAGCGATAGAGGTTTTGGATCGGTGTGGATATTCGCAGCTGCTCCTCGACCGCCATCGGAATCAGTTGGGGATTCGCCCGGATCAGCTCGAACTGCACCGGATTGTGCGCCAAGGTGTCGAACATCCCACCGAGGAGATTCGTCGTCGTCTCGTTGCCTGCGATGAGTAACAGCATGGCGATATAGAACAACTGGTCGTCGGTCAGTGATCCGTCATCGGTATGCGCGAGCAGTCTTCCCAGCACAGTGTCGGAGCTCTTCAATCCACCACTTGCGAACTGTCGCAAGAAGTAGCGCCGCAGAGCCGCCAGTGACGCGACGGCTTTCGCGGAGCGAACAACCCCGTGTCGGGTCGCCTCGAAATCCACGATGTGCATGCCCGCCTCAGACCAGGCACGGAACTGTCCGACGTCGGCATCCGGGATGCCGAGGATGTGGGCGATCATCCGCATCGGCATGGGTATGGTCAGCCGCTCCACGACATCGCACCCGGGGTTGGCAAGGACGTCGGACACCAGCTCGGCAGCGAGTTTGTCCGTCATCTCCTGCCAACTCGCCATCGCGCCCTTGCTGAAGCCGGGCTGGACTTGCTTGCGCAGTCGGGTGTGCTCCGCACCGTCTGACAACACAAGGACAGGAGCGGAAATCCTCATCCGAGTCACGCCCTGCGTGCTGGTGACCGCGTCGGTGTCCCGCAGCGCGGCTCGTACATCCTCGTGCCTGCACAAGATCCACGTCGCACGCTTGGGGTTGTAGTGCACCCGCCCTGCGCTGTGCAGTGCACGAAACGCTTCGAATGGCTGCGCGGCCGTCGCCCGATCCAGCGGGTCGTAGTCGGTGTTAACCGCCCCCTTCCAGGCCCGATGACCCCGGCGCCACACACGTGCGTTGGCTGCGAGGTTCAACCCGACCGCAGATACGAGGGGCGTGAAGAGCGCACCTCGATCGGTCAGTGGCTTACTGATCTTCACGAGGTGACTTCCTCACGGTCGTGTCTCATCACGGTCTCCCCGAACTCCTCGATCGCCTCTACCGCATGGGCCAGTCCGTCACCGGGCACACTCAACTGGATTGCCGTGACCCCAAGCTCCGCAAGCCTTTCCACCTCGGCGAGGTAGGCGTCCGCGTTGAAGGTCGGCGTGCCAGGCGTGCCAGGCAGTCCATTGAAGGTGATTTCGACGCCCGAGAAGTCCCGCCCAGCGGCATCACAGCGGCGGCGAAGATCCTCGATGCCGGCGACCAATCCCGCGTCGGCGTCCATGGTGGCCGTCTTAGTAACTTTCGCCAGCATGGCCGGTGCAGCGAACGGGCACCACCCGTCGCCGTGTGCCACCACCCGGCGTCGAGCGGCTGAGGTATTGCCGCCGATCCAGATCGGCGGGCACACCTGCGGCCGCGGATGGGCGGTGATACCGAACAGCTCCAAATGGCGACCAGTGAAGGTCACGTCGTCCCCTGACCAGATGAGTCGAATCACCTGTAGTGCCTCGTCGACTATTGCGGCTCGCTCGTCGTAATCGACTCCCAGCGCAGCGAATTCACCCTTCAGGTAGCCGACCCCGACGGCCAGCGTGAAACGCCCTGCGGAGAGCACGTCGAGCGTCGCGCCGGCCTTGGCAACCAATAGCGGGTTGCGATAAGGGAGCACGATCAGGTTGGGAATGAACCGCAAGGTCGAGGTGACAGCTGCAGCGTAGGCCATCGCGACGAACGGCTCGAGCGCATCGTGACCGCCCGAGTCGAGCCACCGCTGAGTTGGCGCTGGATGGTCAGTGAAGCCGAATCCATAGAAGCCGGCTCGTTCCGCCGCCCGCGCGACCTGCGCCACGCCGTCGCCCGCTACCAGCTCCGGGCGATAGGGATGGGTGTGCATCGGATGGGTCAGTACGAACTTCACCGTGTCACCTCGGTCATCGCCACCGGCTTGGCGAGAGCGTTCTCCCAGCGGTCCTCACAACGCGATGGGTACGCTCGCCGGACCCCTGACCGAGTTGGTGTGGACATATTCGACGGCGGCTTCATCGACGGTCCACGTCGGGAATCGCTTGAGTGTCTCCTCGAGAGCTACCCTGGCTTCGAGTCGGGCCAGAGCGGCACCCAGGCAAAAGTGCGAGCCGTGCCCGAAACTGATGTGCCGGATGCCCGTTCGGGTGACGTCGAAGGTGTCCGGGTTCTCGTATTGACGTTCGTCGCGACCCGCTGAGCCGGTCAGCAACGCCACCTTCGATCCGGCGGGGATCACCGTGTCGTGATAGGTGGTGTCGCGCAACGTGAATCGTCCCTGTATGGGCGACGGTGCGTCGTAGCGGAGTAGTTCTTCTACCGCACCACCGATCAGTCCCGGATCGGCTACAAGCTTGGCGCGTTGGTCAGCGTTTCGCGCCAGCGTCAGGGCCGCCCATCCCAGGAGTCGCGCGACCGTCTCGTTGCCTGCGACGTTGACCATCGCGATAAAGACGAGCAGCTCGCCGTCATCGAGGCGGCGTGGGTCGACGTTGGGCAGGACGAGATCGGAATCCATCAGGTCGCTGACAATGTCGGCCGTACGATGTTGACGTCGTAGCTCGATCTGCTGGCGGTAGTAATCGAACAACTTGGCCGAAGCCTCGTCCCCCGCGGCGTTGCGCTCGGGGTTACCCTCGTCGCGATGGACCTGGGCATCGGACCACTCGCGCAGGTTGTCGTGGTCTTTCTCAGGAAATCCCAGCAGTGAGCTGATCACCATGACCGGGAGCTTGGCGGAGAAGTCGCGGACGTAGTCGAATCCTGGGGTCCCCACATGCTGATCTAGGTAGCCCCGACACAGCTGACGAATGTGATCCTCGAGTTTGGCGATCCGGCTACGAAAGAACGTGCGGTTGACCATCTTCCGCATGTACGTGTGGTCGGGCGGGTCCATCATGATCATCGCCTTGGGGGATCCCCAGGGATCTTCGGTGATCATGTCGAGAGTGATTCCGTGTTCGGACGAGAAGGAATCGGTGTCCAGTGACGCCGCCATCACGTCGTCGAACCTGCTCAGGGCATAGAAGTCGTACTCGGCGTTGTAGTACACCGGCGCTTCGTTACGCATGCGCTTCCACGCTGAATAGGGCTCGGCGTGCAAGGTGCGGTCGAAAGGATCCCAGCGCAGGTCCGTCGTGGTCATCGACACCATCCTTCCTTGCAGAACACTATTACAAATATTGTTCAATTGCACTACAGTTACGAGCTACCGAAATTCGTCCTGCCTGTGGACGCGGCCGAGCGGTGCTGCGCGACGGTAGCAACCGCCAGTTCCAACGGGTGGAACGACGCCAATTGGGCGGCTTCCACAGACGCGATGAGGCGCTTGGTCAGTTCGACCGCGCCGGCGTCTGCCTCCGAGAGTTCGCGGACGGTCGTGACGGCGTCGTCGATCGCGGCACCGGGCTCGGCGAGATCGGTGACAAGGCCCATCCGATGGGCCTCGGCGGCTGGTAGCCGATTGCCACGCAATAGCAGCGACGACGCTCGGTGTCGACCCAGTTGCTGGGTCAAGCGCCATGCCAGCCCGCCGTCGGGCACCACTGCGCGTGCCACGAACGGTGCGGAGAAAAAGGCATCGCGCGCGGCGATCACTAGATCGCACGCCAGCGCGAGACTCCACCCGAGACCGACCGCCGCCCCCTCGACTGCGGCGATTGTCGGGACCGCGCTGTCGCGCAACTGCGCCATGACCCGCTGCGCATGCTCGACCCGTCCCGCCGGCCCCATCGGTCCGTCGCCGTGGGCCGGGCCGGATTTCAGATCACCCCCCGCACAGAAGAATCCCGCCGTACCTGCGACCACGATGCCCTGCGCGGCCGAGAGACCCGACAGCGCGGCCGAGAGCTCGGTCCAGGATTCATAACGCAGCGAGTTCCGCTGGGCGGGGCGGTTCAGCAGGATCAGCGCGACACCGTCGCGGTCTTCGACCACGACCAGCGGCTCCTCCGACGTGCCCATTAGCGGTGGAGGAACTTGTCGATCGCCGCGCGGTGCTCCGGCGTCGTAAAGCACTCCGTCTCCGCAGAGATCCCGAATTCGAGGATGGCGGTCACCGCCCGTTCGGCGTGCAGATTCAGGGTGCGCTTGGTGTCCTGTACGGCGCGCGCGGGCAGGGCGGCCAGTCGATGCGCGAGCGCGAGTCCTTCGGACTTGATGTCGGCGTGCGGCACCACCCGGTTCGCCAGGCCGAACTCGACGGCCTTGTCAGCCGTGATCCGCTCGCCGAGCATCAGATACTCCTTGGCCTTCATCAGACTCATCATCAGTGGCCACAACACCGATCCGCCGTCTCCGGCGACCAGGCCGCTCGCCACATGCGTGTCAGCGAAAAACGATCGATCCGACATCAGTACGAGGTCGCACAGCACGGCGATGCTGCAACCGAACCCGACGGCCGGGCCGTTGACCGCCGCCACGATCGGCAACGGGAAGTCGATCATGTCCCGCACGATGCGGCGTGCATCGCGCATGCCCTCGCGGCGGGTGACCGGATTCTCGACGTGAGTGTGTAACCACTCGACGAGATCGCCTCCCGCAGAGAAGAAGTCACCGGTACCGGTGAGCAGAACCGCGCGAGCGTCGGCATCCTCCCCGAGAGTCGCCCACAGCCGGGCGAACGCGCCGTGCATCCGGTTGTTGACCGCGTTCGCGTTGTCGGGGTTGTTCAGCGTGACGATTCGGACCGCGCCGTCGCTGGCCACCAGTATCTCGTTGCACCCGGTTACATCGGCGGTGCCCTGCGGAAGCTCGATCATCGCATCGCACCCGCCAGACGATCCGCGATGATCCGCTCGGCCTCGGCCACCATGCGTGTCACGACCTCGCCGGCCGCGGGAATATCGTCGATCAACCCCATGGCGGTGCCGATCCACCAGACGCCGGCATCCAAGTCACCGGTCTCATAGACCTTGACCCCACGCTTGCCCGCGACCAGATGCGCGATGTCCTCGAATTGCCCACCACTGTTAAGGATTTCGACCACCTCGCGCGAAATGGTGTTGCTCGCCACCCGCCCGGTGTTGCGCAAGGTGCGGAAGATCAGTTCGGTACCCAACTCGTCACCGGCGACAATCGCCTCTTTCACCCTCTGGTGGATTGGCGACTCGACCGTGCACATAAACCGCGATCCCATGTTGACGCCGTCGGCCCCTAGCGCCAGCGCCGCGACCAATCCGCGCCCGTCGGCGAAGCCTCCGGAGGCGATCATCGGGATCTCAATCACCTTGGCGGCGGGAATCAGCACCAAGCCGGGAATGTCGTCCTCACCGGGGTGTCCCGCGCACTCGAAACCGTCGATGCTGATGGCATCGACGCCGAGATCCTGGGCTTTCGCGGCGTGACGCACTGATGTGCACTTGTGTAGGACCTTGATGCCGTTGTCGTGGAAAGTTGGCAAATGTGGAGCCGGATTGGATCCTGCGGTCTCGACGATCTTGATTCCGGCGTCGACGATGACCTGTCGATACTCCTCGTAGGGCGGCGGGTTGATGGTGGGCAGGATCGTCAGGTTGACGCCGAAGGGTTTGTCGGTCAGGTCCCGGGCGCGGGCGATCTCGTTGGCCAGATCAGCCGGTGTGGGTTGCGTCAACGCGGTGATCAGACCGAGTCCGCCTGCCTCGGATACCGCTGCGGCCAGTTCGGCCCGCCCCACCCACTGCATACCGCCCTGCACGACGGGCGCTTCCACCCCGAAGGTCTCGGTGAATTTGGTGGTGATCAATCGGATTCAGCCCTTTCGGATGTCTTGGTCGTCTGTTGCCCAGGCGGGTCGGCGGGTCGCGACGAATGCCTCGCGGTCGGAGGTCGTCGGCCAGTCCGGTGGCCGCTTGTGCAGGAAAGCGGTGAAGGCCTCGATCTGTTCGGCCGTGCCCATCGACGCCCAGTAGCCGGAGACGTCGACCGGCGGTAGTGCGCGGAACATCTCCCGCTTCATCGAGGCGCGGGCGGCCGGCCCGGTATTGCGCACCCGGTCGAGCAACGCGGCGGTCTCCACCCTGAGCGAGTCGTGCGGCACCACTTTGCCGACCAGCCCGAGTCGCTCGGCCTCAGCAGCCTCGATCCAGTCGTTGCCATAAATGAGGTGATTCGCCCGTAAAGTGCCGATGCGTTGCGGGATCCGCGCGGCGATGAATGCCTCGTAGACACCGCGCGTCAGATCCGGTACGCGTAGCCGGGCGCGATCGGAGGCGATGACCAGGTCGGCGTAGAGCGTCATGACAAGCCCGCCGCCGAGTGCCAGTCCATTGACCGCGCACACCACGATCTTCGGGATCTTGCCCAGCGTCTCGAACGGGGTCGCGTCGTACGCCTCGGTGAATGCATCCCACCGCCGATCGGGGTTTCCGATCGCGTTCATGTCTCCGCCGGCACAGAACACGTCGCCGGTGCCGGTGATCACCAGGAAGTTCAGCGTTGGTTCGTCGGCCACGATCATCGCGGCACGTTTGATCCCGTGATAGCCGTCCGCCGTCAACGCGTTTCGCTTCTCAGGCCGATTGATCGTGACCGTCAGCGTGTCACCGTGGATCGTCGCGGACAGTTCGTCCGCCGCGAGGTCGACGTGGGCGGGCAGCGCGGTCATGAAATGACGGCGATGAGTGCGCCGACCTCGTAGGTCCCGCCCTCTTCGACTTTCCAAGACAATGTGCCCGAGGCGGGAGACTCGATGTCCATCTCGACCTTGTCGGTGGCGATCGAATACAGCGGTTCGCCCTCGCTGACGATTGCACCGTCCTCGACGAAGAACTCAGTGACCTCGGCTTCGGTGATCGCGTCACCGGGTTTGGGTAGCCGGACGTCTGTCACTTGATCCTCCGGATCGCATCAATCAGGGCGGTAGCGCCCGGGCGGCATGCGGCTTCCAACGTGGCCGCTCGGGGAACCGGGGTGTAAGTCCCGGCGACGCGTTGAATCGGTGCGCTGAGCACACCGAAGAGTTCCGTTCCAACGGCGGACGCGATCTCGGCGCCCGGTCCGCAAAACCCGACCGACTCGTGCGCTACCACCAACCGCGTGGTCGTTCGCACTGATTCCAGTACGGTCGCCAAATCCAGCGGCACCAGTGTTCGCAGATCGACCACCTCGACCGAGACCCCTTCGGTCGCAAGCTGTTCGGCTGCCTCGAGCGCGGCGTGCACCATCACTCCATAGGTGACCACGGTGACATCAGAGCCCGCGCGCTTGACGTCGGCCTGCCCGAGCGGAATTACGTAGTCCGCCACCGGGACCGGGCCCTTACCGCCGCCGTAGTACAACTTCATGGACTCGACGAACAGGCACGGATCGCTGTCCTGCAGGCAGGCGTTGAGTAGGCCTGCTGCGTCGGCTGCGGTGCTCGGCCACACCACTTTCAGGCCCGGGGTATGCATCGCCCACGCTTCGAAAGCCTGCGAATGTTGTGGTCCGGCAGCCATTCCCACCATCGTGCGGATGACCATGGGTGCGCTCTGACGACCACCGGACATGTACCGCACCTTGGCGGCGTGGTTGGCGATCTGGTCCATCGCGACTCCGAGGAAGTCCATGAACATGAGCTCGGCGACCGGACGCAGGCCAGCGAGCGAGGCGCCGACCGCAGCGCCGATGATCGACGACTCCGCGATGGGAGTGTCGAGCACCCTGTCCTCCCCGTACTTCGACGACAGCCCCGCCGTGACCTTGAACATCCCACCGCCGGACGGATCGCCGATGTCTTCGCCGAGCAGCACGATCGACTCGTCGGCCTGCATCGCGCGGTCCAGCGTTCGGTGAATCGCCCCAACCAGCCCGAGTTCTTCGGTCTCCCCACTCGGGACCGCGACGTGCACCTGGCCGGCGGGTGCGTGCGCGGATCCATTGCGCGCGAATACATCTCGGCTCAGCTCGTCGATGTCGGGCGAGGCCGCGTCACGCGCGGAGGCGAAGGCCTCGTCTACAGCCGCCGCCAGCTCCGCGTCGATCGAATCGAGATCTGACTCGGCGGCCACGCCATCGGCGATCAGCCGGTTGCGATACCTCTCGAACGGCGGGTCGGCCCGCTTCGCCTTGAGCTCGTCCTGATCGGCATACGCCATCGCGTCGCCGAAGTAGTGCCCCTGCAGGCGATACGCCACCGCCTCGACGAACGTCGGCCCCTCGCCGGAGCGGGCCCGTTGCACCGCCTCGCTGACCGTGTCGAACACCGCGAGTGGATCGGTCCCGTCGACGGTCACGCCGGGCATTCCGTAGCCTGCCGCACGATCCGAGAGCCGCGCGGTACGGGTGTAGCGCTCAAAGGACGTGCTCTCGGCCCAGGCGTTGTTCTGGCAGAAGAAAATAACCGGCAGCTTCCACAGGGCGGCCATGTTCATTGCCTCGTGTACGTAGCCGATGCTGGTAGCGCCATCGCCGAAGCTGACCAGCACCACTTGTCCCGTCCGTTTGTGACTGGCGGCCAGCGCGATGCCGTTCGCGATCAGCGGGCCCGCCCCGACGATGCCCGTGGTCCAGGCAACGCCGTGCTCGGGGTCGTAGATGCCCATGGCGCCGGCCTTCCCTTTGGAAAGTCCGGTCGAGCGGCCGAGAATCTCGCCGAAATAGCCGGGGAGGTCGATGCCCTTCGCCACGACATCACCCAGGCCCCGATAGGTGGTGACGAGTTGATCTGCGCCGGAGAGGGCCAGCATGGCGCCGGCGGACATCGCCTCCTGTCCTTGCACAGGCCAGTAGCTCATCGCGGCTTCGCCGGAGGACAGCGCCTTGCGCACCCGCGCGTCGGCCTTCGACACCAGGGCCATCGCGCGGTACAGCTTCTGCGCAAGCTCGACGTCACGCGAGACGGTGGCTCCCTGAGTGACAGCCATGGCAACTCCTCATCAGTCTTCGGCAACTGCGGGTGCGAGTATACAACATGACGAAATCTGTTCTATCGTTTATCGAGTCTGGGCTCTGGCCCGCGCTGTTTGCCGAAACCGACTGCGGCGCTTAGCTTTATGGCGTTGCACGATTATTCGGTCTGGTAACCCAGTTGCGCCCCGACCTGCATGCGGTCGAAGTAGCAGCGCTCGAGTATCAGACCTGCGCCTTCGAACCCGAACACGTTCACGCTGAGCATGTCGATCGACGTATCCGGGGCGGTCGTCCGCGTCTCGACAACAACTCCGTCGTCACCGTGGTAGATCGCGGCCGCGGAGTACTGCACGGGCGGCAGGGTCTCCCACTGCGCAAGGATCATCGCCCGCACCGCCGCCTCGCCGTCGAACACCTTTCCCGTCGGCACGATCTCGTAGCGAGGATGGGCGAAGGTCGCCATGACGGCGGCGATGTCGCGGTCGTTCTCCGCCTGAACGTGGCGCAGTACCAGTCGCTCCCGGGTATCGCGAAGGTCGTCGGCGCTCGTCACAGCGCCGGCCTAGGCCGGCGCCGCCGCGAGCTCAGCTGCCGCAGGGATGACTTCTTCGGCAAAAAGCTTCATGGACTCACGCACCTTGCCGCGGTCCATCGCCCCGCCGCGCGACATGCGCAGCATGATGTTCCGCCAACCCATGTCGATGACTGTTTTCATCTTGCCCACGATCCGATCCGGGTCGCCCATCAGCGTCAGATGCGAATTCAGCACCTGCTCATACGACTGCTTGTCGTGCTTGTCGAACCAGTCCGAGTACGCCTTGTAATCGGCGGGAATTTCGCCGCCGCGCTCGAACGGGCTCGAATACTTACGGTGAGTCTGGATGGACAGTTCGACGCTGTCGCGGGGGTAGCTCCGCGCGAAATCGTCGTCCTGGTGACAGAACGCGTTGAGCAGCGCCCACACATTCCCCGTCGCGGCGTCGAGTCCCTTCTTCGATTGCGTTTCGAGGTAGATGTCGAGCGCCCCCTGCAGGTCCGGATCGACCTGATAGGGATTGCCGATTATGGCGCCAAATCCCTTGTCGGCCAGCCATTCGAAGCTCGATGGAGTCTTCATGACCGTGCCCCACACTGGGATCGGGCGCTGGACGGGTCGCGGATACACGGTGACGTCCTCGATCTGGAAGTACTTGCCCGCATAGCTGACGTTCTCTTGAGTCAGCAGTAGGTTCACGATCTCGACGCACTCTTGGTAGCGACCGGTGGCCTCGTCCATCGGGACGCCGAAGCCCTTGAATTCGTGCGCTTGATATCCGCGACCAAATCCCGCATCGAACCGTCCGCCGGAAAGTACGTCGACCATGGCGATACGTTCGGCCAACTGGATCGGGTTGTGAAAAGGCGCCACCATGCAGGCGGTTCCGATGCGAATGCGTTCGGTGCGCGCCGCGATCGCGGTGGCGACCAGCGGCAGGTCGGCGAGCATTCCGTAGGGCGAGAAGTGGTGCTCGGCTAGCCAGATCTCGTCGTAGCCCAGCTCCTCGGCCCACTGTGCCTCTTCGAGGACGTTGGCGAGTACTTCCTGTTCGCTGAGGTGATTCGGTTTGTCGCCGAGGATGAAGACGCCGAACTTCACTGTGAGCCTCCCGAAAAGTAGTTGCAGTTCGTGCAACTATATTGCACGATTGAACAGATTGCGTCAATCCGTTCACTCGAATCCCGACTCCAGGAGGAATACGTGACACTGACCGAGGCCATCGGATTCGCCCTGGAGCCCACTACGTTCAGCTGGTCGGAGACCGACACGATCCTGTACGCGCTGGGGGTCGGGGCACGCCCACCGACCGAGGCGCATCTGCTCGACGAGACGCGCGGCGGCCCAGGCGTGCTGCCGACGTTCGCGTTGCTGGCCAACTGGTGGGCCGTCAAAGATCTGCGCAACGCCCTCCAGCTCGGCTCATCACCCATCGTTCACGGCGGTCAAGCGCTGGACGTGCACCGACCTATCGAACCTCGCGGCAAAGCGGCGGTGTCGGCCGTGGTGACCGCGGTGTGGGACAAAGGCAAACACGCGGCGATCGAAGTGACCGCCACCGGGTGCGACGAAGACGGACCCCTGTTCGCCGCGGTAGGACAGACGATGGTCCTTGGGGCGGGCGGGTTCGGCGGCGAACGTGGCCCGGCTGCCGCCGAGGATCCACAGGGCCCGCCCTCTGCGGCCTTCCAGGACACGGTACGACCCGAACAATCCGCCATCTACCGCCTGTCCGGGGATCGCAACCCTCTTCACATCGATCCAGAGGCTGCCCGCAAAGCGGGCTTCGACGACGTGTTTCTACATGGTCTGTGCACGTTTGGATTCGCGGCGCGGGCCCTGATCAACTCACTCGGCAACGGGGACCCGCTCTCGCTGCGCTCGATCAGTTGCAGATTCGCCAAGCCGGTCATGCTGGATGCGCCGCTGGTCACCGAGATGTGGCAGCGCGACTCCGAAGTCGGTTTTCGGACCACACAGAACGGAACCGTCGCGCTGGCCGCCGGCGCGGCGACCATCGAAGGACGGTGACCGATCGATGGACCAACGACGCGCACGCGGCGAACGCAACCGCGACGCACTGATCGCGGCAGCCGTCGCCCTGTTCAGCGCACGAGGTTACGAGGGAACCACCGTCGAGCAGATCGCCGCGGAGGCAGGCGTGGCACCGCGGACATTATTCCACCACTTCGCGTCGAAGGACGACATCCTCTTCGATGGTTACACCGGACGACTCGACGAGGCGACGCGGCGGTTTCGCGCATCGGAGTCCCGCTCGCTGTGGGGTGCGCTCGCCGAGGCATCGAATGCCGTGGCCGAAGCCATCAGCCAACAACCTGACATGTTCCTCGTCCGGGCACAGATGTATGCGGGCCACCCGGCGCTGCGAGCAACAATGCTGAGACTCAACGACGAATGGATCGATCAGCTCACCGGCGAAGTGGCGCGCTGGCTCGGCGCCGACGCCAACACCGACCTGCGACCCCGACTGGCCGCGACGGTGATCAATGGAGCCAATCGCGCGGCGATCGACACCTGGGTCGCCGGAGGGGGCGCTGACGAGCTCACCGAGATCATGCAGAACGCCGTCGATCTCGTGCGCCCGGCGATCGCTCGAATCGAACGCACCGCCGCCCGTACACGAGCACGCCAGATCGGCTAACGAACACGCATTGCGTCATGTAACAATGAGACATTAGCCGTTCTATAGTTCAGGACCACGCGTTCACGCCCACCTGCAACCGACGGAGCCCGCGACAGCACGATGAACGTCACCTTGACCCCGGAGCAGCGCCTGCTGTCGGAGACCGCCGCGCAAATCGCTGACAAGGTCGCCACCGTCAATCCCAACGAAGCAGAACTCGATCTGGCGTTGAGCGCAGACGTCATCGACGAGCAATGGACACGCGTCGTCGAACTCGGGCTTCCATCGCTACGCGTACCTGATGCGCTGGGGCCAGACGGAAGTGGCGTCGAAACCGCGCTTTGCATCGAACAATTCGCGCGCACACTCGCGGCCGTACCGGTGGTCGGTCAAGCAGCTATCGTGCCCGAATTGCTGGCTGCGGCGAACGCGCTGGATCTGGTGGATGCAGTCGCCGAGGGGTCGCTGCGCCTGGCACCGGTCTTCGCCGCCGACCTCCAGGACTTCGCGGGGATTGAGTCCGGCGCGGTCTGCTTCGACGCGTCCGGCGCAACGGAGGCACTCGCGGTCGAGCGCGACGGCGACATTCATCGATTGGTTTCCCTACCGCTCACCGGTCAACCCCTGCAGGCGCTTGACCTGACCACCTCACTGGTGGAGCTCAGCGTCGGTGACGGCGTCCAGGTCGGCGAGTCGATAGACCGCGAGCGTTGGGACCGCGCACACGCCCTCGCGCTGACCGCGATCGCCGCGGATCTGCTCGGCATCATGCAGGGCGCGCTCGACGACGCGGTCGCTTATGTCGGCGGACGCGTCCAGTTCGGCGTCGCTGTCGGAAGTTTCCAAGCCGTGCAGCATCTGCTTGCCGACGCGCTGGTCCGAGTGGAAGGCAGCAGATCCTGCGTGTGGCATGCAGCCTGGGCCGTCGACCAGCTGCCCCCCAGCCAAGCGTTGCTCGCCGCCCGGTCGGCCAAGGCGTACGCGGCCGCGGCCGGACGTGACGTGGTTGAGGCCTCGGTTCAGGCCTTCGGCGGGATCGCGATCACCTGGGGCCACGTCTCGCACGTCAGGTTGCGGCGGACACTGCTTGATCGCCGGCTGCTCGGCGACGAGATCACACAGTACGAGGAGATCGCACGCCTTCGACTCGAGGATCCGGAGGTGACTTAGCGGCTATGGACTTCAACGACACCCCGCAGGAAGCGCGGTTCCGCGCCGAGCTACGCGACTGGTTGGCCGCAACCGCTTCCCAACACCCGGTACCCGAGGACCCGGCCGCGCGAGCCGACGCCGCCAACGCCTGGCACCAGACGCTGCATGCGGCGGGCTATATCGGGCTTTCGTTCCCGAAAGAGTATGGCGGCCATGGCCTTTCCCCGGTCTACGAGGCCATCCTCAACGACGAGCTGGGACGTGCCAGTGCGCCGCCGATCGAGGGCGTCGGTCACATGGCCAACGCCCTTCGTCTCTTCGGAACCGATGCGCAACGCGCCGACCTGCTGCCCGGGTTGCTTTCGGGAGCAGTGCGTTGGTGCCAGGGCTTCAGCGAGCCGGATGCCGGCTCGGACCTTGCCGGTCTGCGTACGAAGGCGGAGTACCTCGACGGCGGCGGCGAACCCTATTTCCGGGTCACCGGGCGCAAGATCTGGACCAGTTTCGCCGCGGTCGCCGACTGGTGTTTCCTGCTGTGCCGCACCGATCCAGAACAACCCAAGCACAAGGGCATTTCGGTGCTTTTGGTGCCCATGAACCGCCCGGGCATCGAGGTCAGGAACATCGTCAACGCGGCCCGCAACCGCGAATTCGCCGAGGTGACGTTCGACGACGTCGAGGTGCCGGCCGAAAACCTGCTCGGCGAACGCGGCCAAGGCTGGAGCATCGCCAACCAGCTCCTGGCCTACGAGCGCGGGCCAAGCGACATCAACTGGATTAGTCGGCTGGCATCACACCTCGCCACGCTCGAGGATGACGTCCGGGCTGGCCGGGTGCCGAACACCGCGCACACGCGGACCCGGCTCGGCGAGGCATACACCGAGCTTCGGGCGCTTCAGGTGAAGGTGCAGCGTTCGCTGTCGGATCGGCTCGCCGGGACATTGCCGGGCGCCGAGGGATCCGTCGATAAGTTGCTGATGGCGCGCGCCGACCAGGTCGTAGGGCACGCACTGATGGACCTTCGAGGCGCCGGTCCACTCGTTCGTGAAGGACTCGAATGGGATATTTACGTCTGGTCGCGCGCGGCCACGATCTATGGCGGTACCGCCCAGGTACAACGAAATATCGTGGCGCAGCGCGTGCTCGGGCTGCCCCGTGGCTGACAGCGGAGGTCGGTGATCGAGTGCCCTTGCCACAACTGGTGTCCTTGGGATTGGACGGTCCAACTGCCGATCTGCGCATACAGGTGCGGTCTTGGCTCGCCGAGAATCTGCCTGACGAGTTCCGTCACACCGCAGCCAATGCCGACTACCTGCCCCGCGACATGCATGAACGTGCGGTCGAGTTCTGCCGAGCGCTGCACGCCAAGGGCTGGTTCATCCCGCATTGGCCGGTCATTCACGGCGGCGGCGGCCTGGGTGTCGTCGAACAGGTGGTGATCCGGGAGGAGCTCGCCTACGCCGGGGCGCCGCTGGTGAACCAGAACGGGGTCAACATGCTGGCTCCCGTACTCTTCCAATACGGAACCCCGGAGCAGAAGGCCGAGCATCTCCCACTTATCGCACGCTCGGAACGCATGTGGGCACAAGGGTATTCGGAACCCGAAGCCGGCTCAGACCTCGCGTCGCTGAAGATGACCGCGCGCCGCGACGGCGACGAATACGTGCTCGACGGGCAAAAAACGTGGACCAGCAACGGGATGATGGCGGATTGGATTTTCGTGCTGGCGCGTACGCGCCCGCTGGGAGCCAAACGGCAGGAGGGGATTTCGTTTTTTCTCGTCGACCTGTCCAGCCCCGGCATGACTGTGCGGCCGATCCGGTCGATGGCGGGATATCCCACCTTCGCCGAGGAATTCTTCGACGAGGTCCGGGTTCCGGCAGCCAACATGGTGGGCGACGAGGGTGAGGGCTGGCGCGTCGCTAAGGCGCTGCTCGACTTCGAGCGTTCCAACATCACGCGAGCCGCGCAGGCGCAGCGCTACCTCGACGAGCTTGTCGATTGGTGTCACGAGCAACGTGGTGGCACCGCCGATCCACTGTCATCACCTGTCAATCGAAATGCGTTGGCGCGCATCATCGGAAAGGTCGAGGCAGGGCGGGCGCTGTCGTACCGGGTGGCGGTCAACCAGGCCGCGGGCACGCTTGACTCTTCGCTGGCATCATTGTCCAAGCTCTACCATTCCGAACTCACGGTCGAACTGCGCGATCTCGGAGCCCGGCTGCTCGGGCCTCGCGGACAGCTGTTGCCCGACGATCCGCAGGCAGTACTTCACGGCCACTTTTCGGAGGGCCTGCTGCTGTCCTTGCTACACCGGATCGGTGGGGGAACCAGTGAGATCCAACGCGATCTCATCTCGACGACCGGATTGGGCATGCCTCGCTGAGGACCGCCCCTGGTTTAGTCGAAGTATTCCCCGCCGTTGGCGTCGAGCACGTGACCGCTGACCGCACGCGACAGCTCCGAGAGCAGGAACACGGCGACGTCTGCGTACTCTGCCCCCGTCGGTATCCGCCCCAGCGCCAGCGCGGACGCATATTCGGCACGCACGTCGGCGGGCGCGACTCCCCGCTCACGCGCCCGCATGTCGAAATACGCAGCGAGTCGCGCACCGTCGATCTTGCCGGGCGCCAACGTGTTCACGCGGATACCATCCCGGCCCAGTTCGAGGGCCAGCGACCGCGCAAGCCCGAGCATCGCGTGTTTGGCCACGCTGTAGGCGCCGAACTCGCGTTTCGGATGCCTGATCACCGCTGAATTCACCATCACGATCGAGCCGCGGCCACGTGACCTCATGGCGGGCACCACGGCGCGACTCAGTCGTAAGGCGGTGTAGAAGTTCGTTTCCAGGCTGTGCTCGACATCGACCTCCGGGGCGTCGACGAGCGGGACAAAGGGCGGTATCACCGCCGCGTTGTTCACCAGGCCGTCGATCGCGCCGAACCGCTCCACGGTTTCGGCTGCGACGCGCGCGGGCTCAGCTGGGTCGGCGGGATCGATTGTCACGCAGTGGGTTCGCGACGGCTCGCCAATCTCGTGCGCCACCTCCTCGAGAGTGCGGCGGGTCCGGGCGACCAGCACGACACGTGCCCCGTGGCGGGCACAGGCGAGCACGAGATCACGGCCGAGCCCCGGCCCGACCCCCGAGACGATCACGACGTGACCGTCGAGCAGGCCGTTCATGAGTAGATCAAGGTGTGCACGGCGTCGCGGACGCCTTCGCCGCGCTGGTTACGCCACTGGTGCCGAAAGTCCACCAAGAGCAGTTCGCCGGATCGCCCGGACTTCGATTGCCAACTCTCAATGCGCGAGCGCGCCTCGATGCAGTCACCTGGCCGCATCGGCGCACCGAACCGCATACGGCAACCGCCATTAACCCTGCGCCCCGCGTGGCGACTCGATCTCGCCGGCTCGGTCTCGGTCGGCGGTGGCCACGCGAAGGGGTTGAATTCGACGGGGGCCACGATGCCGCCCCACCGCGTCGCCCGGGCGTAGTCCTCGTCCCAAAACATGCGCGGCGGGGTGGTGTCCCAGTAGACGGCGATCGCCCAGCGCCTGATGTCGGATTGTGAGATGGGTGGACTGGGCGTCCCCCACGGAGTCCAGATGCCAAGCCGGGAGCGCATGCCCGGGGTGAGCAATGGACTGTTTGCTGGCTCGACCTCGCTCACGTGCGCATCCGCCCGCCCTCGACGAAGAGCGTCTGTCCGGTGACGTAGCTCGAGTCGTCGCTGACCAGAAACACTGCGGCACGGCCGATGTCGAGTTCGGGGTCACCGGGTGCGCGCCGCAGCGGTAGTGCTGCCGCCTGCTTCTCGACGCGTCCGGGATGCTGTTCGGCGAAGGCTTCCCACCGGGGCGAGCGAGAGAACGGACACAGGGTGTTGACGTAGATCCCGTGCGGCCCCCACTCGCGCGCCGCGACGCGGGTCAAGGATCGGACGGCTTCCTTGGCGCTCACGTAGCTTGCCGCGCCGATCTCGCCGTCCAGCGCGGAGCCGGAGCCGATGTTGAGGATCTTGCCGCCACCGCGCGCTCGCATCGGTTCGAGGCAGACTTGCATCCCGTACAGCGTTCCGAGCACTGCACTGCGCCACGAGCGGTCCATCTGTTGCTCGGTAGTCTCCTCGAGCGGGATGCCGAGTTCGAAGGCGTGGGCGTTGTTGACGAGGATGTCAACCGAGCCAAGCTGAGTGAGCACGTCGACGACGGCTGCGCCGAATTGTGGGCGGTCCCCAACATCCGCCGACACTGCGATAGCCCGCACCCCACGGGCCTGACACTCGCCGGCGGTTGCGGCCGCGGCATCGGCGTTGAGGTCGAGGACCGCGATATCGGCGCCCTCTGCTGCGATCGCCAGCGCGATTCCTCGCCCGACCCCCTGAGCCGCGCCGGTAACGAGCGCGACGCGCCCCCGTAGTCGACCTGCGGCGTTGACCGGATGGGACCGTTCGTGGCTCATCTCGTGCTGCCTGTGTGCACGGCGTCGAGCCAATCGTCCACACTGACCAGCCGCCCCGACGAGGCCAATGTGATGAAGAGCGACCGACCGTCTGGACTCAGGCCCGCGTTGGTTGTCATGGGGTCGTCCGCGGTGATCGCGCCGAGTAACGCGCCGTCGGGAGCGAACACCGTGACCCCGCCGGCGCCGATGGTTGCAACGATCACACGACCGGCGGCGTCGACGCAAAGCCCGTCTGCCCCACCGAAGTTCATCGGCCCTCCGGTGGGCACCGTGGCGAACGTGCGCCCACGCCCTAGCCTGCCCGGCCCGAGCACCTCGAACTCCCAGACTCTTCGGGTGCGCGTTTCCGCGACATAGACCGTGCCTCCGTCGGGTGAGAGCGCCACACCATTGGGTAGCTCGAGGGGGTAGACAAGTTCACGCAGCTGGCCGTCGGGCGTTCCGTAGAGCAGGCCGGTCATGCCTCGCATCCGACCGCGCATCGCGATCCCCTCGGTCAGGTAGAAGCCGCCGGCGTCGTCCACGCAGACGTCGCTCGGCCGGGCCAGTGGCAACTCTTCTCCAGTGATGGAGACGAAAGACGTTGCCAACGTTGAGATCGTCGCGCCGTCGGCAGAGATGAGTTGGAGCTGCGGTGTCACCGGATGCTCGGGCGGCCCGCAAGGCAGTAGTAGCGGTATTGCTCCCGGTATGTCGAGCGGCCAGGGCCGCAGACCGAAACTCTGGCCGCCGTTCTGACACACGAGCAGCCTGCCGTCGGGAAGCCACGCAATACCATTGGGGCCTCCGCCGGTTTCGCAGAAGGTCTCGACGCGCCCATCTGGCTGAACTCGGCTGATGCGTCCCACGGCGATCTCCGACACCAGGACCGACCCATCCGGTGACACAATCGGGCTCTCGGGGAAGCCCAACCCCTTTGCTATACAACGCATCTCGATCACCATGAGTCAGCGCCCGCGGAATTGCGGCGGACGGCGCTCCACGAATGCGGCGACTCCCTCGGCGACGTCGTCGGTGGCCGCGATCTGCTCGACAAGCAGTGCTTCGGTGGCGAATGCCGCGGCGCGGTCCCCGTCGAGTGCTCGGTTGAGCATCGCCTTGGCGGCTGCATGCGCCCTTGTCGGTCCCTCAGCGAGTCGTTGCGCCCATGCGGTGGTTTCCGACTCGAGTTCCTCGTCGTCCACGACCTTGTTGACGACGCCAAGGCGATGCGCGTCGGACACCGAGAGATCGTCGCCGAAGAACACCAATTCCTTGGCGACGTTCAACGGGAATTTGCGCGCAAGCAGGTACGAGGCGCCGCCGTCGGGGATCAGCCCGCGCCTGACGAAGAGCGTGATCAAGCGCGCACTGCGTGCGGCGATGATGAGGTCGCACGCCAACGCCATGCTGGACCCCACACCCGCGGCAACCCCATTCAACGCGCAGATGACGGGTTTCTCGCAGTCCAGCAGTGCCGCCACCACCGCCTGCGAACCGTTGCGCAGAATGCGGCTCGCGTCGCCGGCGACGCGGTCGCCACTGGGCGCGAGTTCGGGGTCACTGAGGTCGGGGCCCGTACAGAAGTGCCGAGATCCGCTGGCGGTGAGCACAACTGCGCGCACCGCGTGGTCCGCGCTGATAGAGCCGAGTTGTTCGACGAGCTCACGCTGCATCGCGCGGTTGACCGCATTGCCGATCTCTGGCCGGTCGAGGACGAGCCATCGGACCGCCCCGTCGTTGCGTACGGTGAGCCCCGAGGTCACGGCGCCGAGTCCGCCCCGTCGAAGAGTGTGAAGGCTGGTAAGTGCCGGCCGTCGGCCAGCGGTTCCCACACGACGCGGACACTGTCGCCGATCTTCGGCGCAGTGCCGAAGACGTTGGACATGATCCGCGCGCCCTCCTCAAGGTCGACCAGAACAACCGAATACGGTGTGCGATCGGCTAATTCGGGAGCCGGGGAACGGTGATGCACGCTGACCGCGTATACGACGCCTCGGCCGCTGAGGTCTTCCCAGCGCAGCTCGCCACTGCCGCAGTGCGGGCAGGCGTACCTGGGGTACCAGACCAGGCGTCCGCATGTGGCGCAGCGCTGCATGGTCAGCTTCTTGCGCTCCGTCGCTTCCCAGAAGGGCGCCGACGCCAGGCTCGGCGCGGGTACAGATCGGATCTCGGTCACGGCATCTCCTTCACAGCGCTTCCTCTGTTCCCAGAATGACGGTGGAGGTTGCAGACAGCACTCCCCCGCATCCATGGGCGAGCGCTGTTGTGGCCCCGCCGATTTGGCGATCCCCGCACTCACCGCGCAACTGACGCACGGCCTCGACGAGAAGAAAGGCGCCGAAGGCACCCGGGTGGGTGAAGGACAGTCCGCCTCCGGTGGTCTGTCCTTGCCGCGCTCCGCCGGGCGCCAGGACGCCGTCCCCGGCGAAGGGTCCGCCCTCACCCTTCTTGCAGAACCCGAGATCCTCCAGCGCGAGTAGCACGGTGATCGTGAACGAGTCGTACAACTCGACGACGTCGATGTCTGACGGCGTCAAACCCGCGGCATCGAATGCGGCGGGCCCAGAGATCGCGCCCGGGGTCTCGGTGAGGTCGGGCATCTGCGAGATCGACGTGTGTGTCGCCGCGGACGCCGCACCGAGCACATAACCCGGTGTGCTCCGGAGGTGCTTTGCCCGTTCGGCACTCGTCACAACGATGGCGGCCGCGCCGTCCGTCACGAGACAACACTCCAGTTTGTGAAGGGGCTCGGCGATGAAGCCTGAGTTCAGCACCTCCTCGACGGTCAGTGGCTCACGCAGGTGCGCCCTCGGATTGCGCTGGGCCCACTTTCGGGTATCGACGGCGATCTGAGCAAGCTGCTCGGCCGTGGTCCCGAACGCGGCCATATGTCTGCTGGCTGCAAGCGCATACGCGCCGATGGGAAGGAACAAGCCGAACGGAGTCTCCCACTCGAGACGCTCGGGGGACGCGAAGATTCCCATACCCTTCTCACCGCGCTTGCGCGCGGCGCGTGGCGTCGAGGCGTAGGAGATGACCACCGTCTCGCACAATCCCGCCGCGATCGCCGCCGCCGCATGCTCGACGTAGAGTCCGTAACTCGCGCCGCCGGTCTGCGTCGAATCGGTCCACCGAGGTGAGATGCCGAGATGTTCGGCGAGTTCCAGCGAATGCATCAACGTGCCACCGGTGCTCGAGCACAGCCCGTCGACGTCAGCAAGCGTCAAACCGGCCTCATCGAGGGCGCGCTTGATCACGGTTGTTTCCAGCGCCCGGATCGGCACGTCGATGACGCCGCTAGGCGACACCTCGTCGGCGACCCCGACGATCGCCGCCGCGCCTCGCAGCGTGGTCATCGGTCTTCCTCCTCTGCTTCGAAGACGGCGCGCACGCCCGGCTGGCTCACCTTCATCGACGGTGTCCGCGGCAACACGTCGACAACCGCGAGGCGGGCGGGCACTTGATACTTGCTCACGCGTTGCCGGACGAAGTCGAGCAGCTCGTCGGATGTCGCAGAGCGCCCCGCCTTGAGTTCGACAGCGGCCACCGGAACCGACCCCAGCCGCGCGTCGGGCAGGCCTGTCACGCCGGCATCGTGGACCGCCGGGTGCGCACGCAACACCTCAACGATGTCCGATGGCGTGATCTTGAATCCGCCCCTGATGATGACGTCGTCGAGCCGCCCGTCGATGAACACGAATCCGTCGCCGTCGACACGACCGAGGTCAGTGGTTTGCACCCACTCTGCGCCGGCCGTGCGCACTTCGACTCGGCCCTGTTCGCCGACGTCGAGGACGTGGCGGTCGTCGGGACTGACGATCCTGATCTCGCGCCCAGGTTGAGCCCGACCGACGCTGCCGCGCTTGGCTTCAGCCCAGTCGCGGTGCAGCGCCAGCGTCCATCCCGCAACACCGCCGGCGAATTCGGTGGCACCGTAAGAGGGCAGTACGGCCACGTTGTACCTGTCTTCGAACGCGACCTGCAGATCGACCGGCAGGTGGGCCGAGCCGGACGTGACGACCTGCACGCAGTCGAAGACCTCGGGGGCGACGTCGGCGTCCAGCACCATCGCGAGCGCGGCGGGCACCAAACTGACCGCCCTGGGTTGATGCCGCAATACCAGTTCGACAAACGGCTCAACCCGAAAGCGTTCCAGCAGAGCAACTTTCCGACCCTGACACAGGTACAGCAGCGTGCGGAACAGACCCGACATGTGGACCAGGGGCGAACTGACGATCATCACGCCGGGCCTCAGCCGGGGCCCATCGTCACCCTTGGACCCGTAATGCTTCCCGGCCGCGCTAATGCTGCGCTCGAATGCGTTCTGCGCCAGCGGAACTCGCTTCGGAGGCCCCGTGGTCCCGCTCGTCAGCATCTCGACCGCCGTGCCGGGTTGCACCGTGCGGAAGGGCCCTGGACCACAGCGCTCGAGGCCGACCAGCGTGGTTACGTCGTCCGGTGAGACGCTGACGCTCAGTCCGAGTGCGCCGTCCGCTGCTTCGAGCACTCCTACTCGCGCCCAGTCCTTTTCTGTTGCCACGATCGCGGGAAGCTTGAGGCTGGCGATGTCGACAGCGAGCCCGGTGTCGCCGTGCGAGGGATTGATCGTCACGATGCAGCATTTCGCCCGAAGCACGCCGAGCATGGCGGCGATCATGGCGGGGTCGTTGCGAAGCACCAAACCGACCGGAGTCCCTGGCCCGAGTCCGGTCTCAACGAGCTTGGCGCGAACCCCTTCGGCGACCGTCCCGAGCGATCCCCAGCTCACCCACTGACCGCCGAACTCGATCGCAGCCGCATCCGGATCGAGCGCTAGCACAGCGGCGATGCGCTCACTGAGTTCGAGATCGCCGCTCACAAGTAGGTCTCCCACAACGTCGTTGCCACCCACCGGCGACGATAATGCACGGTGGAACACTCAGCGTCAATTCGTTCACAGACCGGCTGAATGTATTAAACAGTAGAACATAGTTTGCTAAAGTGTCTCGTCGAGTCGAAGGAGAATAGTGGAGCTGCAGAGAATCCTGTTCGACGTCAGCGACCACATCGCGACCATCACGATCAATCGGCCGGAACGGCTCAACGCCACCGACGATCTGACGAGGACCGAACTCGGATGGGCGTGGGGTCGGGTGCGCGACGACCCCGACATCCGCGTCGCGATCATCACGGGGGCCGGCGATAGGGCGTTCAGTGCAGGACAGGACATCCGCGCCACCGCGGAGTCGGGCATTCGCAACAAGGTGCCCGGGTCACGTCTGCACCACGGAGTCTGGAAGCCCGTCATCTGTGCACTCAACGGCATGGTCGTCGGCGGTGGACTCCACCAAGTCGCCGACGCCGATCTGATCATCGCCGCCGAGCACGCCGAGCTCATCGACACCCACCTCAAAGTCGGCAATGTGTTCACCATGGAGCCCGCGGTCTTGCTGCGTCGCATGCCGATCTCGATGGTGATGCAGCTGGCCCTGATGACCAAGGACGGTCGCATCAGCGCGCAACGCGGCTACGAGATCGGGCTGATCAACGAGGTCGTGCCGGCGGACAGGCTGCAGTCGAGGGCCCGAGAAATAGCGCTGGCGATCACCAAGCTCAGCCCCGCCACAACGCAGGCCTCGATCAAGGGCATGTGGACGAGCCTGGACGTCGGGTTGCACTCTGCGCACGAGGTCGCCTACCGCTACGTTCTGCAGCATCAGCTGAGCCACCCCGATTATCACGAAGGGATGCGCGCTTTCGCCGAAAAGCGCGACCCGCAGTGGGTGGTTGAGTGACCGTCGCCGTCTTCACCGACGAGCAACAGGAGCTGCGCCGCACGGTGCGGTCTTTCCTGGAGCGCCAGGCACCGGAGGCCGAGGTCCGGCGCGTAATGGACACCCTCGACGGATTCGACCGATCGGTGTGGATGCAGTTGGCCGACCAGCTCGGCCTGCAGAGCCTGGCGATCCCCGAGGAATTCGGTGGATCCGGCTACTCGTTCGTCGAGATCGGCGTCGTTCTCGAGGAGTTCGGGCGGGCGCTTCTCCCGGCACCTTTCCTATCGAGCGTGGTGCTCGCCGCCAACCTGCTGCTGCTCACCGACGACGAGGAGATTAAGAAGCGGTACCTACCCGGCATCGCCTCGGGGCAACTCATCGCCACGGTGGCAGCCACCGACGACTGGGGGCGGCGCGATGTCGAGGGAACCACGGTCCACGCCACCGGGCGTGATGGATCATGGACGCTTACCGGGGTCCGTTCGTTCGTGCCCGACGGCCACATCGCCGACGCGATCCTGCTCGTGGCGGGCACGGAAGAGGGGCCCTCCCTGTTCGTGCTCGACGCCGATGCCGACGGTGTCACCTGTACGCCGCAATCAACCGTTGATGCCACCCGCAGAATGGCCCGGGTCGAATTCGCCGATGCGCGAGCCGAATTGATCGGAAGACCCGGTGCTGCCGCCGCGCCGCTGCTCACGGCGCTCGACGTGGCTTCCGTCGGTGTCGCCGTCGAGCAGGTCGGCGGCGCCGCGGCGTGCCTCGAGATGTCGGTTGGCTATGCGAAAGTGCGCCACCAGTTTGGTCGGCCGATCGGATCCTTCCAGGCGATCCGGCACCGATGCGCCGACATCATGCTCGGCGTCGAGTCGGCGCGGTCGGCCGCGTATCACGCGGTGTGGTCGGCCGCCGACCTCAGCGACGGCTTGGCACTACTGGCGCCGATGGTGAAGGCGTACTGCTCCGAGGTATACGTGGACGCGGCGTTGCAAAACATCCAGATTCACGGCGGCATCGGGTTCACCTGGGAGCATCCCGCTCACCTCTACTTCAAAAGGGCGAAATCCTCGGAGTTGCTGTTCGGGGCACCCGACGAGCACCGGGCGCTGCTCGCCGAGCGCATCGGGATCTGACCGACACATCAGCCCACCAGCCGCTGAACAAAAGATCATCATTCGTTCTACTGTGCAGCACGATGTTAGAGTCATCGCGTGCCAGCGACCAGCGAGCTGATGTATTCGCCGTTCTCGAAGGCGATCTTCGACGACCCCTACCCGGTGTACCGACGGCTGCGTGACGAAGCTCCGGTCTATCGCGACCCCGACAGCCGGTGGTGGGTGCTGTCCCGATTCGACGACGTGTCCCGCGCCTTACGCGACTGGGAGACATACTCGTCCAAATTGGGTCCGGCACCGGAGAATCCGGACAACGATGGCCGCAAGTATTCCGTCATCTCCATGGATCCCCCGCGCCATGATCGCATTCGCGGAGTGCTCAAGGGATTCTTCACGCCAAAGGCGGTGACGGCCATGGAGACCGCGCTGCAACGTACGGTCAACTACCACTTGGATCGGCTCAAGCCGGGTTCCACGGTGGACGCAATGGAGGCGTTCGCGTTCGCGGTCCCCACCGACATCATCGGCGACCTGCTCGGCGTACCCACTGCCGATCGCGGCCAGCTCAGGGTGTGGTGGGAGGCATTCCTCACCCGCCACGAGGGTGAGGTCGCGATGCCGCAAAGCGCCATCGACGCCAACCGGAAGATCAGCGAATACATCGGCGGGCTCATCGAGGCCCGCCGATCCGACCCGGGCGACGACCTGATCAGCATCGTGCTGCACTCCACGTTCGCAGATCCTGAAGCCGGCGGCGAGCGCGCCCTGTCACCTCACGAAGTGCTGATGTTCGCGAACCTGTTGTCGGCCGCCGGTTCTGAGACCACCCAGAAGCTCATTTCCAACGGCCTCGTGGCGCTGCACGATCATCCCGACCAGTGGCGACGAATCGTCGGCGACCCTTCGCTGATCCCCGCCGCCGTCAACGAGGCCCTGCGGTATGACACCCCGAGTCACTGGGTGGCGCGAACCCTGACCCGATCCGTCGAGAAGCACGGCGTCACCATGGACGCCGGCGACTGGGTTCTGCTGCTGCTCGGCAGCGCCAATCGCGATGAACGCCGCTACGCCGACCCTGATCGCTTCGTGCTGGACCGGCCGCGGGGTACCGACGTCTACTTCGGCTGGGGCATTCACATTTGCCTGGGCCAATGGCTCGCCCGACGGGAGGCGCAATTGGTGTTCGAGTACGTCGCGAGGAAGTTCCCCAACTACACGATCGGCGCCCGCGACCGAGTACTGACGGCCACGGTGCGCGGCTACACCAGCCTGGAGATGACGTTGCGGTAGATGGCTCAGCACTGTGACCAGCCTCCGTAACGTGCCGATCGGCACGGGTGGCCGCCAAGTATGCACTGTTACGCTTTTTGTTGATTTGTTTAGATCGGTGAGGAGATCTGCGCTGTGGAAACCCGGGAACTCGAACACGTCGTCTACGAGAAAGACGGCTCCATCGCCCGGATCATCCTGAACAACCCGTCCCGCGCCAACGCGCAAACCGCGGAGATGGTTCACAGCGTGAACGCCGCTCTCGACGACGCGCAATACGACTACTCCATCAAGGTGGTCATCATCAAGGCGAACGGCAAGGGGTTCTGCTCGGGTCACGTTCCGGACGGCAGCTATCCCGAGTTCCAAGCCGAGCGCGAAGCATCCGGACTGGTCTGGCGCTCGGCAGCGCAGCTGTTCCTGTGGCCCGTGCTCAAGCTTTTCGAGTTCCCGAAGCCCGTCATCGCCCAGGTGCATGGTTACGCGATCGGAGGTGGCACGACGTGGGCGCTGCTGCCCGAGATCACTGTCTGCTCCGACGACGCGTGGTTTCAGATGCCCTTGGTTCCGGGCTTCGGCTTACCGGGCTGCGAAACCATGTTCGAGCCATGGGTTTTCATGAACTACAAGCGCGCTGCCGAGTACCTGTATACGGCTCAGAAGATTTCAGCCGCCGAGGCACTCGACTTCGGTCTGGTGAACCGAGTCGTGCCCGCCGACCGACTCGAGGCGGAGGTGGAGGAGCTCGCGGCGAGCATTGCTCGGGCCCCGCTGGCCACGCTGCAAGCCACCAAGATGGGCCTCATCCGCGCCTGGGAAGCCATGGGGTTCCGGACCCATCAGCAGACTTCGACCGATCTGCTCACCGTCGTGTCCGGGTCTCGGGAGTTCCAGGAGTACATGCGCGCACTGATGGAGCGCGGCTCCAAACCACTCGACCGTCTATGACCTCACGTATCGGATTGTGATAGCAGAAAAGGATTTTCAGGTGTCGCAGGATCGGCGCCCTGTCGCCGTCGTGACAGGTGGAGCGCGGGGGATCGGCGAGTCCATCTGTGACGAGCTCGTCGACGCCGGCTACCGCGTCGCGGCGGTGGACGTCAACGCCAAGGCGATCGCCAAATGCCGCGAGACAGAGTCGGCCCGTGCGGGGTTTCTTCTTCCACTCGAGCTATCCATCACCAACCGTGTCGCGGTGGAACAGGCGATGACAGATCTCGCATCAACCCACGGGCCGATCGCCGCCCTGGTGAACAACGCTGGAATGACCTTACCTGCAACATTTCTCGACCAGACGGACGACGACTGGGACCGAATCCTCGACGTGAACCTCAAGGGCGCGTTCATTATGTCTCAGATCGTGGCGCGCCACATGGTCGACCAGAAGTCGGGAGCGATCGTCAACGTGAGTTCTGTGTCGGCCCACGGGGTTCGCACCGGGCCGCCCGCCTACGCCGCCGCCAAGGCCGGTATCGAAGGGCTCAGCAGGCTCATGGCGGTTCAACTCGGCCCGCTCGGCGTCCGGGTGAACACCGTCGTCGTCGGCACCACCGCCACCCCGTGGCTGCTGTCACGCAAGAGTGAAGACCAACTGGACCAGATGCGCGGCAGCACGCTCACCGGCGAATTAGGCGAGCCCGCCGATGTCGCACGCACGGTCGCGTTCTTGTGCTCGGACGGCGCGAAGCACCTTACCGGTCAACTTATTTCGGTGTCCGGCGGACAGTGGATGCCCTGATCAAGGAGCGGTCGATGAGGACGGTACCCCGGACGTTCGCGTACACGGCATTGCCGTACGACGCCGTCATGCCTGCAGTGATCGCCGCACTTACCGCTCAGCACGGCGCCAACGACTTCATCGTCTCGTCAGTCGGCAACGGGGCCGATGAGCGGATCACCTACGCCGAGGCCGACGCCCATTCGGCGGCAGTGGCGCGCAGGCTGCTAGCTGCGGGCGTGACAAAGGGTGTCCGGATCGGCATCCTGGCGCCCAATGGGGTGGACTTCGCTGTGGCGCTTCTCGCGGTCACCCGTATCGGCGCGGTAGCCGTGCCGATCAACACGTTCTTTCAAGCGTCCGAACTCGCCTGGCTGCTTCGCGATGCCGACATCCACACCGTCCTTGCCGTCGATAACCTGCTCGGTAAAGACATCCGTCAACGAGTCCTCGACGCCACCCATGCCGACCTCGATGCCGTTGGGCCGCTGCAACTCCCGGACCTTCCCTATTTGCGCAACGTGCTTCCGCTGGGCAACTCCGACCGACGCTGGCCGACCGCGTGGCCAGAACCGGTGCCCGAATCGTTTCTGCGCGCTTGTGAGGGCGCCGTGCGGCCCAGCGACGACCTGGTCGTGATCTACACCTCGGGCAGTACGTCAAACCCCAAGGGCGTCATCCACACACATGAGCCCGCCCTCGTGCACTCGCGCTTCATCGCCCAGCAACACGACTGGACCGCGGCCGATCGGGTGTACGTGCCGATGGCGTTTTTCTGGGTGGGCGGTCTGGTGTTCGGAATGCTTGGGCCGATGCAGATGGGCGCCACCATACTCACCGAACACCGCTTCGACGCCGGCGACGTGCTGCGGTTGCTGGAGGTCGAACGTGCCACCTATGCAACGGGATTCCCTCACGTCGGGCCTGCCCTGACGAACCACCCCGCCTTTGCCAGCACCGATTTGTCCTCGCTGCGCGACGGCTACCACCCCGGGCTGCTGGCTCCGGAGCGCCGCGCCCCGGACGTGTCGTTGCGCGTAACGCAGTTGGGAATGACCGAGACGTGCAGTTCCCACACCTGGTGGCCGCCACACGAGTCCGTACCCGAATCCAAACGCGGCTCACTCGGAGTTGACGCGCCCGGCTATGAGCACAAGATCGTCGACGACAACGGGGACGAGGTCCCCAACGGCGTGACGGGTGAGATTTGCGTACGCGGGTACGCGATGATGCGGGGAATGGTGGGTAAGCAGCTCGCCCAGCTCTTCGACATCGACGGTTGGTTCCACACCAAAGACGCCGGATACCGCGACAGTGATGGTCACCTGTACTTCGCCGGCCGCACCGACGACATGATCAAAACGTCGGGCGCCAACGTCGCGCCGGTGGAAGTGGAGGCGGCGATCACTCGTGTCGAGGGCGTCCGACTCGCCTATGTCATCGGCGTGCCCGACCCTGACAAGGGCGCCCTGGTATCAGCCGTCGTCGTACCCAACGACGGCTGCGTCCTCTCGTCGGACAATCTGGCCGCCGCCTGCAAGGCCGACCTCGCCGCCTACAAGGTCCCGAAGAAATGGGTTCTGCTGCCAAGTCCTGACGATCTGCCGTACACCTCGACCAACAAGATCGACAAGATTCGCCTCGCCCAGCTGGTAGCCGACGGAGCACTCGCATGACGATCGACGCGGGCGAGTTCGCTGACCTCCTAGCCCGCGTGGCTCGCCTGGAGGCGCTCGACGAGATCCGGCAACTGGCCGCGAAGTACGCCGTCGCTCTCGATCAGCGTGATCTCAACGCGGTGGTGAACCTGTTCGTGGACGACGTCGGAGTACCGGGCAAGCGCCGCGGTCGCGCGGCGCTTCGCGCGTGGTACGACACCGAGATGCGGCACGACCTGCTCGGCAGTGCGCACGGTGTTTTGGGCCACGTCATCGACGTGCACGACGCCGACCACGCGAGCGGCCTGGTCTACTCACGCAACGACCTCGAAACCGACTCGGTATGGGTGATCGAGCTATTGGCCTATCTCGACTCCTACGAGCGCCGCAGCGGGCGCTGGTACTTTGCGCGTCGCACGCCGCTGTTTTGGTATCAGACCGACCTGACCGCTCCGCCGTTAGGTCCTCGAAAGATGCGCTGGCCCAAAGCACCTCAGCACGAGGGAGCGTTCCACGATGCCTTCCCGTCGTGGCGCGAATTCTGGAACGCGGACCCGGGCCGACTCGACGAACCGGTGCCTGCACCCCCGGCGGCCGAGACGTGGCTTCGCGCCCTGCGCCGAGCCGATGCCCCGCCGCGCGTCAGCCCCACCGGGCGCGCCAAGGACGACCCGAGAAACGCGGCCCGGTAGCTCAGAAGTCGGTGCCGCCGTCGATGTTGATGACGGCACCGGTCATATACGCCGCACGATCACTGAGCAAAAATGCCACTAGTTCTCCAGCTTCCTGCGGAAACCCGCCACGCCCCAATGCAACTCGCATGTTCCAGTCCGGGTTGCTCGACAGGTGTGTGTAGATCGCATCTTCGAGCGGCACTCCGTATTGCTTGGCGCGCTGATCCCGGATGTGGTCGTTGGTCTCGGTGTCGAAGAGGCCCGGACACATCACATTGACCCGAATCCCATCGGGTCCATGAGTCTTGGCCAGGATCTTCGACAGCGTCAGGACCGCAGCCTTCAGCGCGTTGTAGGGCGGGATGAGGATCTTGGGCGCCCGCACCGAGTAGGCCGCCGTATTGACGATCGTCCCTCCGCCATTGCGCTGCAAGTGAGGGATGATCGCGCGGCACGACCGGACCGTCGCCATCAGGATCATCTGGTAGTACCAGTCCCACGAGTCGTCGCCGTGCTCGACGAACGGCCCCTGTTGCTTCATCGGACCGGCCGTCACCGCCAGCCCGCGCAGGGGCCCCAATTCTGCGGCAGCACGATCGATCGCCTTATCGACCCCGTCACCCGGCGCGGCCGCGTCCACACCGATGCCGACTGCACGCACGCCGTAGGTAGCGCTCAGCAGGCTCGCGCGCTCCAACGCGCGCTGTTCGTCGCGGGCGAGCAGCGCAACGTTGGCGCCGTCAGCGGCGAGTTCCTGCGCGGCGCTGAAACCCATTCCAGTCGTGCCGCCCACCAGCACGAAATTGCGGTCCCTGATTCCGAGTTCCACTGCCGCCGCCTCTCCGGTGGTGACTCAGCGCCACACTCCCAGAAGGACAATAGAACAACGCATGTCTATCTGAGCAGTCGCGCCCGGTAATCGCCGCGGCGACTACGCCCACACCAACGGTCCCGGTGACACACCGATGCCTCTGGTGTCGCGTAGCATAAGGAACTTGGCGAGGCACCCTCCCAACAGCAAGGAGCGTGATGGCTACCCCACGAGCCGCGGCGGCAGTCGAAGACCAGGACGAGTCCGATCGGCGCGACCAGATCCTCGAAGCCGCTAATCAGTGCTTTACACAGCTGGGCATTCAGCGCACCAGCGTTCAGGATGTAGCACGCATGGCCAATTTGTCCCGCGGCACCGTCTATCGGTATTTCGAAGACCGCAACGTCCTCATCGAAGCAGCGATCGAATTCGGCGCACAGAAGTTCTATCAACTCGTTGCCGAAGCGATGGCCGACAAGTCCACCCTGGCCGAGAAGCTGGGCGCCATGGCCGAGACGCACGCGAGGATCCTGCTCGACCATCGCACCCGGAATCGATTGATGGCCGACGATGCCGAGCTCATGCGGCACATGATCTCTGACGGGGACACCGCGGTACGCAGGTCGACGGAATTCCTTGTCCCGTATGTCCGTGAGGCCCAGAAGCGCGGCGAGGTCGGCTCTAATGTGGACGTTACGGCCGCCAGTGAATGGCTGGCGCGCATGATCTACTCCTTCTCGACCGTGAACGAAGCCCAGACCTTCGACATGAGCAAACCGCAGACGGTGCGCAAATACGTGGAGAAGTTCGCGGTCAACGGCCTGCGCTGACCCGCGCAGTTTGTACCGCTATCTGTTCAACTGAACAACTCCTGTACTACTGTTCTCTTTGGTGAGGCGGCGTGACTGCATGCCGTCGATCAAACGACGACAGGAGACTCATGGCGGAGATCTGGCGCGAAGAGCGGATGCTGATCGACGGCAGCCTCGTCGGCGCGTCGGACAACTCGACCTACGACAACGTCAACCCGGCCACCGAGCAGGCCTTCGGGATCGCGGCCAACGGCACCAGCGCGGACATGGCTGCCGCCATCACTGCGGCCCGGCGTGCCTTCGACCACACCGAGTGGGCGCAATCGCACGACCTGCGCGTGCGCTGCATACGTCAACTCCATGAAGCACTGACCAAGCATGCCGACGACCTGCGTGCGACCACGGTCGCTGAGGTCGGATGCCCCGTAGCGTTGACACTCGGGCCCCAGTTGGACGCCCCGATCGCGGGACTGCCCTGGATAGCCGACCTTGCCGAGACCTACCAATGGGAGACGAGCCTCGGTCTGGCCGAACCCTTCGGGATGAAAACCCTCCGCACCGTGCGCCGCGAACCGGTAGGTGTCGTCGGCGCCATCACTCCGTGGAACTACCCCGTCCAGATCAACCTGGCCAAAGTGGTGCCCGCCCTGGCGGCGGGCAACACCGTCGTTCTCAAGCCGGCGCCCGACACCCCTTACGGTGCAACGCTACTCGGCCAATTGATCCACGAGCACACCGACATCCCCGCCGGTGTCATCAACATCGTCACCTCCGCCGGCCACGAGGTCGGCCAACAGCTTTGCGAGGACCCGCGCGTCGACATGATCTCCTTCACCGGGTCCACCGCTACCGGGACGCGAATCATGATCGCCGGAGCACCGACAATCAAAAAGGCCTTCCTGGAACTCGGCGGCAAGTCGGCACTTGTCGCACTCGACGACGCCGACATCGGATCGGTCGTCACATCTGCCGCGTTCGCTGCTACCACCCACGCCGGCCAGGGGTGTGCCAACACCACGCGACTTCTGCTGCCGCGCAACAAGTATCGCGAAGGGGTTCAGGCGCTCGCCGAGATGTTGAAGAACTGGCCGTTCGGCGATCCCACTGACTCCTCGGTCCTCATGGGGCCGTTGATCCGCGAGGAGCAGCGCCAGCGCGTGCTCGGCTACATACAGACGGGCGTCGACGAAGGGGCCACCATCGCGGTCGGCGGTGGCGTTCCCGCGCATCTGCCGACCGGTTACTTCGTCGAACCCACCGTGCTGGCCGACGTCGACCCGAATTCCACTGTGGCACAGGATGAAATCTTTGGCCCCGTGCTCGCCGTGATACCGCACGACGGTGACGATCACGCCGTCGAGATCGCCAACAATTCCCGGTACGGCCTGTCGGGTGCGGTGGTCAGCGCATCCAACGAGCGGGCACGCGCGGTCGCCAATCGGATGCGCACCGGCACCGTCAATGTCAACGGTGGCGTCTTCTACGGCGTCGACGTGCCGTTCGGAGGCTACAAGCACAGTGGCATCGGACGGGAGATGGGCGTAGCGGGCTTCGAGGAGTACCTCGAGATCAAATCGATCGCCGAGGGCGCGCGATGAGCGAACGATCCTTGGCAGGCAAGCGCATCGTCGTAGTCGGCGCATCGGCTGGCATCGGGCGAGCGTTCGCCATCCGGGCCGGCAAAGAAGGAGCCCAGCTCGTTCTGTCGGCCCGTCGCAGCGACAAGCTCGCCGAGGTCGTCGCGGCCTCCGGCGATGCCACAGCAGTGGGCGTCGACGTCTGCTCCTTCGCCGACTGCGTCACTGCGGCCCAAACGGCCAAAGACGTTCTCGGCCAGATCGATCTGTTGGTATACAGCGCCGGCTACGCCCCACTGAAGATGATGGTCGACACCGAACCCGAAGACTGGACGGCGGTGATGAACACCAACGTCATCGGTCTGCATCAAGTCGTGCGGTCGCACCTGCCGGTAATGACACCGTCCGCGATCCTCGCCGCACTCTCATCGGATTCGATCCGATCCCCCCATCACGCCCTCGGCGCATACTCCACGAGCAAAGCCGCGATGGAGCGCCTACTCGTAGCGTGGCGTCTGGAACACCCCGGATACCGATTCACCTGCGTCGAAGTCGCCGGCACGGTCCCGACCGACTTCACCTCCGCCTTCGACCCGGACCTGCTGGGAACCGTTGTCGGCGACTGGATGTCGCGCGGGCTGGTCCAGCAGAGCCGCATGACCCCCGAGGGAGTCGCCGACGTGCTCGCGGGTGTCTTCGGCGGCGCGATCGACAACCCGAACGTCGGGCTGGACTACCTCTCGGTGAAGTCGCCATCTGGGCCCATGAAGTTATGAGCATCTCGCTGCTGTTGGAAATGGCACAGGGTTCGGCTCTGGGGTCCACTGGCGATGCCGCACTTGTCTCAGACGAACAACGGCTGCCGCTGGACGAACTAAGCACGCTCGCCGACGGCGGGGCGGGCGTCATCGCGTCGTCGGAAGCCGCGCACGTGGCCTACGTCGGGGTCGGCGGAGCGATGCTGCCACTGCTGCTGTTTGCCTCCGCCCGCGCTGCGGTGCCAGTGACGCCGTTGAACTACCGACTATCCGCCGATAGCCTGCGCACCCTAATCCAGCGACTACCCAGACCACTCGTCATCGTCGACGACACCTACCGCGAGGCGGTGGGCGACGCGGGATTCGCCACCATGTCCGCAGCGGAGTTTGTAGCGGCTGCCGGCACAGCCGAGCCCGTCGCCGAGTTCGCTGACCCCGACGAGGCTGCGGTGGTGCTGTTCACCTCGGGCACCACCTCGGCCCCGAAAGCCGTTGAACTGACCCATAACAACCTCACCAGCTACATCACCGGCACCGTCGAGTTCGACTCCGCTCGCCCCGGAGACGCCGCGCTGATATGCGTGCCGCCCTACCACATAGCCGGGGTATCCGCGGCACTGTCCAACCCTTACGCCGGCCGAAAGATGGTGTATCTCACCACCTTCGACGCCGACGCCTGGATCCGCCTGGTCGATGCCGAAGCGGTGACCTCGGCAACGGTGGTGCCCACCATGCTGGACCGCATCGTCACCGCACTGGAGACCACCAACACCACTCTGCCGACGCTGCGGACTCTGGCTTACGGAGGCTCCAAGGTCGCCCTTCCCCTCATCCGCAAAGCCCTCCACCTGCTACCCGACGTCGGCTTCGTCAACGCCTACGGCCTCACCGAGACCAGCTCGACGATTGCCGTTCTCGGTCCCGAAGATCACCGCGCCGCGGCCGCCTCCGACGATCCCGCCGTCGCCCGACGCCTCGGCTCGGTCGGCCAACCGGTCCCCACCATCGACGTTCAAATCCGTGCCGGCGACGGCACGATCTTGGGCCCGAACGAAACAGGCGAACTCTACGTGCGCGGAGAGCAGGTATCCGGCCGCTACACCGGCATCGGATCGGTCCTCGACGACCAGGGCTGGTTCGCCACACGCGACGTCGCCCACCTGGACGCGGACGGCTACCTGTTCATCGGCGGCCGCTCCGACGACACCATCATCCGCGGCGGGGAGAACATCGCCCCAGCCGAAATCGAAGACGTCCTTGTCGAGCACCCACAGGTGCGTGATTGCGCCGTCGTGGGCGCCGACGATCCCGAGTGGGGCCAAATCATCGTCGCCGTCGTCGTCCCCACCGATCGCAGCACCCCGGATGCCGAGGATCTGCGCAGCTTCGTGCGCTCCCAACTACGCGGTAGCCGCACACCCGACAGAGTCGTTTTCCGCGCCGAGCTGCCCACCAACGCGACGGGCAAGGTGCTTCGCCGCGAGCTCGTCACCGAACTCAACGCCAGCCAGAGCGCCTAAGGAGCAGCAGCCGTAATCGCCATAGGCGCAACGGGTTTGACAGCGCGAATACCTACCGGAATTCGGAGCGACGGAAGTGAGGACACATGACGACACAGGTTGAGTCGGCGTGGCCGAGATTTCCCGACTATCGCATCGACATCACACCGTGCCCGTTTACTGGCCAAGTGTGGTCCGGCGACCTTTTGCTGGCCGAGAGCGATGCATGCCTGGTCGTGAGTGAAACCGATCATGTCGACCGCCTTTACTTTCCGCAATCCTCAGTGCATTGGCAGCATTTCGCCGATTCGGAGGACACCACCGTGTGTCCGTTCAAAGGTGTTGCGACGTACTGGAACCTGGTGGAAGCGGCGCCCGCTCAGGCGAATGTCGCCTGGACCTACCGCGAACCGCTCGACGAGGTTGCGGGCATCGCGGGATACGTGTCGTTCTACAGCCGCAATGTCCGGGTGGTTGTCGTCGAACGTTGGCCGGACGGCTCACGGGTGCCGGCCTCGTTTCCACTGTGGGGTGACGCGGCCGAGCTATTACGGCTGATCGACGTCGAACCGGCGGGAGATACCCGGTTCATCGGTCCAGCGCACGGCCCGAGTGGGCGCGACGTCGTCGAAGGAGGCCAGTTCGCCGCTCAGGCCATCGTCGCTGCAACGAAAGTTCTGGCCAATCAACGCATCACGTCAGCATCGATGATCTTCACCAAGTCGGCATCGTTCACTGCACCCGTCGATGTAGCCGTGGACGTGCTGCGTCGGGGCCGCACATTTTCGACGACTGAGGTGCGGATCAGCCAGCACGACAGCCTGCGCTGCGTCGGCCTGATGTTGGCGGACTCAGGTGCACCCGACGTCATTCGCGACGTCGAACCGATGCCCGACGTGCCAGACCCCGATGCCGCCACACCCTTCGCTGGCTTCGGCATGACAGGCCGGGAACTACGCATCGTCGACGCCGCCTACGATGCCGACCCCGACCGCGTCGGCCCGCCAATCATCAACGCCTGGGCGCGCTTCCGGGACAACCCCGGCTCACCCCACCTGCATCAAGCGCTCTTGGCACAGTCCACGACGCACTGGACGATCGCGGCGGGAATGCTTCCCCATCCCGGGTTCGGTGAAGCACTCGCACACCGCAGCCTGTCGACCGGCATCATGAAAGCCACCATCGCCTTCCACGACGACATCGACGTCACCGAATGGCTCTTGTACGCCAACCGGGCGTTCTGGTCGGGACGCGGCCTGGTTCAGGGCGAAGGGCGGGTCTACACCCGTGATGGTCGTTTGGCGGCGTCGTACACGGTGCAGGCCATGGTCCGCGAGTTCGAACGCGAGCCGGCAGCGATGGGGCACGACAGCCGCACGGCGATGTGATCAGCAGCGACAGGTAGGCGATCACGAACACTCACGAAGGAGACCGCGTGTCTGCCCACCCGGGCGGCTCGGTGCCGCAACACAAGTCGGTGGCCGTCGTCGGTACGAACGATCTCGGCGTCTCCATCGCAGACTCACGTTGGGCGGCCGAGTATGTAGTGGCCGCCGTCTGGATGGTGGTACCAACCCCCCGCCGCCGCCGTGCCCCCGTCGACGTGCAGCGTCTGCCCGGTCACGTACGAGCCGAGGTCGCTCGCGAGAAACACTGCTGCGCCAGCCATCTCGTCGACATGGCCGGCGCGGCCCAAGGGGACCATGAATGCGGCATTCTCGGCACCGACTGGTGCCATCTTGCGCAGGCTCTCGGTGAGCGTGAAGTCGGGTGCGAGTCCGTTGACGCGGATGCCGTGCGGGGCGAGCTCAAGGGCGGCGGTCTTGGTGAAGTTGTCGACGCCGGCCTTGGCCGCGGCGTAGGCCGCAAAACCGGGTGCAGCCCGGCCCCCTTCGATCGTGGTGATATTGATGATGCTGCCGCCGGTCTGAGTACTCACCATCGCGCGCGCGACCCTCTGAGTGCACAGGAGAACCTGCGTCAGATTGAGGCGAATGAGCGCTTCCCAGCCGTTCGGAGACGTCTCCAGCAAGCCCGACCAGAACACGCCTCCTGCGCTGTTGACCAAAATACTTGGGATGCCATGCATTTCGATGGTCTTGGTGAGTGCTGCGTCTACTTGTTCGGCATCGCGCACGTCGGTGACGCAGCCGAGCACGCCGATCTCGTCTGCCGTGGAGGTGACCGCCCCTTCGTCTTTGTCCCAGATCGCCACCCTGGCGCCGAATTCGGCTAGCGCGGCTGCGATCGCTTGCCCGATCCCGGCGCCGCCGCCGGTGACTACTGCTACTCGATCTTCGAGCGATACAGCATCTCGACGCAATACCATCTGTCTCTCCTTGACACGGCGTTGTGCTCAGTGGCAGCACCGAGATTTCGGCGGGAATCGATGCCGTTCATCGGATTACCCGAACTCCATGACCAAATGGGTCAGGCGTAGCGCGGAGATCTTCCATTGACCTGCGACGCGGACCCAACGGTCGTGGTAGTGGCCGAAAGCCGTCAGCGATGTGCCGTTGTCCCACACAACTCGCTCCTGGACCGCCCAGATGACCGAGGCCTCGTCGCCGTGGAGATCGAATTCCGGTGCGTGGACTTGATGCACGGTCTTGGCGCCGGCAACTGACGTCTGCACGGCATCGAGCACATTGTCGCGTCCGGTGATGGACGGTACGTCGGGATTGCTGTCGCTGAGGTCGAATTCCATATCTTCGGTGAGCAATTCGCTCAACCCCGTCCAGTCCTTACTATCCAGCAGCCGGCAGTAGCGTGCTTTCGCCTGCGCCAGTTCGTGGAACGCCACGACGTCGATATCACCGGCCATGGTCGTCGCTTCCCGTTAGGCGACGTCTCACGTGACCGCTAGCCGCAGTCGCTCGAGCCTGCGGACCAAGATGCTCGGCAGCCAGCGGCCGGTGTCGACGGCGTCGATCCATTCGGTGTGGGCAAGCACCGACTCCAACACGATCCGGGCTTCCATCCGGGCCAGCGCCGCGCCCACGCAGAAGTGGGTGCCCTTTCCGAATGTGAGGTGGCTCTTGCTTTTCGGTCGATCCAACCGGAATTCATTGGGGGCGTCGAAATGAGCAGGATCACGGTTGGCTGCGCCCCACAGCAGCAACAGGCGCGAACCTGCGGGCAAGGTGACTCCACTGAGGGTGGTGTCGTGGACGACATGACGATAGTGACCGCGAAACGGTGCTTCGTAACGAAGCGTCTCCTCGATGAAGGCGCCGAGCAAGCCACCATCAGCGCGCAGTTCACGCTGGATGTCGGGCTGGCTAGTCAATACCCACATGGCGCTTCCCAGTAACGATGCCGTGGACTCCCCCGCGGCGCTGAATAGGGTGAGCATCATGACCCGGGCGGTAAAGTCATCGAGCTCACCGGTAGCGCAGGCGATCGCCAGGTCGCCCATGAGGTTGTCACCGGGGTCGGCCGCCGCGCTCTCGAAGTGCTCGCCGATGTAAGCGTGAAGCTCCGTGGCCGCCGCACTCGCCGCAGCCAGGCCGACCGCGTCAACGAGGCCATCGAGCAGTTGAGTCATCGCGAGACCGGATGCGATGAGCATGTCGACGTCGTGGTCGGGCACACCGAGGATTCTGCCCACCACCATCATCGGCAGCCGGTTCGCCATTGCGCTCATCCACTCGATACCGTCACTGCCTAGCGCGTCGAGCCACAAACGCTGAGCGGTTTCGGCGACGAAATCCTCTGCTGCGCCAATGCGTTTGACCGCCAGCTGCGGAACCAGCATTTTGCGGTGGACCGCATGAGATGGGTCGTCGGCGGTCGCCAGCACGTGGGTCGGGCCGCCGAGTCGGTCGAGTTCGTATGCCGAGACACCGCGATCTGGCGCGTAGGTCATCGTCGCCGTCAAGTTCGACGAAAAGTCTTCGGGTCGCGCCAGCACATCGGTAATCGAGTCCCAGCCACAGACTGCGTAAAAGCCCGAATCGGCAATTGGGTGCACCGGCCCCTGCGCTCGCATCCGGTCATACAGCGGATACGGGTTTTGAATGTTGGCGTCGGCGAAAAACTCCAGCCCGATCTGCTCCTGCTGGACCGTCATACGGCATCAGCGCCCACGGCAGCTCCCGGCGACACGACCACATGTGACAGATTAACACTGAGTGTTCTATCATCCAACGCATCGATGTTCTGTCCGCCGTCCCCAATGGAGGGGTAGATGAACCGTCTCACCGGCAAGGTGGCTGTTGTCACCGGCGCAGCCCGCGGTCAGGGCCGCAGCCACGCGGTCCACATGGCCGACGAAGGTGCCGACATCATCGCCCTCGACATCTGCGCCAATATCGAATCCAACGAGTACCCTCTTGCGACTCAAGCTGACCTCGACGAGACCGCAAAGCTCGTCGAGAAGTCGGGGCGGCGCGTGGTTGCCGCGGTGGTGGACGTCCGCGATCGCAGTGCGCTCAAGAAGGCTCTTGATGCCGCTGTCGCCGAGCTCGGCGGTCTGCACGTCGTAGTGGCCAATGCCGGAATCTGCCCGCAGGGCAACCACATTCCCTATCGCGGGTTCATCGACGCCTTCGACGTCGACTTTGTCGGAGTGGTCAACACGGTGCATCTCGGCCTCGACCACCTCACCGCTGGCGGCTCTGTCATTGTGACGGGCTCTATCGCGGGATTAGTTGACCAGAAAGATCTGGCCACCGGCGGTGGGCCGCAAGGCCCCGGCGGTGCTGGATATGGAATGGCGAAAAAGATGGTGCGCGACTACACCAAGGCGTTGGCGCTGACAATGGCCCCGCACAATATCCGGGTCAATGCGGTTCACCCGACCAGCGTCAATACCGATATGCTGCACAATCTTTCGATGTATCGAGTCTTTCGCCCAGACCTACCCGAACCGAGCCGTGAAGACGCTGAGGTCGTCTTCCCAATTCTGCAGGCAATGCCGATCCCCTATATCGAGCCTGAGGATGTCTCTCACGCAGTCGTCTATCTCGCTTCCGATGAATCTCGCTACCTCACCGGACAACAGCTCTTCATCGACGGCGGCGCTGGGCTGAAGATGGGTGTGTAAGCCTCCGATGCTGCGGCAGCCATACCGCAGTGTTGGGCGAGTGGCCGCCGAGATTGCAGTGCTGCTATATCTCACCGCTACCGCAATACCTGCCGGAGCACGCGCTGATTACCAAGTCCCCCAACCATTGCCGGTGTTTGAGCCGCACCCCTCGGAGTGGCAACCGAACTACTCGGCTTTTCCGTACAACGTGTGGCAAAGTCACGTCACGGTCGAACAGGTCAACGCCGAGCGCGAATCCTGCCAATGGTTCGACGCTCAGTACGACCAGCTTATGGGCCAGGTCTTGGCCTTTCAGCACGCCCTCGGGGATCACCACGACGTCTGGTCAGCGCCCGGTATTCAGCCATCCGGCGATACGGTGGTCGCCAACGTGGACCGATCAGCTGCTTTTCTCGATACGCGGGTCCACACTCTCTACGTCGTCAACTACGACAAGAATCAGTATTCACCGCTGTATCAAGGTGATTCGCTGTACCACCTCTGGTACCAGCTCACCCAGATCAGCGCCAAGATGCGGCAACGAGACGTTTCCGGTGTTATCAACGCCAACATCGCCATCGCCAACGTCTACGGCAACACCATCCGAGACTCGACTGTGTGCAACGGGGCCTGAATACCACGCCTGGTCTTTCCTAGATCCTTGCCTTTCTCCCCGGTTCCGTTGAGCTGCCCCGGGGACCCCGCTATAGTCAGCAGGTCAAATATTGTTCAATTGTTACACACTGTGTCAGTGCGGACGACGTCTCCCCAGCCTTAGCTGGGGCGCGCAGTCGCGCACTAGCACTCGGGAGGGGCGTGTGCGAACGCGCTGGAGCGTGCCGTCGTCGCATCAAGGGACTGCCATCGTCACTGGTCGTCCCGTGCTGAACGCCCTCGTCTCAAGGGTCGCCAGCTCCGGATGGTGTCGGGAGCCGACAGTGGATCGTCCATGACCGCAGTGGAGGACGCAGAGCTGGACGCCGGTCGTCTTGACGGCGATGGACTCGTCGCAATAAGGAACTGGTCGGTCGGCTACATCGAGCGGCACCCGCTGGCCTCGCTGTCGACCGTCGGCCAGCAGTTCGTCCTGGGCATACGAACCCTCGAATACTTCTTCGTCGACTTGGTGACAGGCCAATTCCAGTGGCAGGATTTCGTTCGGCAAGGCGCGTTCATGGCAGGTACTGCCGTGCTGCCTACGATCTTGGTGTCCCTACCGATCAGCGTCACGCTGTCGATTCAATTCGCCCTGCTCGCAGGCCAAGTCGGCGCCACCTCGCTGGCCGGCGCGGCAAGCGGCCTAGCGGTGATCCGACAGGGCGCCTCGCTGGTGGCCGCGGTACTCATGGCATCGGCAGTCGGATCGGCAATCACCGCCGACCTCGGCTCACGCACGATGCGCGAAGAGATCGACGCGATGGAAGTCATGGGCGTGTCGGTCATACGACGCCTGGTGGTTCCGCGATTCGCCGCCGCGATCATGATCGGCGTCGCCCTGACCGGCGTGGTGTGCTTCGTCGGATTTTTCGCCAGCTACATATTCAACGTCTATTTCCAAAACGGTGCACCCGGCAGTTTCGTCTCGACGTTTGCCTCGTTCGCGACCACGGGTGACATGATCATGGCGCTGGTCAAAGCGGTCGTCTTCGGCGCCATTGTGGCCGTCGTCGCGAGCCAAAAAGGCCTGTCCACCAAAGGCGGACCGACCGGCGTGGCGAACGCGGTCAACGCGGCGGTGGTCGAAGCCGTGTTGCTGCTGATGGTCGTCAACGTCGCCATCAGCCAGCTGTACATCTTGCTGTCCCCTAGAACGGGCCTGTGATATGGCCGTCGCCACCTACCAGCCCTTCGCGCCGTTCACGATCCGGCTGATCTGGCTCTACCGACGGATCGCCAAGCCCGTCATCCGGTTGGGCCACATGCTCGTATTCTTCGTACGGGCGCTGGTGGCGATACCAATTGCGTTGCGCCAGTACCCCAACGAATTCCTTCGGCTGCTGTCCAACATCACCTGGGGCAACGGCTCGATCGTGGTGGGCGGTGGAACCGCAGGCGTGGCGGTTGTGCTGGGAATGACCGTCGGAGCGCTGGTCGGCATCGAAGGTTACAACTTCCTAGACCTGTTGGGACTGGGCCCGGCGACCGGCTTCGTCTCGTCGCTGGTCAACACTCGCGAGTTGGCTCCGCTGATGGCCTCTTTGGCATTTGCGATGCAAGGCGGTTGCCGGTTCACCGCGCAACTGGGGTCGATGAGGATCGCTGAAGAGATCGACGCCATGGAGTCGATCGCGATTCGCCCGATCCCCTACCTGGTCGCGACCCGACTGTTGGCCTCGATCGTCGCCATCATTCCGCTCTACACCGCCTGCCTGGCGATCGGATACCTGAGCACCCAACTCGTGGTGGGGATCAGCAGCGGCGGCTCGACAGGGTCGTACTTGCACTACTTCACGCTGATGCTGGCCGGCCAGGACATCATCTATTCCTTGATCAAAGCCGTCGTTTTCGTGTGGATAGCGTCAACAATCCAGTGCTACTACGGCTATTACGCGAGCGGCGGACCCGAGGGCGTCGGCGTGGCCGCCGGGCACGGCATGCGCGCCAGCATCACCATCGTGATCATCGTCAACATGCTGCTGACCATGGCGCTGTGGGGCGTCGATGCCGGCGCAAGGTTCGGGGGCTAGGTCATCCCATGCCGAACTCGCTAGACCTCGACGGACGCGGCCCCTCAGACCGGCAACTACTCGGCCTCGGCGTGGTCGTACTCATCATCGCAACGTTGCTCGCGTCTGGCTTGCTGGCCCGGTCCACCGGCCGACTCGACAACTATGTGCGCGTCGTCGCTGATCTTGTCAATGTGGGCGACGGTCTGCCACAGAAGTCTGACGTGAAGTACCACGGTGTTCTGGTCGGTATGGTCAGCGACGTCGAACCCGCCTCGCGTGGAAAACCCAACTACGTCCACATTGATCTCAAACCTGAATACGCTCAGTCGATTCCGGCTTCGGTAACCGCACGCGTAGTCCCCAGCAACGTATTCGCCGTATCCTCAATACAGCTTGTCGGCAACGGACCCGGCACGGCTATCCTTGCCGGCGAGCACATCCCGGAAGATACCCAGCTCCCGACAGTTTTATTCGAGACCACAGTCACTAAGCTCCGCGACATTCTCTCAGCCGCGGGCCGAGGCCGAGATGACAAATCCGTCGGAATCCTAGCCGCACTCGGGGCCGCCACAGACCATCGTCGGGTGCCCTTACTGAACGCCGGTGCGCAACTCAATCGTCTACTGGATCAAATGAATTCAATTGTCGGCACCGACACCGGACCCTCCACTGTCTCGGCTCTGGTCGACGCGACACGCGGACTTCAGGAGGCGGCTCCAGACCTCCTCGATGCACTTCAGCGGCTGGTCGAGCCGATGCGAACGTTCACCGAGACCCGCAGTCAGTTCGCCGCGCTGCTGGCCGGCGCCGACCATACCGTGGGCACGACGCGCGAATCGTTCAGCAACCACATCGATCAGTTGATCAACATCACCGGCGACCTGTCGCCAGTCGTGGGCATACTGGGGATGAAGTCGGGCAACTTCGTGGGTGCAGTCAGCAAGCTCGACAACGTGGCGGCCAAATTCATGGAGCAGGTTTGGATTCCGTCGCTGGCCACCCCCAACATGCGAGCCCGATTCTCGTTCAGCCAGACGTACGCCTACAGCCGGGCAGATTGCCCGCACTACGGTGAACTCAAAGGGCCCAGTTGCTTTACCGCACCGCTGATTCCGAACAAGCCCGACCTGCCCGCAGAGTTGCTGCCGCAGAACTACCAACCGCCCAAAGATCTTGCACCGCCACCGGGCACCACCGTCGGCCCCGACGGAAACCTGGTCGCCGTCGGCCCGCCGCTGATCAACCCGAGTCCGAACTTGGCCGATCCCAATCCAGCCTTGCCGCCGTTCCATTCCCCATCGCCACCAGTACCGCAGAGCGCCAATCCCGATCTGGGTCCACCACCCCCGCAGCCGCCAGCACCTGTGGCGCCGCCGCCGCTGCTGGGTCCGCCGGCGGCGGGAGCGGTGCCGTCGTCCTTCGGAGGAAACGTCGGGCCAGTGGGCAGCCAATACGAACGAAACATGCTGACGGTTATTACCGGCAGACCCGCCACCGCCGCCGCCGAGATCCTGCTGGGTCCGATAGCGCGCGGAACGACGGTATCCGTCACTCATTCACCCGAGAATGACCCGTCGAAATGAGGTGCTTGTGAGATTTCGCGCGCCGCTGATTGGCCTCTCGCTCTTCATGATTGTCGCGCTCACCGTCACGTGGCTGGTATACGCAAGCCTGCGACGTGACGTGGCGGGAACGACGGAACCGTACGCGGCGGTTTTCTCCGATGTTTACGGGCTTCGCGAAGGCGACGACGTTCGGGTGGCCGGTGTGCGGGTCGGCCGCGTTGAAAAGGTCGATCTCGACGGAAAACTCGCGAAGGTATCCTTCGTGGTCCAGCGGGACCAACGTCTGTTCGCCAACACCATCGCCAGCGTGACGTACCAGAATATCGTTGGCCAGCGCTATCTCGGACTCTCGCTGGGCGCCCAAGGCGACTCGCTCCCCCTGACGCCCGGCAGCGTCATCCCCTTAGATCGCACTGAACCGTCTTTCGACGTCACTGCGCTGCTCAACGGTTACGAGCCTCTATTCAGCCTGCTCAACCCCCACGACGCCGACAACCTCACCAAGGGAATTCTCGAATCACTGCAAGGCGACACATCGTCTTTGGCGACTTTGGTCAGCCAAACATCCACTCTGGCAGAAACATTCGCGGGCCGCGATCAGGCGCTCGGCACGGTCATCGACAACCTCAACAAGGTACTGGGCAACCTCGCCGCCCAGAACTCCGACTTTGACAGCGCCATCACCCAAACTCGACAAGTCGTCGCAGCGCTCGACAAGCGACGACCTGAGCTGCAGTCCTCATTCGGCTCGCTGTCAAAAACGCTGAGCCACGTCGCCACTTACGCGCGTAGCGACTACCCCGCATTTCGCGAATTCGTCGACCGTAAACCAGGTCTCATGCGACATCTAATCGATGTCGAACCACAGGTGGCCTTTTTTGGTGACAACGTACCGCTACTGCTCAAGGGACTGACGCGGGTGGGAAACCAGGGTGCCTTCGGCAACGCCTACCTGTGCGACGTCAACTTCTTGAGCTTCTTCCCAGGTCTCAATGATGTGGTACCCATCATCGTCAATGCCGCGACGCCGGGAAACAAGATGCAATTCACCCCGAGATGCAGGAATATGGCCGATGGCTGATTCATCTGTATTGCAACGCTTGCGAAGTCGCCCGCTGGAAAGCTATAGCACGACCTGGCTGGGCTTAATCTCGGTCCTGGTAGTAGCTATCCTGATCGGATCGATGCTCGCCATCCATGCGGCCGGCGTCGGGTACCGCCACTACACCGCCGAGTTCCTCCAGGCCGCTTCACTGCGCGCTGGTAATCCAATTACGTTGGCGGGCATACCTGTTGGCGAGGTGACGGGCATGAAGCTCGCCGGCGACCATGTCGAGGCCAACCTGAAGGTCCGTGACACGGTCGTGTTAGGTAAGGATTCCAAGGCGGCGATCAAGGTCACGACGATCCTGGGGTCGCGATACCTCTCACTCGAGCCGAACGGCTCAGCGCCGCTGCCCGACAACACTTTCGATCTCGCACACACCGAAGTGCCTTACGATCTTCAAGTCGCGCTGCATGACGCAACCACCACCTTCGAACAGGTCGACTCCGACAGGTTTGCGCAATCGCTGGCCGTGCTCGGAAAGCAGGTTCAAAGGTTGCCCGACGTCGTGCCGCAGGCGGTGCAGAACATCAACTCCCTGGCATCGATCATCGCCCAACGCCGCGACCAGCTCGGCGAGCTGCTCAAGAGCACCGAGCAGGTCACGAATACGTTGCACAGCCAACAAGCCGGTCTGGGCGCTTTGGTCAATCAAGCCCATGACCTACTCGGCCAGCTTGTGGCACGCCGCACGGTTTTTCACGCGATGATGCAGGCACTGACGAGCTTGGTCGAAACGATGGCTGAGATCCTCGTCGACGACCGGGCAGGCGTCGATGCGCTGCTCAGCGACGTGCACGACTTCACCGGCATGATGGCCGACCACGACGACCTGCTGCGCAACATGCTGCAGGTGACGCCGATCTTCCTGCGCGAAGCCGCCAATCTGACCGGCGATGCCAACGCGGTGAGCTTCAACGCGCCTAATGGTCCGCTCTTCGACTCATGGATGTGCGCAATCAGCGGCCGCGCCAAGCAATTTGGACTCATTCAGTACTTCAAGGACTGCCGATGAAGTACCTCCGACTCGGGCGCCGTGGCCGAGCGCTCACAGTGGCCACGATTGTCGCGATCATCGCCGCCCTCGGGCTGGGGTGGAAGGTAATGTCCTCCGATACAGCTCCCATCACCGTGACCGCCCAATTCGAAGACGCAGCTGGGCTTTACGAGGGCAACGCGGTCGCGGTACTCGGAATGCCGGTCGGAAAAGTCACGAAGATCACCGCCCGTGGCGCGTACGTCGATGTCGATTTCACCATCGACCGAGATGTCAAAATACCGGTGGACGTACAAGCCGTCACCGTGTCGACGTCCATCCTCACCGACCGACAGATCGAACTCACCCCGCCTTACCACAACGGTCCGACCCTGCGCGACCGCGACACCATCGGCCTCACCCGCACCAAAACACCCGTCGAATTCAGCCGTGTTCTCGCCGTCCTGGACAAGGTGACCAAGTCCCTCGAAGGCGACGGTCACGGAAACGGACCGATTGCCGACGTACTGAACGGCGGCGTCGGCGTAGTCGATGGCAACGGCCCCAAAATCAAAGGCGCGCTTGATGAGTTGTCGAAGGCGCTCCGACTGAGTAGCGACGGGGGCGCTCAGACCCGTGGACAGATCACCACCATTGTCAAAAACATCAGTTCCCTCTTCGAGGCAGCGGCCACCAACGACACAAAGCTGCGAGAGTTCGCGTCCACGATCCACCAGGTCAGTCAGATCGTCGCTGACGAAGACATCGGTGGTGGCACCACCGGCAAGCGGCTCGAGCAGCTGATCCAGCGTGCCGGTGATCTGCTCGACACCCACCGTGACACTCTGCGCGACGCCGCACGCAACGGAACCACCCTCGTCAAAACGCTGGAAGACCAAAAGCGTGATCTTGCAGAGACACTCGACCTGGGCCCGCTGGTAGCCGACAACGCCTACAACATGATCGACCGACAAAACGGCGCTGTACGTGCACACTTCCTCACCGATCGACTCATCTTCGACGGCCAGTACGCCAAAGAAATCTGCAACTTGATGGGTCTGCGACAACTGGGATGCAGCACTGGAACAATTCAAGACTTCGGACCCGACTTCGGGCTGACGTATGTCCTGGACGGCCTGGCCGCGATGGGCCAAAAGTGATGCGGAACAGAATGTTTGCACGCACCAAACCCGCGTCGGCCATCATCGCGGCGCTGATGATGAGCTCGGGCTGCGCCACCAATGGTCTCGCCAGTCTGCCGCTTCCGGCCCCAGGATTGAGCTCCGGCGGCTACACGGTCACAGCCGTGTTCGCCAACGCGCTCAACCTTCCCATGCATGCCAAAGTCAAACTGGCCGGCGCCGACGTCGGCCAGGTCGAATCGATGGTCGCTCACAACTACACGGCAGTCACCACATTGCGGATCCGCGACGATGTCACCCTGCCGCGCACCAGTACCGCCGAACTCCGAACAGCGACACCGTTGGGGGACGTCTTCGTTTCGCTGCGCCCGCCCACCAAGACAGACCCGGGAACGCCGCCGCTGCGAGGCGGCGATGTCATCGGGCTGCCCTCCACCACCGCCGCGGCGACAGTCGAGTCGGTGTTGAGCTCCGCGGCGATTCTGGTCAACGGAGGCGCCGTCCGCAATTTCACGAACCTCATCAACGGCTTCGGCAAAGCGAGCGGCGACCACGGAGAGGCGTTCGGCAACCTGCTGCACAAATCCAATCAGCTGCTTGGCACTTTGGATGCGCGTTCGGGACAGTTCTCGAATGCCCTGACCGAACTGGACCATCTGAGTCACAACCTCGACACCAAGAACCGAAACGTCGCCGAACTCATCGCAGCGGCCCAGCCCGCCACATCGGCGCTTGCCGACAACACCACCCAGCTGTCCGATCTCGCGGTGCAGGTCGGCGATACCAGTCGACTCCTGGCTAAATTTCCGACCATAGGTGGCACAAAAACCGGTGACCGCAGCATGATCCGCGATCTCAACACAATGGCGAAATCAGCCAACGACGCAGCGGTCAGCCCCGACACCAGTTGGGCACCGCTGAATCGAATGATCCCCGCGATCGTGAAAGCTACTGCCGGAAACTCGATTTCCGTGCATGTTTCGGTAGACCAGCTCACCCTGGGCGCGATACCCGACGTCGGATTTCCCGGTGATAGGGGGTTGCATGGACCGAGCCGCTACACCTGGAACGAATTAGTTGGATCGCTCAAATACACCCTGTGGCGCCTGCAAGAGCGCATCGTCGGGCGGGGTCCGAACTCTCCGCAGGTGCCAGTGATACCGGATCCGAACATCCCGGGTCAGATCGACAGAGCGCCAGCACCCGCACCGCCAGAAGGGCATCCGCGATGACCGGCACTCTCGCTGACGCACTGGTCCGCACGGTGCGCGGAGCCCACCGCCGACAAACTTGGTTGTCCCTGGTCGGACTGGTGCTGACCCTGATAATCGCCAGCGCCTATTTAATGATCGACGCGCTACGCGTGACGCCTCTTGCGTCGTCGTATTCGGTGACCGTAGAACTCCCCGAATCAGGAGGATTGCTGCCCAACCAAGACGTTTCGCTGCGTGGCGTGCGCATCGGACGAATCGAATCGCTGCGCATCACCGAACACGGCGCTGCCGCCGTTGCGAGCATCTCGTCGAACGCGAAGATCCCGGCAGCCAGCGTCGTGCATGTATCCGCGCTCTCGCCGGCGGGCGAGCAATACCTCAACTTCGAGGCCCCCTCCAATACCGGGCCGTACCTCCACAACGGCAGCGTGATCGGGCTCGACCGCGCCACGGTCCCCGTTTCACTTGCTCAATTACTGGGCGACGCAGACGGATTGCTCCAGCAGGTCGATCCACAAAAGATCGAGCTCATCAAAAAGGAGTTGAGTCTGAGCAAAGCGGGACGGCAAAAGCTGGCGGCCATTGTGGACGGCGGCACCATGCTCTTGTCGACCCTGGACTCGGTCCTGCCCCAAACCACCAGCATCCTGAAGACAAGTCGCGTCGTATTCAACCTGACCAGTGACAAGAGCGCAGGTCTTTCGGCGGCCGCTACCGAGCTTCACCGCACCTTGTCCGGCGTCGCGGACATGCAAGCAGGGTACCGACGCCTGACAGCGCATACGCCGGAAACTCTTGCGGCCGTGGACCATTTGTTCTCGGATAACTCCGAGACGATGGTCCAACTGCTGGGCAGCCTCGCCACCGTGTCACGGCTTCTCTACCTGCGAGTGCCAGCACTCAACGCGTTGTTCCCTGATTACCGCGGCTCGGTGTTCGACGCCCTCGCCAGCACCTTCCACGACCACGGGGTGTGGGCGAATTTCGAGCTGTATCCCCGCTACGTCTGCAGCTACGGAACGCCCGCGCAATCGCCGTCAGCGGCCGACTACTACGAGCCGTTCATGTACACCTACTGTCGCGACGACGATCCCGGGGTGGACATTCGCGGAGCCAAGAACGCTCCGCGCCCGGCCGGCGACGACACTGCGGGACCGCCTCCCGGGGCCGACTTAGGACGGAGAACCGACCCGACACCCCGCGGTCGCTACACGATACCCACTCCCTACGGCGGTCCAGGCCTGCCGATCGAACCGCCGCACTAACACCGACCCCCCACGACAAGGAGATCACGATGGCCGCCACGACCGCGAAATGTTCCGCTACGGAGGCCGAAATGCCTGTGGGCACAGAAGAACACGATGAGACGCAACAAGATACCGGCCTTCAGGTCGATGACGAGCAGACTGCCGACGTCGACACAGCGGCACCCTCTGGAGACGACCAAGATGACAGTAAGTCGCACAAACGCGAGCGCACGCTGAGCAGGCTCGGCAAGCTACCATGGCGCCAGCATTTCCGCCGCAGCATCCTTCCGCTGTTGCTCGCTATCGCACTGGCTTCTTGCGGCTGTCTCGGCTGGAAGCAGTGGCAGACGCACCAATTAGCGCTGGCCGGTCGACAAGCCCAGCAAGCCGCCGTCACCTATGTGAACCGCCCCGGCATGTCCGGAGACTCCACTTGTTGGGAAAGTTGGAGTCATGTCAGGGAGTACGTCGAAGCGGTA
>NZ_LZLV01000111.1 GCF_001673405.1 Mycobacterium sp. 1245111.1 | reverse complement strand
GTGCAAGATGCGGACGAACGTGCCCCAATGGATCTCGATTTCGCCGCTGACCACTTCGGCGGGCAGACGGGCGACTTCCTTGCCCCGCCCGTCGACCAGTGCGAGCTCGCCCATGCTGGTGGCACCGGCTCGCACCTTCTCCAGCAGGCCCATCTTTTCGAGCACCGTCAACGCGGGGCCGCGAAAGTCGCCCGTCTGCCCGCCGAAGTGGTCAGCGGCGAAATCGAGATCCATTGGGGCACGTTCGTCCGCATCTTGCACGAGGCCGTCCGCGACGACGTCAGTTACCGCTTCGGCGTTCGCATTACGGCGATCGACGACGACGGCCAGCGGGTCGAGGCAACCTTCAGCGACGGCTCCACCGGCAACTACGACCTCGTCATCGGGGCAGACGGCCTGCACTCCGGTATGCGCCGGCTGGTGTTCGGCCCGGAGGACCAGTACGTCACCCAGTTGGGTCAATGTTTCGGGTTCTTCGACATCGACAACCGTTTGCGGATGGACCATTGCGGCATGGCGTACATCGACTCGGGTCGTACTGTAGCGCTGCAGGCGATCGATGCCGATCAGCCGGCGCGAGCCAGCCTGTTCCTCAACGATCCCCAGGTGCACTTCGACTATCGGGACACCGAGGCGAACAAGCGACTGTTCGCGCAGCGCTTTGCGGGGATGGGCTGGGAAGTCCCGCACATTCTCGACGGCCTCGCCGAGGCTCCGGTGGTGTACTTCGATTCGATCGCGCAGGTCCATCTGGACTCATATGCGCGCGGACGCGTGTGCCTGACCGGCGATGCCGCCTGGTGCGCATCGCCTCGGTCGGGCATGGGCACCACTCTCGCAATGGTCGGCGCGTACGTGCTGGCGCACGAATTGCGATCGGCGGCAGGCGATTATGCCTCGGTATTCGACCGGTATCAGCGGCTGATGGCGCCGTACGTCTCGCGATGCCAGAAGGTGGCGCTCGACGCGCTGAAAACCGATCGCTACTCGTCGGGCTGGCGTGCCACGCTGCGCAACCTCGTGCTCCAGACGCTGCGCATTCCAGCGGTCAGTAAGTTCGTTGCCAAGCAGTCGCTGGCGGTGGCCCGGTCCTTCAGCTTGCCGAACTACTAAGCCTTGGCGCCGTGCCGGCCGGCCCCCGCGGCGAACCGCCCTGCGCCTTCGGTGGCTTCGGCGACCACCCGCGAGATGCTGGCGAATTCGTTGTCCAGCGCCTCCGCTTCCGGCAGCCCCCACTGGTGTAGGGCCGACAGCCGGTCCGACCGCAGGCACTCCTGCGGTAATGCGGCCAACTCGGCGGCCAGCTCTTCGGCGGCCTTGCGCGCCTGTCCTTTGGGCACAACACGATTGGCCAATCCGATTGCCAGCGCTTCGTCGGCTGCCACGCCGCGGCCAGTGAGAATCATGTCCATCGCCCGGCTGTGTCCGATCAGCCGCGGCAACCGCACGGTGCCGCCGTCGATCAGCGGCACCCCCCACCGGCGGCAAAATACTCCGAACACGGCGTCCTCTTCGGCGACCCGCATGTCGCACCACAGCGCCAGTTCGAGGCCGCCGGCAACCGCGTAGCCGCTGACCGCGGCAATAACGGGTTTCGACAACACCATTCGGCTCGGCCCCATCGGCCCGGGGCCGCTCCGATGCACGGCATTGGCGTCCGGTGTGCCGAAAGCCTTCAAATCCGCTCCGGCGCAGAAGGTTCCGTGATCACCCCAGAGCACCGCAACCGATGCCGAGTCGTCGCGGTCGAACTCGTCGAACGCCTCGAACAACGCGGCCGCGGTGGGGCCGTTGACGGCGTTGCGCGCCTCGGGCCGGTTGAGAATGACCGTCGTCACCGCACCATTGCGTTCTACGCGTACCGGGTCGCTCACGTCGCCTCCACTAGTCGGGTGTCGTCGCGCCGGGACAGCAGTTCCGCGGCGAAGTCGTTGTAGGCGGCCCTTAGTCGCATGCCCGGCCAGTCTTCGGGCAGCAATTCCTCGGGCAGCACCGGGTCGGTCAGGATGTGGCGCACCACCGCGGCGGCCGTCACGAACCGCTCCGGCACGTCGGCGGCCCGGGCCATGTCGTCGAGGAGCCGGTGACCGGTGCGGGCCCACGACGGCAGATCCCACAACTGGCCGGCCAGCTCCGCGGGGTTGTCGTCGCGGCTCTGCACGATCCGCACCCGATCGCGGACCTCGGCGTCCAACTCGAGCTCGAGATTGTCCGGGCGCATCCACACACCCTCGCGCAATTCACCGAACCGCTTCTGCTGCAGCGTAGTTCGCAGCGCGGCGCGGGTACGCGCGTCGGTCCCGACGCTGGTGACGATCAGCGTGGTCCAGCTTCCGCGCCAGGGCCGCAGCTGGGGCCGCATCGCGTCGTCCTGGCGGCGCTGGCGGGCCAGCAGGCGGTCCGACAGTCGATAGCCGTCGGCCGAGCGGACCAAGTCGCCCGCGCTGACCATTCGGGTCAGCGCGACTCGCAGGGTGGCCTCTTTGATGTCGAAGTCTGCTGTGAGCCGGATCAACTCGGCGGCGCTGGCCCACGCCGGGTGCGCGCCAAGCATTACGCTCAGCACCACCGATCGGGCGGTCATGCGGGCCAACGATTTTGACATCAGGTCACACCTGCGAGGCTCGCCGGCCGTAGTCGCCGAACGGTTCGTCGCGATGCTTGACCGCCTCGCGGAAACCGTGCTCGACGGCGTCGGCGACGAAGGCGTGACCCTCAGGCGTATGCCGGGCAACGCCGTCGAACACCGTACTCACCATCCTGCTGGTGGCCACACCCTGTTGCAACAGAGCGGAATTGAGCGCGAGCTTGACCATGATCAGCTGGTTGACCGGCACGGCCGCGATCCGCTCGACCAGTCGTTCGGTGCGCTCGTCGAGGTCCTTGGGGTCCGGCGCCTCGACTGCTAGACCCCATTCGGCCGCCTGGGCGCCGGTGATGCAATCCCCGGTCAACAGAAGGCGTTTGGCCCGTTGGTCGCCGAGCCGGTGCGCCCACATGCCGGCCGCCGGCACACCCCAGACGCGGGTCGGCGGGTAGCCGATCTTGGCGTCCGATGCGGCGATTACCTGGTCGGCGTGCAGTGCGATGTCCGTGCCGCCGGCCACACAGTAGCCGTGAATCTTGACCACCGTGGGCTTGTCCGCGTACAGCAGGCTGGAGAAGCCGCGCACGAAGCGACTCATCATCTGGTAGTCGATCATCGGGTCCCACGGCTGGTTCGGTAAGTGGTTGACCGCCTGGGTTTTACCGTCCAGCGAGGTGCCGTGATACGCGCCGGTGCCGCCCGCCGAGCCGGTGCGATCGGCGTAGGCGCTCAGGTCGAAGCCGGCGCAGAATCCCTCCCCGCGACCCGAAACCAGGATGACGTGGACACTTGGATCCAGGTCGGCGCGTTCGACCAGCGCCGAGAGTTCCAGCGGGGTGTCGGCGATGATTGCGTTGCCCTTGTCGGGCCGGTCGAAGGTGATTCGGGCAACCCGGTCGGTGACCTCATAGGTCATCGTTTTCAAGTTGTCGAAGTCGACCGGCCTGATCGCGTGTGTCATCGGCGCCACTCCTCAACATCGGCGCCGCTCATGCGGCGTGCGGTCGGATCGCTGGCGCGTGTCATCCCTTTACTAGAGCACGTTCGATGATCGGCGCGAGATCCAACCCGGCGGGCATGGTCCCAAATGCCCCGCCCCACTGGCCTTCCAGCCGAGTGGCCAGGAACGCCTCGGCGACGGCCGGGTGCCCGTGGCGCACCAGCAGCGAACCCTGCAGCGCCAGGCAGATGTCCTCGGCGACCTTGCGGGCCCGGTACTGAATGGTCTCCAGTTCTCCGAGCTGCGGGCGCAGCTGCTCGACGTGGCGATCCAGCCGGGCGTCCTGGCCCGCACTCTTGGCCAGCTCGGCGAACAGCACCTCGATGCATTCGGGGCGAGTTGCCATGGCGCGCAACGTGTCCAGGGCGCTGACGTTGCCGGAGCCTTCCCAGATACCCATCAGCGGAGCCTCGCGGTACAGCCGCGGCATGCCGGATTCTTCTACGTAGCCGTTGCCGCCCAGGCACTCCATCGCTTCGGCGGCATGCGGGGTCGCGCGCTTGCACACCCAGTACTTGCTGGCGGCCAACCCGATCCGACGAAGCAGGCCCTCGGTCTGGTCGCCACGCACCGCGTTGTCGGTGGCGCCGGCCATCCGCATGGCGACCATGGTGGCGGCCTCGGCCTCGACTGCCAAGTCGGCCAACACGTTGCGCATCAGCGGCTGGTCGATCAGATACTCACCAAATGCCTTGCGGTGCTGGGCATGGTGCACAGCTTGGGTCAGTCCGGTGCGCATGCTGGTGGCGCTGCCCAGGGTGCAGTCCAGCCGGGTGAGGTTGACCATCTCGATGATGGTCGGCACGCCGCGGCCCTCCTCGCCGACCAGCCAAGCGGTCGCGCCGTCGTACTCGACCTCGCTGGACGCGTTGGCGTTGTTGCCGAGCTTGTCCTTCAGACGCTGCAAGCGCATCCGGTTCAGGCTGCCGTCGGGCAACACGCGCGGCAGGAAGAAGCACGACAGGCCACCCGGTGCCTGGGCGAGCACCAGGAAGATGTCGCACATCGGAGCGGAGGTGAACCACTTGTGACCGGTCAGCCGGTAGCTTCCGTCGCCGTTGCGGACGGCCTCGGTGTTACCGGCGCGGACGTCGGAGCCGCCCTGCTTCTCGGTCATCGACATGCCGGCGGTGATGCCGACTTTGGTTGTCGCAAGCCTCAATTCGGGATCGTACTCACGGCTGGTCAGCAGCGGCTCGTAGACAGCGGCAAGTTCGGGGTTGAAGCGCAGCGCGGGGACAACCGCGTAGGTCATCGAAATCGGGCACATGTGGCCCGGCTCGGCGGTCCAGACGCTGGTTTTGGCCGCCCGCACCACATGGGAGCCGGGCCGGTCGTCGGCCCAGGGCGCCGCATGCAGACCGTGCTCGATCGCCACCTGCATCAGCTCGTGATACGCGGGGTCGAACTCGACCTCGTCGATCCGGTTGCCGTAGCGGTCGTGGGTGCGCAGGATCGGCCGGTTGCGCTGGGCCAGCTCACCCCAGCGTTGAGCCTGGCGGGAGCCCGAGATCGCGCCGACCGCGGTCACCTCGTCCAGGCCCCACTGCCCGCCTTCCCGGATCAGCGCCTCGATGAGCACCGGCGACGAGGCCGGGTTGTGCTCCTCCAACGGCGGTACCTGGTTACTGACGACATGGGTGTCTGGCATGTCGACCATATTACATTTTTTCGACAACCGCACAAGAGGTGTAATGCTCAGCGGTGATGGGCGTCGAAAAACTCCCACAGCTTGGCGGTGGCGAAGTCGGGCCAGTGGTGTCCGCCGTCGGTGACCGTAATCAGTACGACGCCGCGCCCCAGCGCGCACTCGGCGGTCGAGGTGGTGACCTGGCCGTCGGTCGTCTCGGTTGGCGGCTGACATTGATCGACCTTGCGCCACAACGCATTCAACTCCGGAATCGCCGGGCCGTTGATATGGGCGACGCCATGCCCGGGGCCGCCACCGTAGGGGACGTTCGGGTCTGCGGTGCCGTGAACCGCCATCACCGAGATGGGATGTGGTGACTTGCACGGATCTAGCTGCGTACCGGCGACCGGGCCGATCGCGGCGAACAGCGTGGTGTTGCACGCCAACGTGTACGACATGATGCCGCCGTTGCTCATGCCGGTGGCATACACGCGCGAGGCGTCGATGCCGATGTTCTTGGCGACGTCGGCGACGACCGCACCGATGAAGGCGACGTCGTCGATGTGTTCTCGGGCGGGCTTACCGCAACAACCGCCGCCGTTGACATTCCACGCCCGCTTCACACCGTCGGGATACACCGCGACGAATTTCGCCGAATCGGCCAATTGGTCCCAGCCGTAGGACCTTTCGGCTTGCTCGGCGCTGCCGAAGCCGCCGTGTAGCACCACGACGAGACTTGCCGAGGCGGGCAACCCAGCGGGTTTGTGTAGTCGATAGACCCGATCCTGGCCGCTTACGCTGATCGTGTGGATGCTGGAGCCGTCGACAAAGCCCGACGGCGGCGTCGGGTGAAGGACCGCGCATCCTGCGAGAACCAGCACGACGGCCAGCAGCATCGCGGTCCGGTGCCGCATCTCAGGCGCTCGTCTTCTCCCGCAGGAACGCTATGTCGTCTTTGCGGCCCTCTTCGGCCGTCTCGCAGATCACCGGCGCGTCGGCGGCCTTGACCACCGCCACCAGCAACTCGGGATCGATCTGGCCCGTGCCGAAGTTGGCGTGCCGGTCGCGTCCGGAGCCGGCCGAGTCCTTGGAGTCGTTGCAGTGCACCAGGTCGATGCGCCCGGTGATGGCCTTGATCCGGTCGACCGCGTCGACGAGTCCCTCCCCCGCTGCCCAGGCGTGGCAGGTGTCGAGGCAGAATCCGACGCCTGCGTCGCCGATGTGGTCCCACAGCCGCGCGATGGTGTCGAAGTGGCGGGCGATCGCGTGATCGCCGCCGGCCGTGTTCTCCAGGTACACCGGGACTTTCGTCTCCAACTGATCGAGCGCCTTGCGCCAGCGCTGGAACCCCTCGTCTAGGTCGTCGTCCTCGGTGACGTGTCCGCCGTGCACGATCACCGCGGCAGCACCGATGTCGGTGGCCGCGTCGCAGGTCTGCTGCAGGATCTTGCGCGACGGGATCCGCACGCGGTTGTTCGCCGAGGCGACGTTGATCAGGTACGGCGCGTGCACGTAGATCGGCAGTGCGGCGGCCTTGAGTTCCGCGGCGTCCTCACGTGGTTTCGGAGCCTTCCAGCTTTGCGGATTGCCGAGGAAGATCTGCACGACATCGGCGTTCTCGGCCGCGGCGGTGGCCAGCGGGTCCTGCGGGCTGATATGTGAACCGATAAGCACGTCGGCCAGTCTAGTGACGGGGCCGGACAGCCCGGCGCCCTTGCCGAAACTGCGGCTGGACGCACACCGGGCCCGGCACGAAAAAGCCCCGGGCGAACCCGGGGCTCTTTCGTTGTGTCGACTAGCGGTAGTCGGAGTAGCCGTAGTCGTCCAGCGGGACCGCGGCTCCGGTCGCCTGGCCGAAGTCCGGGCTGTAGTACTGATCCTCGTAGGACGGGATCGTGTACGCCGCGGCGCGGGCTTCCTCGGTCGGCTGCACCTGGATGTTGCGGTACCGGTTGATGCCGGTACCGGCCGGGATCAGCTTTCCGATGATCACGTTCTCCTTCAGACCCTGCAGCTTGTCGCTGCGGCAGTTGATCGCCGCATCGGTCAGCACACGCGTGGTCTCCTGGAACGACGCCGCGGACAGCCACGAGTCGGTGGCCAGCGACGCCTTGGTGATACCCATCAGCACCGGACGTCCGGCCGCGGGTTCGCCGCTCTCGGCCACCACGCGACGGTTCTCCGCCTCGAAGTCGGCGCGATCGATCAGCGAACCGGGCAGGAACTCCGTCGAGCCCGAGTCGATGATGGTCACCCGGCGCAGCATCTGCCGGACGATCACCTCGATGTGCTTGTCGTGGATGGACACACCCTGTGCGCGGTAGACCTCCTGCACCTCCTTGGTCAGGTGGATCTGCACCTCGCGGGGGCCCTGCACACGCAGCACCTCGTGCGGGTCGGCCGAACCTTCCATCAGCTGCTGGCCCACCTCGACGTGGTCGCCATCGGCGAGCAGCCGCTCGGAACCGTCTTCGTGCTTGAACACCCGCAGACGCTGACGCTTCGAAAGCTTGTCGTAGACAACCTCTTCGCCGCCGTCGTCCGGAACGATGGTGATCTTGTAGAAGCGCTCGCCGTCCTCCAGGCGCACCCGTCCGGTGACGTCGGCGATCGGTGCCTTACCGCGCGGCACGCGGGCCTCGAACAGCTCCTGCACCCGGGGCAGACCGCCGGTGATGTCCTCACCGACACCACCCTGGTGGAAGGTACGCATTGTCAGCTGCGTGCCGGGCTCACCAATCGATTGCGCCGCAACGATACCCACGGCTTCACCGATGTCGACCAGCTTGCCGGTCGCCATCGAGCGGCCGTAGCACGTCGCACACACACCGGTACCGGTGGTGCAGGTCAGCACGGAGCGGACCTTCACCTGCGTGATGCCGGCCGCCAGCAGCGCGTCGATCTGCGGGTCACCCAGGTCCTCGCCACGGGCGACGACCACGTTGCCCTTCTCGTCGACCGCGTCGGTGCCCAAAGTGCGGGCGTAGGCCGAGGTTTCGATGTGCGGGTCACGGATCAGCGTGCCGTCGGGCTGGCGCTCCGCCAGCTCGACCAGGATGCCGCGCTCGGTGCCACAGTCGGTCTCGCGCACGATGACGTCCTGCGACACGTCGACCAGACGACGGGTCAGGTAACCCGAGTCGGCAGTACGAAGTGCGGTGTCCGCCAGACCCTTTCGGGCGCCGTGGGTGTTGATGAAGTACTCCAACACCGTCAGGCCCTCACGGAACGACGACTTGATCGGCCGCGGGATGAACTCACCCTTCGGGTTGGTCACCAGACCCTTCATGCCGGCCAGGGTTCGCGTCTGGGTGAAGTTACCGGTCGCGCCCGAGTCGACGATCGTGATGATCGGGTTGTCGGCCGGGTAGTGCTCGCGAAGAGCCTCACCCACCTTGTCGGTGGCTTCCTTCCAGATCTCGACCAAGGCCTCGTTGCGCTCGTCGTGGTTCAAAGCACCGCGCTGGTACTTCTTTTCGACCCCGTCGGCTTCCTTCTCGTAGGCGTCGAGGATCTCGCCCTTGTTCGGCGGGACCAACACGTCGGCCATCGAGACGGTGACACCCGACCGGGTGGCCCAGTGGAAGCCGGCGTCCTTGAGTTTGTCCACGGTCTGCGCGACCACGATCATCGGGTAGCGCTCGGCGAGGTCGTTGATGATCGCAGCCTGCACCTTCTTGTGCATCTGCTTGTCCACGAACGGGTACCCGACGGGCAACAGCTCGTTGAACAGCACCCGACCCAGCGTCGTCTCCGCGATCCAGGCATCGCCTGGCTGCCAACCATTTTGGCCGAACAGCTCCGCCTCGATCTCGGCGGGCGGACGCAACTGCGTCAGCCGGACCTTGATCTTGGCCCGCACACTCAGCGCGCCGCGGTCCATCGCCATGATGGCCTCGGCCGGTGAGGCGTACACGCCCGACTCCGGCTGATCCTTGGCGGCGGGCGTGTATTCGCCTTGGTCGCCGGCGATCTCGGTGGTCAGGAAGTACAGCCCGGTCACCATGTCCAGTCGCGGCATGGCCAGCGGGCGACCCGAGGCCGGCGACAGGATGTTGTTGGAAGAGAGCATCAGGATGCGGGCCTCGGCTTGCGCCTCGGCGCTCAGCGGCAAGTGCACGGCCATCTGGTCACCGTCGAAGTCGGCGTTGAACGCCTCACAGACCAATGGGTGCAGCTGAATAGCCTTGCCCTCCACCAGCTGTGGCTCGAAAGCCTGGATACCCAGCCGGTGCAGAGTCGGTGCACGGTTCAGCAACACCGGGTGCTCGGCGATGACCTCTTCGAGGACGTCCCACACTTGCGGACGCTGACGTTCCACCATCCGCTTGGCGCTCTTGATGTTCTGCGCGTGGTTGAGGTCAACCAGTCGCTTCATCACGAACGGCTTGAACAGCTCGAGAGCCATTAGCTTGGGCAGACCACACTGGTGCAGCTTGAGCTGCGGGCCGACCACGATGACCGAACGGCCCGAGTAGTCGACGCGCTTACCAAGCAGGTTCTGACGGAACCGACCCTGCTTACCCTTGAGCAGATCCGACAGCGACTTGAGTGGGCGGTTACCCGGTCCGGTGACCGGACGGCCGCGACGGCCATTGTCGAACAGCGCGTCGACCGACTCCTGCAGCATCCGCTTCTCGTTGTTGACGATGATCTCGGGCGCGCCGAGGTCGATCAGCCTCTTGAGTCGGTTGTTGCGGTTGATCACGCGGCGATACAGGTCGTTCAGGTCGGAGGTCGCGAAGCGGCCACCGTCGAGCTGAACCATCGGACGCAGCTCCGGCGGGATCACCGGAACGGCGTCGAGCACCATGCCCATCGGCGAGTTGCCCGACTGCTGGAATGCCGCAACGACTTTCAGACGCTTCAGCGCGCGCAGCTTCTTCTGGCCCTTGCCGTTCTTGATGACGTCACGCAGGATCTCGGCCTCGGCGTCGATGTCGAAGGTCTCGATCAGCTTCTGGATCGACTCCGCGCCCATCGCACCGGTGAAGTACTCGCCATAGCGATCGATGAGCTCGCGGTAGAGGTTCTCGTCGACGATCAGCTGCTTGGGAGCCAGCTTGGTGAAGGTGGTCCAGATCTCCTCGAGCCGGTCCAGCTCACGCTGGGCGCGGTCACGAAGCTGACGCATCTCACGCTCGCCACCGTCCCGAACCTTGCGTCGCGCATCGGCTTTCGCGCCCTCGGCCTCCAACTCGGCCAGGTCGGCTTCCAGCTTCTGCGCGCGCGCTTCGAGGTCGGCGTCGCGCTGGTCCTCGATCGCCTTGCGCTCGACGACCATCTCGGCCTCGAGCGTGGACAGCTCGTTGTGCCGCATCTCGTCGTCGACCGCGGTGATCACGTAGGCGGCGAAGTAGATGATCTTCTCGAGATCCTTCGGCGCCAGGTCGAGCAGGTAGCCCAACCGTGACGGCACACCCTTGAAGTACCAGATGTGGGTGACCGGTGCGGCCAGCTCGATGTGGCCCATCCGCTCACGGCGCACCTTGGCGCGAGTAACCTCGACGCCGCAGCGCTCACAGATGATGCCCTTGAAGCGGACGCGCTTGTACTTGCCGCAGTAGCACTCCCAGTCGCGAGTCGGTCCGAAGATCTTCTCGCAGAACAGGCCGTCCTTCTCCGGCTTCAACGTGCGGTAGTTAATGGTCTCCGGCTTCTTGACCTCACCGAAGGACCAGTTTCGGATGTCTTCCGCGGTGGCCAGACCAATACGGAGTTCATCGAAGAAGTTGACGTCTAACACGTAACTCCCTTTCCCCTTGCGGGTTTAGTAACCAATAGCGCCGCGGCTCCGCCGCGATCAGGCAAGGTCCTCGACGGACGCAGATTCGTTGCGGGACAAGTTGATTCCCAGGTTCGCCGCAGCGCGCTCCAGGTCCTCGTCGTCGCCGTCGCGCATCTCGATGGCCGCACCATCGCTGGAGAGCACCTCGACGTTGAGGCACAGCGACTGCAGCTCCTTGAGCAGCACCTTGAACGACTCGGGGATACCTGGCTCGGGGATGTTCTCGCCCTTGACGATCGCCTCGTACACCTTGACCCGGCCGACGGTGTCGTCGGACTTGATGGTCAACAGCTCCTGCAGCGTGTACGCGGCGCCGTAGGCCTGCATGGCCCAGCACTCCATCTCACCGAACCGCTGACCACCGAACTGCGCCTTACCGCCCAGCGGCTGCTGGGTGATCATCGAGTACGGACCGGTGGAGCGGGCGTGGATCTTGTCGTCCACCAAGTGGTGCAGCTTCATGATGTACATGTAGCCAACCGTCACCGGGTACGGGAACGGCTCGCCACTGCGACCGTCGAACAGGTTCGCCTTGCCGTCCGCGTTCACCATCACGTCGCCGTCGCGGTTGGGCAGCGTCGAGGCCAGCAGGCCCTGCAGCTCCTCTTCCTTGGCGCCGTCGAACACCGGCGTCGCGACGATCGAGTCCGGCTGCGACGTGTGCAGGTCCTGCGGCAGCTTCGCCGCCCACTCGGGAGCACCTTCGATGTTCCAGCCTGCCTTGGCCACCCACCCCAGGTGGGTCTCCAGGATCTGGCCGATGTTCATCCGTCGCGGCACACCGTGCGTGTTCAGGATGATGTCCACCGGGGTGCCGTCCGGAAGGAACGGCATGTCCTCGACCGGCAGGATCTTGCCGATGACGCCCTTGTTGCCGTGGCGTCCGGCCAGCTTGTCACCGTCGGAGATCTTGCGCTTCTGGGCGACGTAGACGCGGACCAGCTCGTTGACGCCGGCCGGCAGCTCGTCGTCGTCCTCACGCGAGAACACCCGGATACCGATCACCTTGCCGGACTCACCGTGCGGCACCTTCAGCGACGTGTCGCGGACCTCGCGGGCCTTCTCACCGAAGATCGCGCGGAGCAACCGCTCCTCCGGGGTCAGCTCGGTCTCACCCTTCGGGGTGACCTTGCCGACCAGGATGTCGCCGTCGCGGACCTCGGCACCGATGCGAACGATGCCGCGCTCGTCGAGGTCGGCCAGCACCTCGTCGGAGACGTTCGGGATGTCCCGGGTGATCTCCTCGGCGCCCAGCTTGGTGTCGCGGGCGTCGATCTCGTGCTCCTCGATGTGGATCGAGGTGAGCACGTCCTCTTCAACCAGCCGGTTGGACAGGATGATCGCGTCCTCGTAGTTGTGGCCTTCCCACGGCATGACCGCGACGAGCAGGTTCTTGCCCAGCGCCATCTCACCGTTGTCGGTGCACGGCCCGTCGGCAATGACCTGGCCGGCCTCGACCCGCTCACCGGAGTCCACGATCGGACGCTGGTTGGCGCAGGTGCCGTGGTTCGACCGAGCGAACTTGCGCATCCGGTAGGTGTGCCGGGTGCCGTCGTCGGCCATCACGGTGATGTAGTCCGCCGACACCTCCTCGATCACGCCGGCCTTGTCGGCGACGACGACGTCACCGGCGTCGATCGCGGCGCGCAGCTCCATGCCGGTACCCACCAACGGCGCCTCGCTGCGCACCAGCGGAACCGCCTGGCGCTGCATGTTGGCACCCATCAGGGCACGGTTGGCGTCGTCGTGCTCGAGGAACGGAATCATCGCGGTGGCCACCGAGACCATCTGCCGCGGCGAGACGTCCATGTAGTCGACCTCGGCCGAGGACACGTACTCGACCTCGCCGCCCTTGCGTCGGACCAGCACGCGGTCCTCGGCGAAGTGGCCCGCATCGTCGAGAGGCGAGTTGGCCTGCGCGACGACGTGGCGGTCCTCCTCGTCGGCGGTCAGGTACTGGATCTCGTCGGTGACGACGCCGTCGGTCACCTTGCGGTACGGCGTCTCGATGAAGCCGAACGGGTTCACCCGCGCGTACACCGACAGCGACCCGATCAGACCGATGTTCGGACCTTCCGGGGTTTCGATCGGGCACATCCGGCCGTAGTGGCTTGGGTGCACGTCACGAACCTCAAGGCCGGCGCGCTCACGGGACAGACCACCAGGGCCCAGCGCCGAGAGGCGGCGCTTGTGGGTCAGACCCGACAGCGGGTTGTTCTGGTCCATGAACTGCGACAGCTGGCTGGTGCCGAAGAACTCCTTGATCGCGGCGACCACCGGGCGGATGTTGATCAGGGTCTGCGGCGTGATCGCCTCGACGTCCTGAGTGGTCATCCGCTCGCGGACCACGCGCTCCATCCGGGACATACCGACCCGGATCTGGTTCTGGATCAGCTCGCCGACCGTGCGCAGACGACGGTTACCGAAGTGGTCGATGTCGTCGGTCTCCACCGGCACCTCGACGCCGCCGGGGACGGTCATCGTGGCCTGGCCCTCGTGCAGGCGCACCAGGTACTCGACGGTGGCGACGACGTCTTCCTCGGTCAACGTGGTCGACGAGGTCTCGGTCGGCGTGGCGCTCAGGCCCAGCTTCTTGTTGATCTTGTAGCGACCGACGCGGGCCAGGTCGTAGCGCTTCTCCTTGAAGAACAGGTTCTCCAGCAGGGTCTGCGCGGACTCCTTGGTCGGCGGCTCGCCCGGACGCAGCCGGCGGTAGATCTCCAGCAGCGCCTCGTCGGAGTTCGCGGTGGGGTCCCGCTCGAGGGTCTGCATCATGATCTCGGAGAAGCCGAAGCGCTCACGGATCTGCTCGTTGCTCCAGCCCAGCGCCTTGAGCAGCACGGTGACCGCCTGGCGACGCTTGCGGTCGATGCGCACACCGACGGTGTCGCGCTTGTCGATGTCGAACTCGAGCCACGCACCGCGGCTCGGAATCACCTTGACGCTGTGCAGCACCTTCTCGGTGGACTTGTCGATGGTGTCGTCGAAGTACACGCCCGGCGAGCGGACCAGCTGGCTGACCACCACCCGCTCGGTGCCGTTGATGATGAACGTGCCCTTCTCGGTCATCATCGGGAAGTCACCCATGAACACCGTCTGGCTCTTGATCTCGCCGGTGTTGTTGTTGATGAATTCCGCGGTGACGAACAGCGGGGCCGCGTACGTCATGTCCTTGTCTTTGCACTCATCGACCGGGGCCTTGACCTCGTCGAATCGTGGGTCAGAGAACGAGAGCGACATGGAACCCGAGAAATCCTCGATGGGCGAGAGCTCTTCGAGTACTTCTTCGAGACCGCCCTTCGGGTTGACCTCGCCGCGCTCCACGGCGCGCTCGCGCCAGGTGTCCTTGCCGATCAGCCACTCGAACGAGTCGGTCTGCACGTCCAGCAAGCCCGGCACCTCGAGAGGTTCGCGCAGCTTGGCGAACGAGACACGATCGGGAGCCCCGGGAACGGAACTATTTGAAGAGGCAGAACTTGAGGAAGTAAGTGGGTTTTTCTTGCTCTGGCGGGAGACTGCCAAGATGCGTTCCTTCCAGCACCTCATGCGACTAGAGAATCCGGAGGCCACCGGAGCCGTTCGCCGCTATCACTTTGTCGGTTCGGCTGGCGGACGATCTGTCCGAATCTCACGCACGCAGCTAATTCGCTGAATCAGCGATAGTTCAAGCTAAGACCACTGTGTCGTGTGGCGGGTGTGAGGTGGGCAGGAGGCAGCCAGCGCAACGTCCAACAATAGCGCAGGACGGCGCATTCCTCAACTACCCTGCTCGGGTGTATCGGCGCTGGCTGGCGACTCTACTTTCCCGTGCGTACATGCTGCCCAACAGACTGACGCTTGCGGAGGCTTCCGTCAAGAGGTGACGCACCTTGTTTGTGGAACAAATTCCTTCCGGACTCAGTACCCACGCTGAGTGGGAATGGCTGCGGTGTCGGCGTCGTCGCGGTGCCGTGAGTGGTCGTCGTAGTCCTTGGCTTTCGCGGTCTCGGCTTTGTCGTTCTCGAACGACTCGAGGATGGCTTCCTGGGCCTGTTTGGGTAGCAGGTGCAGGTTTTCCCGGACTCGGGCCTGGCGCCGGGCGGCTGCCTTGCGCTCGGGCATGCCCGGGGTCGCGGTGACCTGCGGGGGCACCCCCTCGATCTCGTCGACACCGCCGTCGTGGTGGCCGGCCTCCAAGTGGGCCTGCTCCTCGGCCATGGTGGCTTCGTCTTTTTCCTCACTCATCCCGATCGGGCCGATACGACGACCGTTGAGGAACTGGCGCACCACCGGCTCATCAGAGGTCAGTAGCACCTCACGCGGGCCGAACATAACCAGCTTGCGGCGAAACAGCATGCCCATGTTGTCGGGCACCGTGCGGGCGATGTTGATGTTGTGCGTCACGATCAAGATCGTGCAGTCGATCTGGGCGTTGATGTCGATCAACAACTGCGACAGATACGCCGTACGGACCGGGTCCAACCCGGAGTCGGGCTCGTCACACAAAATGATCTTCGGATCCAACACCAACGAGCGGGCCAACCCGGCGCGCTTGCGCATACCACCAGAAATCTCACCGGGGAACTTCTTCTCATCCCCGCCCAGACCCACCATGTCGAGCTTTTCCATGACGATGTCACGGATCTCGCTCTCCTTCTTCTTGGTGTGCTCCCGCAACGGGAACGCGGTGTTGTCATACAGATTCATCGACCCGAACAACGCGCCGTCCTGGAACATCACCCCGAACAGGGTGCGGATGTCGTAGAGCTCTTTAGCCGAACACTCCGTGATATCCGTGCCATCGACCACGATCGAGCCACGCTCGGGGCGCAACAATCCGATCAGCGACTTCAAAAACACCGACTTACCCGTACCTGAGGGGCCCAGCAAAACGCTGACCTCGCCCTCCGGGATCTCCATCGTGACGTCTTCCCAAATCCGCTGGGAACCGAAAGACTTCGTCAGCCCCTCAACCGAGATACCGATACCCACGCGAATTCCTCCCGCTGACATTGCTCACCGCAGCCCAAGCCCAGCTTGTGGCTTGAGTCACTGTAGCGCACAGGGAGGTCAGTTTTGATCAGTCCTGCGGCGCCCAGTTTCCGTGAAATCCCATCGGCACGCGTTGCGGTAAGTGGACCGTCGCTACCAATTCACAGGTTTGTCCGTCGAGCAGCAGCAGTTGGCCTTCGTCACGTCCGCGGTGATAGCCGTAACCGATCAGGATTCCGTCGTCCTCAGACAAGCTAGCCGAGCGGGCGGCGGGGCGCGGGACGAACGACATCTCGCCGATCAGCAAGTCGGGGTCGAGCGGAGCGATCATGCTCGATCCGGTGGCAAAGTCGTGCTTGTAGAGCGCTGTCGACATTTGCGTTCTGCCTGAGCCGAGGTAGCCACCGTCCATGCCGACGGTGTAGCCGAAGCGATGCTTGCTGCCCAGCAGCGTCTCGTTGATCCGGGGGAATTCCTGAGACCGGTCGTCACGGCGCTCCGTGGAGACCGCGCCGGTGGTGAGGTCGATCGTCCACCGATCCAGGGTGGGCGCGCTCTCGCCGGGACCGCGACGGTCGCGGTCGAACATCCGCTCGTAGCGCACCACGTCGAGCACCAGCACTTCGTGGGAGTTGCGATCCTCTGAGTAAGCGTTCAGCGGGTGGTAGACGTAGCAGGGTTCGATGTCGAACCACCGCACATCACTGTTTCCACCTTCGCGCGGCATGACGCCGATGCGCGCCGGGTACTTCGGGTTCCACGCGTATGGCAGCTGGTAGGCCGACTTCTCGTTACGGTTGAGCATCGCGGCGATCGGCCCGGGCACCGGCACCTGACCGACGACGGCTTCGGCCACGATCTGGGCCGGCCGCCGCATCCATCGCGGCATCTTCTTCGGCAACACCTGCATCGGGTCAAGCGTGACCGGCAGGTCGTAGAGCACGACGTATTTATCAGTGAGCGAGAAGTCGTGCATCATCGGCGACCCCGACACCGAGATGTCGACGGTGCGACGGGCCCGCCCGGTTGTGTCGATCACGGAATACTGCACTGACTTGCCGCGTGCAAACGAGTAATTCACCGCGTGCAGTTCGCCGGTGCGCGGATCGCGGTGCGGGTGGGCGGCGTAGCCGCCGGACAGGGTGCCGTCGAAGTCGCATGTCCCTACGGTGTCGAGCTCGTCGGTCAGTTCGTAATTGGCGACACCACCTTCGATCAGCGCCAGCGTCTTGCCGGCGTGGGCCAACACGTTGGTGTTGGCGCCCAGGGCCTGCATGCCGGCCTTGATGTTGCGGGTAGCGGCCGGTGGCTCGCCCAGGACATTGCGCACAGCGGCGCTGCGAACCCAGCGGTTGCGATACCAGCCGGCCTTGCCGCCCTGCAGCGCAACGCCGTGCACCATGCCGTCACCGGTGAACCAGTGATAGGTGGCCGGGTCGACCTCCGCAACAGGGTTGGGCCCGTTGCGCAGATAACGGCCGTCCAGAAACTCCGGGATGTGGCCGGTGACCGGCAGGTCGGTGGCGGTCACTTCTTTGCTGACCGGGGCGAGGAAGTCGTCAAGATACGGATTGGCCGGCGGTGCGGTGACAACGTTGCTCACTTCTGTCTCCTAGCTCGCATAACATTGATATGTCACTGTTATACCGATTCATCGAGAGGTGTGTCAAGATGTCTGCTGATGACGTCTTCGACCGCGCGGCCCGAGCGCAACGTGCGCGACGCGTTGCTGCGTGTCGCCGTAGACATCCTCAACCACGACGGCCCAGACGGATTGCAGACGCGCAAGATCGCCAGCGCCGCCGGCACGTCGACGATGGCGGTGTACACCTACTTCGGCGGCATGCCCGGGTTGATCGCCGCGGTTGCCGACGAGGGGTTGCGCCAGTTCGATGCCGCGATGACGATGCCGGCGACGTCGGACCCGGTCGCCGACCTGATGGCGACCGGTATCGCATATCGGCGCTACGCGATCGAGCGCCCGCACATGTATCGGCTGATGTTCGGCAGCACCAGCGCGCACGGCATCAATGCGCCGGCGCACAACGTCCTGACCCTGACGCTGGCCGAGATCAACGACCACTACCCCAGCTTCGCCCACGTCGTGCGTGGCGTACACCGGGCGATGCAGGCCGGTCGGATCAACGGCTCACCCGACGACGACGCCGCGGTGGTGGCCACCGCCGCGCAGTTCTGGGCTGCGATTCACGGGTTTGTCATGCTCGAACTGGCCGGCTCCTACGGCGAGCAGGGCAGCGCCGTCGGACCGGTGCTGGCCGCAATGACGACGAATTTGCTTGTCGCGCTGGGTGATTCGCCGGAACTGGTGCGCAAGTCCCAGCTGGCGTCGGTCCAGCGCTAGATACACGAAACCCCCGGAACCTGTTCGGCCCCGGGGGTTTTCGCGATTCGACTACTTGACGGTGACGGTGGCGCCGGCGGCCTCGAGCTTGCTCTTGGCCTCGTCGGCGGCCTCCTTGGGGGCCTTCTCCAGAACCGGCTTCGGCGCGCCGTCCACGAGGTCCTTGGCCTCCTTCAGGCCCAGACCCGAGACGATCTCACGCACGACCTTGATGACGCCGATCTTCTTGTCGCCGGCGGACTCGAGGATGACGTCGAATTCCGACTGCTCCTCGGCGGCCTCGCCAGCGGGAGCACCGCCAGCCGGAGCGGCGGCAGCGACGGCGACCGGAGCGGCCGCGGTGACCTCGAAGGTCTCTTCGAACTTCTTCACGAACTCCGAGAGTTCCAGCAAGGTGAGTTCCTTGAAGGCGTCGAGCAGTTCGTCAGTGGAGAGCTTGGACATGTGGTGGGTCCTTCCTGGGTGTTACGGGGTTATTCGGTGGTTTCGGCGGGTGATTCCGCAGGTGTTTCGGTTGTCTCTGCCTCGGCAGCCGGGGCTGCTTCGGCCGGGGCCTCGGCGGGGGCCGCAGCTTCGGCTGGGGCCTCGGCGGCTTTCTTCTCTTGCAGGGCGAAGGCGAGCCTGGCCATTTGCGAGGCGGGCGCGTTGAACAGCCCGGCCGCCTTGGACAGGTTGGCCTTCATCGCTCCGGCCAGCTTGGCGAGCAGGACCTCGCGCGACTCCAGGTCGGCGATGCGCTCGACTTCGGCGACGGTCAGCGCCCGACCGTCCATGTAGCCGCCCTTGATGACCAGCGCCTTGTGGTCCTTGGCGAACTTCTTGATCGCCTTGGCGGCGTCGACGGCCTCGCCGCTGACGAACGCGATCGCGGTCGGACCGACGAACAGCTCGTCGAGACCTTGCACGCCGGCTTCCGACGCAGCCCGCTTGATCAGCGTGTTCTTCGCGACCGAGTAGGTCGCGGAACCAGCAAGCGAACGGCGCAGCTCGGCCAGGTTGGCGACCGTCAAACCGCGATACTCGGTGATCACGGTCGCCGTTGAGCTCTTGAACTGCTCAGCGATGTCTGCAACGGCGGTGGCCTTTTCAGCCTGTGCCATGCATTCCTCCTTGGGTTCTTCAGCCCGGAAACGACGAACGCCCCGACGCAGGATGCGGTCGGGGCGTGAAGTTTCCGTGGGCTCGCGCCAACGAAGGTCTGCCTCGTCCTCCTGCGTGGGCCGCCGGGAATTCCCGGACCTTCAACCGATTGCTCGGTGACCGACGGTCTTCGGTGGATCGCCGACCACCATACAGTGGACGGCCGCGATCAGCCAAAACGACGAGTCATACCAGTTGGGTGAGGCTCATCAGACAGAAGCCAGGGCTGTGGATAGCCGAGAATCATGACCCTGGCTTCTGTTTCAGGCACGAAGTCATCGACAGATGGCCGGGCGCGGTGATTCATGTGACTCGTGAGACCAGAGCAGCGGCCCCGATCAACCCGGCGTCGCCGCCTAGCGCCGCCGGCACCACCCGCAGGCCGCGGATGAAGCTCAGCCCCGTGTAGTTGGCCAGCGCTGCCCGTAACGGGTCGAACAGCAGCGAGCCCGACCTGGCCACTCCCCCGCCGAGAACGACGAGGTCGAGGTCGCACACCGCCCCGACCGAAGCGATCATCGCGGCCAGCGCGGTGGCGCCGCGGTGGAAAGCCTGCAGCGCGGCGGGATCACCGGCTTGGGCCGCTTCGGCCAGCGCCGCCGCGTCGGCGCCCGCCGGACCCTCCCAGCCGTTGGCCAACGCCCACCGCGTCATCCACGGGCCGGAAGCGATGGTCTCGACGCAGCCGTGGCTGCCGCATGGGCACGGCTGTCCGTCGAGCTCGACAACGACGTGGCCGACGTGACCGGCGTTGCCGGTCCGCCCGTGATACGGCTTGCCGTCGAGCACCAGCCCGCCACCCACCCCGGTCGAGACCACCATCCCGAGCATGAAGCGGGCGCCGCGGCCGGCGCCGCGCCAATGCTCGCCCAGCGCCATGCAGATGGCGTCACCGGCCAGTTCAACAGGCACATGAGGGATCGCCGCCGCCACGCGATCGCGAAGTGGAAACCCTTGCCAGGAACCAATATTGACCGGGCTGACTGTTCCCGCTGACGCGTCGATGGGGCCAGCGCTTCCGATGCCGACCGCGCGGATCGAGTGTTCGGCGGCCTTGACGGCATCGGCGATCATTCGGTCGAGCACGTTCCAGACATGCTCGGCGTCATGGTCTTTCGGCGTGGGTTCGACGAACTTGTGCAGAAGTTCGCCAGCCGGGTCGACCAGTCCGACGGCGATCTTGGTGCCGCCGATATCGAGTGCCAGGGTCAGCATGATTCAGTGCCGATGGGTGTTGTCGGGTTGGCGCGGGTCGCCCGGATGCTCGTAGCCATGTGCGAGCTGAACAAGTGCAGCACGGCGTTGGTCGAGCCAGATCCGGAAGGCCCGCCGTCGGGCAGCAGCCCGGAGATGCTCGGCGATCGCCGGGCGCACCTCCGCGAGCGGCGGCATGGTCGTCGCCGGAGCCCGCCAACCGTTGGTTTCACGTTGAGAGACACTGAACCGCAACGGGTTCCGATCGTGGTACGCGGCGACGTCGTCATCGCTGACGTCGACATCCGCGGTGATCTGGGCGAACAGCGCCCGCGCCCGCGGGTCGGCCAGCGCCGCGGCGGCGATGCTGCCGATCTCCAGCCGGGCGGTAATGTCGGGCAGCAGCTCGTCTTCGCTCGGCGCATCGTCGACGTTGACTCCGCGGGCGCCGGCCTCGACGGCGACCACCCGTTCGGTCACGATCAGCTGGGTGAGCCAACGTCGCAGTTGCCTGCCCTCGCTGGTGCCGGCGGCCGGGAGCGCGGCGGCCAGCGGACCGTTGCGCAGTCGCGCCTCACGTTCGTCGACGTCCTCGACCGGCACCGGAATACCCTGCACGGAAGCAACTTTCATCGCACGGTCACCTTCACTGCGGGCGAGTAGACGAGGCGGCCCGCGCAGCCGATCCGGATCAGCGCCCACCACTGGCCAGGCTCGACCCACGCGGGCGGGTGCACGTCGAAGCCGATGTCGACCGTGCCACGGGCCGGTAACACCGCACCCAGCGCCGGCGGCCCGATCCACTCCCACGTGCCCCAGGGGCTGATCAGGTGCGCTTCCAGGCTCAGGTCGGCCCCTGCGTCGGTGGCCACCGTAGCCGTCAGCCGAGCCGAATCACCCGCGGCCACAACGATATCCGTCGGCTCGCGCGTCAGGTAGACCAGTCCGCCGTCGTCGGCGTCGCCCACCGAGACAACTGCGACGTCCTCGACCACCTGCCGCCAGGAGCCTGGGATCCCGGCATCGGTGACGGCAAGTTGTGCTCGAACGGGATACACGCCAGGCTCGACGCCGAGGGGCGTCTCCACCACGATGTCGGCGTCCAGATGCTCTCCGGCCGGCAACGTGAAGGGCAGCGCGGCGGGCCGGGCCGACCAGCCGGGCGGGCAGACCAGCGACACGGTTCCGGCCAGCGCCGCATCGGTGCTGTCGCTGGCCAATGTCACGCGCAGCGACACTTCGGAATTCGGCTCGGCAGTGCGCCGGTGTGGGTGCAGGTGCGCGACGACGGGCAGGCCACCCAGCGGCGCCGGTCCGCGGTTGTGCAGCCAGTAGCGCGCGTACAGCGGCTGCGCGATCTCGGCATCCGGTGCCAACACCGCGTTTTCGGCGTCGAGCAGGCGCGGCAGGTCGAATCGCGCAAGTGTGGTGGCGATTTGATGGCCGTGCAACGTCGTCACGTGGTCACGGCCCTGCGGCTGCTCCAATAGATCGGCGGACCGCAGCTCGGACACCGTGCCCAGCGGCGAACGCACATCGACTTTGGTTTCGCCGCCACGGGTTTCGACCAACCGGATCGCGACGTGGCCCGTGTCGACACGCTGGGCGCTGCCGTGCGCCATCGGGTTGCCGGCCGCCTTGAGCGCGCCCAGCTGCACGGCGCCGACCGGTTCTACCTGGAGCAGTGAGCCGGTCGCGGGCAGCCCGCCCAGCGAGCCCGACGACGTCACCGGCAGCAGTGGATGGGAGAACTCGGCGCTACGCTCGGGCACTTCGGCGCGGCGCCAGTCGCCGCCACCGCACACCAGCGCGTAGTCGAAAGTGTGTGTCCAGTGCTGCAATTGGAAGTTCGAGCCGTCTGGAGCGGTGCGCCGCGGCTCGTCGATCCAGATGCCGGACGGCCAGCCGGTGCACGACCGCATCAGCGCCGTATGCAGGGTGCCGTCGGTCTCGACGGCGAAGCTGGGTACGCCGCGGTTGCACAAGGCGACGGTGCGCGATTCGAAGTCGCGCAGGCCCGACGGGGCGCGCTGCTTGACGACGATCTCCGCGTCGGCGAGATCGTCGACCACCGCCGCGATCGCCGCGGCGAGCTGGGCGTCGTCGCGCCCGGCGATCACCAACACCGGCAGCGCCGGTGGATCCCGTAGGTCGGCATCGGGAATCCAGGTCTCGGCCAATGGGGCGGCGGCGGGGACCCACACCGTGGCTCGGCCGGTGGCGGCCAGCTGCCGATCGACCTCGCGGGCGTAGGCCGGGTCGGCGGCCGCCAGCACCGATGCGGTAAACGCGCTCTGGCCCAGGGCGATCCGCGTGTCAGGCAGGTTGGAATCGACGCCGAGCAGCCCGTACCGCGGTCGGTCGGCGCTGCTGCAGGTCGCGGTGACACCGGCCCGCACCAGCGCGACCACCAGCTCGCGGGCCAGCTCACCGCTGCAAGCCTCGGTGGGTGTGACGACCTCGGCGACCGACACCGTGCGCACCCCGTCGCCGACGCGGATTCGCGCCGCCGACGACAACCCGAACCAGCCGTAGGCGGGGCTGTCCAGCGTCCACGGGTGGTCGGCGGTGTCCACCGCCTCAGAGCCGTTGTGCAGCAACGCAAAGCCACGACCGACCACCGCGTCGCCGACTTCACTGACCGGCATCGCGCCCGGCACCGGGCAGGGCCAACGCAGCCGCAGCAGCCGGTCTTCGCCGACGAAGTCGTCGATCGTGGTGGCGCAGTCGACCCGATCGACGCCGCGCCACAACGTCAGCGTCTGCGTGTAGCGCAGCAATTCACCGATCCGGCCGCGGACCACCAGTCGCCGCCCCAACGCACTGCGGTAGGCCTGAACCTCGGCCGTCGACGCCGACGAGCCGACGACCGGCCCCTTAGGCAGCAGGTGCCAGGGGCCTTCGCCGCCGGTCGGATGCGCCGGGTATTCCTCGTAGACCGCCAGCTCGTTGCCGACGCGTCCCGCCGCGATCAGCTGCTTGCCGTCGCGCACCAGCGAGACCACCCCGCCGCCGCGCAGCGGGTCGACCGCCAATCGGTAGTGCTCGTTGGCGATTTCGTTGCCCTCCAACGACTCCCAACCGCCGTCCGCATTGCCGGCAACCACCCGGTACGAACGCCAACCCAGCGACGGCACGTCGCGGGCGAGCCAGCTGATCGACGTCCCGCCGTGCTCGACCACCGCGGGAAGCGCCACGCCGTCGTGATCCAGCACCTGGACGCCGGCGCCGAGTGGGTCCGCGAATCGGGCGGCGACGATGTCGGTCCGACTGTGGGTCAACGTGTTCCACACGACGACTTCGCCGTCGACCGCACTCGACAGCAGCGCCAGCGAGTTGTCGCGCGCCGCCTTGCCCAGCTCCCACGCGTCGCGCCAGCCGGTCAGCAGGTCGAGGTAGACCTGGTCGGACTCCGAGCCGGTGATCGCGTCGTGGTGGGCGCCGTAGGCCAACTGCACCCATGCCTTGGCCAGCGCGGCCTGAGGATAGCCGGCGCCGCCAACCAAACCGGCGAACACCGCGAACTTCTCGGCGTCCAGCACCGCGTCCTCGGCGGCGCGGTTGGCCTGCTTGGTGTCGATGAACGACACGTCCTTGCCGGTGTAGATCGGGTTCATGTCACGGGTCTGCGGCGACGGCATCTCGCCGCGCTCGTCCAGTTCGGTCAACACCGCGGCGAAGAACTCACGCGGCAGCGCGCACACGAACCGCGGCCAGGTGTACCGCGCGGCCCAGTCGCGATGAATCTCGGTGACCCACTTGTTCGGTGGCGTGTAATCGGTGCCGACGGGCAGCAGTACGTTGCGGGTCAGCGCGACCTTCTTCAGCTCGGTGAACAACTCGAGGCAGGCTCGCTCGGCTTCGCTCACCGTGGTCGATTCGTCCATCCACCAGCCGGCCGAGTAATGCGCCGGCATGTAGTGCGTGAGCAGCCCGCGGCCTGACGGCGAGATCCATTCGAACTCGCTGCTGAACTGCATGCCCGACACGCCGCCCTCGCTGTGCATCGGGCCCCACTGGTGGTGCGGTCCGCGGGCCCACGAACTCGAGGTCAGACCGGCGTCGGCGGCCATGCCGGGAAACTGCGGGTCGTGGCCGAACACGTCGAGCTGCCATGCCGTTTCCGGGCTGCCCCCCAGCACGTCACGTTGAAAACCCATGCCGTGCACGAGGTTTCGGATGGTCGTCTCTGGGCTGGTGAGGTTCGTATTCGGCTCGTTGTAGGTGCCGCCCATGATCTCGACGCGGCCCTGCTTCATCAACCGGCGTAGGTCCGCGCGGTCTTCGGGATGGGTGTCCCAATACGGCTTGAGGTAGTCGACCTCGGCGAGGACGAATTTGTATTCGGGTTCCCGGCGGGCCATCTCCAGATGCGCGTGCACCAACTCGAAAGCGTTTGTCTGACGGGCCTTTCCGGGCGGGTCCTCGGTCCACAGGCTGGTGTAAGCGCCCTGGGTGTTCCACCACACCGGGTCGTAGTGGAAGTGGCTGATCATGAACATCGTCCAGCCCGGCTCGGCGACAACGAATTCGAACGACGCCTCCACACGCCCCGCATGCACCGAAGCGGTTCGCCGCTGCCCGACCACCGGACGCTCCACCACGACCGGCACCTCGACGACGTCCACGCCAGATGCCGACCCGCTCAGCCCGTCACCGGAAACGTGAACCTCGACGGGCTCGGCAAAGCCGTCCAGCCTCACCCGAACCAGCTGTAGCGGGGCGTCCGCCGGGCCCACGAAAAGTTCAGTCGACTCCGCCGACGTCACCTGCATTCCCGCACCCTACGACGTCTTTGTCACCCACGGGTGCAAGGCTTGACACACGTACGCAGAAAGGAACGTCGATGCCCGCTCTCGCCTCGCCCGTGACCGACGAACGCAGCGCGCTGCGCGAGTATCTCGCCTACCACCAGAGCGCGTTCTTCGCGGTGGCCTACGGCCTCACCGACGAACAGGCCCGCTCGCGTCCCACGGCCAGCGAGTTGTCGATCGGCGGGTTGGTCAAGCACTGCACCGCCATGCAGGACACCTGGATGAAGCGGGTCGCGGCCGCGCCGGACGCCCCACCGCGCGATCCCCGCTCGTTCGACGAGATCGCCAAGGATTTCGGCGAGCAACACGTCATGCGGCCCGACGAGACGCTGGACGGCCTGCTCGCGAAGTTCGAGGCCCAGAGCGCGAAGGCGCTGCGCCTTGCCGAGACGGCCGACCTGGACGCGAAAGTACCGGTGCCGCAGGATATTCCGTGGTTCCCGAAGGGCATCAAGGACTGGTCGGTGCGGTGGGTGATTTTGCACGTGATCAACGAGCTGACCCGGCATTCCGGTCACGCCGACATCATCCGCGAAAGCATCGACGGCGCCACCATGTACGAGCTGCTGGCCGCGCTGGAGGGCTGGTCGATCGACGGCTGGGTGCAGCCTTGGACAGCCAAGCAGCGTGATGCGGACTCGTAGCGGCCTCGCGCACCACGGTGCCGTCGAGCTCTACTACGAAGACCTCGGCGACCCGAAAGATCCAGCCGTCCTGTTGATCATGGGTCTGGGCGCCCAGCTGCCGATGTGGCCGGAAGGCTTCTGCGCTCTGCTGGTCGACGCGGGGTATCGGGTGATCCGCTTCGACCATCGCGACACCGGGCTGTCGGCCAAGATGCACGGGATGCGCGCGGCGGGCTCGGTGTACCGCCGGGTCGGGCGCTACCTGGTCGGCCGTCGCAGCGAGGTGCCGTACACGCTCGAAGACATGACCGCCGACGTGGTCGCGTTGCTCGACCATCTGGTCATCGGCCAGGCACACGTCGTCGGCGCGTCGATGGGCGGGATGATCGCGCAGATCCTGGCCGCCACCGAACCGGACCGGGTCACCTCGCTGGCCATCGTCATGTCCACCACCGGCAAGCCGTTCTCCCGGCTGCCGGCCTGGCGGGTGATCCGGCTGGCGTTCAACGCGCCCGCCGACGACTCGACCGAGGAGGAGAAGCTCGCGTTCGAGGTGCGCAACGTCGCGGTGTTCAACGGCCCGAACTTCCTGCCGCCGGAGTCCGAGCTGCGTCGGCGGGTCAAGGAGCTGGCCGAGCGGTCCACCTATCCACCCGGCATGCTGCGTCAGTTCGACGCCGTCCTGGGCACCGGCAGCCTGCTGCGCTTCAGCAAGGCGATCACCGCGCCGACGGTGGTGCTGCACGGCTCGCACGACCCGATGCTGCGACCCCGAAACGGCCGGGCCGTCGCGGCCGCCATCCCGGGGGCCCGTTACGTGGTGATCGACGGCATGGGTCACGACCTCCCCGAACCGGTGTGGCGGCCGATCGTCGAAACACTGACCGAGAACTTTGCCCGGGCCGAAGCCGGGTGAGCGGGGTCACAGCAATTGTGACTTGAAACTGCCGTTTTGGCAGACTGCACCAATGAGTTCCAACAACCACCGCGGGGTTGCCAGGCTTGACCGGGTGCCGCTACCGGTCGAAGCGGCGCGCATCGGCGCGACCGGTTGGCAGCTCACCCGCACCGCAGCCCGAATCCTGACCAAGTTGCCCGGCAAGGGGCCGATGCAGCAGAAGGTCATCAAGCAGCTCCCCCAGACCTTCGCCGATTTGGGTCCGACGTACGTCAAGTTCGGCCAGATCATCGCGTCCAGCCCGGGCGCCTTCGGCGAGCAGCTGTCCCGCGAGTTCCGCGGCCTGCTCGACCGCGTACCGCCGGCCGACAAGGACGCCGTCCACAAACTCTTCAAAGAGGAGCTCGGCGGCGACCCGCAGGACCTGTTCGCCCACTTCGACGAGGAGCCGTTCGCCTCGGCGTCGATCGCCCAGGTGCACTACGCCCGCCTGCACAGCGGCGAAGATGTCGTCGTCAAGATCCAGCGGCCGGGCATCCGCCGCCGGGTGGCCGCCGACCTGCAGATCCTCAAGCGCTTCGCGCAGGCGGTCGAGCTGGCCAAGCTGGGCCGCCGGCTGTCCGCGCAGGACGTCGTCGCGGACTTCTCCGACAACCTGGCCGAGGAGCTGAGCTTTCGGCTCGAGGCGCAGTCGATGGAGGCCTGGGTTTCCCACCTGAACCCGTCGCCGCTTGGCAAGAACATCCGGGTGCCCGAGGTCTACTGGGACCTGACCTCGGAGCGGGTGCTGACGATGGAGCGGGTGCAGGGCATCCGCATCGACGACGTCGCCGCCATCCGCAAGGCTGGCTTCGACGGCACCGAGCTGGTCAAGGCGCTGCTGTTCAGCCTGTTCGAGGGTGGGCTGCGGCACGGCCTGTTCCACGGCGACCTGCACGCCGGCAACCTGTATGTCGACGACAAGGGCCGGATCGTGTTCTTCGACTTCGGCATCATGGGACGTATCGACCCGCGGACCCGCTGGCTGCTGCGCGAGCTCGTGCACGCGCTGCTGGTGAAGAAGGACCACGCCGCGGCCGGCAAGATCGTCGTGCTGATGGGCGCTGTGGGCACCATGCGACCCGAGGCCGAAGCGGCCAAGGATCTGGAGAAATTCGCCACCCCGCTGACCATGTCCACGCTCGGCGAGCTGTCCTACGCCGACATCGGCAAGCAACTGTCGGCGCTGGCCGACGCCTACGACGTCAAGCTGCCACGTGAGCTCGTGCTGATCGGCAAGCAGTTCCTCTACGTGGAGCGGTACATGAAGCTGCTGGCTCCGCGCTGGCAGATGATGTCCGACCCGCAGCTCACCGGATACTTCGCTAACTTCATGGTCGAGGTCGCCCGCGAGCACAACGAGTCCGAACTAGAGGTCTAACGCATGCAAATCCGCACCGGCACAGCACGTTCGGGCGATGTGGATATCTACTACGAAGACATGGGCGAGACCGGAGACCCGGCCGTCCTGCTGATCATGGGCCTGGGCTCGCAGCTGCTGCTGTGGCGCGACGGCTTCTGCGAGAAGCTGGTCGCCCAGGGCCTGCGGGTGATCCGCTACGACAACCGCGACGTCGGGCTGTCCAGCAAGACCGAACGGCGCAGCAACGGCGGCGCGATGATCCCGAACATGATCAAGTTCTTCCTCGGGATTCCCGGCACCGCCGACTACCGGCTGGAAGACATGGCCGACGACGCCGCAGCGCTGCTCGACCACCTCGGCATCGAGCGCGCACACATCGTCGGCGCCTCGATGGGCGGCATGATCGCGCAGATCTTCGCGGCGCGGTTCGCCGAGCGCACCCGATCGCTGGCGGTGGTCTTCTCCAGCAACAACCGGCCGTTCTTGCCCCCGCCACACCCGCGTGCGCTGTTCGCCGTGCTGCGTGGCCCGTCGCCGCATTCGCCGATCGAGGTCATTGCCGACTATTCGGTGAAGGTCTGGCGGATCATCGGCAGCCCGCGCTACCCGGCACCGGAGCAGCGGTTGCGCGACGACGCGATCCAGGCCTATGAGCGCTGCTATTACCCGTGGGGAACGGCCCGGCATTTCAGCGCGATCATCGCCAGCGGCAGCCTGGCGCGCTACAACCGGCAGACCACCGCGCCGACCGTGGTGTTGCACGGGAAGGCCGACAAGCTGCAGCGCCCGTTCGGCGGCAAGGTGGTGGCCCGGACGATCCCGGGCGCTCGCCTGGTGTTGTTCGACGGCATGGGTCACGACCTGCCCGAAGAGCTCTGGGACGAGATCACCGGCGAGCTGACCACCACGTTCGCGCAGGGCTGAGGCGGGCCTCTTCGCTTCGGCACGATCGCGCCAATCCGGCTAGGCTGGCCGATGGATCGCCGGGGGCACAAGACATCGAGGAGGGCGCGCTGCGCAATGGCCGATCAATTGAGGCCGCACTTCGAGGACGTCCAGGCTCACTACGACCTGTCTGACGAGTTTTTCCAGCTCTTTCTCGACCCGAGCCAGACCTACAGCTGCGCCTATTTCGAGCGCGACGACATGACGCTGGAAGAGGCCCAGCAAGCCAAGGTCGACTTGGCCTTGGGCAAGCTCGGCCTGCAGCCCGGGATGACGCTGCTCGACGTCGGCTGCGGCTGGGGCAGCACGATGCGCCGCGCCGTCGAGAAGTACGACGTCAACGTCATCGGCCTGACCCTGTCGAAAAACCAGGCCAGCCATGTCCAGAAGACCCTGGACGCGATGGACACCCGCCGCACCAGGGAAGTCCGCCTGGCCGGCTGGGAGGAGTTCGACGAGCCCGTCGACCGGATCGTGTCGATCGGCGCGTTCGAGCACTTCGGCCACGACCGCTACGACGACTTCTTCATGATGGCCAACAAGTCGCTGCCCGACGACGGCGTGATGCTGCTGCACACGATCACCGGGTTGACGCCGGCGCAGATGACCGAACGCGGCATGCCGTTGACCTTCGAGCTGGCCCGATTCATGAAGTTCATCGTCGACGAGATCTTCCCCGGCGGCCGGTTGCCGTCGATCGAGATGGTGCAGGACCGCTCCTCAAGAGGCGGCTTCACGCTGACCCGCCGGCAGTCCCTGCAGCCGCACTACGCCCGGACGTTGGACTGCTGGTCCACCGCGCTGGAGGCGCACAAGGACAAGGCGATTGAGATCCAGTCGCAGGAGATGTACGACCGCTATATGCACTATCTGACCGGATGCGCGAAGGGATTCCGCATCGGCTATATCGACGTCAACCAGTTCACGCTGGAGAAATAGTTTCCGACGCGCGCACTTAACAGCGATGTAGTTGCGTCGGCGACTGGTACAGCCGGGTATTGTGCTTTCGCATCCTGGGTGCGGTAATACCTAGGCAGTAGGGGAAGGGTTACACACGCTGATGGCTGAGAATCAAGACGGTTCGATTCAGACACGGACGCGCCCGGAGGACATCCAGGCGCACTACGACCTGTCCGACGATTTCTTCGGCCTGTTCCAGGACCCGACGCGGACCTACAGCAGCGCCTACTTCACCAGCGACGACCAGTCGCTCGAGGAAGCCCAGATCGCCAAGGTCGACCTGAACCTCGACCAGCTGGACCTCAAGCCCGGCATGACGCTGCTCGACATCGGTTGCGGCTGGGGCACCACGATGCGCCGCGCCGTCGAGAAGTACGACGTCAACGTCATCGGCCTGACGCTGTCGAAAAACCAGCACGCCCGCGCTCAGCAGGTGCTGGACAGCCTCGACACCGATCGCTCACGCACGGTGCTGCTGCAGGGCTGGGAGGACTTCCACCAGCCGGTCGACCGGATCGTGTCGATCGAGGCGTTCGAGCATTTCGGGTTCGAGAACTACGACCACTTCTTCAAGAACACCTTCAGCATCATGCCCGACGACGGGCGGATGACCGTGCAGAGCAGCGTGGCGTACCACCCGTACGACCTGAATGCGCGCGGGAAGAAGATCACCTTCGAGACGGCCCGATTCATCAAGTTCATCCTCACCGAGATCTTCCCCGGCGGTCGCCTGCCGTCCACCGGCATGATGGTGGAGCACGGCGAGAAGGCGGGATTCGTTGTGCCCGAACCGATTTCGCTTCGCGAGAGCTACATCAAGACGCTGCATCTGTGGGGTGACGCGCTCGAGGCCAACAAGGACAAGGCCATCGAGATCCAGTCCGAAGAGGTCTACGAGCGCTACATGAAATACCTGCGTGGCTGCGAGTTCTACTTCTCCGAGGAGATGCTGGACGTCAGCCTGGTGACCTACCTGAAGCCGGGCGCTGCGGCGTAACTTTCTTTCCGGCCGCTGTCGGATAGTGGCTGCGCCGTTCGTCGGACAGGTAGAGAGTGAAACACAGGGTTTCGCTCACTACCGGAGGTGACCACGATGCAGTACCTCGCTTTGCTGATCAACAAAGAGCGAGAGCTCACACCCGACGAGCAGGCCGCTGGGATGGCGGCCTACCAGAGTTTCCACGCCAAAGCCGGATCGGCGATCCGCGCCGGGGACGCGCTGTTGCCGTCGTCAACTGGTTCGCGCATCACCGGCGGTCCCGAAGCGCCGACGATCACCGACGGACCGTTCGCCGAGGCGGCGGAGATCGCCTGCGGCTACTACGTGTTCGAGGCCGACAACCTCGACGACGCGCTGGCCCTGGCCCGGGACATCCCGGCCGCCCAGAACGGTGCCATCGAGGTCCGGCCGATCTTCCACACCTTCGACTCCGAGTGGACCAAGCGGTCGCAGGCGCAGTGGCTGGCACTGCTGCTGGAGCCGCCGGCCAACGTCAACGCCCCGGGCACCCCGGAGTGGGAGGCCGAAGCCGCACGGCACGGCGAATTCGCCGGTGCCGCGGGCGATCACATCGTCGGAGGCGCGGCGTTGCACGAGCCGGCGACGGCGACCACCGTGCGGGTGCGCGACGGCGAGGTGCTGCTGACCGACGGGCCGTTCGCTGAGAGCGCCGAGATCGCCACGGGTGTCTACCTGTTGTCGGCCGCCGACCGCGACGAGGCCGTCAAGCTGGCGTCGATGATTCCCGCTTCGGGTGTCGAGGTGCGCCAGCTGGCCGGGGTGTCGGGACTCTAACCCACGAATGGTCAACCTGGACGGCGTCTTTCGGCGCGAGTGGGGTCCGGCCGTGGCCGCGCTGGCCCGGTGGTCGGGTGATCTGACCGTCGCCGAGGACGCCGTTCAGGAGGCCTTTGCCGAGGCGCTGCGGACCTGGCCGCGCGACGGCATACCCGACAACCCCGGCGGTTGGGTGCTCACCGTGGCGCGCAACCGCGCCCGCGACCGGTTGCGTCGCGAAACGGTGCGCCCGGGAAAGGAATTGGCGGCGGTGGTGGACGAGATACAGCGGCGCACCGAGGTGGACGTCCACCCGGTCCGCGACGACGAGCTGCGGATGATGTTCACCTGCGCGCATCCCGCGCTCGACCGCCTGTCGCAGCTGGCGCTGACGCTGCGACTGGTCTCCGGGCTGACCGTCGCGGAAATCGCCCGCGCGCTGCTGCAGACCGAAGCGGCTGTGGGGCAACGTATTACCCGGGCCAAGACGAAGGTACGGCACGCGAACATCCCGCTGCGGGTGCCGCCGGCAGAGCTGCTGCCCGAGCGCACATCGCACGTGCTCAGCTGCATCTACTCGGTGTTCACCGAGGGTTACTGGTCGACGGCCGGCCCGTCGGCGATCCGCGACGAGTTGTGCGACGAGGGCGTTCGGCTGGCGTCCGAGCTGTGCACGTTGATGCCCACCGAACTAGAGGCCCATGCGCTGGCCGCCCTTGTGCTGCTGCATGATTCGCGGCGCGCGACCCGGGTGGACGCCGACGGTGCGCTGGTACCGCTGGAGGAGCAGGACCGTCGCCGCTGGGACCGCGGCCGCATCACCCGCGGCCTGGAGCGACTCAAGCAGGCCCACGGGTCGACCGGCCCCTACCTCCCACAGGCGGTGATCGCGGCACTGCACGCGACCGCGCCGTCGTGGGAGCAGACGGATTGGCGCACGATCTGCACGGCCTACGACCGGCTGGCCGCGATGACCGATTCGCCCGTGGTGCGGGCGAATCGGGCGCTGGCGGTCGGCTTTCGCGACGGCCCGGACGCGGGACTGGCCGCGCTGGACCAGGTCGCGCACGACCCGCGGCTCAAGCGATCCAACCTCGTCGCCTCGGTGCGCGCCGACCTACTGCGCCGGGCGGGGCGACCAGACGACGCGCTCACCTGGTATCGAAGGGCGTTGGAGTCCAACGGTTCTGACCCGGGCCGCGACTATCTGCGCCGCCGGATCGTCGAGTGCGGCGGCTAGTGGCCGCGCTGGCCTAGCTCGCCGCTGAGATAGAGGGCGCGGCACGCCTGGCGCGCGAGCTTGCCGCTGGTGGTTCGCGGGATGACGCCGGCCGCCACCAGCAGCACGTCGGCCAGCGGAAGGCTGTGCCGCCGTGACACCGCGGCGCGGATCGCGTCGATCACCGATTCCGGGTCGGCGCGACCGGCGCCCGGCGCCCGTTCGGCGACGATCACCACGCGCTCGCCGACATCGTCTGCGGGCGCGCCCGCCACCTCGTTCGCGGGTACCGAAAACGCTGCGACATAACCCGATCGCACTCGCGGCGACGCCTCGGCCGTGGTGGCTTCGATGTCCTGCGGGTAGTGGTTGCGGCCGTCGATGATGATCATGTCTTTGATGCGCCCGGTGATGTAGAGCTCGCCGTGGAGGTAGACGCCGAGGTCGCCGGTGCGCAGCCAGGTCGCGTCGCTCGGTGCCCCCTCGGCATGGCTGCCGGTGGGCAGCCGACGCTGCAGCTTGTTGCCGAAGACCTGCTCGGTCTCTTCGGGCCGACCCCAGTAGCCCCGACCAATGTTGTTGCCGTGCAACCAAATTTCGCCGACCTCGCCGTCGGGAGCTTCGGCCTCGGTCTCGGCGTTGACGATGATGCCCCACTGGCTGCGGGCCACCCGACCGCACGACACTTGCGCGATCGCGTTGGGCGCGTCACGCGGGACCTCGATCGCACGACCCGCTCCCAGTTCTTCGCGGTCCAGGTACACGACCGTCGCCCCGGCGGTGAGGTCGATGGTCGAGACGAAAAGCGTGGCCTCGGCCATGCCGTAGGACGGCTTGACCGCGGTGCGCGGCAGCCCGTATGGGGCGAACGCGGCGTTGAACTTTTCGATCGACTCGATTCGCACCGGTTCGGAGCCGTTGATCAGCGAGACCACATTGGTCAGATCGAGCTCTTCGCCCTCGTCGGGAAGCCCGCGCTCGACGGCCAGTTCGAACGCGAAGTTCGGCGCTGCGGCGTAGGTGGGACCGTGTTTGGACTCGGCGGCCAGTTGGCGAATCCACCGTTGCGGCCGCCGGACGAAGGCCACCGGCGACATCAGCGTGAGCTGGGTGCCGAAAACCGCCACGCACACGATCATCAGCAGGCCCATGTCGTGATACAGCGGTAACCAACTGACGCTGCGGATGTCCCAGTCGATGCCGGTCGAGATCACCATCTGCAGCACGTTGGTGCCGATCGCGCGGTGGGTGATCTCCACACCGACCGGCGCCCGCGTCGACCCCGAGGTGTATTGCAGATACGCGATGTCGTCGGTGTCGAGATGCACCGGTTCGAACGTCGCGCCCACCGAGTCGGGGACTTCGTCGATCGCGATCACTCGCGGCCTCCTGGCACGCGGCAGCGAGCGGACGAACTCCTGCACGGTTGCGGCCGCCCCGGCCGTGGTCAAGACCACCGAGGGCTTGGCGTCGCCCAGCACCGCGTCGAGCCGCTCGGCATGCCCGGGAAACTCCGGCGCGAACAGCGGCACGGCGATGTCACCGGCCTTGATCGCGGCGAAGAATCCGACGATGTAGTCGATGCCCTGCGGCGCCAGGATCGCCACCCGGTCACCCCGTGAGGTGACCTGCTGCAGACGGGCACCGATGGCCCGCAGCCTGGAACCCAGCGCGGCCCAGGTCAACTGGATCATCTCGCCGTCGGAATCGCGGGAGTAGTCGAGGAAGCGGTACGCGACGGCATCGGCGATCTCGTCGATGTGCCGGTCCAGCATCGTCACCAAGTTGACGCCTTCGGGCAGCACGATGCTGCCGTCGGCGTCGAGGTAGTCAGTCAGCTGCGGCCGGTCTAGCCGCCTGCCGGCGTTATCCAAGGGACCTGGCATGAGGGCGAGTCTAAGAGACGGATGTGCTGTTGACCGTCAGCGACCACCCAGTGAACCGCAAGTCGCTCACGCCTCGCTGAAGTTGCGGGTGATTGCCGGGTCGACCGGGATTCCCGGTCCGTTGGTCGTCGACACGGTGACCTTCTTCAGGTAGCGCCCTTTGGACGACGACGGCTTGTGCCGCAGCACCTCGTCGATCGCTGCGCCGTAGTTCTCGGCGAGCTGCTGCTCGCCGAAGGACGCCTTGCCGATCACGAAGTGAAGGTTGGCCTGCTTGTCGACGCGGAAGTTGATCTTTCCGCCCTTGATGTCGGACACCGCCTTGGTGACGTCCGGGGTGACGGTTCCGGTCTTCGGGTTCGGCATCAGACCGCGCGGGCCGAGGATGCGGGCGATCCGGCCGACCTTGGCCATCTGGTCCGGGGTCGCGATCGCGGCGTCGAAGTCGAGGAAGCCGCCCTGGATCTTTTCGATCAGGTCGTCGCTGCCGACCACGTCGGCGCCGGCCGCGGTGGCCTCTTCGGCCTTCTCGCCAACCGCGAACACCGCGACACGGGCGGTCTTACCGGTGCCGTGCGGGAGGTTGACCGTGCCGCGGACCATCTGGTCGGCCTTGCGCGGGTCCACTCCGAGCCGGATCGCCACCTCGACGGTCGAGTCCTGCTTGGTCGACGACGTCTCCTTGGCCAACTTGGCCGCCTGCAACGGGGTGTAGAGATTGTCGCGGTCGACCTTCTCGAGGGCCGCGCGATATGCCTTGCTGTTCTTGCTCATTCGTACATCCAATCCATGTGTTGGGTTGTGGTTTGCGGGCCGAAGCTGGCCCTCCCACGTACTTCAAATGTCGGGCTCCTCAGCGGGCCGCTATCGGCCCGCATCGTCGTCCCTCGTCGGCGGGATTACCCGCCGAAGTCTTATTCGACGGTGATCCCCATCGACCGGGCGGTGCCGGCGATGATCTTGGCGGCCGCGTCGATGTCGTTGGCGTTGAGGTCGGCCTTCTTCGTCTCGGCGATCTCGCGGACCTGGTCCCAGGTGACCTTGGCGACCTTCTCCTTGTGCGGCTCGGGCGAGCCCTTGGCCACCTTGGCGGCCTTGAGCAGCAGCCGGGCAGCCGGCGGCGTCTTCAGCGCGAACGTGAAGCTGCGGTCTTCGTAGACGGTGATCTCCACCGGCACCACGTTGCCGCGCTGGCTTTCCGTCGCGGCGTTGTACGCCTTGCAGAACTCCATGATGTTGACGCCGTGCTGGCCGAGCGCCGGACCGACCGGCGGAGCGGGGTTGGCCGCACCGGCCTCGATCTGCAGCTTGATCAGCCCGACGACCTTCTTCTTCGGGGCCATGAGTGTTGGTGTTCCTTTCTATGGCCGGACTCGTCAGCGGGACCTCCCGCATCGTCGTCCGGCGCCGTATCTCTAAATCTTCGAGACCTGGGTGAAGCCCAGTTCCACAGGTGTTTCGCGGCCGAAGATGGACACCAGCACCTTGAGTTTCTGTTGTTCGGCGTTGACCTCGTTGATCGTCGCCGGCAGCGTGGCGAACGGGCCGTCCATGACGGTGACCGACTCGCCGACCTCGTAGTCCACCTCGACCACGGGACGTTCCAGACCGCCTTCGGCCGTGGCGGTGGCCGCGGCGGCAGTGCCCTTGGCGGGCTTCTTGGTGGCACCCTGCGGCAGCAGGAACTTCACCACGTCGTTGAGCGTGAGCGCCGACGGCTTGGAGGTCGCGCCGACGAACCCGGTGACGCCCGGGGTGTTACGCACCGCGCTCCACGACTCGTCGGTGAGATCCATCCGCACCAGGATGTAGCCCGGCAGCACCTTGCGGTTGACCTGCTTGCGCTGGCCGTTCTTGATCTCGGTGACCTCTTCGGTGGGAACCTCCACCTGGAAGATGTAGTCGCCGACGTCCAAGTTCTGCACGCGGGTTTCGAGGTTGGCTTTCACCTTGTTCTCGTAACCGGCGTAGGAGTGGATCACGTACCAGTCACCGGGCTTGGACCGCAGTTCGGCCTTCAGCGCGACGGCAGGGTCGACGTCCTCGTCCTCTTCCTGGGCCGGTTCCTCGGGTGCGGCGATCGCGGCGGCGGCCTCTTCGGCGGACGCTTCAGCGCCGGCCGTCTCGGCCGCGTCGTCGGCGGTGACTTCTTGCAGCGCGGCTTCGATGTCGACCGTCTCACCCACCGGCTGATCGCCGTCGGAGGTAGTCACGGTTGTCTGGGTCCTTCCTAATATTTCAGCGCTTGGTGGTCGTGGCGAAAGCTCAGCCGAACACCATCATCACTAGCTTGGCCAAGCCCAGGTCCACCAGGCCGATCAACGCCACCATGAACACCAGGAACGCCAACACCACCGAGGTGTAGGAGCTCATCTGCTTGCGGTTGGGCCAGATCACCTTGCGCAGTTCGCTGACGACCTGCTTCAGGTAGGTGTAGACGAAGACGAATGGGTTGTTCGACGGCTGGTCAGACTTCTTGGCCTTCTTCGCCTTCTTGGCCTTGTCGCTGTCGTCGGCGTCGCTGTCGGTGAGTTCGACGGCACCGGTTGCGTCACCTGCGTCGGCCCGCTGGCGGGACCGCTTGCCCGTGGGCCGCTGCGGACGCGTCACGACGGCCGTACGACCGCCTTGCGAGTCGTCGGTTCCGTTGCCGTCGGCTGCGGCGTCGGCATCGACGCGTTCGTCGCTCACCGCATGCTCCTTCGTTCATTCGTGTGCGTAGTGGTCACCTTCCAGTGTCCACCTTTTCAGGTCCGGTTCCTCCTCGGGCCGTTCCGGCCCGCATCGTCACCGGACGCATTGCAGGGGCGACAGGACTTGAACCTGCAACCTGCGGTTTTGGAGACCGCTGCTCTGCCAGTTGAGCTACGCCCCTTCGCTGGTTGGCAGGCCAACCTGCGCGTGTCGGGGCCTTCCAGGACGCGCGCTTCGCCCACGGAAGGGAAAATACGCTGGTACTGGGAAAACCCCGAGGTTTGAGTGTACAGCGGAGCAGTGGTCAGGTACTAATCACGCGGTCCTGACGATCTGCCCGCTTTCCATGTCCCACTTGAGGTTGACCGAGTTGTCGCCCTCGTGGCCCATCACCGTGGTGTACGACGTCAAGACCACCTCGCCGTGAGCGTCGGTCAGGGTGTTCCTGGTGACGACGATGTCGGCGCCGAATCGCTCGTTGACGGAGTCGATCTCCATTGTCGCGTGCAGCTCGTCGCCGACCAGGATCGGCCGGTGGAAGACGAACCTCTGGTCGACCTGGACGATCTGCATCGTGTCGTAGCCGGTGTCGACCTTGCGCATGAAGTCGGCCTGGACCAGCTTGGCGAGGATCGTCACGAATGTCGGCGGCACGACGAGGTCGTCGTGCCCGAGGTCGGCCGCGGCCTGCTCGTCGTAGTGGGCGGGGTGATCGGCTTTGACCGCAATGGCGAAGCTGCGCACCTGTTCCCGACCGACCACGAAGCTGTCCGGGTACTCCCAGACCATCCCGAGGATGTCGGTATTGATCGCCACGGCTAGGCCAGCTTCGCCGACGCGGTCGCCCGGCCGAAGATCTTCTTGCCGTCGGTGGTGGCGGTCAGCGCGATCGTCACCGACT
>NZ_LZLV01000110.1 GCF_001673405.1 Mycobacterium sp. 1245111.1 | reverse complement strand
AGGTAGTCCACGCCGGGCTGACGGAGATGCGCGGTGCGACCGCACCGCGCCTGTTGCTCGAAGTCATCTGCGCGCGGCTGTTGCTGCCGTCGGCCAGCGACGCCGAATCGGCTCTGCTGCAACGGGTCGAGCGGATCGAGACGCGGCTGGACATGTCGATTCCGGCCGCCGAGCAGGCGGCGCAGCAACCCGCCTACGCGCGGCGGTCGGCCTCTGTGCGAGTTGTCGCGGCCGAGCCGGCACCGGCGCCTGAGCCGACGCCGGTGCCCGAACCGACGCCGGTCCCGGAGGAGCCCGTCGTCGAGGAGCCCGTCGTCGACGCCGCCGCAGCCGCTGTGGGCTCGGCCGAGCCGAACGCCGCCACGGTTCGCACCCTGTGGCCGACCGTCCGCGACAAGGTGCGCCAGCGCAGCAAGACCACCGAGGTGATGCTGGCCGACGCGACGGTCCGCGCGGTCGAGGGCGACACGTTGGTGCTGAGCCACAAATCTCCGCCGCTGGCCAAGCGGTTGAGCGAACAACGCAACGCCGACGTCATCGCCGAGGCGCTCAAGGATGCCCTGGGCGTGAACTGGCGGGTGCGCTGTGAAGCCGGCAGCCCGGGCGCCGCCCCGGCGCCGGAAACACCCGCCGCCCCGCCGGCCCCGGCCGAGCGTCCGCGCAGAATGGTGCCGCCGCCGCCTCCACCGACGCAAGCGGTTGCCGACGCGGAATCGGATCAGCAGGCCGAAGAGGAAAGCATGCTGGCCGAGGCCGGCCAGGACGACGAGCTGACGCCGCGTCGCGACCCCGAAGAAGCCGCTCTCGAGCTGCTGCAGAACGAGTTGGGTGCGCGTCGCATCGACAACGGCTAGTCGGACGCCCACCTATACGCTGGTCGGCGTGATCACGTCCGCGCAGAGGAGTTACGTCTAATGGGACAAGTCAGTGCAGCCAGCACGATCCTGGTCAACGCTGAGCCCGCCACCGTGCTGTCCGCCGTTGCCGACTACCGGGATGTCCGGCCGAAGATCCTGTCGTCGCACTACCACGACTACAAGGTGCTCGAAGGCGGGCAGGGCCAGGGAACCGTCGCCAGCTGGAACCTGCAGGCCACCAAGTCGCGGGTGCGCGACATCAAGGCCACCGTCGACGTCGCGGGTCATGCCGTCATCGAGAAGGACGCCAACTCGACGCTGGTCACCAACTGGACGGTGGCTCCGGCGGGCCCGGGTTCCAGCGTCACCGTCACCACCACGTGGACGGGTGCCGGCGGCGTCAAGGGCTTCTTCGAGAAGACGTTCGCGCCGCTCGGGCTGAAGAAGATTCAAGCCGAGGTGCTGGCCAATCTGAAGCGGGAAGTCGAGAACTAGCGGGCCACGGACTGGTTGCCCAGGAACGCCGCGACGCCCCGGACCACCGCGTCGGCATATTTCTGCCGGCCCTCGGGGCTCTCCATCAGTCCCGAGTCGACCGGGTTTTTCATGTTGCCGCACTCGACCAAGACCGACGGATACTGCGCCAGGTTCAATCCGGCCAGATCCGCGCGCCCATACAGGCCGTCCTGGCCGATGTAGCTGGCCGGCGGAATTCCCGAGGCCTGCATCTGATCGCGCATCACCCGCGCGAACTGCACCGCGGGTCCGGCCTGCGCCTGGTTGAGCGGCGGCGCGGAGTAGTTGACGTGAAAACCCCGTCCACTCGGCGGGCCACCGTCGGCGTGGATGCTGACGATCGCGTTCGGGTGCAACGCATTGGCCATCGCGGCGCGCTGGTCGACGCAGGGGCCGACCGTGGAGTCGTCGCCGCGGGACATCGCGGTTCGTGCGCCGAGCGCGTTGAGCGCGGCGCGGATACGCAGGGTGGTGTCCCAGGTGAAGGTGTGCTCGGGGTAGCCGTCGTTGGTCGTGGTTCCGCTGGCCTGGCAGTCCTTGGTGCCGCCGCGACCGGTGGGCACCTGGCGGCTGATCGAGGCGTCGTTGGCGCCGTTGTGCCCGGGGTCGAGGAACACGATCATGCCGGCGATGCTGCCGGGTGCCGCGATTGCGGGGGGCGGCGCCGGTGTCACGACGGCAGCGAAGGTGAGGATGCCGACCGCGGCTGACGCCGCAGCGGCTCCGACACGCAGGCGGTGAGGTATGCGCACGGCGCCACGCTAGCCCGGCGCCGTCTACGCTTGGAACTCTGAATCGCCCGCACGGCGCAGGCGAAACCAAGTCGAGACCAAGACGCAAGGGGACTGTCATGCAACCCGGAGGCCAGCCCGACATGTCGGCGATGCTTGCCCAGGCTCAGCAGATGCAGCAACAGTTGATGGCAGCGCAGCAGCGGCTGATCAATTCCGAGGTGACCGGGAAGGCGGGCGGCGACCTGGTCGAGGTCACCGTCAAGGGCAGCGGCGAAGTCGTCGCGGTGAAGATCGATCCCAAGGTCGTCGACCCGGACGACGTCGAGACACTGCAGGACTTGATCGTCGGCGCGCTCGGTGACGCCGCCGGACAGGTCGCGGCCTTGGCGCAGGAACAGCTCGGTCCGCTGGCCGGTGGCATGGGCGGCGGCGCACTGGGTGTTTGAGGGGCCGGTCCAGGATCTGATCGACGAGCTCGGCAAGCTGCCGGGTATCGGGCCGAAGAGCGCCCAGCGCATCGCTTTTCACCTGCTGTCGGTTGAGCCGCCGGACATCGACCGGCTCACCGCGGTGCTGACCAAGGTCCGCAACGGGGTGCGGTTCTGCGCGGTGTGCGGCAACGTGTCCGACGACGAGCGCTGCCGCATCTGCGCGGATCCACGGCGCGACGGCACGCAGGTATGCGTGGTCGAGGAGCCCAAGGATGTGCAGGCCGTCGAGCGCACGCGCGAATTCCGTGGCCGCTACCACGTTTTGGGCGGCGCGCTTGATCCACTCTCCGGCGTCGGGCCCGACCAGTTGCGGATCCGGGAGCTGCTGAACCGGATCGGCGAGCAGGTCGACGGGGTGGACATCACCGAGGTGATCATTGCGACCGACCCGAACACCGAGGGCGAGGCGACGGCCACCTACCTGGTCCGGATGCTGCGCGACATCCCCGGTCTGACCGTGAGCCGGATCGCGTCCGGGCTGCCGATGGGCGGCGACCTGGAATTCGCCGACGAGCTGACGCTGGGCCGGGCACTGACCGGCCGACGGGCGATGGCTTAGGTCGGATTTCGCGACGCGTTAGGCGCGCAAGCGTTCCCGTCGCAGCAACTCCACCTCGGGCAGCTCCAGCGGCGCCAACTCGCCCACCACCTTGCCGAGCAGTAGATCGGCGAACTCCGGATTGCGGGCCAGACACGGCCCGTGCATGTAGGTTGCGAACACACTGCCCTGCACCGCGCCGTCGACGCCATCGCCCAGGCGATTGCCCGCGCCCTTCTTGACCGCCCCGAGCGGCGACGCGCCGGAGCCGAGAACCGTTCCGCCGCGGTGGTTTTCGAAGCCGGTCAGCGGCGCGGTCAACCCGGTCAGCAGCGGCTTGGTGACCAGCTCGCCGATCGTGCGCGACGGCTGCGGTGATGTGGTCAGGTCGAGGAGCCCCACGCCGTCGACCCGTTCACCGGCCGACGTCTCATACCAGTGGCCGAGCACCTGGATGGCCGCGCAGATCGCCAGCACCGGCGCGCCGCGGCCCGCGGCGCGCTGCAGCCCCGGGTACTGGATCAGGTGTTTGGTGGCCAGCCGCTGGGCGTAGTCCTCGGCGCCGCCCAGCGTGTAGAGGTCGAGGCTGTCGGGCACCGCGTCGGCCAGCGTGATCTCGACGATCTCCGCGGCGATGCCCCGCAGCCGCAGTCGTTGCCGCAGCACCGCGGCGTTTCCGCCGTCGCCGTAGGTGCCCATCACGTCCGGCAGCACCAGGCCGATCCGCACCACTGAGGTCGAGTCAGCCATGGCGGGCCAATCGTCGTTGCAGCTGCAGGAAAGCGGTGTAGTTGGCCACCACCTCGACTGCCCCGGGCGGGCACGACGCGATCGCCGCCATGGTGTCGTGGACCAGCGTGTGCTCGACGTCGGCGTAGCCCAGTCGCACGGCGAGGTCGGTGCCGCGTTCGCCGGCCGCGACGACGGCGGTCTTCTCGAAGTGTTCGAAGCGCACGTCCCACAGCCAGGACAGGTCTTCGCCGTCGGGCACCTGCCCGTTGACCGCGATCACCACCCCGGCCGCGTCCTTGTTCACCATCGACAGGGCCTCCTGCCAGCCGGCGGGGTTCTTGGCCAACAGCATTCGCACGCTGTGCGGGCCGACCTGGATGGTCCGGTAGCGACCGGCGACCTCGTCCACACCGGCCACCGCCGCGACCGCGGCCGACGGATCGGCGCCCAGCGCGACCGCGGCGGCCACCGCCTGCGCGGCGTTGCCCCGGTTCACCGCGCCTGGCAGCGCCAGCGTCATCGGCAGCGACAATCCGTCTGGGCCGTAGAGCTTTTCGTCGTCGAACCACCACTGCGGGCTGGGCCGTTTGAAGTCGGCGCCGGTCGAGTACCAGTGCCCCTTGTCGCGGACGATCACCTCGCCGCTGCGCGGGCAGCTCACCGAGTCGGCCGCCCAGCTTCCGCCGGCCGCGACCCACACCACCTCGGCGTGGTCGTACGCGGCGGACGTCATCAGCACGTCGTCACAGTTGGCGACAACGACAGCCGACGGGTGCGCCGCCAGCCCGGCCCGCAGCCGGCGCTCGATCACGTTGATCTCGCCGACCCGGTCCAGCTGGTCGCGGGACAGGTTCAGCAAAATGACAACGGCGGCGTCCACCGCATCCAAGACGTGCGGCACGTGCATCTCGTCGACCTCGAGCACCGCCTGCGCCGCGGCCCGGTCGGCGGCCAGCGCCGCGACCAAGCCGGCGTCCATGTTGGCGCCCTCGGCGTTGGTGGCCACGCCGCCGATGGTGCGCAAGGCCGCCGCGGTCATCCGGGTGGTCGTCGACTTGCCGTTGGTGCCGGTCACGACGACCGTGCTCCGGCCGCTGCCGAGCTGTCGCAGGATCGAGCGGTCCAGGGTCATCGCGACCAGGCCGCCGATCATCGCGCCGGCCCCGCGGCCGGTAACCCGGGACGCCCAGCGCGCGCCGGCTCCGGCGGCCAGGGCGAGTCGTCCTCGGGCGTTGATCACCCCGAGAGGTTAACTGCGCGACACGAGGCGCGGCGACCCGGCGATGTCTGCTCGGCGTGAAATCCTCGGGTCATGCGGGACAGCGCGGCGGCTGTAAAGACGCCCTGGGGTCGGCCGGTCACCGAGGCGGGCTCGGGCTGGGCCGTGATCGACGTCGAGACCTCGGGCTTCAAGCCCGGTAGTGCCCGCGTCATCAGCCTCGCGGTGCTCGCGCTGGACGCCGAAGGGCACGTCGAGCAGTCGGTGGTCAGCCTGCTCAACCCGGGCGTGGACCCCGGCCCGACCCACATCCACGGCCTGACCGCCGAGATGCTGGAGGACCAGCCGCAGTTCAGCGAGATCGTCGGCGACGTCGTCGAACTCGTCCGCGGCCGAACGCTCGTCGCGCACAACGTCGCCTTCGACTACGGCTTTCTGACCGCGGAGGCCGAACTGGCCGGTGTCGAGCTGCCGATCGACAGCGTGATGTGCACGCTCGAACTGGCCCGCCGGCTGGAACTGGGCACCGACAACCTGCGGTTGGAGACCTTGGCCGCGCACTGGGGTGTGACGCAGCGCCGGGCGCACGATGCTTTCGACGACGCCGTCGTCCTGACCGATGTGCTGGCCGCCTCACTGCGACGCGCCCGCGAACGCGACGTCTGGTTACCGGTGCGACCGGTCACCCGGCGGCGCTGGCCCAGCGGCAAGGTGACCCACGAGGAGCTGCGCCCGCTGAAGGTGCTGGCCTCCCGGATGGCCTGCCCGTACCGCAACCCCGGGCCCTACGTCCGCGGCGGGCCGCTGGTGCAGGGCATGCGGGTGGCATTGGCGGCCGAGGTCGCGCGCACGCACGAGGAGTTGGTCGAGCGGATCCTGCACGCCGGGCTGGCGTACGCGGCCGACGTCGACCGCGACACCTCGCTGGTGATCTGCAACGAACACCGCCCCGTGCAGGGCAAGGGCTACCTGGCTCACGAGCTCGGCGTGCCGCTGGTCTCCGACGCGAACTTCATGGACCACGTCGGGGCGGTGGTGGACGGCACCGGCGTCGACGACGTTGTCGAGCCATCGTGCGCAGGCGAGCAATTCGCGCTCTTTTGACGACGGGTGGGCGCTACGCGTGACCGAGCGCCCAATAGGCTTGCCTTCTATGCGATTTACACGGGTGGGGTCGGTGGTGGCTGCTGCGGTCTTGGCAATTGCAGGGTGCTCGCACGAAAATGACTCAGCGGCAAAGACATCCGGCGTGCACGTACCCGACAACTTCTGCAGCCTGCTCAGCGCGGCCGAGATCAGCAAGGTGATGGGCAGCGCGTTCCCGGCGGCCGAGGGCAGCCAATCCCCGAGCGAAGCGCAGTGCACGTCGATCCCGACGGCCGGCAACGACGTGAGCTTCAAGATGTACTGGAACAACGAGTACTGCATCGACGGCAAGCCCGTCGACAAGAAGTGCCTCGAGTCCCAAGCCAAGGGATTCGCGGTCAACAAGCAGAGCGCGGGCAAGGTCCAGAACGTCCCGGGGCTGGGCGATCAGGCGTTCTGTTTCGTGGCCCCGCCGGCCACCGTGGACGTGCTCAAAGGCTGGATCTACCTGATCGTCGGCGCCGACAGCTGCGTGCAGGCCCAGACCTTGGCCGGGATGCTGCTGGCCAAGGTCTCGGCCTGACGCGTCAGCTCCGCGCGGCCCGGTTGACCGCCGACACCACGGCCCGCAGCGACGCGGTGGTGATCGACGGCGCGATACCCACGCCCCACACCGTTCTGCCACCGATCGATGCCTCGACGTAGGCCGCCGCCTGGGCATCCTCGCCGCCGCTCATCGCGTGCTCGGAGTAGTCCAGCACGGCCACGTCGAAGTCGATGCTCGCCAGCGCGTCGACAAACGCGGCCAGCGGCCCGTTACCCGAGCCGGTGATCTCTCGCTCGACGCCGTCGACCTTGACTGTCGCCGCGATCCGGGTGACGCCGTGGTCCTCCTCGGAGGCGTCCACGCGCTGCTTGATCCGCTCGAGCGGCCGGATCGGTGCGATGTACTCCTCGGAGAATGCCTCCCACATCGCCTTGGGACTGACCTCGCCGCCCTCGCCTTCGCTGATCTTCTGAATGACCTGGCTGAACTCGATCTGCAGCCGCCGCGGCAGCGCCAGCCCGTGGTCGGCCTTCATGATGTAGGCCACCCCGCCCTTGCCGGACTGCGAGTTGACCCGGATCACCGCCTCGTAGGTGCGGCCGACGTCACGCGGGTCGATCGGCAGATAGGGCACCTGCCACAGCATGTCATCGACGTCCGAATCCGCGTCATCCGCAGCGACTTTCATGGCGTCCAGGCCCTTGTTGATCGCATCCTGGTGGCTGCCGGAGAACGCGGTGTACACCAGGTCGCCACCGTACGGGTGACGTTCGGGCACCGGCAACTGGTTGCAGTACTCCACGGTGCGACGGATCTCGTCGATGTTGGAGAAGTCGATCTGCGGGTCGACACCGCGCGAGAACTGGTTGAGCCCCAGCGTCACCAGGCAGACGTTTCCGGTCCGCTCACCGTTGCCGAACAGGCAACCCTCGATCCGGTCGGCCCCGGCTTGGTAGCCCAATTCGGCTGCGGCGACGCCAGTTCCGCGGTCGTTGTGCGGATGCAGGCTCAGGATGACCGAATCGCGCCGCTTCAGGTTGCGGCTCATCCATTCGATCGAGTCGGCGTAGACGTTCGGGGTGGCCATCTCGACGGTGGCCGGCAGGTTGAAGATGATCGGCTTGTCCGGTGTCGGCTGGATGACGTCGCCGACCGCGTCGCAGACTTCCTTGGCGTATTCGAGTTCGGTGCCGGTGTAGGACTCCGGCGAGTACTCGAAACGCCATTGCGTGCCAGGGTATTTGGCCGCCTCCTGCACGCACTTGCGGGCCCCGTCGGTGGCGATCGCCTGTACCGCCGCCCGATCGGCTCGAAACACCACGCGGCGCTGCAGGATTGACGTCGAGTTGTAGAAGTGCACGATGGCTTGAGAAGCACCGCTGCACGCCTCAAAGGTTCGCTCGATCAGCTCGGGCCGGCACTGCGTCAGCACCTGGATGGTCACGTCGTCGGGAATCGCTCCCTCGGTGATGATCTCGCGCACGAAGTCGAAGTCGGTCTGGCTGGCCGACGGGAATCCGACCTCGATCTCCTTGTAGCCCATCCGGACCAACAGATCGAACATCCGGCGCTTGCGGGCCGGGCTCATCGGGTCGATCAGCGCCTGGTTGCCATCACGCAGGTCGACGGCGCACCACTGCGGGGCGTGAGCGATGACCTTGTCGGGCCAAGTGCGGTCGGGCAGCCGGATCGGCTCGACTTCGTCGGCGAACGGTCGGTATCGGCTGACCGGCATCGACGATCCGCGCTGGGTGTTCCACGCGGGCTGGCCGGGATTAGGTGGGCCCGCGGGTTTGGTGATGGTGCGGCTGTATGAGTACGCGTCGGGAGATTCGGCCGACGGTTTGGAAGTGCTAGTCACGGTGATTGCTCCGGTTTCGAGGGCGGGGCCTGAGATGGGCCTCTCAAGATTCGTAGACCGGCGCATCGCGAACACCCGCGACAGGAAGCCGGTCTGGATCAGGCCCCGTCGCGGCGTCCGAGAAGGAGCACCCGCTGCACGCCCAGTAGTTTACCGCGCCTGCGTGGTTGGCCAAAACCCCCGGCGGCTACTTGGTCGGCGGGACGATTCGCACCGGGATGTCGGTGTTCTCGTCGGTGTAGTAACTCGCGCAAACCCGGTGGTAGCCGTCGGCGATCTGCATGGCTACCCCGGCATCGAGATTTCCGCGCACGACCAGGATCGGCGACAGCTTCTTGCCCTTCTTGATCTTCTTCAGGTCGCGCTGCACGTGGAAGTTGTCTTTCGGCAACAGCGCGAGCTGCGAGGCCCGCAGCAGGTCCTTGGCCTTCTTGTGTACCACCGGGGCGTGTTTCAACGCGGCCACGATCTCGGCGATCTGCTCGGACGACGCCAGCAGCGCGAGGTAGTCGGCCGCTGCCGGGTAGTCGTGCTCGTCGGGCTCGTCCCCCCACAGCACCGCGGAACCGCTGGCCATGGCCGCCACCTCTCGTCGTAGTGTCGGCCCCCTGCATATCAGACGCGACGACGCGGCGGGCGTCGTCGGGCGCTGGGCGCCGGCGCTGTCGCTTTCGCTTTGGTGGTGTCGGTGAGCGTCACCTTGAACTGCATCGCGCGATACGGCCAACCGGTCGCGGTGTCCCACTGCGACACCACCAGGCCCACCCCGCCGGCCCTGTCCAGCGTCGAGCCCGGCAGGACGTAGCCACCGTAGAGCTGCGCGACCTGGTTGTTGGCCAGGTCCTGGCCATCCCACGTCGATCCGACCACCGGCGTCTGGATCGGGGCCTCATAGAGGTTGGCGGTGGGGGAGTCGATCGCGCGGTAGCCCAGGGCGTACCCCGACGACAGGAAACCGCCCAGGATCCACGTGCCGCTGTCCAGTCGGCGGAGCGTCAGCTCGCCCCAGGTCTCGGCAGGCGGCGTGATCGGTGTGGGCGGGTTGTCCCAGGCCCACTGGTTGCCGTCCCAACCCCAGCCCGAGTACTTGCTCCCGTCGCCGACGTCGTCCGGGCGCACGCGCCGCAGGATGATGCCCTTGTCGCGCTGAAATCCGGTGGACACCACGTAAACCCAGCCGTCGTCGGGGTTGTAATCCCACGACCACAGTTGCGCGTAGCCGTTGTCCATCGAGGCCGGGAAGGTGGCCTGCGGGCCCATTTCCTGCCAGGTGACGCCGTTGTCGGTCGAGCTCCAGATGCCGGTCCAGATGACATTGCCGAAGCCGCGGTTGACGATTGCGTGCAGATACATCGTCTGGTCGATCACGAGTAGGTCGGAGGGAATCACGGTGCTGATGCCGCCGCGGTTCCACGGTGCGCTGTCGTGCACGTAGGGCCACAGCTGCTCGGCGTAGTGGGGGTCTGCGCCGGCCGCGGCCTGGTACTGGATACGGGTTTTCGCGTCCCCGGTCCCGATCAGGGCGACCGGGGACCGCCAGTCGCCCTGGCCGACGCTGTTTCCGGAGAACGTGTCGCCGAACACGCTGACCAGCTTCCCGTTGGGCGCCACCGCGCACACACCCAGATCGGTGGAGGTCACGCCCCACCCGTCGGTGATGCCCGGCCCGGTGATGTCGCCGAGGTAGCCCGCCGACGGCACGATCACAGCGGCCGCGCGTTTCACGCGGGGCCGACGGGCGCGGGTCGATGTGGTTGCGGTGGAACGTTTTCCGGTCGTGGGCATCGGGTGCTCCCCTTCAGCTCAGGTTGGCGATCACGGCCCAGGTGGCGATGGCCGACCCAATTGTCGTCCAGTAGCCGTATCGCTTGTAGATCTGATTGGCCCAGCGCCGTTGAGCGTCGAGGTCACCGATGTCTGACGAGACCTGCGGGTCGCTGGCGTTGCGGATCGAGCACCACAGCGGCGGGCGGGGCACGTCCGTCAGCGCCAGCGGCAACGTGGCGTCGTCCATCTCCTCGGTTCGGGCGTCGGGATAGTCGCGGACGATGCCGAAAGAGTCGGTGGTATTGGCGAAACCGAAATAGTCGACCGTTTCCACACCGCCCGCTGCGGCGCCGAACGTCAACGTCGGCGGCCGAAACGCGACCGGCGACAGGTGCTCTGCGTTCGGAGCCGTCAGGGCACCGAACATCGGCGCGTAGCTCTCGGCGTGAATCGCGGCACCGGTGAAGAGTCGCTGAGCCCACGGCTTGCTCTTGAAGTCCTTGGTGCAGTTGAACTTCGCGTTGGTGACGACGAAGACGTCGCCCAGCTGCGTCTTGGCCCCGATGCCTCCGGCGGTCCCGGTGGTGATGACCAGGCTTGGTCGCGCCTCGTCGACGATCTGCTGCCAGAGCGCGACGATCGGAGCCGAGATCGCGTCGGTGGCCAGGTGCAATTCCGACTTGATCAGCAGCACGTTGACCCCGCCGATCTTGGTCCGCGCGACGTACCCCAGGCAGCCGGCCTGGCGGGCCGGTGAACGGGTGGTCAGCTGGGGGACGTAGGTCTCCCACCGGTGCGCGTACGGCTTCCACGTCATGCTCGGCAGGCCGGGTGTCAGCACGTCCGCCAGCGCCTGCCCCTCGGCCACCGTCCACGTCACGACGACGACGTCGGCGCGCGGCAGGGGTTGATCGGCCGGCCGGTCGTACGCCGTGGCGCGCGGAATGAGCCCGTCCGGCCACGGGATCGACGCCAGCGGCGCATGCGGCGCGCGATAGATGATCCGCTCGAGGGCGTAGTCGTTGATCGGGAACGTTCGGCCCGACGAGATGTCGTCCAGTTTTTTGTCGTCAATCTGTGTGCTCAACACGGCCGTCTGCCTTTCGGTGGGTGCTTGTGGCTCGGGGCCAAGCGTTGCCGCTCTCACCCGAGGGCGGCACGCGTAGCGCGCTACTCGTTCTTCGGCCGCGAATGTGCGGTTACCCGCCGGCCCGACGTGTGTCGCCGCCGGGCCCGCGTTACCTACCGCGCTGCACCCGCCCCGCGAGAAGTCGGGTAGCCCGGTACGCATGCCAGATCGCGGTGCCCGTTCCTACGGTCGACGAACCACCACACCACCAGGAGGATGAAATGACCGTTCTACACGAAAGGCGTCCAGCCAAAACCGCTGAAATCCAGCAGGATTGGAGCCATGTCCGCGGCTATGGCTGGCGGCCGCAGCTGCCGGACGCCCGGGACAGGATGTACGCGCGGCGGCTGGGGAACCTCCCGCCGGCAGCCGACTTGCGGCCGTCGATGCCACCGGTTTACGACCAGGGGCAGCTCGGGTCGTGCACCGGCAATGCGATCGCCGGAGCGATGGAGTACGAGCGGGATCGTCAGGGGCTGCCCGATTTCATCCCCTCGCGACTGTTCGTCTACTACAACGAACGAGCGCTGGAGGGCACGGTATCCAGCGACTCCGGCGCAGTCATCAGGGATGGCATCAAAGTGGTCAACACCCAAGGTGTGTGCCCGGAGACACTGTGGCCCTACGACATCGGGATGTTCACGGTGAAGCCGCCGCAGCGCTGCTACGTCGCCGCGACCAAGGACAAGGCCGTCCAGTACGAGTCGATCCAGACTCTCGGCGAGCTCAAAGACGCCATCGCATCGAATTTCGCGGTCGTGTTCGGGTTCACCGTCTACGAGAGCTTCGAATCGCAGGCGGTCGCGCAGACCGGGGTGATGCCGTTGCCCAAGAAGGGTGAATCCGTCGTCGGTGGCCACGCCGTGCTGGCGGTGGGCTACTCGGACGCCAAAAGCCATGTCATCGTTCGCAATTCGTGGGGAGCGTCGTGGGGCGACCAGGGCTACTTCTACATGCCCTACCAGTACCTGACCGGATCCAAAGTCAGCTCTGACACCTCGCTGGTCAGCCACGCACACCTGGCGAGCGACTTCTGGGCGATTCAGGCGGTTTCGTCATAGCCGAGAACAAGAGGCGAAATCTAGTGACTAATACCGCTAGTCCGGATCCGCCGTCCGGATTAGCGGTATTATCCCTGCTCGTGGACACTCGGTCCTGGCCGATCGTGCGTCGGGAGGACGAATTCGGCGCTATCCGCTCGGCGTTGGCCGGGGGGAAAGATTTTGCCGGAATTGTGCTCTTCGGCGACGCCGGTGTGGGCAAGACAACTCTGGCCCGGGCGGTGACGCAATCGTTGCCGACGCCGGTGCACTGGGTGGCCGGAACCGAGTCGGCGCGGTCAATCCCGTTGGGTGTCTTCGCGCATCTGGTCGGCCCGGCCGCGTCCCGTGATCCGATCGCCGGGCTGGCTGCCGCTCGCGAAACGATCCGCGCCGCCGAGCACTCGATCATCGGCGTCGACGACGCGCACCTGCTCGACCACCTGTCGGCGACGCTGGTTCATCAGCTGGCGCTGGACGGATCGGTGCGCATCGTCGCGGCCGTCCGCGATGGCGAAGCGGTGCCCGACGCGATCACCTCGTTGTGGAAGGACGGCTACCTCAAACGGCTGAAGTTGACGCCGTTCAGCAAGAAGCAGTGCCTGGGATTGGTGGAGGAAGCCCTCGGCGGACGACTGGAAGGCATGTCCGGCGATCTGATGTGGGCGGCGTCGTGCGGCAACGCGCTCTACATCCGGCATCTCGTCGAGGGTGCACTCGAAGCCGGCACGCTGCGGCAGGTGCGGGGGGTGTGGCAGCTGCGCGGCCGTACCGCGGTGACCTCGGAGCTCGCGTCGCTGCTCGACGCGCGGATCGAGCAGCTTCCTGAAGACGACGCGCACACCCTGCAGCTGCTGTCGTTCGCCGAGCCGCTCTCGCTAGACACCCTGTCGGCGATGGTCGGAGCCGAAACCGTCGAGGCCGTCGAGCGCCGTGGGTTGATCCGCGTCGTCGAGGACGGCCCCGCCCTGAACGTCCGGTTCAGCCATCCGCTCTATGGCGAAGTGATCCGGCGCGGACTGGGGCGGGCCGCCACCCGCCGGCTCAAAGGCGAGTTGTTCGCCACGATGCAGCATCAGCCGATTCATGCACCCGCGCAACGCATTCGGCTTGCGGAACTGGCACTCGACAGCGACGCGACCGCCGACACCGAACTGTTCGCCGCCGCCGCCCAGGACGCGATCTCGCTCACCAACATCACGTTGGGCGAACGCTTGGCGCGCGCCGCGGTGGATCGCGGCGGCGACCTGGTCGCCAGCGAGTTGCTCGCGCGTTCGCTGCTGTGGCAAGGCAAGCCCGCCGAGGCCGAAGAGATTCTGACGGCGTTCGATCCCGACCAGATGGACGAGTTGGACCTGGTGCGGTGGGGCATGGCGCGAATCGCGAACCTGCACTGGGCGATGGGCGACGCCGCCCGGGCCGACGAGGTCCTCCAGCTGCTGCAAAGCCGGGTGACGCACCCCGCGCTGCGGCTGGTCGTCGAGGGGGTCGCGTCGACGACTCGGGCGTTTGAGAACCTGCTCGACGAGGCTGCCGTCGCGTCACAGCGGGTGCTCGACGACGCGACGGCGTCACCGCCGGCGGTCGAGTGGGCGGTGTTCGGCGGCACGCTGGCCGCGGCGCTCAGCGGGCGCGTCGACGACGCGGCGGCCATCGTGCAACGCGGACGCCAGATCGAGAACAAGGTCGACGGCCTGCTGCGCTATCCCACCGCGCTTGGCGAGATTCGCGCGCTGACCCTGGTCGCCGACTTCGACGAGGCCGAAGCCCGATCGGGGGCCATCGGCCAGATCTCGTCGCCCGGCCAGTATCTGGCCTGGGGGATGGCCAACGTCTTGTTCGGCACAATCGAAGTGGCCCGCGGGCAGTTCGGTTCCGCCGCGCCCCGGATGGAGGAAACCGTCGCCGCGCTGGCCGCGGAATCCGCCGCCTCGTGGAGCTTTCCGGCCGGGATGCTGCTGGCGCAATCCCATTGCGTGCTCGGCAATGTCGAGGCGGGCGCCAAGATCGTCGGCGAGCTGCGCAGCAAGGTCGGCCGACATGTGGCCGTGTTCGAGCCGCAGTTCCGCCTGGTCGAAGCCTGGCTGGCCGCCGCGGAAGGCCACGTCAGCGCGGCCATCGGGCGCGCGCTCGAAGCGGCCGACCTGGCCAGGGACTCCGGACAACGAGCCGTGGAGATGTTCGCCCTGCACGATGCCGCCCGGTTCGGCGACCTCACCTCGCTGCAACGGCTCGTCGACGTCGCGCAGAGCATCGGCGGCCCACTCGCCACGGTCTACGCCAAGCATGCTGCGGCGCTGTTGGAGTCGGATGCGATTGAATTACAGTCCGCCGCAGAGCAATTCGAGCGACTCGGGGTGTTGCTGTCGGCGGCGGACGCGATGGCTCAAGCCGCGGCGTTGTTCAGGGCGGCCGAGGACCGGCGGCAGTCCCAGGATGCGGCGGCGGCCGCCGACCGGTTGGCGACAGCCTGCGGTGGCGTGCAGACACCCGCGTTGGAGGTGGCGTCGCAGCCGCTGCCGCTGAGCCCACGCGAACGCGAGATCGCCAGCTTCGTCGCCCAAGGCCTGAGCAACCGCGACATCGCCGACCGGCTGGTGGTGTCGACCCGCACCGTGGAGGGCCACATCTACCGGGCCTGCATCAAGCTGGACGTCACCGACCGGGAAGGTCTGGCGCTGGTGGTCCGGCGGGGCCGCGGCAGCTGAGCCCCTGTCGGTCGGCGGTAAAACCCCGGCGCCGTCACACGTATTCTGTCTTCGACCTATTACTTGCCAGTACTGAAGACCTGAGAGAGCAACAGTGGCGCTCGTCGTGCAGAAATACGGCGGATCGTCGGTGGCCGACGCCGACCGGATCCGTCGTGTCGCCGAACGCATCGTCGAGACCAAAAAGCAGGGCAACGACGTCGTGGTGGTGGTTTCCGCGATGGGCGACACCACCGACAACCTGCTCGATCTGGCCCAGCAGGTGTGCCCGGCCCCGCCGGCGCGTGAGCTGGACATGCTGCTGACCGCCGGCGAGCGGATCTCGAACGCGCTGGTCGCGATGGCCATCGAGTCGCTGGGTGCGCAGGCCCGGTCGTTCACCGGGTCGCAGGCCGGCGTCATCACCACCGGTGCCCACGGCAAGGCCAAGATCATCGACGTCACCCCGACCCGGCTGCAGGCCGCCCTCGACGAGGGCCGGATCGTGCTGGTCGCGGGGTTCCAGGGGGTCAGCCAGGACACCCGGGACGTCACCACGCTGGGCCGCGGCGGCTCGGACACCACCGCGGTCGCGCTGGCCGCGGCGCTGCACGCCGACGTCTGCGAGATCTACACCGACGTGGACGGCATCTTCAGCGCCGACCCGCGGATCGTCCCCAACGCCCGCCGGCTGGACACGGTCACCTTCGAGGAGATGCTCGAAATGGCCGCCTGCGGGGCGAAGGTCCTGATGCTTCGCTGCGTGGAATACGCCCGCCGCTACAACATCCCGGTGCACGTCCGCTCGTCGTATTCGGACAAGCCCGGCACCATCGTCACCGGATCGATCGAGGACATACCCATGGAAGAACCCATCCTGACCGGCGTCGCACACGACCGCAGCGAGGCCAAGGTGACCGTCGTCGGCATCCCGGACTACCCGGGCTATGCCGCGAAGATCTTCCGCGCCGTCGCCGACGCCGACGTCAACATCGACATGGTGCTGCAGAACGTCTCCAAGATCGAGAACGGCAAGACCGACATCACCTTCACCTGCCCCCGCGACGCCGGTCCGGCCGCGGTGGCCAAGCTGGACGCGATGAAGGACGAGATCGGGTTCAGCCAAGTGCTTTACGACGATCACATCGGCAAGGTCTCGTTGATCGGCGCCGGTATGCGCAGCCATCCCGGGGTCACCGCCACGTTCTGTGAGGCGCTCGCCCAGGTCGGCGTCAACATCGACCTGATCTCCACGTCGGAGATCCGGATTTCCGTGCTCTGCCGCGACACCGAACTAGACAAGGCCGTCGTCGCGTTACACGAAGCATTCGGCCTCGGCGGTGCCGAGGAGGCCACGGTGTATGCGGGGACAGGACGATAGATGGTTGCCATTGGGGTAGTGGGCGCCACCGGCCAGGTGGGCCAGGTGATGCGCAGGTTGCTCGACGAGCGTGATTTCCCGGCGACCGATGTGCGGTTCTTCGCCTCGGCCCGGTCGCAGGGCCGCAAGCTGCCGTTCCGCGGTCAGGAGATCGAGGTCGAGGACGCCGAAACGGCTGACCCGACCGGTCTGGACATCGCCTTGTTCTCCGCGGGTGCGACGATGTCGCGGGTCCAGGCGCCGCGGTTCGCGGCGGCCGGTGTGACCGTGATCGACAACTCGTCGGCGTTCCGCAAGGACGACGACGTGCCGCTGGTGGTGTCCGAGGTCAACTTTGCCGACGCGAAGCACCGGCCGAAGGGGATCATCGCCAACCCCAACTGCACGACGATGGCCGCGATGCCGGTGCTCAAGGTGTTGCACGACGAGGCCCAGCTGGTCCGGCTGGTGGTGTCGAGCTACCAGGCCGTGTCCGGCAGCGGGCTGGCCGGGGTGTCCGAGCTGGCCGAGCAGGCCCGCGCCGTCATCGACGGTGCCGAGCAGTTGGTGCACGACGGCAACGCGTTGCCGTTCCCGGCTCCGAAGACGTACGTCGCGCCGATCGCCTTCAATGTCGTTCCGCTGGCCGGCAAGCTGGTCGACGACGACTCCGGCGAAACCGACGAAGACCAGAAGCTGCGCAACGAGAGCCGCAAGATCCTGGGCATTCCGGACCTACTGGTCAGCGGCACCTGCGTCCGGGTGCCAGTGTTCACAGGTCACTCGCTGTCGATCAATGCCGAATTCGCGCAACCGCTTTCGCCGCAACGCGCTCGCGAAATCCTTGGCACCGCCCCCGGGGTGAAGGTGGTCGACGTGCCGACGCCGCTGGCCGCCGCCGGTGTCGACGAGTCGCTGGTCGGCCGGATCCGGCGCGACCCCGGCGCACCCGACGGCCGCGGACTGGCCCTGTTCGTTTCCGGGGACAATCTGCGTAAAGGCGCGGCACTGAACACTATTCAAATCGCCGAGTTACTCGCCGCCGAGCTGTGATTTGCGGGTGACCCTCGCCCGCCGCTCACTCATGTTCGCAGGTTTGCTTGCCTGCCAAGGGTTTTCGCCCGCCTATGCCGATCCGCCGGCACCGATGCCGCAGCCGGTGTTGCAGCCGTTGGCGCCCGGCGAGGTGATCCGCATCGGCCCCGCCGCGGGTACCGGCACGCCGACCCGCGACTACGGGATAGGTGCGACCGATCTGTGCGTGTTCCTGGAATTTCCCACCGATGTCGTGCAAGTCTGCGGCGACAGCTTTGCCGGTCAAGGGGTCGGCTTCGGCGGCTGGTTTTCGCCGATCGCGTTGCGGGTGGACACCTCGTCGGTCGATGATCCGGATGGCGTGAAATACACCGGGGTCACCGGAATCAACGAGCCGTTGCTGGCCGACCCCACTCCGGCCGGCGCATCCCAGCTGCCGGCTGGGACCGTGCGGATCAACCGGCAGAACTACGTGTTGATCACCACCACCAAAGACCTGGTTCCGCAGAACTCACGGTTGGTGAAAGCCGAGCCGATACAAGGGCTTTGGCAGACAGTGGCCGGTTCAGTCCGCGACGCCGACTATGCTGGCGGGCAGCAGTCGCAGATCAGCGGCTACTACGACCCGATACCGACCCCGGAGTCGCAGACCGGCTGGGTCTACCTCGTCGCCGACAGCTTCGACCGCAGTCAGCCGATGGTGCTCTACCGCGTCGCGCCGGAGAATTTCGGCGACCGATCCCGTTGGCAGGGCTGGGCGCCAGGTCCCGACGGCGGCTGGGGGAAATCCCCAATCCCGTTGTGGGGCGACCAGATTGGCGAGATCAGCATGACGCAGATCGACGGCAAGTCGGTGTTGTCGTATTTCAACGCAAGCACCGGAAACATGGAAGTGCGAGTGGCCGACGATCCGACCTCGTTGAGCAGCGCCCCGGTCACCACGGTGGTCCAGCACGACGACTGGCCCGAGCCCGCCGAAAGCCTGCCCGATCCGCACGACAACCGGCTGGCTCAGCCGTACGGCGGCTACATCTCGCCCGGCTCGACGCTGGACGAGGTGCGCGTGTTTGTCAGCCAATGGCACAACAGCGATGCGCGCGCCCGCTCGCCGTACCGGGTGATCCAGTTCGCCGTCAATCCGTTCAAGCCCTGGTCGCAGCCGTAACTGAGCGACCGTTCCTTAGGTACGTCAGTTGTTGGTTGGTGGGGGTTGTGGTTGGAAGGGTGTGTACCACCACCAGTCGGCGCGTTCGCCGAGGGGCCCGGTCCAGGGTGCGACCGCTGGTGGGGGTTGTTTGGGTGGGCGTGCGATTGATCCTGGGTGCAACTCGGTACCGGAGCTGTCGGTGATGACGAGCTGGTCGGCGGGTCCGGTGATGGTGATGTCGCCGCGGTGGTGCAAGCGGTGGTGATACGGGCAGACCAGCACCAGGTTGGCCAGCTCGGTCTCACCGCCGTCTTCCCAGTGCCGGATGTGGTGGGCGTGCAGACCGCGGGTGGCCCCGCACCCGGGAACCGCGCACGTGCGGTCGCGGTGCTCGAGCGCACGGCGCAGCCGCCGGTTGATCAGCCGCGTCGCCCGCCCGGCCCCGATCGGCTCGCCGTGGCGGTGAAACCAGACTTCGCAGGTGGCATCACAGGTCAGCTCTGCGCGCTCGGCATCAGACAGCAGCGGACCCAGATGCAGGGCGCCAGCACGCTTCTCCACGTCGAGGTGCACCACCACGGTGGTGTGCTGCCCGTGGGGCCGGCGGGTGGCTTCGGCGTCCCAGCCCGAGGCGACCAGGCGCAGGAACGCCTCGAGGGTGCCCGGCATCGGCGGCGCGACATCCGTTGCGCCCTCGCTGTCGTCGTGATCGCGTTTCCACTCGGTGACCAGCGCATCACGATGAGCCCCCAGTGCGGCGTCGAACGTCGCCGCATCCAGGTGCCCCAGTTTGATCCGCCACCAGCTGAACTGCTCGTCGGTGGTCTTGGTGATCGAGGGCCCCGGTTGTGGGCCAGCATCGGGTTCGGGTCGGGGCTCCAGGTTGACCGCGGTGCGCAACTGGTTGACCGTCGCGACCGCGGCCAGCTGCGCGTAATGGGCATCAGAGCCCGCACCCGCGCGTGCGGCGATCACCCCGAGCTGATCCAGCGACAGCCGGCCCTGCCGCATCCCCGCCGCGCAGCGGGGAAACTCCTCGAGCCGGCGCGCCACCGTGGTGATCGTGTGGGCATGTCCCGACGACGCACCCAGCTTCCAGGCCACCAACGCCGCCACCGACCGCGCACCCGTCGCCCCGCACAGCTCGTCGCGATCCATCTCCGCGACGATCTCCACAATCCGCCCGTCAATCGCGTTGCGCTGACCCGCTAACTCCGCCAACTCCTCAAACAACACCTCAAGACGCGCAGCACGGCTCACCACCTCAGGAGCCAATGCGGTCAACGACATAACCCCATCGTCACACCAGGGTCCGACACGTTTCGGCCGCCGATCCCGCCATCTAAAACGTGAACGCGGCACACACGCCGTCGACATCGCCGAAACAGAAACGGTGCTATTTCAGGCATTGGCCGGCATCGATCGGCAGTGTGACACCGGTGATGTAGCGGGATTCGTCGGAGGCGAGGAACAGCACCGCGTTGCTGATGTCCTGCGCCTCCACCCACGGAATCGGCAGCGTGTGGAATGCCTGGCAGAACGGAGCCAAATCGTCAGGCCCGGGATTCTCGAGGTCGGGCCGGACAAATCTGTAGAGCCCCTCGTTCAGCAGCATCGGCGTGTCCACGAAAGTGGGATGCACCGAGTTGACGCGGATCATGTGCTGTCCCAATTCGACCGCGAACGCCCGCATCAAACCAACGACACCGTGTTTGGACGCCACGTAATGACCGAGAAGCAGATTGTTGTAGGCCTTGAACCCGTTGACCGAACTTGTCAGCACGATCGAACCCCCGCGGCCGCCTGCCAACATATGGGGCACACCGGCTTTCACGGTCTTCCACACGCCCGACAGGTTCACGTCGATCATGTCCTGCCAATCTTGTTCGCCGACTTTGTCGAGTCTGCCGCCGTCGTCGTTGCCGGCGTTGCTGATCCCTGCATTGGCGACGATCACGTCCAGCCGGCCCAGCTGGTCCACGCCGCTGTCCACTGCGGCCTTGAGGGACTCGTAGTCGCGCACGTCGACCTCGGCGGTCATTATGCGGCGGTTGTGTTCCCGCACTAGATCCGCGGTTTCGGCCAGGTCCGCCGGTGTCGGCGACGGGTCTAAGAATCCCTCGATCGGCCGACAGATGTCGATGGCGATGATGTCCGCACCTTCTTGCGCCAATCGAATCGCATGCGTTCGGCCCTGACCGCGCGCCGCCCCAGTGATGAATGCGACCTTGCCTTCGACTCGCCCAGCCATGACCGACAGTATCCCGAATATGTTGGCGGATAAATTATTTCGAGGCGCACATTTGTGGGACGATGGACCCGGTCGCGCTGAAAGGCGGCGCCGCGTGAGGAAGGAAGCGCCACGCCATCACGTCGCCCTGAGCTCTCGAGCATGGCGGATGACTATGCGCAGCATGCTCTTTCGCAGCGCGCGGCCTTCGAGGCGGCGCATCCTGCCGTGCTGGCCGCCGCGGAGCAGCTCACGAACGAACCGGTGCTCCGCGTGGCCGATTTGGGCGCGGCCGATGGGGTGAATTCCCACGGCCTGATCCGTGGTCTCGCGGCGCTGCGCGGCGGCCGGCCGCTGCTCTACGCGCTCGTCGATCTCCCGACGAACGCGTGGGGCATCGCCGCGCGGCACCTGCGAGACGCCTTCGACGCGGCTGCCCACGAGGGTGAGATCGTTCTCATCCCTGCGCCGGACGAGGCCGGTCCCGGCGTTGCCGACACCGGGATGGGCGCCCATTACTCCGTGCCGGAGGCCCACGGCGCGGGCTGGCGACGAGCGCTTGATCACGTTCCGCCGCCGGCGACGGTTGTCTCCATGGCCGGAATCCCGCTCCACCAGGCGCCCTGCCTGCCACCGGGCACGGTGCATATCGCCGTCAGCGGGACGTGCATGCACTGGGTGCCCGACGCCGCCGACCTTGCCGTAACCGGCTCGATCTTCCCCGGCCATCCCGACCAAGTGGACGAGAACGAGCGCCGCGCCTGGCGCAACGCCGCAGCGCGAAATTGGGAGCGATTGCTTGGGATGCGCGCAGTGGAGCTGGCGCCAGGCGGATGGTTTATCGCCGCCGTCCCGGCCTCCACCGCCCCATGCCCGCGCAGGACCGGGCTCTACGACGAGATCATCGGCGACATGAACCTCTTGCTGGCCGAGTGGCGCCGCTCGGATCGGATTAGCGACGCCGCCGTCACCGCGGCCGTCGTTCCGGTCTGGGCGCGCACTCTCGACGAGTTCCGGGCTCCGTTCGAGGCGGGCGGCGGGCGCTTCGCCGGGCTCGAACTCGAAAGCTGCGAGCTGTTCCGTCTCGACAATCCCTACTGGCACGACGATCCCGCGGTGTTCGCACGGGAATACGTGCAGAGCGTGGTCGCATGGGGAGGGCCGCTCTTCCTCCGTGCGTTCGCGCGCGAGGGCGAGGCCCGCGCCGCAGGTCTCCTCGCTGAGTTTTTCGCACAGCTCCAGGAGCGCGTCGCGGAGGCCCCCGACCGCTATCGCTGGGACTACGTCGAGGCCCTTGTCATCTGCCAGAAGGTGGAATAGCGCTAGGTGTTGGCTTAGTTCTGTTCGGGCCCTGTCGATTTGATCGTAGGCATAGTTAGCGATCTCGGCGGTCGTCATCGTTTCGCCCCTGCGGGCGAGTGATTCGTAGGTCTGGTCGCCGAGCATATGGCGCAGGTGCGCGGCCGCGGTACGGAACTCTGCTACCATCCCCGCGGCCGTAGGAGCGACGCGCGCGAAACCGGCTACAACGGCAGCTGTTTCGTAGTGTTCATGCCGGGCGAGAAACGTCACGAGCAGTCCGAGCGCGGCTCGGATCTGACCGACGTTGTCCGCGCTCGAATAGGTCCGGATTGCCTGCGCGATGTTGTCGAGGGCGACCAGCGGATCGGTCCGGCCGGCCTCCATTCGGGACAGGGTCATCGCCCGTGTCATCGCAAGATAGGTCTGCACGGTCCGATTGCCGCTTTCTTCGGCGATCGCCTGTCCCCTGCCCAAAGCGTCGAGCGCCCCATGAGGGTCTTCCGCACTCCACGCCATGGCGTAGCACAGCAACGAGAATGAGATGACATAAGGGTTGTGGGTCGCTTCGGCGGCCTCGATCATTCCGGATGCGGCAGATCGCGCTTCGTCACCATGACCTGCGTTCGCCAGTGATACGACGATGCAGGCCCGCGTGAGTCCACAAACATCCTGACAGCGGGCTAAGTGCTCACGGTAGAAATTGGCGTATTGCTCCGGTTCGCCGATGGCGCTGTAGACGGCTCCTAGCCAAAGATCGTGCAGGCCGAGTGGCGCACCACCGATACCGCGCTCTATTGCCGTCCGACCAACGTTGTTATAGGCCAAGGAGTCGTCGATTCGGCCGAGCAGGTAGCACAGCGAGGCGATCGAACACACCGACACCAGACGCGGATGGTCTACGGCCTGAACCGCTTCGACGATTTCTTCAGCCCAGGTGACCGGCTCCAGATTATCCAGCATGACAGCGAGCCAACCTGACAGGCTTGCGATGGCAGCGGCGGCGTCAAGGTCATCTTCGTCGGCCGCCCAGCGAAACGCGGTGCGCAAGTTGGCCAACTCCGTTCCAAACCAGTCGTACGCATCACGTTGTCGGGGGCTGTCCCACAGCGCCATGATGTCGGCTTCTTTTGCGGCGAAGTGGCGAGCATGTGCGGCGCGTGCCTCCGTAGCCGCTTCGTGGGCGACGAGTTGCTCCTCGGCGAATTGGCGGATCGTCTCCAGCATTGAATACCGTGTTTGACCAGCAGATCGCTCGGCGGCAAGCAGCGACTTGCGCACTAAGGCGTCGAGCACCTCGAGAATGGTGTAGTCGTCTTCGTCAACAAAACCGCTTACCGCACAAGCGCTTTCGATGTCAAAGCCGCCGGCGAATACCGAACATCGTTCCAGCAGTGACTTTTCCGCGTCGTCGAGGAGGTCGTACGACCACGCGACCGCATGACGCAAAGTTTGATGGCGCGCCAGTCCGCGTCTTGACCCGACCAGCAGCCGGAACCGTTGATCAAGCCGATTACGCACGTCACTGGCGCTCATCGACGCCATTCGCGATCCTGCAAGTTCGACGGCCAGCGGAATCCCGTCCAGTCTGCGGCAAATGTCGACTACTGCGGACGCCTCGGTGGGGTGAGCCATGGAGAAGTCCGACGCGACACTTTGCGCACGCTCGACGAAAAGCTGTACAGCCGCTGATTTGATTCCGGCACTGACGTCAAGTGACGGCACACGCCAAATCTGCTCGGCGGCAACCCCTAATCCTTCGCGGCTGGTAGCGAGAACTTTCACATTCGCCGAATGCAGCAGGATGGCCTCCACCAGGTCAGCCGCGGCGTCGAGCACATGTTCACAGTTGTCGATGACCAGCAGGCGGATTCGGCCCTGTAGCGCGTCGGTCACCGACTCGGTTACCGACTTTCCGCGTTGCTGGCTGATGCCCAATATCGCTGCCACCGCGTCGGGCACCGCCGTCGGATCAGTGACCGTGGCCAATTCGAACAGCCAAACCCCGTCCGGGAACTCGTCGGCGAGCCGGTCAGCGACCTCGACCGCCAGGCGGGTCTTGCCGACTCCGCCCACGCCGGTCAGTGTCACCAGCCGATGGGCCTTGACTGCGGCTTGCACCTCGGCAACGTCGGACTCGCGTCCGATCAAGCTCGAACTCGCCCGCCGCAGATTCCCCGAACTCGTATCCAGCGCGCGCAGCGGCGGAAACTCGCTAAGCAAGCCCTCGGCTTGCACCTGGAACACCTTGACCGGCATCGGGACATCGCGCAATCGTCGCGGGCCTAAATCGACCAGCGCGACGCCGCTGACGAGTCCCGCGGTCGAGTCAGCCACGAGAATCTGACCGCCGTGCCCGGCGGCCATCACTCGTGCGGCCCGGTTGAGCACCGCACCGAAGTAATCCCCGTCGCGCAGTTCGGCCTCGCCGGTCGCCAGCCCCATCCGCACCGGCAACTCCAACTTGCGCTGCGCAGCCACCGCGGCATCGACTGCCGCCCTCGGCGAAGCAAACGCGGCACAGACTCCATCACCGGTGTGCTTGAACAACACGCCGCCGTGGGCGTCGATCGCAGTCCTCAGCGTGTCATCGTGCGCCGTCAACGCCGCCCGCATCGCATCGGCGTCGGCTTCCCACCGACGGGTCGAACCCTCGACGTCGGTGAACAGAAACGTCACCACCCCCGAAGGAGCAGACGTCGCGGACACGCTCAGCCACCCTTCAATTCTGTTCGGGCTTGCTCGATTTCGTCGAACGCGTACGTCACGATCGCGGCGATGGTCATCGACTTTCCCTTGCGTGCCAGCGATTCGTAGCCCGGGTCGCCGAAAACCTCACGCAGATGAGCGATCACCGAATCAACCTCGGGAAAGACCAGACGAGATCCTGGCACGTCGCCGTATCCCATGATGGTTGCGGCCGCTTCATACCGGCCAAGTCGATCGAAAAGAATGGCGATCATCGCCAGCGGGCCGGTTATCAGCAAAAAGCTGCCCGATTCCTGGTAACCGCGGGCGGCGGAAACCATGTAATCGAGGGCTTCGATGGGATCGCCCTGGTTAGCGGCAATCCTCGACAGCCCAACGAAAATAGTTGACTCGATGAACCGATTGCCACTGTCGTGCGCAATCTGCATCGCACGACGACTGACGTCGTAGGCTGCCGCGGGGTCGGCGCCGCGGTGGGTCCAGCCATGCCCGTTCAGCGCAAACGCTTTGAGAAACGGATTGTCGGTGGCGTCTGCCGCCGCCAGTAGGCCCTCCGCGGCCTCCATGGCATCGTCGAAGGCGCCGGCGTTGGCCAGCGACATCGCCAGCTGCGTGCACGGGACTATGTCCGCGCCGGACGTTCTCGCAATCGTTTGGCGAATCATCGCCACCGTCTTCTCCGGCTCACCCTTCAGGTGGTACGCCGTGCCGAGGGTTGACTCGAAACCGAACGGGAGGTCGGCGTAGCCGCCGCGCTGAAGGGCCGCCTGGCCGACCTTGATAAAGCTGATCGCTTCATCGACGCGGCCGGCGGCATAGCATTGTGCGGCCATTGCGCACAGCTGCACAAGCCGCCGGTGGTCGGCGGCCTGCGCGGGCCCGATGAGCTCTTCCGCCCAGGTCACTGGCTCGAAGGTGTAAGAACACACACCGAGAAATGAGGCGTAGAAGGCGATCGTCGCGGCGTTGTCCAAGTCGCCGCGATCGACGCTCCAGCGGAACGCGGCACGCAAGTTTGGCAGTTCGCGCGCCAGCCACTCATAGCTCTCGCGCTGACGGGGGCTATCCCACAGTGCCAGCATCTCGTCTTCGCGTGCCGCGAAGTAGTGGGCGTGCCCATCGCGGGTGCGGTCGGCCTCGCCGCTACTGACCAGTTGCTCTTCGGCGAACTGGCGGATGGTCTCCAGCATCGAATACCGCGTCCGGCCAGACGATTGTCCGGCGACCAGAAGCGACTTGCGGACCAATGCGTCGAGTAGGTCCAGCACTGCAAGCTCGTCACCGGAGTCTGCGATCGCGCGCGCAGCGGCCAAGTCGAATCCGCCGGCGAACACCGAACACCTTGCCAGAAGGGACTTTTCGTTATCGTCGAGCAGATCGTAGGACCATTGAACCGCCTGCCGGAGGGTCTGGTGGCGCTCGAGACCGCGCCGGGATCCTGTGAGCAGGCGAAATCGGTCATCAAGGCGCTCGTGCAATTCGGCGGCGGTCATGGATTGCATTCGCGACGCGGCCAATTCGATAGCCAGCGGGATGCCGTCGAGGCGACGACAAACTTCGGCCACCGCGTTCGCCTGATCGGTGTCGCTCAACGCCAATGTGGGCGACACGGCTTTCGCGCGTTCGACGAACAATGCTGCTGCGGTCGAGTCCGCTCCATCACGGGTGTCCAGCGATGGCACTGGCCACAATTGCTCGTCGGCCAACCGCAGGCCCTCCCTGCTGGTGGCCAAGATCTTCACCGTTGCCGAGTGCTGCAGTATCGCGTCAACTAGCTCGGCGGCGGCGTCGAGAAGGTGTTCGCAGTTGTCGAACACCAGCAGCCTGGAGCGCCCCTCGAGCGCGGCGGCCACGCTGTCGGCGAGGTTCATGCCCGGTTGTTGAGTGAGCCCGAGCGTTGCCGCGACCGCCTCGGCGACAGCGGCGGGATCACCGACGGGAGCGAGCTCAACCACCCAAACTCCGTCCACGAATTCAGCTGCCAGACGCGCTGCAACCTCCACCGCGAGCCGAGTCTTGCCAACGCCACCCGGGCCGGTGAGCGTTACCAATCGGTGTGCCTTGAGCGTTGCCAGCAGATCTGCGATTTCGGCCTCACGCCCGAGAAAGCTGGTGGTAGCTGACCGTAGATTGCCCGGTGTCGAATCGAGCGTCAGCAGCGCCGGAAAGTCCGTACGAAGTCCATCCGCCACAACCTGAAAAATGTTGACGGGTCTGGAAATGTCGCGAAGCCGTCGTACCCCCAGATCGGCCAGCTTTACACCGGACAGAAGCTCCACGGTGGCGGCGTCGACCAATATCTGACCGCCGTGCCCGGCGGCCATCACCCGTGCGGCCCGGTTGAGCACCGCACCGAAGTAATCCCCGTCGCGCAGTTCGGCCTCGCCGGTCGCCAGCCCCATCCGCACCGGCAACTCCAACTTGCGCTGCGCAGCCACCGCGGCATCGACTGCCGCCCTCGGCGAAGCAAACGCGGCACAGACTCCATCACCGGTGTGCTTGAACAACACGCCGCCGTGGGCGTCGATCGCAGTCCTCAGCGTGTCATCGTGCGCCGTCAACGCCGCCCGCATCGCATCGGCGTCGGCTTCCCACCGACGGGTCGAACCCTCGACGTCGGTGAACAGAAACGTCACGACACCAGCTGGCGGGGGCCCCGCGGACATCCTCACAGGATTTCACAAGGAATTCGGCCCCGCGTCGAACTCGACGGATCATGGCTCGGGTCAGGCCAGCGCACTCATAGCTGTTTCATAAGTTGCGCCCAGCGACACCTATTCGTGGCTCCGCATCATTCCAGGTATGAGCGAAACACCTGACACCCCAACAACACCGACCACGGTTGCCACAGAGCCGGCAGCAGTGGCGGTCAAACCGTATTGGCTCTACCGATTCGCGGCCTGGGTCGGAATCATCGCCGGCATCGTGTTCATCGTCTTGAGCGTCTTCTTCGCCGGCTTCAGGGTCGCCCACCTGGGCCATCACCACTGCCACCACCACGGCTGGCGTCACCACTCGATGATGAACCACCAGGGTGGCCCGCAACACGGCCAGGGCGCCGGATTCCATCACGGCATCGGCGGCCCGGGTCCGTCGCAGACGCCGGAGTCGGTTGCTCCGTCGTTGGCGCCGGCGCAGCCGTAGCCTCAGATTCCACCAGCCCGGCGTCCCTCAGGAGGCGCCGGGCCCCTCATTTTGGGTACCCCACCCCGGTAATGGACTGGTCGCGGACGCCTCAGACCTGAGGCATTATGCGGGGTATGAGCGAGAGTCCCGAGCCGTCCGCCCCGCCGTCGCCCGCCGCGCCGGTGCCTTTATTGGCTCCGACACCGCAATCCGAGCGGCTCTATCAGGCCGCCGCGTGGGTGGCGATCATCGCCGGGGTAACGCTGATTGCCGTCGTGCTCCTGAAATTCGCCTGGGTGCTCGGTTATTAGTGCGGCGGGCGACCTGCCAATCGAGTTGATCTCCCGACTCGCCTGCGCTGCTGGTTGATGGCCGGACCGTGGCTGGGCATGATCGACACATGACCCAAGCACCCGAACCTCCGATCCAGCCGCCGGCGGGCCCGCACATCGTCGCGCCCCCGCTTGCAGCGAAGCACGCCCGGCTCTATCAGGCCGCGGCGTGGGTGGTGATCGTGGCCGGCACCGTTTTCGTGCTGGCGGTCGTCTTTTTCGCCGGTGCCGAGGTCAGCGGCCACGGCCCGCAATATCGCCACCACCATGGGATGTTCGCGCCGGACGTGCCGGGTGGCCCCGACGGCCCGCCGCCCTATGTCGTCTTCCCGGGCGGACCGTTCCCGCCGGGTGCGGGTCCGTGGGGCCCGTGGGGACCGGGAATGGGGCCCGGCGCACCCGGCGGCCACGGCGGCCACGGTGGGCACGGCGGTCCCGACGAGCCTCCGCCGCCACCTCCGACGTACACGCCGTAGCGGCGGCTATGACCAGGCGGGTCTCTTCGGTCGCAGTCGTATTCGGTTGCGCCGCAGCCGTAATCGCCGCCCCGATCGCCGCCGCCCGTCCGTCGGATCCCGGCGTGGTGAGCTACGCCGTTTTGGGCAAGGGTTCGGTGGGCAACATCGTCGGCGGTCCTATGCGTGAGGAGTCGCTGTTCACTCAGCCGTTCCAGAGTTACTTCGTCGACAATCCGGCGTGCAACAACTGGGCCGACATCGGGTTGCCGGAGGTCTACGACGACCCGGATCTGGCGTCGTTCAACGGGGCCAGCACGCAGACGTCGCCCACCGACCAGACGCATTTCGTCAAGCAGGCAGTCGGGGTGTTCGCCACCGGCGCCGCGGCCGACGCGGCGTTCCACCGGGTGGTGGACCGCACGGTTGGTTGTTCGGGTCAGACCACGCCCATGCACCTGGACAACGGCACCACGCAGGTGTGGTCGTTCGACGGTGGTCCGGCCGGCGCCGCCGACGCGGCGTGGAGCAAGCAGGAGGCCGGCACCGACCGGCGATGTTTCGTCCAGACCCGGCTGCGGGAAAACGTCGTGCTGCAAGCCAAAGTCTGTCAGTCCGGCAACGGCGGTCCGGCCGTGAACGTACTGGCCGGCGCCATCCAGAACGCGCTCGGACAATAGTCCCGTAAAGCCCTCGGGAATATGTCGGTGCCATCTGGAAGATGAGTCTTGTGACTATCGTTGGGTAGCCGCGCGCAACCAGGGCCGGAGGGATCGGAACATGGCGTTTGCCGTCGCGCCTCGCCTTGATCCCGCATGCCTTGCTGACGAGGAATTCGCCAGTGCGTCGGCCGCCGCGCAGTTCGTCGCCGGGACCTGCCTGGCCGACGGTCCGGTCGGCCGGGTCGGTCTGGAGGTCGAGGCGCACTGTTACGACCCGACCGACCCGCACCGCCGCCCGGCCTGGGATGAGATCACCGAGGTTCTCGAGTCGCTGCCGTCGATGCCCGGCGAAAGCGTGGTCACCGTCGAACCCGGTGGCGCGGTGGAACTCTCGGGCCCGCCGGCGTTGGGTGTGACGGGCGCGATCGACGCGCTTGCCAGCGACCAGGCGGTCCTGAGTAAGGCCTTCGATGCCGCCGGGTTGGGCCTGGTCTCGCTGGGCGCCGATCCGCTGCGGCCGGCCAAGCGGGTCAACCCGGGAGCGCGCTATCGCGCGATGGAGCAGTTCTTCACGGCCAGCCACACCGGTGAAGCGGGCGCGGCGATGATGACCTCCACCGCGTCCGTTCAAGTCAATCTCGACGCCGGCCCGCAATCCGGCTGGGCGGACCGTGTCCGGTTGGCCCATGCGCTCGGGCCGGTGATGGTCGCGATCTCGGCAAACTCCCCGTTGCTCGGCGGCAAGTTCTCCGGCTGGCGCTCGACCCGGCAGCGGGTGTGGAGCCAGCTCGACTCGGCGCGCTGCGGGCCCATCCTGACCGCCAGTGGCGAAGATCCCGGCACCGACTGGGCGCGCTACGCGCTCAAGGCGCCGGTGATGCTGGTCCACAGTCCCGAGCCGGTGCCGGTGACCCATTACCTGCCGTTCGCCGACTGGGCCGACGGCCGCGAGCTGCTCGGCGGACGCCGGCCCACCCGCTACGACCTCGAGTACCACCTGACCACGCTGTTTCCGCCGGTGCGGCCACGGCAATGGCTGGAGATCCGCTATCTGGACAGCGTTCCCGCCGACATCTGGCCGGCGGTGGTGTTCACGCTGGTGACGCTGCTCGACGACCCGGTTGCGGCCGGCCTGGCCGCCGAGGCGGTCGAATCCGTCGCCACTGCGTGGGACACCGCAGCTCGGATCGGCATGGGCGACCAGCGGATCTTCAGCGCCGCCAACCGATGCGTGGCGATCGCGGCCGAGCGTGCACCCGCCGGGCTCAGCGAGGGGATGCGGCGCCTCGCCGACGCGGTGGCGCAAGGCCGCTGCCCGGCCGACGACTTCTCCGACCGGGTAGTCGAACGCGGCATCGCGGCCACCGTGACCGCCCTGGCGGTAGGGGAGCAGTGAGCTCGCGCGCTGTGACCTTACGAGAAGGGCTGGTCCGCGACATGGAGCGGGCACGGACGCGAACGTTGCGCCTGGTCGATTTCGACGATGCCGAGCTTCGTCGCCAGTACGACCCGCTGATGAGCCCGCTGGTGTGGGACCTCGCCCACATCGGTCAGCAGGAAGAGCTGTGGCTGCTGCGGGGCGGTAACCCGGACCGGCCGGGAATCCTGTCCGGTGCGGTGGAGAGCCTGTACGACGCGTTCGTGCACTCGCGGGCCAGCCGGGCAGACTTGCCGTTGCTGTCCCCGGACCAGGCCCGCAGCTATTGCCGAACCGTGCGAACCGCGTCGCTGGATGCCCTTGACCGGCTTCCCGACGAACCCGACCAGCACTTCGTCTACGGCCTGGTGGTCAGCCACGAAAACCAGCACGACGAGACCATCCTGCAGGCGCTGAACCTGCGGGTCGGACCGCCGCTGTTGCAGGAAGCCCGCACGCTGCCGGCCGGGCGGGCCGGGGTGGCCGGGACGTCGGTCGAGGTGCCGGGCGGCCCGTTCGTCCTCGGCGTCGACGGTGTCGACGAGCCCTTCTCGCTGGACAACGAACGTCCGGCGCACATCGTCGACGTGCCGACATTCCGCATCGGCCGGGCCCCGGTCACCAACGGCGAGTGGCGGCAGTTCATCGACGACGGCGGCTATACGCAACCGCGGTGGTGGTCGGCGCGCGGTTGGCAGCACCGCGAAACCGCGGGGTTGACCGCCCCGCAGTTCTGGAGCGCCGACGGGCAGACCCGCACCCGGTTCGGCGTCGTCGAGGAGATCCCGGCCGACGAACCCGTCCAGCACGTCAGCTATTTCGAGGCCGAGGCCTACGCGGCCTGGGCCGGTGCCCGGCTGCCCACCGAGCGCGAGTGGGAGAAGGCATGCGCCTGGGACCCACGGCGGGGCGCGCGCCGGCGCTATCCATGGGGAGCCGACGAGCCGTCGCCGGCTCTCGCCAACCTCGGCGGTGACGCATTGCGGCCGGCGCCGGTCGGGGCGTATCCCGGCGGCGCGTCGGCCTATGGGGTCGAGCAGATGCTCGGCGACGTCTGGGAGTGGACCAGCTCCGCACTCGAGCCCTGGCCGGGCTTCACACCGATGATCTACCAACGCTATTCGGAGCCGTTCTTCGGCGGCGACTACCGGGTGCTGCGCGGTGGCGCGTGGGCGGTGGAACCGGGCATCGTGCGGCCCAGCTTCCGCAACTGGGACCACCCGTACCGTCGGCAGATCTTCTGCGGTGTCCGGCTCGCGTGGTCCGAGGACGCCGATCCGGGGAGCCGCGCCTGATGTGTCGTCACCTCGGCTGGCTGGGACGCGACACCGCGGTCTCCGCGCTGGTGCTCGACCCGCCGCAGGGGCTTCGCGTGCAGTCGTACGCGCCGCGCCGGCAAAAGCACGGGCTGATGAACGCCGACGGTTGGGGCGTCGGCTTTTTCGACGGCGCTACGCCGCGGCGCTGGCGTAGCGCGGCACCGCTCTGGGGCGACGTTTCGTTCGCTTCCATCGCACCGGCGCTGCGCAGCCATTGCGTGGTTGCCGCGGTTCGTTCAGCTACTGTCGGGATGCCGATCGAAGCCAGCGCGACGGCGCCCTTCACCGACGGGCGGTGGCTGTTGTCGCACAACGGCGTCATCGACCGTGATGTGCTGCCGCCCAGTGCGACAGCCGAATCGAGCTGCGACAGTGCAGTTCTCGCCGCATTGATCTTCGATCGCGGCCTCGACGCATTGGGGCAGACCATCGCCGAGGTGGGTGCCGCGGACCCGAACGCACGACTGAACATCTTGGCGGCCGACGGTTCTCGGCTCTTGGCGACCACCTGGGGTGACACCCTGTCGATTCTGCGTCGAGACGACGGCGTGGTACTGGCCAGCGAGCCCTATGACGACCACCCCGGCTGGGAAGACGTCCCCGATCGCCACCTCATCGAGGTCACTGCGGAACAGGTGACCATGACCGCGCTGAACCCAACGAAGGGATAGTGATGACGCTGACGTTGTCCAACCACCTGGCCGCGGACTCGGCCTTCGAGGCGCTCTGCCGTGATGTGCGCGCGGGACTGCAGAGCGCACCGAAATCCTTGCCGCCCAAGTGGTTCTACGACTCGGTCGGCAGCGACCTATTCGACCAGATCACCCGGCTACCGGAGTATTACCCGACCCGGGCCGAGGCGGAGATCCTGCGAGCCCGCGCTGCGGAGATCGCATCGGTCGCCGGCGCCGACACACTGGTCGAATTGGGTAGCGGGACATCGGAGAAGACCCGGCTGCTACTGGACGCGCTGCGCAACGGCGGGGCATTGCGTCGCTTCGTTCCGTTCGATGTCGACGCCAGCATGCTGTCAACAGCCGCCAAGGCGATCCAGGCCGAATACCCCGGCATTGAAATCGCCGCTGTCTGTGGCGATTTCGAAGAACACCTGGCCAAGATTCCACATGGCGGCCGGCGGCTGTTCGTATTCCTGGGGTCGACGATCGGCAACCTGGAACCCGGCGCACGCGCGGAGTTTCTGGCCGGATTGGCCGCCGCGTTACAGCCCGGCGACGGCTTGCTGCTGGGCACGGACCTAGTGAAAGATCCTCGCCGACTCGTCGCGGCTTACGACGACGCTGCCGGGGTCACCGCCCAGTTCAACCGCAACGTGCTGGCCGTCATCAATCGAGAACTCAACGCGGACTTCGACGTCGAGGCGTTTCGTCACGTCGCCACTTGGAATCCGGTCGAGGAGCGGATGGAAATGCGACTGCGGTCCGAGCGCGCGCAGCGGGTGCGCATCGCGGCCCTGAGTATGACCGTGGAATTCGAGGCCGGCGAGCAGGTTCTCACCGAGGTGTCGTGCAAATTCCGTCCCGACGGCGTGGCCGGCGAGCTGGGCCGGGCGGGTCTGCGACTCACTCGGTGGTGGACCGACACCGCCGGTGATTTCGGGTTGTCGCTGTCGGTCAAGTGAGCACGAGCCTGGCCGCGGCCTGGGGGGCCGCCCGGCCGCCGGTCGCCGGGCTGCATCTGGACAACGCCGCGTGTTCGCGGCAGAGCTTTGCGGCGCTCGACGCGGCCGCCCGGCACGCCCGACACGAGGCCGAGGTCGGGGGATACGTCGCGGCCGAGGCGGCCCGGCCCGTGCTCGACGCCGGGCGAGCCGCCGTCGCCGCCCTGACCGGTATGCCGGACGCACGGGTCGTGTTCACCACCGGATCGCTGCACGCGCTGGATCTGCTGCTGAGTAATTGGCCGGCCGGCGGCCGGACGCTGGCCTGCCTACCCGGGGAATACGGGCCCAACCTGGCGTTGATGGCGGTGCACGGTTTCGACCGCACGACGCTGCCGACCGATGGCGAGGGACGGGTCGCGATGCACGAAGCGGCGACCGACCTGGCCGCCGATCCGCCGGACCTGGTCCACCTGACCGCGGTGGCCAGCCATCGCGGCGTGGTGCAGCCGCTGCCCGAGATGGCCACACTGTGCCGACAATTGGGTGTGCCGCTAATTGTCGACGCCGCCCAGGCGCTCGGGCAGATCGACTGCGCTGCCGGCGCCGACGCGGTGTACGCATCGTCGCGCAAATGGCTGGCCGGACCGCGCGGTGTCGGCGTGCTGGCCCTGCGCCCGGCGCTGCTGCAGCGGCTGCAACCGCGATTGCCACCGAAGGAGTGGGCGGGGTCGCTGTCGATTGCCGACCGGCTCGAACTGGGCGAGGCCAATGTAGCTGCCCGAGTGGGGTTTTCGGTCGCGGTCGGCGAGCACGTAGCGGCCGACCCGGCCGCCGTGCGGGCCCGACTGGCCGGGGTGGGCAGGCTCAGCAGGACCGTGCTCGCCGACTTGCCCGGGTGGCGGGTGGTCGAGGCCGACGACGAGCCCAGTGCCATCACGACATTGGCACCCCTCCACAGCGCCGATCCGCAGAAGATCCGCGACTGGCTGATCGCCGAACACCGGATCGTGACGACGGCCGTGGTGCTCGCGCGCGCGCCATTGGAGTTGACCGCTCCAGTGCTGCGAATCTCGCCTCACGTCGATGCGACCGTCGCCGATTTGAGCACGTTCGCCGCGGCGCTGGCGGACGCGACGAGAGCGGTCTAGCGCTCAGCCCTTGTGCGCGGAGAGCAGATAGGCGGGCAGCTTCATCCTGTTCTTCTCGTCGCGGTCGTGCTCGGGCATCGGAATGTCCGAATCCGCCGGAGCCGGTGGGATATTCGCGTGGATGAACGCGGGCCGGATCTCGTCGATGTGCCAGTGCTTGCTGACCGCATCGCGCAACTCGTTCTCATCGACCTCGTTGGGCTTCTGCTCCCACTCGGCGGGGAAGGCGCCCTTGGCGAACACCAGCACGAAGTAGCCGGCGCCGTCGGCCGCCGCCCGATGGACCGCTCGCAAGTAGTCGTCGCGGCCCTCGACCGGCAGCGAGTGGAACAGCGTGCTGTCGACGACGGTGTTGAACCGGCCATCGTGTCCGCTGAACGTGGTGATGTCGGCCTGCTCGAAGGTGGCGCTGCTCAGCCCCCGCTCCTGCGCCGCCGTGGTGGCGGCGGCGATGGCGGTGGGCGTGAGGTCGACGCCGTGCACGGTGTAGCCGTCGGCGGCCAGCGCCAGCGACAACTCCGCGTAGCCGCATCCGGCGTCGAGCACATCGCTGCGGAACTTCCCGGCGGCGGCCAGCGCGGCCAACTCCGGCTGCGGCTCACCGATGTTCCAGGGCGGGGGCCCGTCGAAGCCGGCCTCTTGGCGGTATGCGCTGTCCCAGTCCATTACTTCATTTGCCATGTCTACCAACCTACTCCGCGCCTCCAGCTCGCCATGAAACAGAAGTAGGGGTTGCGGTTTCGTCTCGAACAACGACGGTGGTTTTCCCCGCAAGCGGGAGGTGCCCCCAGTTTCACGCAGTCGTTTCCGGCACCGCCCAGGTATGGACCGGCTCGTTGGTGTGCATGTGCTCGCAGTACAACCGCAACATCTCCGCCAACGCGGCGGGCCTGTCCAGCCCGCGTTTCTCCAACGCCCGCACGGTGGACACCTGCCAGCCGGCGCCGTTTTGGCCGGCGCGGGCCCGGCCTTCGATCACACCGAGCAGCCGATCGCGGACGTCGCCGGCAACACCCCAGCGGTCCAGCCCGTCGTAGGCCATCGGCAACAGTTGGCCGAGTACCAACTCCTCGGTGCTGACCGTGTTCAATCCCGGCCAATACAGGCGTGCCTGCATGCCGTGACGAGCCGCATCGACGAAATTGCGTTGCGCCGCAGCGAAATCCAACTGCATCCAGATCGGGCGGTGATCGTCGGACAGTGTCCGCAGGACACCGTAGTAGAACGCCGCGTTGGCCAGCATGTCGATGACGGTCGGGCCGGCGGGCAGCACCCGGTTCTCCACCCGCAGATGCGGCCTGCCCCTCACCACGTCATACACCGGACGATTCCACCGGTAGACCGTGCCGTTGTGCAGTCGCAGCTCCGCCAGATGCGGGGTCCGGCCGGCCGCGATCTCGGCGACCGGATCCTCGTCGGACACCTCCGGTAGCAGCGACGGGAAGTAGCGGACGTTCTCCTCGAAAAGATCCAGGATCGAGGTGATCCAGCGTTCGCCGAACCACACCCGTGGCCGCACCCCTTGGGTTTTCAGCTCGTCGGGCCGGGTGTCGGTGGACTGCGCGAACAGTTCGATGCGGGTTTCCGACCACAGCTGGTGGCCGAAGAAGAACGGAGAGTTGGCGCCGAGTGCCAGCTGCGGGCCGGCCAGCACCTGTGCCGCGTTCCAGGCGGTGGCGAACTGATCCGGCGCCACCTGAAGGTGTAATTGCATGCTGGTGCAAGCGGATTCGGGCGCGATGTCCGGCGACATCAGCGCCAGAGGTTCGGGCCCGTCGATGTCGATCCGGATGTCTTCGCCGCGCGCGTTGAAGATCGAATCGTTGAGCGCCGCGTAGCGCGTCGACTCGCTCATCCATCCGCCGGTGAGGTGTTCGGGCATCAGCGTCGGCAGGATTCCGATCATCACGATATGGGCGCCGCCGGCGCTGGCCTTGGTCTCGGCCGCGTTAAGGCTGGTCCGCACTTCGTCTTCCAGTTGCGCGCCGGCGTCCCCGCTCAGCGGACGCGGTGGAACGTTGAATTCGATGTTGTAGGCGCCTAATTCGGTCTGATACGCGGGGTCGGCGATGGCAGCCAGGACGTCGGAGTTCGTCATCGCGGGCTGGTAGGCATCATCGACCAGATTGCATTCGATCTCCATCCCGGTGAGCGGATGGTCGGACTCGAAGCTGGACTGCGTGAGCATCCTCTCGAAAACGTCGAGACACACTTGCACCTTGCGCCGGTACTCCTGCCGGTCGACCCGCGCGTAGGTGGTTCGTTTGACGTCTTCGCCCACGACGCCGATGCAACCGCTTTACCTCGGGCCGCGCAACAGATCGGCCAAATGAACTGATGCGACAGCGAATTGCCGGTGTGAGCCAGCTGCGCGATTTTGCCGCGCACTCTATTGACGCATGCGTAGGATACTTGCGACAATCTCAGCGCTGTCTCATGTGATTCACAGCAAGGGTCGGGGGAAACTGATGGGTCGCAATAACCGCAGGGCCGCGTTCGTCGTAAGTGCGCTGATCGCGTCGCCGGCACTGGCCCTGCTTACAGCATCCGTTGCGAGCGCCGACGATTTGTCGTCCATCGGCCCGATCGCAATCGGCGGGTACACCGAAGCGCTGACCTACGACACCGCGACGGGCGGATTCGACAACTATCTGGTCGGGTCCTACGACGGTTATCCGTACGACCTCGACGTCTATTTCGATCCGTCCGGTGCCGGCAACAGCGAGGCGCTAATTACGATTCCGTTCCTGTTCCAGGGCGGCTTCACCGACGTCGCCGGGACGATCACGCCGCTTCCGTCGGTGTTCAATCCAGCCGATTTCGTGAACCCGGATATCGGCCTAATCGACCTCGGCGGTACGCCCGACCCCGCGTTGGGTGTCGTCACGTTCGGTCCCATCGACCTGGCGGGCTACCAGGACATGCTGAGCATCAACCCTGCCAATTTTGCCATCGACAACTTCCTCAGCGGGACCTCCAACGGACTGCCGTTCGACCTCGACTTCGCCACCGGTGCCCCGGGATCGGACTCCGCGGACTTCCTGTTGACAATTCCGTTGATCTTCCAGGGCGGCTTCACCGATCTCGCCGGGGTGATTACCCCGATCTTCTCCATCGACTACGCCAACTTCCTCAACCCCGACATTGGCCTGAGCTTCATCGGCGGTATCTGACCGGCCACCGCCCGCGTAGGCCATGATGGACGTCACGCGCGGGAGGGAAGCAGTTGGCCGAATTCGTCGCTTCGATCGACCAGGGCACCACCAGCACTCGGTGCATCATCTTCGGCCGCGACGGCGCCGAAGTGGGCCGTCATCAGCTCGAGCACGAGCAGATCCTGCCGCGCGCCGGCTGGGTCGAACACAACCCGATCGAGATCTGGGAGCGCACCACCTCGGTGCTGATGTCGGCGCTCAACTCGACCAACCTGTCATCGAACGACGTTGTGGCGCTTGGCATCACGAACCAGCGCGAGACGACCCTGGTGTGGAACCGGCGCACCGGCCGGCCGTACTACAACGCGATCGTCTGGCAGGACACCCGCACCGACCGTATCGCGTCGGCGTTGGATCGCGACGGACACGGCGATGTCATCCGGCACAAGGCGGGCCTGCCGCCGGCCACCTATTTCTCCGGCGGCAAGCTGCAATGGATCCTGGAGAACGTCGAGGGTGTGCGGGCGGCGGCCGAGGCCGGCGACGCGATATTCGGCACCACCGACACCTGGCTGCTGTGGAATCTGACCGGCGGCCCGCGGGGCGGGGTGCACGTCACCGACGTCACCAACGCCAGCCGGACCATGCTGATGAATCTCGAGACGTTGGACTGGGACGACGAATTGCTGTCGCTTTTCGACATTCCGCGCGGCATGCTGCCGTCCATCGCGGCATCCTCACCGCTCGAGCCCTACGGCATCACGTCGGCGAACGGCCCGCTCGGCGGCGAGGTGCCGATCACCGGAATTCTCGGCGACCAGCACGCGGCGATGGTCGGGCAGGTCTGCCTGCAGCCCGGTGAGGCCAAGAACACCTACGGTACCGGCAATTTCCTGCTGCTCAACACCGGCGAGAACATCGTCCGATCCAGCAACGGCCTCTTGACCACGGTGTGCTACCAGTTCGGCGACGCCAAACCCGTTTACGCTCTTGAGGGTTCGATTGCCGTCACCGGCTCGGCCGTGCAATGGCTACGTGACCAGCTGGGCATCATCAGCGGGGCCGCGCAGAGCGAAGCGCTGGCCCGCCAGGTCGACGACAACGGCGGGGTCTACTTCGTGCCGGCGTTCTCGGGCTTGTTCGCACCGTATTGGCGTTCGGATGCGCGTGGCGCGATCGTGGGGCTGTCGCGCTACAACACCAACGCCCACTTGGCCCGCGCCACACTGGAGTCGATCTGCTATCAGAGCCGTGATGTGGTCGACGCGATGCAGGCCGATTCCGGTGTGCGCCTTGAGGTCTTGAAGGTCGACGGCGGGATCACCGCGAACGATTTGTGTATGCAGATCCAGGCGGACGTGCTCGATGTCGACGTGGTGCGTCCGGTGGTCGCGGAGACGACGGCGCTGGGTGCCGCTTACGCGGCGGGGTTGGCGGTCGGTTTCTGGGCGGGTCCCGATGAGCTGCGGGCCAACTGGCGCGAGGGTAAGCGGTGGACGCCGGCGTGGGGCGAGCAGGAGCGCTCGGCCGGCTATGCCGGATGGCGAAAAGCCGTGCAGCGCACGCTCGATTGGGTCGAGGTTTCTTGACGCGGCGGTGGGGACCAGCGTGCGCTGGCCCCCACCGGGTATGGCCGACGGTCAGTCGTCTTCGCCGAGGATCGTGTAGATCTCGCGACGAGCGTTGTTGACGATGTCGAGGATGCGCTGCTGCTGCTCTTCGTTGGCGGCGTGCGCGGATTGCGCTACGGCGCCGAACAATTGGCCGATCGCGGCCCGCAGGTTGAGGTGGGCCGGGTCCACGCCGTCGGCGATCTCCTCCCACGGCGGGGTGGCGACCTTCTCGGCGGCTTCCTTGCCGGCGTCGGTCAACGCGAACAGCTTTTTGCTGCCCTCGGATTCGGTGCTGACGATCAGGCCCTCGTCGACCAGCAACTGCAGGGTCGGGTAGACAGAGCCCGGGCTGGGCTTCCACAAGTCCTGGCTGCGCTCGGCAACCTCCTGGATGATCTCGTAGCCGTGCATCGGTCGCTCGGCGAGCAGCACCAGGATGGCCGCACGGACGTCACCGCGACGACCGCGCCCGCCGCGGCGGCCGCCGCGACCACCGGGCCCGAAACCGGGACCGAAGCCACCGGGACCGAATCCGAAGCCTGGGCCGAAGCCACCGGGACCGAATCCACGCCCGAAACCACGGCCGAACGGACCGTCGTGGGCGGCCTGGGCGCGCACCGACTCGCGGAACTCTCGACGGGCCTGCTTGCGCTGCTCGTGCAGGGCGCGGCGGCCCTGGGGCGCGAAACCGAAGTTCGCTGGTCCACCGGGGAAGGGCCCGCCTACTTGGGGCCCGCGTGCTTCAAAGAATGGGGTGTTCATTGGTTGATCTCGTTTCTGGAAAGGCAGCGCCGGGTGCGCTGCCGATACGACGACGATATATCGCAAACTATCGTTAGGCAAGGGGTGATCGTCCGGCACGGTTTGCCGCGCCCAGCCCCCGGGTAGCACCCAAAGATGAGCCAGAAGGTTGATGTGAACGATCACCCGGGCCTTGACGGCGAAACGCAGCCCGCCAAACCCGCAAGCAACTCCCGCCTGCGCCTGTGGTTGAACTGGGCGCTCGCGGTGCTCACCGTGATAGGGGCCGGCGCCGCCATGGCAGTGGCGTTGGGCGCGGTCATGAGCACGGCGGCGTGCAGCGACAAGGCGTGCCCCAACCTGGGTCCGCATGGAATCAGCTTCGACACGCTGTACTACGGCGCACCGGCGGTCGCCGTGATCACGGTCGTGCTGTCCTTTTTCACCGCCCGGCGACGATGGGGCTTCGTGGTTCCGGTCGTGGCGCTCGCGCTGCTGATCGCCGACATGGCGATCGTCGCGGTCACGGTCGCGCAGTAACCGCTAGCGGTAGGGGTAGGGCCGCAACCGGGCCAGTTCCCTGCGGTGTCGTTCGGCGAGCACGGCGGCCAGGGCCAGTTGTGGCGGTGTTCCGGGCGGGGGTGGCGGAGCCACCCGGCTCAGCACGTCGGCGGCGATCCGGTATGCCATCTGATCGCGCAGCTGCGGGTCGAGTTGCATTGCCCGCGACAGGAATTGGCGCGCGACATCGGCCTGCTCTGCGCTGAGGCCGGACAGCTGTAGCGACGAGGCCCACCACGCCAGCTGCGGCGGCATCGCCGGCGGCGGCCCCAGTCTCGGCCCGCGTTCGCTGATCACGATGGTGCCGGCGAAGATATCGCCGATCCGCTTGGCCCGCGGCGAAAGCATGCTGCAGATCACCGCGGGGCTGCCCAGCAACATCCAGAGTTCGACGATGGACGCCAACGCCCGGAACAGGGCCTGCCGAAAGCGTTCCGGACCACCGTCGTCCGAGACGACCCGCAGCCCCATCACCATCTTGCCGAGCGTGCGTCCTCGCGTCGCCGTCTCGAGGACCAGCGGATAGCCGACTAATACCAGCACCGTGAAGATGGCCATGATCGCCGCGGCCGCCGCGTCGTCGAAGCGGCCGAGCGTGCCCGCCCACAGCATCAGTGAGATCAGGTATCCGATGACGATGACGGCGATGTCGATCAGCGCGCTGACCGCGCGTACCGGCAGCTGCGCCACCCGCACGTCGAGCACCACGGCGTCCCCGGTCACCACCTCCGACATACTTCGCACGCTACCTCCCATATGCGGCGACCCGCTTCGCTCGGCTGCGCCGAGCTCGCGATCGCCGGGGCGATATGCGGCGACCCGCTTCGCTCGGCTGCGCCGAGCTCGCGATCGCCGGGGCGATATGCGGCGGCTAGTCTCGGTCCGGTGGACGTCGACGCGTTTGTGCTCGCACACCGCGACAGCTGGGATCGCCTCGAGCGACTGGCCAGGAATCGCAACAGGCTCGATGGCGCCGAGATCGACGAACTCGTGGAGCTCTATCAGCGGACCTCGACACACCTGTCGATGCTGCGTTCGGGTTCGTCCGATTCGGCTCTCGTCGGGAGGCTTTCGAGTCTGGTGGCGCGGGCCCGGGCCGCGGTAACCGGCGCGCACGCTCCGCTGTCGAGTGAGTTCGCCCGATTCTGGACGGTGTCATTCCCGGTGGTGGCCTACCGCGCCTGGCGATGGTGGCTGGGGTCGGCGGTGGTGTTCTTTGCCGTCACCGCGGCGATCGCGCTGTGGGTGATCGGCAGCCCGGATGTGCAGTCGACGATCGGAACACCAAGCGAGATAGACGAATTGGTGAACCACGACTTCGCCTCCTATTACAGCGAGCATGCGGCCGCGGCGTTCGGCCTGCACGTCTGGGTGAACAACTCCTGGGTGGCGGCCAAGTGCATCGCGTTCTCCGTCGTGCTCGGTGTGCCGATCCCGTTCGTGCTGTTCGCCAACGCCGCCAACCTCGGTGTGGTGGCGGGGCTGATGCTGCAGGCCGGCAAAGCCGACGTGTTGTTCGGTTTGCTGCTGCCACACAGCTTGCTGGAGTTGACGGCGGTGTTCCTCGCGGGCGCGGTCGGTATGCGGCTCGGTTGGTGTGTGATCGCGCCCGGCGATCGGCCGCGCGGGCAAGTGCTCGCCGAGCAGGGTCGTGCGGTGGTCTCGGTCGCTGTGGGTTTGGTTGTGGTGCTGTTGGTTTCGGGCGTGATCGAGGCGTTCGTCACACCGTCGCCATTACCGACTCCGCTGCGCATCGGCATCGGGGTGCTCGCCGAAGCGGCGTTCTTGGCTTACGTCGGGTATTTCGGCAGCCGTGCGGCGCGCGCAGGGGACACCGGCGACATCGCCGATGCGCCGGACGTGGTGCCGACGGGTTAAGGCCTCGACGGCGCCGCTACAGCCGCCCGGCGGCTTTCATCGACAGGTAGCGATCGGCCAGCGCCGGCGCCAGATCGGCGGGCGCGGCGTCGACGACCTCGACTCCGCTGTGGCGCAGGCGCGTCGCGATCGCCGATCGCTCGCTGCGGGAGCGTTCGGCGGCCGCCGCGTCGTACACCTCGGCCGCATCGGAGCGGCCGGCGGCCAGCTGGTCGACTCGCGGGTCGGCAACGGCCGCGACGATCACCTGATGCTTGGTCGACAGCAGGGGGAGTACCGGTAGCAACCCCTCGTCGAGCGCGCTCGCGTTGAGGTCGGTCATCAGCACCACCAGAGCGCGGCGCCTGGTCCGGCGTACCACTGCGGAAACCATTGCCGTGGAATCGGATTCGAGCAGGGCTGGCTTCAGCGGCGCCATCGCGTCAACCACGCGGCCCAGCAACTCGGTTCGGGTCGCGCCGAAGACACCGGCTCGGGTGACCCGGTCGTGAGCGAGGAAGTCGACGGTGTCACCCGCCCGCGACGCGAGCGCCGCGAGCAGCAACGCGGCATCCATGGACCAGTCCAGCCGTGGCCAGCCGCTGGGATCGCCGGCGGTCGGGTCGACGCCGACGCGTCCGGCCGCGGTGCGACCGGTGTCGAGCACGATGACCACCCGCCGGTCCCGTTCCGGGCGCCAGGTGCGGACCACCACGTCGGCCCGGCGCGCGGTTGCCCGCCAGTCGATCGAGCGGACGTCGTCGCCCACCACATACTCACGCAGCGAATCGAATTCGGTGCCCTGACCGCGCGTCAAGGTGGGTAGTAGACCGTCGAGTTCGCGGAGTCTGGCCAGCCGCGACGGCAGGTGCTTGCGGGACAGGAACGGCGGCAACACCCGCACCTCGCCGGGCACCGGTCGCGACGTCTGCCGGCCGGCGAGCCCCAACGGCCCGATCGAGCGCGCCGTGATCGCCGCCGACCGCTGGTCGCCGCGACGGATCGGCCGCAACACGATATCCAACCGATGGGTGTAGCCGGCCACCAGATCGATGGCCTGGCTTGCCGGTTCCGCGTGTGTACTGGGTGGCCAGGCATCACGGACGCGGCCACGAAAGCGACGACGACCGGCGTTGTGGATCAACAGGCCAAGGGTGATCCGTTCGCCCAGTCGCACCGAGCCGTTGGGCAGCCGGGTGTATTGCAACTGAAACGGGTTGGCCGCCAACGCAACGTCGGTCATGATCAGGACGGCGAGCAGCCCCAGCAGCGTCGCGAACGTTGCCGCGGGCCAAGGTGATACCGCGATCGGTACTGCGCACAGCAGCGCGATCAGCCCGGCGCGCCCGGTCAGAACCACTAGCGGGGTACCGGAACCGACGCCAAGATGCCGTCGAGCACCCCATCGGTGGTGACGCCCTCCAGCTCCGCTTCCGGACGCAGCATCACCCGATGCCTCAGCGTCGGGCGGGCCATCGCCTTCACGTCGTCCGGCGTGACGTAGTTGCGTCCGGACAGCCATGCCCACGACCTCGCCGTTGCGAGCAATGCGGTTGCGCCGCGCGGTGATACACCGAGTTGGAACGCGGGTGAATGTCGCGTCGCGCCGACGATGTCCACGATGTAGCCCAGCACCTCGTCGCCCACCAGCACGCGTTGCACGGCGTTACGCCCGGCGGCCAGCTCGGCGGGACCGGCCACCGGCCGTACGGCGGACAGGTCGCGTGGATCGAAGCCGCGTGAATGTCGGCCGAGAATGGCGATCTCGGCGTCGCGTGGCGGTAGCGGAACCTCCAGCTTCAGCAGAAACCTGTCGAGCTGAGCCTCCGGCAGCTGGTAGGTGCCTTCGTATTCGATCGGATTCTGTGTCGCCGCAACGATAAACGGCTCAGGCAGTGGACGGGCCTCACCGTCGACGCTGACCTGACGTTCCTCCATCGCCTCCAGCAGCGCGGCCTGCGTCTTCGGGGGAGTCCGGTTGATCTCGTCGGCCAGCAGCAGGTTGGTGAACACCGGCCCGCTGCGGAAAGTGAATGCGGCGGTCCGGTTGTCGTAGACCAGCGACCCGGTGATGTCGCCGGGCATCAGGTCGGGGGTGAACTGGACGCGCTTGAAATCCAGGTGTAGCGCGGCAGCCAGAGACCGGACCAGCAGCGTCTTCGCCACGCCCGGAACACCTTCGAGCAACACGTGCCCGCGGCACAGCAGTGCGATCACCAGCCCGGTGATCACCGCCTCCTGCCCTACGACGGCCTTTCCGATCTCGCCGCGCAGCGCGAGCAGTGCGTGTCGCGCGGTCTGGTCGGCCGACGGCGGGGCGGAGCTATGGGGCGGTTGGGTCATGAATGTGCGACCTGCCTTTCGATGTCATCGAGTGCACGACTGAGCTGTACCAAGTCGCCATCAGTAGCGGGCGGAGGCCCAAACAGGATGTGCCCCAACGTCTCCGGGTCGGATCCGCTGCGTGATGCGAGTGCCTGGACTACCGCCGCGGGTGGGGCGTCGACGCCGAGACCGAGTCGGGGCACCAGGCGCTGCAACGCCGCGGTGCGCAGCGCCGCGGCGGCTCGGGCGCGGGCCCGGCGTGACCGATACAGCCGGCCGCGGCCTTCGACCGTCTCCGATGCGCGGACGACCACCGGAAGGTCCTCGGCGACCAGGGGCCCGATCCGGCGGCCCTTCCAGAGCGCGGCGAGACCGATGGCCAGCCACAACTGGAGGACCATCCAGTACACACCGTCCGGAATCAGGTCGAAGATCTTTCCCTTGGCTGACGAGCCGCCCTCGATGCGCTGAGGGGCAAACCAGATCAGACGGGAGTGCTGACCGGCCAGGTTCATCGCCAACGCGGCGTTACCGGCCCGCAACAGCCCTCCGTTGGTCATGAACTCGGTGCTGCCGACCGCCGTGACCGTGCGCCCACCTTCTCGGTAGCGGACCAACGCGCCGCCGTAGCAGCTGGTTACCGTCTGGTCGCCGACAGCGCGGAACGAGTTTGACAGGCCGAAATCCACTGAACCGGCCTGATTCGCTTCTCGCAGAGGGCAATCCGGATTATCGCTGGGTGAGCTATTGCCCGCGGTGCGGATACCCGGGGACAGCGCCGCGCGGGCGTGCGCGGTCGGCTCGACCAGCAGCAGATCTCCGGGAGTGGCGGCGATCCGTTTGAGTAGCGCCTCGCTGGTGACGCGCTGGGTTTGGCCGAACAACAACAGCGATCCTGCGCGCGCGGCGTTCACCGCCTCGTCGACGTTGTCGGCGACGACGACCGTGACTCCGTGGTCACGCAGCAGGGTGACCAGCGCGTGCGCGCCGTCGGGGCCGGTCGCCTCGGGGTCCATGCGTCCACCGGGACGCGGCGCGGTCAGGTAGGCGCTCAGCGCGGCGACCGCGCAGATCGCCACCAGCGCGGGTAGCAGCCACCACCGCCGTCGCCGCGCAAGTCCGAGCGTCTGCGGCGTCACCGGACCTGGGCCCATGTGTCGGCGGCCTGCGGCATGGCGGGGCCGAAGTGGCCAGTGGTGGAGCGGTATTGGAGGTGATCGTCGAGGTCGACAATCAGCTGGTAGGCGGCCGGAGTTCCGGGTCGTTCACCGTAGGTGACGTCGTTGAATGCGGTTGCCGATTGCGATAACTCGGCGGCCAGCGCGGGCAGGCGTTCGGCGGCGGCGGTGGCCAACTCGTTGGCGGTACGGCCCGGTGCCGGATCCAGGATTCCGCTCTCCTCGAGCCCACGGGCCACCGCACGCAGCCGATGCCGAATTGCCGCGGTCCAATTCTCCTCGGCGGCAAAGCGTTTCGCGATCGCCCGATGTTGGGCAGCGGTGAGCTGGCCGGTGTCGAACAGTTGGTAGTCACCGTCGCGGCGGGTTCGGATCGTGTGGCGCGCGATGCGCACCGCGATCGCTACCGCGGCGACCGCCAGGATGACGAGCACAGTGATCGTGAGCCATCCGCCCGGCATCGACGAGCCCTTCTCGATGATGCGGAACAGCAGCTCGTGAATCCATTCGTTGATCCGTTGCGAGATCGAACTTTTGGGGTAGATCGGCTTGTTCAGTTCACGCTGGGCCGCATCATGGGCGGTATCGCGGTCGATGTCGATAGCGGGCATCCTCGGGTGCGTTCCTAGACCGGCCGCGTCAGCCACAGGTGGTCGGTCGAAGCGGGATGCGCGGGAGCGCCGCTCTGCAGCACGAGATCGAATGCCTCACTGCGTATTCGGCGGTCGGTGTAGAGCAGGACCACTACTCCGGCGTCGAACGGTGTGGTGATGATTCGGCCGATCACCGCTCCGACCGCTCCCACTGTCGCGGCGGCCAGCACCGAGGAACCGCCGACCACTTGGCCGAGGATCTCGAACGGCACCGCGACGGCTCCCGCGATGAAGCTCACCACCAGCCAGGTCAGCATCCGGATACCGAGTACTCGCCAGAAGCTGTTGTGCACCAATGCAAACGACCGCCTCATCGCGGTCGTCACGGGAAGCCGCTCCAGCACGATCAGCACCGGCGCGAACGACAGTGCCACGTAGAGATACACCACCGCCGCCACCGACGTCAGGACCAGCGGAAAACCCAGGAGAACCGCGGCCGGCGCGTTACCCGCCGCGACGGTGGCGCCGATGATCACGCCGACCCCGCCGGCGAGCAGGATGAGCCCGAGGGCCTCGAGCGCGACCAATCCGATCAGGGCGGGCAGTCGCCCACGAATCCGGTACCAGGCTTCGCCGATGCCGATGGTGCCGCCGAACACCGCACGTCCCACCACGACCGTCAGCATGCCGGTCAGCAGGATGCCGCCCAGCCAACCGACCAACCCGCTGAGCCCGGCCGCAGCCACCCAGGTCGCGACGTCACCACCGGTGAGCTCGTCAGCCGGCGCGGTGCGCAACCGGTCGGCGGCGGCCAATGGTCCTACCGACGCGGCCAGCGAGATGAGTTGGGTGAGCACCACGATGATCGCCGTCAGCCCCAGTGTGGTGCGGGGGTTAGCCCGGATGTAGAGCGCCGCACCGTTGAACATGTCGCTGAGGCTCAGCGGACGTAGCGGGATGATTCCCGGCGCCCACGGTCCGCGGACGGGTCGCGGCGGACCGCCGAAGCCAGGTGGCGGAGGGTAAGCCGGCGGCGGGGGGTAAGGGGGCTGCCACCCGTAGGCCGGTGGCGGGTAGGCGGGTGACGGGTAGCCCAGCGGGGGGTAACCGTGCTGCGGATACCCGGGAGGACCGTAGTTGGCCGGCTGGTATCCGCCGTAGGGGTAGTCCGGATACTCGGGCGGCGGTGGATTCACCAAGTGGAGCCGCCATCGTCGCCGCCGGTCAGTATGCGGCGCTCCTCAGCATCGCTGCACTCTGCATCGTCGCCGCCGGTCATGGCTCCATACTGTCGAGCACACGGCTATTTCTCAACGCGACGCGGCCCGGCGCGTAGCGTCTGCGTCATGGCCGAACTCAAGTCCCAATTGCGGGCCGACCTCACCGATGCGATGAAAACCAAGGACAAGCTGCGCACCGCGACGCTTCGGATGCTGCTGGCCGCCATCCAGACGGAGGAGGTTTCCGGCAAGGAAGCCCGCGAGCTCTCCGACGACGAGGTGCTCAAAGTGCTGGCCAAGGAGTCCCGCAAGCGCGGCGAGGCGGCCGAGATCTACACCCAGAACGGCCGCGGCGAGCTGGCGGCCAACGAGCATGCCGAGGCGCGGGTCATCGACGAATACCTACCCACTCCACTCAATGATGCGGAGCTGGCCGATGTCGCCGACACGGCGATTGCCCAGGTGGCCGAGGAGTTGGGCGAGCGTCCCGGCATGAAGCAGATGGGCCAGGTGATGAAGGCGGCCACCGCGCTGGCGGCCGGCAAGGCCGACGGGGCGCGGCTGTCGAAGGCGGTCAAAGACCGTCTCTAGCGGCCGCCGGGCCGTTTGCCTCGGCGGCGTGCGGGTACCCGAACCGTATGACACGGTTCGGGTATACCTTGATGACAGAACAGAATGGTCCGAAAGACCTTGTCCAGTACGCAATTTCGGCCGAACACAGAGGTTTCGACTTTGAGGTCACCAGTGACCACTTCTCGCCATGGCTCACATCGCAGGGTCATGCGCCCAATGCGTGGGCGGTGCTCGGCGCGGTAGCCCAGGTCACCGACCGCGTCGACCTCTACACCTATGTCACGTGTCCGACCATGCGCTACCACCCGGCAGTCGTCGCCCAGCAAGCGGCGACGGTGCAGATCCTCGCCGACGGCCGATTCACCCTGGGCCTGGGCAGCGGCGAAAACCTCAACGAGCATGTGGTCGGCAAGGGTTGGCCAGCGGTAACCCAACGCCAAGACATGCTGCGCGAAGCCATCGAAATCATTCGCAGCCTGTTCAGTGGCGATCTGGTGGACTGGCGCGGCGACTACTACCAGGTCGACTCGGCGCGGCTGTGGGACCTGCCCGATATCCCCGTCGGCATCGGGGTGGCCATGGGCGGAAAGAAGGCGGTCGAAAAATTCGGTCTGCTCGCCGACCACTTGATCGCGGTGGAACCCAATAGCGACCTGGTCCACGAGTGGCATTCCGTGCGGCAGGCCAACGGGCTGGCCGGCGGCGGTCGAGTCGTCGGGCAGATCCCGATCTGCTGGGACACCGATCGGGACGCGGCGGTCAAACGCGCACATGAACAGTTCCGCTGGTTCGGCGGTGGCTGGAAGGTCAACGCCGACTTGCCCACTCCCGCCGGATTCGCCGGCGCGACGCAGTTCGTCCGGCCGGAGGATGTCGCCGACAGCATTCCCTGCGGTCCGGACCTCGATGCGATCGTCGACGCCGTCCGACCGTACTGGGAGGCAGGGTTCACCGACATCGCGCTGCTGCAGATCGGCGGCGACGCGCAGGAGGAGTTCTTGAAGGAGGCCGCCGAGCCGCTGCTGGCGGCGCTACGGTCCGAGGGAGGGTAACCATGTCAAACTCGTTGCAAGGCAAGCGAGTCGCGATCTTGGCCGCCGACGGCGTGGAGAAGGTCGAGCTCGATACGCCGCGAGAGGAGCTGAGCTCCCACGGCGCGCAGGTCGAATTGCTGTCGCTGAAAACCGATGAGATCCAAGCGCGTAACCACGACCTGGAGCCGGCCGGAACGTTCAGCGTCGATCGGGCGGTGGCGCAGGCATCCGTTGACGAATTCGATGCTCTGGTGTTGCCCGGCGGAACGGTCAATCCGGACAAACTGCGGTCGGACAGCGAGGCCGTGGCATTCGTGCGTGACTTCGTGAATTCCGGCAAACCCGTTGCAGCCATCTGCCACGGACCGTGGACTCTGGTGGAGGCGGGCGTGGTCGCGGGGCGCACCGTGACTTCATACCCGAGCATTCGCACCGACCTGCGCAATGCCGGCGGCAAGGTCGTCGACGAGGAAGTGGTCGTGGACGGCAATGTGATCACCAGTAGATCGCCCGCCGATCTTCCGGCATTTTGCGCGAGCCTTGTCGCCCAGCTCGAGCAAGCCCCCGCGCGGAGCTGAATACTTCGCTGGTCAATCGGGTTTCGTGCCGGTGAATTCTGGGCATCAGTCACCACGAGCCGTAAGCAGCACGGCGACCACCGTCTCGAAAGGCCAACGTGACTACTGCTTACAACGCGCCGTCCAAATCGCTCGATGTCGACGGTGTATACCCACCGCAACAGGATTCCCAGCTGCTCATCGAGAGCCTCCGCAAGACCGGATTGGCCAGGGGGCGGAAGGTATTGGACGTCTGTACAGGCAGCGGCGTGGTCGCTATCGCGGCATCTGAATGTGGTGCGGCCAGCGTGGTCGCTTTCGACATCTGCCCGCGCGCGGTGAGCGTCTCCCGGGGAAATGCCGTCGGTGCCGGGGTCGACGTCGATGTGCGTGAGGGATCATGGTCCAGCGCACTGGATTACGCGCCGTTCGACCTGATCGTGTCGAACCCCCCGTATGTGCCGACCCCGCCGGCCGGCGAGAGCAACGTCATCCCGCTGACCGCTGGCCCGTCGCGGGCCTGGGATGCGGGTGTCGACGGGCGGTTGGTGCTCGACCCGCTGTGCGAATCGGCCGCCGGGCTGCTGGACGCCGGTGGGTCGCTGCTGCTGGTGCAGTCGGCGCTGGCAGGAGTCGACAAGTCGCTGGAATCACTGCGGTCCACCGGGCTACAGGCCAAAGTTATTGCTGCACAGCGAATTCCGTTCGGTCCGGTGCTGTCTGCGCGGGTTGGCTGGCTCGAAGTCACCGGCCAGATCAAGCGGGGATGCCGCACCGAGGAGCTCGTCGTGATCCGGGCGGACAAGCCGTGACCGGCCACGTCCGGGTGCAGGTGATACCCAACGGCCCGGTGCTGATACCGGGTCCAGTGCGCCTCGAGACGCCGGGCGGTGACGTCGTCGAATCCGACCGGTTCATGGTGGCGGTCTGCACGTGTCGACGAAGTAAGAGCTATCCGATGTGCGACACCAGCCATCGGCGTTGTCGGCAGTCGGCGCAGGCGAATTCAGTCACGCGGCCGTCGTAGCGACGACTCGTCGGCCTTCCACGACGTCATGATCACATCGGCAAGCCGGTCCTCGACAGCGGCGTGGGCGCGGATGCCGAACACCACGTCGCGATCCAAGTGAGGCTCGCGGGCGACCAGGGCACCGACCACGTCGTGGCGCACGACCTGCTCGTGTACCGCGTCGGCTTCGACGTGCTCACTGTAGAACGCGACGCATTCCTCGGGCGCATCCATTCGCCGCAGCGCCTCGACCAATCGGCGGGAGCCCGGCGACGAGGTGATCTCGGTCGAGGCGAAATGACCGACGGCGGCGCCGCGGTACTGGCGGTGTAAACCGAACAGCGACATCAGGTTAACCACCGCGAGTGCTTCGGCGGGAACGGCGTCTAAGTAGGCCAGATAGGTTGCGTCAAGCTCGGCCGCGGTCAACAGGTCGGCGAACAGTTGCTGGTGTAGCTTCGCGCCGCGTCCCGCCCCGTACTCGTCGAATTCGACCGCGACGAACGACGCCTTGGCCTGTCCGATGAGACGAGGTATCGCAAACGCGTGCGGGTCACCCTCTTTGAGGTGATACAGCGACCGGTGCACAAAGTACTCGCGCATCTGTTGCCAGGTTCCGTTGTCGCGCAGCCAGTATGACGGTCCGGTCCCGTCGGACGGTTCGATCGACAGGTCGTCCATCTCGGCTTGCGCCGTGCGATCCGAATCGATCGGTCCGACATCACGACGCACACCGGCGAGAAATGTGCGCTCCAATTGTGCTCGCAGATAGAGTAATCCGGGATCCCACTCCCACGCTGGGTCGACATCGGCGAAGCCGCGGTAGTGCAGTTCGTAGCACATGTACAGCGCCAGTTGGAGATCCAGGCCATACGGGTCCGAGTCGGGGACCGACGCGCTGATGCGCGCAGGCTGGTCGTGCGGCGCAGGCCCGCTGAGGCAACGCCGGACAGCCGTCGACAGCGGCCCCTGGGCGGTGGGCAACGGCGGTTCGGCGATCGCATGAGTCACGGGGGTGTTTACCCGCGGGCCCGCACCCGTCAAACGGGCCAGTCGCAGCCGGTCAATTCGACGGACACCTCCCAGAGTCGGCGGGCCATCGCGGTGTCACGCGCCTTGCTGCGCGGCTTGGTGACTTTCGGTTTGCCCCACTGGCTGAACCGTGGCGCGAGATAGGTTCCGCCGGGCAGGTCGGTGGTGACGGCCTGAATCGTCGATCGCGCCCCGACCTGGGCACTGTGCGCGGGGAAGCCGCGAAAGGTGTGGTCGCGTATCCAAGGGATGATGCCGGTGGCGTCACGACTGATGTCGGTATTCGTCGCGCCGGGATCGGTCATGTAGGTGCGGGCGCCGCGGCTCGCCAGTTCGTGATTGAACAGCATCACGGCCAGCTTGGATTCGCCGTAGGCCGACCACGTGGAGTACTTGCGGTTGTTCCAGTTCAAGTCGTCGATGTGCAGCCGGCACAGGGCGTAGGAGGAACTGACCACGGAGATGATCCGGTCGGAGATCCGGTCGGCGAGCAGGCAGGTCAACGCGAAGTGGCCGAGGTAGTTCGTGCCCATATGGGCTTCGAAACCATCCGCGGTTCGCGTCAGCGGCAGGCCGAGGACCCCGGCGTTGTTGATCAGCACATCGACGCCGTCTACGGAGTCGGCAAATTTCCGCACGCTGGCCAGCTCGGCCAAGTCGAGGTGTGCGACCGTCACATCGCCGCGCATCGCGGCGGCGGCCCGCTCCGCTTTCGGGATGGTGCGACAGGCGATGACGATGCTGTGTCCGTTCGCCGCGAGGGTGGCCGCGGTTGCCGCGCCGACGCCACTGTTGCCGCCCGTCACGATGATTCTCACCCGGTGATCATGCTGTGTTCCCGCGGCACATGCAATGGACGTGCGACTGTTGCACACGGCCATTGGAAAGGCCATTTGACGTGGTCAAAAGGCCATTTACGCCCAGTAATTCGGCTTATGTGTGGCTATCTTCGCTGGGCTGCCAAAGTAGGACCACACGCAGTACAGGCTGGCGTTAATTAAGGGGACATTGTGCTCTGGCAAATTTTTTGTATTCGGGATACTTCAAGATCACTCGCGATGTACGCTCTGCGGATTCGGATCTGTTGCAGGTAAATGCAGCAACCACAGGGGGGCTCCAATGTTGAATCTTCGTTGCCTGCTGTTGGCCATTGCCGCCGGCGCCGCGGTCAGTCCGGCCGCACTCGCATACGCCGATGATGGGTTTAGTGACGACGGCCTTACCTTGACATCCGCTGGCCCACACGTGCCCTATACGACACTCGGCCCAGACGGGTATGTGGGGTTCCAGCCGCTTTTCACCGAGTGGCAGCAGTACCAGCCGACCAACGTCGTAATAGACGGTACGACCGTCGGTACCTATAACGTGTTCGAGACCGACTATGCAACACCGTGGAGTGATCAGTCGGTCTACATCTTCGGTTCGGCCACCAGTGGGGGGACCGACCCTGGTGGCCTGGCCGGTGCGACCGTAACCGATTACGCGTTGTTCCCGAGCTTCAACGAGGCCACCGAGCAGCGGCCGCCGGCCGATGTCACCGCCGCGCTCCATGACATCCACGCGGTGTTGGGCAACGGGGAAGTGGACAACCTCCTCACGACGGCCTCGGGCACCTACCTTTCCGTGGATGACCCAGGGGTCGGCTCAGCTCTCTGGTTTGAAGCACCCGGGTCCACCGACGCGACCCTGATATGGAGTGGGCTGGCTGACACGGCAAAGGAGCTGGCAACCGTCGAGCATCTGTCCAACCTGTTGCCGCCCGATGTATGGTGGCCCGGCATCTGACCTGGCCCGGCGGCAGGCTCGGATCGAAAGTCGTTGAGGCGCTGAAGGATCGGGGCCACGACGTGGTCCCCTAGCAGACGGTGTTCAGCCGCTCTTTTTCAACTGCGAGCGGACCTCTTGTCCCGAACAGGACTGCGTCCAGACGAGTTTGGCATCCACGGTGTCTGTACACGACTTGCCGTCTCGCGTCGGAGCTGTGCCGGTCCACGCGCCATCCCGTAAATGCAAATCGAATGCCCCGGTGGGCGTGAGCATATGAGCGCAGCCCGGACCGCACGCTTTGAAGGTCAAGTTCGATGTTTTTCCGGGTATTTCCAGTCCTGTCGTGCTGTCGATCGCCATCGCGGTGTAGCTCCCGATGGGCGGTTCGCCCGCGGCGTGAAATGCCAATCCGACGGCAACGGCGGCGAAGGTGCCGCCGGCCGCCAGTCCCCGTGCAACCCCCATGGCCCGCTCCCAATCCCCGATGAACTACGTGCTGATGAAGATAATGGGCGCGCGCTGCCCGCGATACAGCGTTTTCGCTCGAATCGGAAGCTGAGAATATGTCACAAGGCAGCGGGCGAGTCCTGACGTGAATCTCACCGCTGCCTTGCTGTCCAAACATGAGTCGGGGTGGCGGGATTCGAACCCACGACCTCTTCGTCCCGAACGAAGCGCGCTACCAAGCTGCGCCACACCCCGATTGAAGCTTCGACAGCGTATCGCACCGACTCGGCAGCTCCTAAAGCACACTGCGCCGTCGCCCGTGGTGAGCGATCTGCGCCACACCCCGGCGTGGAATAACCCGACAGTGGGCACCGCTAAATAGACTGATCGCGCACGACGTGCAACGGAAGCAGGTAAATCATGACGGTGTTAGGCGCCGTGGTGTTCGGCGGACTCCTGGCCCTCGGGGTGCTGTGGCTGCTGGTGACCGCTCCCGCCAGCGAGGTCGATCAAGCGTGGAACGACCCGCAGGGGGCCGAGCATGTTGACGCAGCCACGGCTCGCGGAGTTCTGAGCAGCGCGCGGTAAATCCCTTAGCCCATCGAGTACGTGGGCTGCGACCTACTCAGGTCGTATTGCGAGTCACGGCCGCCAGTGGGCGCCGCAATCAATGTCAGCAAGCTGGCTTCCGGCCGGCAGCAGAAGCGCACCGGCGCATACGGCGACGTGCCGATCCCCGCGGACACGTGCAGCCGCATGTCGGCTCCCCACTGCGACGGCCCTTTGGCCCGAGACCGATCCAGCCCGGAATTGGTCACCAGCGCCCCGTAGAACGGCAGGCACAACTGGCCGCCGTGGGTGTGACCGGCCATCACCAACTGGTAGCCGTCGGCGGCGAATCGGTCGAGCACGCGCGGCTCGGGTGAGTGGGTGAGCCCCAGACGTAGGTTCGCGGCCGGGCTGGCCGGGCCCGCAATCGCGTCGTAGCGGTCACGGGCAATGTGCGGGTCGTCGACACCGGCGGCGGCGACATGCAGACCGGCCACCTCGAACTCGCGGCGGTTGTGGGTCAGATCGAGCCAGCCGCGCTCGGTGAACGCCGCCCGTAGGTCTTGCCAGGGCAGCGGCGGGCCCTGCACCCGGTGGCCCGGGTTGGTCAGGTAGTTCAGCGGGTTCTTGGGCCGCGGGCCGAAGTAGTCGTTGCTGCCGAACACGAAGACGCCGGGCACCGAAAGCAGGTCGCCCAGGCTCTGGACGACGGCGGGCACGGCCCGGGGGTGCGCCAGGTTGTCGCCGGTGTTGACCACCAGGTCGGGCTCCAGGCCGGCGAGCTCACGCAGCCACGCCTGCTTGCGGCGCTGGCCGGGGCGCATGTGCAGGTCGCTGATGTGTAGCACCCGCAACGGCGACGAGCCCGGGTCCAGCACCGGGAGGGTCAGCTCGCGCAGCACGAACGCGTTGCGCTCGATCAGCGACGCGTAGCCGATCGCGGCGACGGCCGACCCCAGCGCGACCGTGCCGGTGTTTTTCAGAGCAGTGATAGCCGATGGCATGCAGGCCAGAATACTGCCGGTCGCCCGGTGGCGGTGCGTCACACACCAGCAGCCCCGCTAGGGAGGCGGCGGCGCCAGGATCGGAATCGTGATCGGCGGAAGGCCGGGAATCTCGATCACCTGCGAGCCAACCGGGGCCGGCGGTCCGCCCTCGGGCGGTGGGGGCGGAGCCGGCGGGATGCCGTTGCTGGTCTGGATGGTGACCACCGCGCCCGGAATCGTCTGGCCGTTGGGTGTCGTCCCGACGACCTCGCCGTACTTCGCGCTGCTGTTGATCGATACGGGTTGCTCGGCGACCTGGAATCCGGATTCTTTCAACCGCTGACGGGCGGCGTCGATGTCGAGGCCGGCGACGCTCGGCACCCGCGAGCCCGGGCCGCCGTCGACGTATTCCCTGTCGGTGGGTGGCATCTTCACGTCGCCGAACAGGGTGGCGATCGGCTTCATCGCGGTGAACCACGTGCGGGCCGGCTCGTTACCGCCGTACAGGTTGCCGTCACCACAGCGCCGCAGCGGCGACGAGCACAGGTCCGACGGTGACGTGGAGTCGTCGTAGATGTAGTTGGCCGCCGCATACTGGTTGGTGAAGCCGACGAATCCCGACGACCGGTGCGCCTCCGTGGTCCCGGTCTTCCCGGAGACCGGCAGGTTCCAGCCCGCCGCCCCGGCAGACCCGGCGGCGGTGCCACCGCCCAGGGCGTCCTTGCTCATCGCGTTGGCCAGCGTGTTGGCCAGGCCTTCGGGCACCACCTGCTCGCACGCCTCGGTGGTGACGGAGACCTGGTTACCGTTGCGGTCGATCAGCTTGTCGATCGGGTTGGGCGGGCACCACATGCCGCCGGAGGCCAGCGTCGCCGCGACATTCGACAGCTCCAGCGCGTTCAATGCAAACGGTCCCAGGGTGAACGAGCCGAGGTTCTGCCGTTTGATGAAGTCGGCCAGGCTCTCGTTGCTGTCCTGGTCGTAGGCGCGCGCGCTGCCGGCCTCGGCATATGACCGCAACCCGAGCTTGACCGCCATGTCGACGGCGCGCTGCACGCCCACCAGCTGGATCAGCCGGGCGAACGCGGTGTTAGGCGAGGTGGCCAGCGCGTCGGTGACGCTCATCGACCCCCGATAGTTGCCGGCGTTGACCACGCACCAGGTTTCCTTGGGGCAGCCCTTCGCGCCGCCGTAGCCCATGCCCTTGGTCTGGAATCTGCCCGGCACTTCGAGTTGGGTGTTGATGCCCATGCCCATCTGCATCGCCGCGGCCGTGGTGAAGATCTTGAAGATCGACCCGGCGCCGTCGCCGACGAGCGAGAACGGTTGCGCGCGCATGGTCTCGCCGGCCGCGGTGTTCAAACCATAGGTGCGGTTGCTGGCCATCGCGACGACCTTGTGCGCGTTCTTGCCCGGGCGGATGACGCTCATCACGCTGGCGATGCCTTCGAGCGTCGGGCTGGCGAATTCGTCGATCGCGTGCTTGACGGGCTCCTGCACGTCGGGATCGAGGGTGGTGCGAATCAGGTAGCCGCCGCGCGCCAGCTGCTCGGGGTTGATGCCCGCGCGCGACAAGTAGGCCTGCACGTAGTCGCAGAAAAAGGCGCGGTCGCCGGCCGCAATGCAGCCCCGGGGCAACTCCTTGGGCTGCGGCAGGATTCCGAGCGGCTCGGCCTTGGCAGCGCGGATCGCATCCGCCTCGTTGGGGATGTTCTGGATCATGGTGTCCAGCACCAGATTTCGCCGAGCCAGCGCCCCGTCCGGGTTGGTATAGGGGTTGAGCGCGCTGGTCGACTGGACCATTCCGGCCAGCAGGGCGGCCTGCTGCCAGTTCAGCTCCGAGGCGTTGATGCCGAAGTATGTCTGCGCCGCGTCCTGCACGCCGAATGCGTTGTTGCCGAACGACACCAGGTTGAGGTAGCGGGTCAGGATCTCCGGCTTGGTGAACGTCTTGTCCAGGGTGAGCGCCATTCGGATCTCGCGCAGCTTGCGCGCCGGGGTGGTCTCGATGGCAGCCCGCTTCTCCGCGTCGGTCTGTGCGATCACCAGCAGTTGGTAGTTCTTCACATACTGCTGCTCGAGTGTCGAGCCGCCGCGGGTGTCGGCGTCGCCCGAGGCGTAGCCGGCCAGACCGGTGAGCGTTCCCTTCCAGTCCACCCCGTTGTGCTCGGCGAACCGCTTGTCCTCGATCGAGACGATCGCGAGCTTCATGGTGTTGGCGATCTTGTCGCTGGGCACCTCGAACCGGCGCTGAGAGTACAGCCAAGCGATGGTGTTGCCCTTGGCGTCGACCATCGTCGTCACGGCCGGGACGTCGCCCTCGACGAGTTGCGCCGATGCGTTGCCGACGACCTCGGAGGCGCGATTGGAGACCAGGCCGATGCCACCGGCTAACGGAAACAGCAATGCAGCAACGATGACACTGGCGAGTAGGCAGCATCCGGCCAGCTTGGCGATGGTGACCGCAGTCGCGGGCCGCTCCGACATGGCTACTACACTAGCGGCGCTGCAGCAGACCTCGGCGCGCGCGGTTGTCGAGAATTTTTTCTCCGACCGGAACGCCTCAGGTTTCTCTCAGTTGCAGCTCAGGCCGCTGTTAGTCGCCTGATTCGCCGGTTTTCGGCGCTCTTTCATGATCGGACTGCACGGTCGTCCCAAAAAAGGCGAGTCCAGAATGTTGCGTAATTGGTACCTGACCACGTAGCTTATCCACACAATGAGATACAGGTAACAGCGAGCACGACAGTGTGGCGTAGGTCGCATTCGGGTTACCGGTGGCAAGAGCGAAGGGGAATCGCTGGTGTCAGCTATAAGGACCGCGCCGCGTAAGACAAACGCAGCAGCACCGACTACCGCCGTTCTGTACGGGGCGGAAGCGGAATCGAGAATCACTTGGGTTTCGAAGGCGCTGTGCCGGGCCGCTGATCCTGACGAGCTTTTTGTGCGGGGGGCTGCACAACGCAAAGCCGCGGTCATCTGCCGGCACTGTCCGGTGATGCTCGAGTGCGGTGCCGATGCGTTGGACAACCGCGTGGAGTTCGGGGTCTGGGGTGGGATGACCGAGCGTCAGCGGCGTGCGCTACTCAAGCAGCACCCCGAGGTGGTGTCCTGGGCTGAATTCTTCAGCACCCAGCGCAAGCACCGCAGCGTCGGCTAGGCATTGTCAACCGACCGAAGCGGTCGCCGTCATCTGATCGGCGATCGCGCGCAACGCCTCAAGATCTGAGACGTCGAACGGCAACGACGGGACTCCCACGATTGCGACGTGGGGGTTCGCACCGGTAAATCGCGACAGCAACCGGATCTCTCGTTTCGATGTCGCGGCCCGATCGGCGTGAATCTGTAAGACAGCCTTGGTCAATGTGTTCGCGCCGTCGCTCTCGAGCGTCTCGGCGCCATCGATCGCGCGTTCGACGGGGAGCGAGCACAGCATCGGGTGCGTCCGGTTCAGGATCAGCCCGGCGAGCGGCATCTTCTCCTCCGATAGCCGGTCCACGAAGAAGGATGCCTCGCGTAACGCGTCCGGCGCCGCGGCCGAGACCACGACGAACTGGGTGCCACGGCGCTTGAGCAACGAGTATGTCCGGTCGGCCTTTTCACGGAAGCCACCGAAGGTCGCGTCCAGCGATTGCACGAAACTCGCGGCGTCCGAGAGCATCTGCGAACCCAGGACGGTCGACAGCGCCTTCATCGCCAACCCGACGGCGCCGGTGACCAGCCGCCCGATCCCGCGGCCGGGCCCCAGCAACAGCTTCCACAGCCGGCTGTCCATGAAGCTGCCCAGTCGCTTGGGTGCATCCAGGAAGTCCAGCGCGTTGCGCGACGGCGGGGTGTCCACCACCACCAGGTCCCAGCGGTCCTCGGCCAGCAACTGGCCGAGCTTTTCCATCGCCATGTACTCCTGCGTTCCGGCCAGTGAGGTGGCGACCGTTTGGTAGAACTGGTTGTCTAGGATCGCTTGTGCGCGATCGGATCCCGAATACTGGATCACCATCTCGTCGAACGTGCGGCGCATGTCCAGCATCATCGCGTACAGCTCGCCAGGCACCTCGACATCGAGCGGCACACGTTGCGGTGTATTGCCGAGATCGCTGATTCCCAACGCCTGAGCCAGTCGCTTGGCGGGGTCGATGGTCAAAACCACTACGGTGCGGCCATATTCGGCTGCACGCAGCGCCATAGCTGCGGCGGTCGTGGTCTTCCCGACGCCACCCGCGCCGCAGCACACCACGACCCGGTTGGTGGTGTCGGACAGAATGCCGGCAATGTCGAGAGCCGGAGGCGTGGTGCTCATCGAACTCCCTGCTGCGCAAGCGATTCCGACAACTCGTAGAGGCTGCCGAGGTCGACGCCATCGGCGATGGTGGGCAGTTCCAGACGCGGCACGTTGAGCTCGTCGAGCTGCTCGGCGGTCGACGCTCGCGCGGTGATCCGGGTGGCGTGCTGGATGGTCTCGGTCAACAGGCCGGCGAAGTCCTCGTCGCCGAGCTTGATGCCGGCTGCGGCGAGACCGGCCCGGACCGCGTCGGCGTCGACGTCGCCGTCGGCGGCCTTGGCGAGGTCGTCGGGCGGCAAGTAGGTCGGGATGTTGCGGTTGACGATCACCGAGCCGATCGGCAGACCCAGCTCCTGGAGCTCGTCGATCGCTTCCCTGGTCTCCTGCATCGGCAATGCCTCCAGCAGGGTGACCAGGTGAATCGCGGTCTGGTCGGAATGCAGGATCTTCACCACGCCCTCGGCTTGGGAGTACACCGGGCCGCCCTTGGCGAGATCGGACACCGCGCGGGTGACATCGAGGAAGCGGACGATCCGACCGGTGGGTGGCGAGTCGACGACGATCGCGTCGTAGACCGGTGCTTTGGCTCCCTTGTCCGTGCGGATTACCGCTTCCTTGATCTTGCCGGTGAGCAGGACGTCGCGTAGGCCCGGCGCGATCGTCGTTGCGAACTCGATCGCGCCGATCCGCCTCATCGCCTTACCGGCGAGGCCCAGGTTGTAGAACATGTCGAGGTACTCCAAGAACGCGGCCTCGATGTCGATCGCCAACGCGTTCACCTGACCGCCTTGTTCGGCGCTGGCGATCTTGAGCTCTTGGTAGGGCAGCGGCGGCACATCGAAAAGCTGCGCAATGCCTTGGCGCCCTTCGACTTCGACGAGCAACACTTTACGTCCGCCGGCCGCCAACGTCAGCGCCAGCGCGGCGGCAACCGTCGATTTGCCGGTGCCACCCTTGCCGGTCACGAAATGCAGACGGGCCTTCGACAATCGCGATGGCCAGCCGACGGTGCTGGCGGCGCTCGATGTGGTCCCCACCCCTGCATGCTAACCAGAGCGGCCGATTGGCCTGCCGATAAGCTCGGGATATGAGCCAACCCACAACCTGGGAATACGCAACCGTCCCACTGTTGACCCACGCCACCAAGCAGATCCTCGACCAGTGGGGCGCCGACGGTTGGGAGCTGGTCTCCGTTCTTCCCGGCCCAACCGGCGAACAGCACGTCGCGTATCTGAAACGCCCGAAGTGAGCGCGTCGGCCCGGCTCAAAGAGCTCGGCATCCAGTTGCCGGTCGTGGTGAAGCCGCTGGGGTCCTACGTCCCGGCGGCGCGAAGCGGCACTCTGGTCTACACCTCCGGCCAGCTGCCGGTCCGCGACGGCACGCTGCTGCAATCGGGCAAGGTCGGCGCCGACGTGACGCCCGAACAGGGCAGTGAACTCGCCCGGATTTGTGCGCTGAACGCCTTGGCGGCCATCGACGCGCTGGTGGGCATCGACGCGGTGACCAAGGTGGTCAAGGTGGTCGGATTCGTCGCATCCGCAGCCGGATTCAACGCCCAGCCCGGTGTGGTCAACGGCGCCTCGGATCTGCTGGCCGACGTGTTCGGCGACGCCGGCGTGCATGCCCGCTCGGCGGTCGGCGTGGCCGAACTGCCGCTGGATGCCCCTGTCGAAGTTGAGCTGGTGGTCGAGGTCGGGTAGCGCATGACCGAAGACCTGCAGCATCCCGCGTATGGCCGGCTGCGGCCGGTCACCGACACCGCGTCGGTGCTGCTGGCCAACAACCCGAGCAAGATGACGCTGGACGGCACCAATACCTGGGTGCTGCGGGCGCCCGGCAGCGACGAGGTCGTCATCGTCGATCCCGGACCCGACGACGACGAACACATCGCCGCCGTCGCGGGCGTCGGCCGCATCGCGCTGGTGTTGATCAGCCACCGCCACGGCGACCACGCCGACGCCATCGACAAGCTGGTCGACCGGACCGGCGCGGCCGTACGCTCGGCCGGCAGCGGATTTCTCCGCGGCCTGTCCCGCGAGCTCACCGACGGCGAGGTGATCGACGCCGCGGGACTGCGGATCACGGTCTGGGCGACACCAGGCCATACCGCCGACTCGCTGTCGTTCGTTCTCGACGACGCGGTGCTGACCGCCGACACCGTGCTGGGCCGGGGGACGACCGTTATCGACAACGAAGACGGCAGCCTGGCCGACTACCTGGATTCGCTGCAACGGCTGCGCGCGCTCGGTCGGCGAACCGTGCTGCCCGGCCACGGACCCGACCTGCCCAACATCGAAGCGGTCGCCGACGGGTACCTCGCCCACCGCCGACAACGGCTCGACCAGATCCGCGCGGCCTTGCGCGAACTCGGCGATGACGCGACGACCCGCCAGGTCGTCGAGCACGTCTATGTCGACGTCGACGAAGAGCTCTGGGATGTCGCCGAATGGTCGGTTCAGGCCCAGCTGGACTACCTGCGTCGCTAGCGCGCGCGGGGTTGGCTGCTCGCTCGGTCGCGACCGCGCTGCGCGCGCTCTTACCTCGCGCGCCGAGCCAGCCGCTCGGAATCCGAGATCAGTACGCTCTTGCCCTCCAGGCGAATCCAGCCGCGGTGGGCGAAGTCGGCCAGCGCCTTGTTCACGGTTTCGCGGGACGCGCCGACCAGTTGGGCGATCTCTTCCTGAGTCAGGTCGTGGGTCACCCGCATCGCACCACCCTCCTGGGTGCCGAACCGCTGGGCGAGCTGCAGCAGCTGCTTGGCGACCCGGCCTGGCACGTCGGTGAAGATGAGGTCGGCGAGGTTGTTGTTGGTGCGCCGCAGCCGGCGGGCCAGCACCCGCAGCAGCTGCTCGGCAATCTCGGGCCGATCGGCGATCCAGGCGCGCAGCGCGTCACGATCCATCGACACCGCACGAACCTCGGTGATCGTGGTGGCACTCGAGGTCCGCGGACCGGGGTCGAAGATCGACAGCTCACCGAACATGTCGGACGGACCCATGATGGTCAGCAGGTTTTCCCGGCCGTCCGGCGAGCGACGGCCGATCTTCACCTTGCCCGAAATGATGATGTACAGCCGATCACCCGGCTCGCCCTCCGCGAAAACTGTGTGTCCGCGCGGGAAGTCGACGGGTTGCAGCTGCTTGGTCAGCGCGGCGACGGCGCTCGGTTCCACCCCCTGGAAGATTCCGGCCCTCGCCAGGATCTCGTCCACGTTGCCCCTTTAGCTATTCAGAAGAACTCCGGTAAGCACAGATGTGCATGGCGAGTCTAAAAGTAAGCCTTGGACTCGACGTGCCAACGCTACACACGATTGGCATGCTCACGCGGCGCAAATTGCCGATTCGCCCGCGAATGCTGCTGCCGTTGCCGGGATATACCGGCTTGATTGGTGGTCGCGCCGGTGGCAGCCACCAGCAGCCGATCGGTCGTCGGGTCGTCGCGGCTGGGTAGATACGGCGCCTCACCAGTCGCGCGGGCCATCCGGCGGTGCAAACAGTCCAGCGCCTCGGGCATTCCGTCCCGGGCCAATGTGCGCACATCTATAGGCTCGGCCTGCTCGAGAAATTCAGCGACATCAGTTGCGGTAACTGTGTCTTTTTCCAAGCCCGCTTCAAGCCGTTCAAGCCCGAAAGTTGCCAGCATTAGCAACCCCGGGGTGAATGCAACTAGCAACCAGGACACAAGCAGCAAGTAAACACGGCTAAGGTCTCAGCGGGATCACGAATCAGTACTGTCGTCGAGGTGACAATGGGCAAGGTTTCTCGGGCCGCCGCCAAGGGGTCAGCGGGCCCGTCGGCCGCCGTGGCCCGCCGTTTCGCCTCCGAGACCCGAACCGGCTTGGTGCGTCGAGCCCGGCGGATGAATCGCAAACTGGCAGAAGCGTTTCCGGGCGCACACTGCGAGCTGGATTTCACCACACCGCTCGAATTGGCGGTGGCGACCATCCTGTCGGCGCAGAGCACCGACAAGCGGGTAAACCTGACCACCCCGGCGCTGTTCCTCCGTTACCGCACGGCGGTGGACTATGCGCAGGCCGACCGCGACGAACTCGAAACGCTTATTCGCCCGACCGGTTTTTTCCACAACAAGGCGACGTCGTTGATTGGCCTCGGGCAAGCGTTGATGGAGCGCTTCGACGGCGAACTGCCCAACACGATGCAAGAGCTGGTAAGGCTGCCCGGGGTGGGCCGCAAGACCGCCAACGTGATCCTGGGCAATGCGTTCGACGTGCCCGGGATTACCGTCGACACCCATTTCGGCCGGTTGGTTCGCCGGTGGGGCTGGACCACGGAGGAAGACCCGGTCAAGGTCGAGCACGCGGTCGGCGAGCTGATCGAGCGCAAGGAGTGGACGCTGCTCAGCCACCGGGTGATCTTTCACGGCCGCCGGGTGTGCCACGCCCGAAAACCGGCCTGCGGGGTGTGCGTGCTGGCCAAGGACTGCCCGTCGTACGGCACCGGCCCCACCGAGCCGGAGATCGCCGCCGCGCTGGTGACCGGCCCGGAGACCCAGCACCTCCTGGCGATGGCCGGGCTGCCAGAACTCCCGTGCTGAGCACGCGAAACGCCCGCTGGACCGTCGCGGTCCTGGTGGTGGTCGCCGCGTTGGCGATCGCCCTGGTGATGGCGTTACGCGATGCCTCGCATCCCTCGTCCGCCCCCGGGACCGCCCCGGCCCGCGACCACCGCGATGCCGACACCCCGGCCGCACTGGCCGGGCCGCGTCAGCGGGCCGACCTCGTGCCGTGTCCGCGGCCGAGCGGGCAACCCGGACCGGCGGCGCTGCGGGCGGTGACGGTGGACTGCGCGGGCGACGGCTCGGTCGTCGACGTCGGTCCGGCGCTGGCCGGCCGCCGCGTCGTGCTCAACCTCTGGGCCTATTGGTGCGCGCCGTGTGCGGCCGAACTTCCGGCAATGGCGGAGTACCAGCGACGGGTCGGCACTGAGGTGATGGTGGTGACCGTTCACCAGGACGAGAACGAGACCGCCGCCCTGCTGCGGCTGGCCGATCTCGGCGTCCGGCTGCCGACGCTGCAGGACGGCAGCCGTCGGATCGCCGCGGCGTTGCGGGTGCCCAACGTGATGCCCGCGACGGTCGTGCTGGACCCGGACGGTAGCGTGACGAAGACGCTGCCCCGCGCTTTCGCGACTGCGGACGAGATCATGGACGCGGTCGGGCGGCTGGATGCGCGAAGGGGGCGCCAGTGACCGGAGGCGGCACGCGCAGGAGCCTGGGCACGGATCTGCTGACACCCGAATTCGGCCCGCCCTGGCTGCGACCGCTGGTCGACAACGTCGCCGAGATTCCCGACGCGTACAAGCGGCGGCTGCCCGCCGACGTGCTGGCGATGGTGACCGCGTCCAAGGCGCTGGCGGGCAACAAGGGCCGCGACGCCGCGGTGCTGGTGCTGTTCTCCGGCCCGCCGGCAG
>NZ_LZLV01000109.1 GCF_001673405.1 Mycobacterium sp. 1245111.1 | reverse complement strand
GGCCAACGGACGATCGCGGTACCGATGCGGCGCCAGCCCTGGGTCTGCAACCTTCGCTTCGGGTCCAGCAGCTTGAAGAAGCTGGCCACGGTCAGCACCGCCGGGCCCAGGGTCAGCGCCGCGAACACCGCGACCAGCATACCGACCGAACACGGCACACCCATCGTTTCGAAATACGGCAGTCGACAAAAGCTCAAGCAGTACATCGCTCCGGCGATGGTCAGACCCGAGCCGAGGACGACGTGTGCCGTGCCATGAAACATTGTGTAGAACGCTTCTTCGCGTGTTTCACCCATGCCACGCGCCTCGTGGTAGCGGCCGACGATGAAGATCGCGTAGTCTGTTCCGGCCGCGATCGCCAGCAGCACCAGCATATTGTTGGCGAAGGTCGACAGACCCATGATGTTGTAGTAGCCCATCGTTGCGACCACACCGCGGGCCGCGGCCAGCTCGATGAACACCATCGTCAGCATGATCAGCACTGTGCTGACCGAGCGGTAGACGAACAAAAGCATGACCACGATCACCAGAATGGTGACCATCGTCACCTTCGCAATCCCTTTCTCACCCGCGTGCGACTGGTCGGCGATCAGCGGACCCGCGCCGGTGACGTAGGCCTTGATACCCGGCGGCGCCGGCACCGAGTCCACGATCTTGCGGACGGCCTCGCTGGACTCGGAGCCCTTACCACTGCCTATGTTGCCGGCGAGGTAGACCTGAACGTAGGCGGCCTTCTGATCGTGACTTTGCGAGCCAGCAGCGGTGAGGGGGTCGCTCCAGAAGTCTTGGATGTGCTGAACGTGCTTCTTATCGTTCTCGAGCCGCCGGACGATCTCGTCGTAATAGCGGTGGGCCTCTGCCCCCAGCGGCTTGTCGCCCTCCAGCAGCACCATCGCTGAGTTGTCGGTATTGAATTCGTCGAACGTCTTTCCGACGCGCATCTGCGACTGGAACGACACCGAGTCCTTCGAACTCTGCGGTACCGAGTGGCTCTTGGAGACCACCTCCAGCTGCGGCGCGACGGTGTTGGTGACGAACACAATGGCCAGCCACGCCAGCACGATCGGCAGCGCCAGCCGATGGATCCATTTCGGCAGGAACGGTGGGATCAGCGGCTGGTCGACCGGCGCCGGCGCAGCCTGAGTGGTGTCGCTCATGCGGACTTGTCCAAGCAGTAGACGAAGGCGTTGTTGGTTTCGACGGCGTCCGAACGATTGGGGGTCTTGATGACGTCACCGCTTCCATCGTGCTTGTTCACCACAAACTGGCACGCGATCCAACTGCCGTCTCCTTGCGCTACCAGGTTGGCCGGGATGCCAGGTTTCGTTGAACTCAAGACTGTGCTCCAGGGCAAGGGCACGTTGAGTGCCTGCTGCGGATGGGAGTCCGCGTCGAGGTAGTTGATGGTTGCCGTACTCCCCGGTGGGCCCCAGACCTGCAGTGTGATGGTCTTCGCGTTGAACGAGTCGAGTACCTCGCCCGAGGTACCGCCGCCGAACGAACCCTTGTGGACGCCGAAGACACCGTGCAGTCGGTGGACGACGAATCCTGACAACGCAATGACGGCCGCAAGGGTTAGGACGAGCCAGTACCGGGCGAACAAGCCCGCCAGACCTCTGTGTTTGGCCGGCTCGCGGGTGGTCCGCCTGCCCTCGCTGTCGGTGGAGCCTTGGGTCATCAATGGCTCCGTCCTCGGCTCAGTCGTCGTCATGGGCCCCTTCAATTCCTAACCATGGGCGAAGGCTGCTCAACTAATTAGCCTGTGTGTAACCTTAGCTACTCTAATCTGAATAGGCGACCAGAAAGAAATTGGGCACAGCGGTTGTTGGAAGACCGTAACGCGAGCCCGCACTGGTGGCTCGGCGGCCCGAAGGAGAGCGAATGACGATGAGCCGACGCAGACCCAACAAAGGTAGGATCCAACCCATGAAGCTCACGGGTATTGCGGTCGGCGCCGTCGCTGCGGCAATCAGCTTGTCCGCGCCGGCATTCGCCGACCCCGACACCGACTTCGACAACCAGCTCCAGCATTACGGCATCTACGCGCCGCACGACCAGAGCCCGTACCTGGCCAAGATCGCCTGCCACCGGCTCGGAGTCGGTGTCGACAAGGACGCTGCGGCGAGCGCGCATTTCCTCTCTATCAACCTTCCCCGGGGCACCACGCAGGTGCAGACGTACCAGTTCCTGGGTAGCGCGATCGCTCAGTACTGCCCCGACCTGCAGGGCAAGCTGCAGAACATTCCCGGGACCTGATCCGCGCTCGATCGATTGCCTCGCTCCTCCTCAGGACCCCCTGGCTCGTCGGAAAGCTAGGTCTTGACGAAGCCTCGCGGCAGCGTCAGCGGTAGGTCCGCGTACGTCGCGATACCGGGTGCTGCTGCGACGACGGCAGGGATCGCGTTGATCGCCGGCACCGCCGTCATGATGTGCCCGAGGTCCATGAATTCCTCGATCGTGGTGGCCTCGAAATACGGAGGGGGCAGGAAGCCGACCTTGGCGGTCACAGTGGGTTGCCCGTCGACCTGAATCACCCAGCCATCGCCGTCGATCTTCCAATCCGGTTCCAGTGTCTGGCCTTTGCGCCACCGAACGTTGAGGTCGATGACGGTCTTGCCGTCCAGTATTCCCTGCCAGCTGATGTACACACCAGCCACGCATCCGGCCGGAATCGTCCACGACGCCATCTCGAGATCGGCTGTGGTTTGGGCGAATTCGGCCTCGCATCGGATGTCGTCGAGCTCGATGCCGAGTGCGTCGCCGACCAGCGCGACGGCCTCGGCGAAGACTTCGGTGCCCTTGGCCGCCATCGCATGCAGGTCCGGATGGTTGATGGGTTGGCCGAAGCCGACCGGCTTTTCGGTTTCCGGTGAGTCGTAGAACGTCGTGTCGGCGGCTTCGTTGACGGTCACCTTGTCGACCCGGTTGCACACCATCGCCGAGACGATGGCCAACAACTCGGCGAAGCCCGGGCTGACGCCGGATCCGAAGATCGTCGCGCCACCCTTTTCGCAGGCTTCGACAAGCCGGTCGCGGCCGTCGCCGAGGTTCTTCCCGGTAATGAACGACGCGGTGGTCACGACGTTGACTCCCGCGGACAGGATGCGAACCAGCTCGTCGACGTCGATCCACATCGGGTTGTAGACAACGCAATCCGGCTTCAGCGCGAGCAGGGCGTCGACGTCGTTGGTGGCCGCGACCCCAAGCGGAGCGATGCCGACCAGCTCGCCGGCGTCACGTCCTGCCTTCTCCGGCGACCACGCGAAACATCCGACCAATTCGAGCAGCGGGTTGTCCGCGATCGATTTGAGGGAGCTCTTGCCGACGTTTCCGGTGTTCCACTGGACTACGCGATAGGTGTTGGGCACTCGCTCAGGATAGGCGAGATCCCGCCTGGCGGAAATGGGATTCGCCAAGCCGGAAACGGGATTCTCTCGTCCGGTCGGTCAGCTCATTCGTCGACGGCGACGCCGCGGCGGGAACGCCGACGACGGTGCGACACCTTGCCCGACGGGCGGCGGTTGCGCAGTCCGCTGGACTCGGCCGCCTGGGTGTCCTGCGATTCTTCGACTGCCGAGGCCTCTTCGGCCGTCGACTCGGGTTCTGCTGCGGTGGCCTGGACTTCGGGACTCTCGTCGGCTTCGGCAGTGTCGTCGGCTTCCGCGGTGTCGTCCTCGTCGGCGTCGGCTTCTTCGGAATCCTCGTCGGTGTCCGTGGCCGCGTCGTCGCCCGTGGCCTCGTCGGCGGCGTCGTCCTTGTCGCCGCGGCGTCGGCGTGGCTTCTTCTCTTTCTTGGGCTTCAACGGTTTCGGCGGTGGCGGCGGCGATTCGGCGACGAACGAGAGGTAGAACCCCGCGATGCCGAGCAGCGCGACCGCTGCCGCGGCGCCGTAGACGCCGAACAGCCATCGGCCCACGCTGTCCAGGTTCAGCCAGATCTCGCTGATCGCCGCGCCGACAATCAGGACCCCGGCGGCCACGTGGGCCACGACCGACCAGGTCCGCAGCGTCAGCGCCAGGGCCGGCGTGCCGAACTCGGGCTTGCGCGTCTGCACCAGTGTCAACACCACCGGAAGCGCCGCCAAGCCAATCAAGATGCCGGCGGCGATCCGCGCCACCGTGCCCAGACCATGCGATGTGTCGCCCATCAACTCGGGCCATCTCGGCAGCACGAAGAAGAAATAGAGGACGCCTGCGGCGAGCGAGATCGCCGCGTGCCAGAAGATAGCGGCCCTGCGTCCCATGCCCCTCCTCGAGCTGGTAATCCGGAAGCGACCAGACCCTATCAATTGGGCCTGGTCACTTCCTGGATCAAGTGCGGAGGATGCGGGATTTGAACCCGCGAGGGCTATTAACCCAACCCGCGTTCCAGGCGAGCGCCATAGGCCACTAGGCGAATCCTCCGTCGGCCATGGTAACCGAGTGCCGCCCGGCGCCAACCGAGGTCAGGGTCTTCGGCCGACCGCTTCGCGCTCGGGAGCTAGACTCTGGATGGACCCCGCGCGGCGTCTATCCTGTGAACTCCCCCAGGGCCGGAAGGCAGCAAGGGTCAATGGGCTCTGGCGGGTGCGCGGGGTCCCCTGCATGGAAACCCTGTGATGAAACGTCGGAAGGCGGATGGTGTCGTACGGCTCGTTCAGCTCCCTTGGCCGTGACGACCTCGAGGCATTGCACGCCCGCCACCAACAGGATTACGCCGAGCTTCAATCCAAGAAGCTGTCGCTCGACCTCACCCGCGGAAAGCCCTGCAGCGAGCAGCTTGATCTGTCCAACGCCCTGCTGAGCCTGCCCGGTGCCGACTTCCGCGACGGCGACGGCACCGACACGCGCAACTACGGCGGGCAGCACGGCCTGCCCGAACTGCGGGCAATCTTCGGCGAACTGCTCGGTATCCCGGTGCAGAACCTGATCGCCGGCAACAACGCCAGCCTGGAATTGATGCACGACGTGATCGTGTTCTCGATGCTCTACGGCGGAGTCGATTCCCCGCGTCCCTGGAAAGACGAGCCTGTCGTCAAGTTCTTGTGCCCGGTGCCCGGCTACGACCGGCACTTCGCGATCACCGAGACGCTCGGCATCGAGATGATCCCGATCCCGATGCGTGAGGACGGCCCGGACGTCGACCTGATCGAAGAGCTGGTCGCGGTCGACCCGGCCATCAAGGGCTTGTGGGCGGTCCCGGTGTTCGCCAACCCCACCGGGCTGAGCTATTCGTGGGAGACGGTCCGCCGGCTCGTGCAAATGCGTACGGCCGCAGACGATTTCCGGTTGTTCTGGGACAACGCCTACGCGGTGCACACGCTGACACTGGACTTCCCCCGGCCGATCGATGTGCTCGGTCTGGCCGCGGCGGCGAACAACCCGAACCGGCCCTACGTCTTCGCGTCGACGTCGAAGATCACCTTCGCCGGCGCCGGCGTCAGCTTCTTCGGTGGATCGTTGGGCAACATCGCGTGGTACCTGCAGTACGCCGGCAAGAAGTCGATCGGCCCGGACAAGGTCAACCAGCTGCGGCACCTGCGGTTCTTCGGCGACGCCGACGGTGTCCGGCTGCAGATGCTGCGTCACCAGCAACTGCTGGCGCCGAAATTCGCGCTGGCACTGGAGATTTTGGACAAGCGGTTGGGCGAATCCAAGATCGCGTCCTGGAATGAGCCCGAGGGCGGCTACTTCATCAGCCTCGACGTGCTGCCCGGCACGGCCAAGCGCACCGTCTCGCTGGCCAAGGACGCCGGTATCGCGGTAACCGAGGCCGGCGCGTCGTTCCCGTACCGGAAAGACCCGGACGACAAGAACATCCGCATCGCGCCGACCTTCCCGCCGGAGTCGGACCTGCGGGATGCGATCGACGGCCTGGCGACCTGCGCGCTGCTGTCGGCGACCGAGTCGCTGCTGAGCCAGGCGTAGTGAGCGTCGGGCCCCGTGCTCGATTGCCCGCCTCCTCAGGCGAACCCATCCGGGTTCGCATCGTCGGTCGGGCTGAGTAGCCTCTGACCGTGGCTCTCTACCGTAAGTACCGACCGGCGACCTTCGCCGAAGTGGTGGGGCAGGAACACGTCACCGAGCCGCTGTCGACCGCGTTGACCGCCGGCCGAATCAATCACGCCTACCTGTTCTCCGGCCCGCGCGGCTGCGGCAAGACCTCGTCGGCGCGCATCCTGGCCCGCTCGCTGAACTGCGAGCAGGGGCCGACCGCGACGCCCTGCGGGGTGTGCGACTCGTGTATCGGGCTGGCGCCCAACGGAGCCGGCAGCATCGACGTCGTCGAGCTCGACGCTGCCAGCCACGGGGGTGTCGACGACACCCGTGAGCTGCGGGACCGGGCGTTCTACGCGCCGGCCCAGTCGCGCTATCGGGTGTTCATCGTCGACGAGGCGCACATGGTGACCACGGCCGGCTTCAACGCGCTGCTCAAGATCGTCGAGGAGCCGCCCGACCACTTGATCTTCGTGTTCGCCACGACCGAGCCGGAGAAGGTGTTGCCGACGATCCGTTCGCGCACCCATCACTATCCGTTCCGGCTGCTGGCCCCCCGGACCATGCGGGGATTGGTCGAGCGGATCTGCGCCCAGGAGGATGTGGTCGTCGACGATGCCGTCTACCCGTTGGTGATCAGGGCCGGCGGCGGCTCGCCACGCGACACGTTGTCGGTGCTCGACCAGTTGCTGGCCGGCGCCGAAGGTAACCGGGTCAACTACCAGCGGGCGCTGGGACTGCTGGGCGCCACCGATGTGGCGCTGATCGACGAGGCCGTCGACGCGCTGGGCGCCGGGGATGCCGCGGCCCTGTTCGGCGCGGTGGAGTCGGTGATCGACGCCGGGCACGACCCGCGGCGGTTTGCCACCGATCTGCTGGAGCGGTTCCGCGATTTGCTTGTGCTGCAAGCGGTTCCGGATGCAACGTCCCGCGGTGTGGTCGATGCCCCCGAAGACGTGCTGGACCGGATGCGCGAGCAGGCGGCCCGGCTGGGTCCCGCGACGCTGACCCGCTACGCCGAGGTAGTCCACGCCGGGCTGACGGAGATGCGCGGTGCGACCGCACCGCGCCTGTTGCTCGAAGTCATCTGCGCGCGG
>NZ_LZLV01000108.1 GCF_001673405.1 Mycobacterium sp. 1245111.1 | reverse complement strand
TGTCGGGGGCGGCGTTTTTTGTGTTGGACGGCTGGCTGCGGCCGGTGCCCGCAGGTGTGGTCGGAGAGTTGTATATCGCCGGACATGGTGTGGGAGTGGGCTATTCGGGCCGGGCCGGGCTGACCGGATCACGGTTCGTGGCCTGCCCGTTCGGCGCCCCAGGTGCCCGCATGTATCGCACCGGAGACCTGGTCCGCTGGAGCCCCGACGGCCAACTGCACTACCTCGGGCGCGCCGACAACCAAATCAAAATCCGCGGCTACCGCATCGAACTCGGCGACGTCCAAGCCGCCCTCGCCCAGCTCGACGGCGTCACCCAGGCCGCCGTGATCGCCCGCGAAGACACCCCCGGCGACAAACGACTGGTCGGCTACATCACCGGCACCGCCGACCCCGCCGACACCCGCACCGCACTGGCGGCCCTGCTACCCGCCTACATGCTCCCCGCCGCCATCGTCGCCCTCGACGCCCTACCATTGACCGTCAACGGCAAACTCGACACCCGCGCCCTGCCCGCACCCGAATTCACCGCCGGCGGCTACCGCGCCCCCACCAACGCCGTCGAACACACCCTGGCCGACCTCTACGCCCACCTCCTCAACCTCGACAAGGTCGGCATCGACGACTCCTTCTTCGACCTCGGCGGCCACTCCCTGCTCGCCATGCGCCT
>NZ_LZLV01000107.1 GCF_001673405.1 Mycobacterium sp. 1245111.1 | reverse complement strand
GGCTCAACCGGGTTGGGTTGCCTTCGTGACTGCGAATGATCGCCACCGGGCAATGAGCCCCTTCGGCGACGTCGGCAGCCGTCGAACCCAGCACGGCGCGGGCCAATCGGCCGATACCCGTCGAACCCATGCAGATCATTGCGGCCTCGCCAGACTCGGCGATGAGCATCGCGGCGGGATCGCCTCGCAGAAGCTCTGTTTCGACCTTGACCGGCTTCCCGGTAGCTGTCACCGCCATGCAGGCCACCCTCAACGCCGTTTCCGCGTATTCGACTTCCATGTTCACGTTGCCGACGGCGCTGAAGGGGCGGGCTCGACTTGCGCGGGGATGGTGTGAACCAGCCGAAGTGGGATCTCCCTGCTGACGGCCTCGTCGACTGCCCATTCCGCGGCTCGGAGCGCGGCTTGAGAGCCGTCGATGCCCACCACGACGGCGGGATGGGGGATTTCGGTGCGGCTCATCGATCTCTCCTTCTAACTGTTGGTTCCGAGGACGTCAGGAAGAGCTCGTCGTGGCGTCGGCGTCGGCTTGGTTTCGGTGAGCGGCGACACACCCACTCGGATGAGGACTTGGGGTACCGCGTCTCGCTCGACGAGCGTCCGAACGAGATCACGGGTGACGTGCAGTTCGGTCAGATGCGTCACCGGGCACGTAGCGAGGTCGTGCACGGTGCACTCCAGCAAGATCGCCGAAAGCGCTTCGCCGGCCGCCAATGCGCCGGCGCGACTGTCGTCATCGGTGGACAGCAGCAGGACCGTGGCGTGGTCCTCGGGAACCGCGGAGCGTCGTTCGGGTTGGTGACCGGCCGGGAATGTTCGGTCTATCCCGACTCGTTCGCCTTCGTGCTTCGATACCAGGGCGCTGTATGGAATGCCTTCCGACGCCTCGTATGGCGCTGTCCACCAACGGAGTTCGTCGTGGTAAGGAGCGTCATAGCGCCGCAGGTTCTCCGCGAGTTCGGTTGCGTACGCCAGCCGGGGCCGCGCGTCTTCGGGCAGCACGTCCAGGTGCACGGCTGGTTCGTCGATTGCGGCCACCAGCGCAGGTTCGACGCGGTCCCAGTCTGCGGCTTCGCTGTAAGGTAGCCGATCGGTTCGGCGGACCGAGATGGCGTCGGCTCGACGCCGAACCTGGTCTGCGACAGACCGGGCCGCGGTAAACGTGATGGACGCCAAGTGGTCCGGATTCTTCGGGTTCGGAAACCGATCGATGTGAGGCTGCCAGCCGCGCGCCAGCATCGCCGTCCGCAGATGGTCGAGGGCCGCACCACAACTGATAACTGCCTCTCGCGCGGCTCGATCGGTGCTAAGCACCCGGCCCCGATCGAGGAGCAACCGCAGTTCGCCACCGTTGAGCACCCAGCGCCACGGCTGGCTATTGTGCAATGACGGGGCGCGGCAGGCCGCCGTCACCGCGTCTTCGATGACTCCGGTCTCAACGATGGTGGCAGGCATAATCGACCTCCGATGTCGGCTGTCTTCAGCCTCGTGAAGCTGCAGCCCCGTCGGCAGGGCCATAGGTCATCAGCCCAAGGCCATCAGACCCACCGGACTGTTTCGGCAATCCTCAGACGGGTACGACCTGGAGATGAAAGCTGTCACTTGGCACGGCAAACGCGATGTCCGCGTTGAGTCGGTGCCCGACCCCACGATCGAAATGCCGACGGACGCCATCATCGAGGTGACCTCGACCAACATCTGCGGCTCGGACCTGCACCTCTACGAGGTTCTCGGACCGTTCATGAAACCCGGTGACATCCTCGGTCACGAACCGATGGGTATTGTCCGCGAAGTCGGCGGCGAAACCGGCGACCTGAGGGTCGGTGATCGGGTGGTGATTCCATTCCAGATCTCCTGCGGGAACTGTTGGACCTGCAACCAGCAGCTCTACACGCAGTGTGAAACCACCCAGGTACGCGACCAAGGGATGGGGGCGGCGCTATTCGGTTACTCCGAGCTGTACGGCGAAGTGCCCGGTGGCCAAGCCGAGCTCCTGCGGGTACCGCAAGCGCAGTTCACCCACATGAAAGTCCCAGAGGGACCGCCTGATTCGCGTTTCGTGTACCTCTCGGATGTGCTTCCGACGGCATGGCAGGCAGTGGCCTACGCCGACATCCCCGACGGAGGCTCGGTCACCGTGCTGGGACTCGGCCCCATCGGGGACATGGCCGCCCGCATCGCCGATCACCTCGGCTACCGGGTGATCGGCGTCGACCTGGTGCCCGAACGGCTGGCCCGCGTCGCGGAGCGCGGCATCCAGACCATTGACCTCAGCCAGACCGACGACCCGGTTGGCGACGTGATCCGCGAGTGGACCGACGGGCGTGGCACGGACGCGGTGATCGACGCGGTCGGGATGGAAGCTCACGGGTCGCCGATCACCAAGGCGGCTCAACAGGTCACCGGCCTGCTGCCGGACATGCTCGGCAAGCGACTGATGCAGACCGCCGGTGTCGACCGGCTCGGCGCGTTGTACTCGGCGATCGACATCGTGCGGCGTGGCGGAACGATCTCGCTGATCGGTGTCTACGGCGGCATGGCCGACCCGCTGCCGATGCTAACGCTGTTCGACAAACAGATCACGCTGCGGATGGGTCAGGCCAATGTCAAGCGTTGGTCGGACGACATCATGCCGCTATTGACCGACGACGATCCGCTCGGCGTCGACACTTTCGCCACCCATGTCTTGCCGCTCGACGAGGCGCCGCACGCCTACGACATCTTCCAAAAGAAGCAGGACGGCGCGGTAAAGGTGATGTTGCGGCCCTGAGACACGATGACCAAAGCCATTCCCCGGTCGCTAGTTGACGCTCACGACGGGCGCGCCACGATCACCGGCGTGTGCACCGCCTGAACCACTGCGTTGCTGACCGAACCCAAGAGCATGCCGGCAAGCGCACCGCTCCCATGCGTTCCGACGACGACGAGTTGGGCGGATTCCGATGCGTCGACGAGCGCGTGCGCGGCTCGATCACTGACGACGCGGTTGTGCACCAAGACCTCCGGATAACGCTCCTGCCAGCCTGCCAGCGCCTCGGCCAGGACCCGGCCTTCCTTGGCGGTTGTCGGCGACCAGTCGTACCCCGGAATCGCATTCATATCGACGTCATTCCACGCGTGCAGCGCTACCAGGTCAGCATGGCGAAGCGACGCCTCCTCGAACGCGATCTCCGTGGCGAGTTCCGAGGTCGCGCCGTCGATTCCTACGACCACGGGACCCCTTGCGGGATGGGGCATTTGCGTCTCGTCCTCGCGGATGAGCGCAACGGGACAATGCGCGTGCCGAATGAGTCCTGAACTGACCGAGCCGAGAATGCTGCGGGACAATGCCCCGCGTCCACGGGACCCGACGACGACGAGCTCAGCGTCCTTCGATTGGTCGACGAGCGTCGGGACGATGGCGGCGGACGACAACAATTCGCCGTTGATGTGTATCTGCTCGGTGTCGGCGATGGCGGCACGGGCGATCGTCGACGCGTGCGCGAGAAGGCTGCGGCCCTCGGCCCGTTGCTCTTCCGGCGTTTCTTCGAGGGTCGGCGCCTGCGACCAGGTCGCATCGGCGGGACTCGCCACGTGCACGAGGGTGAGCGCTAGACCACGGCTGGCCGCATCGCGCGCGGCCCACTCGACCGCGGCATCGGATTCCGGTGATCCGTCGACGCCGACGATGATGCCGAGGGGCTTGGTTGTCGAAACCATGGTGGTCTCCTTTCGTCGAGGAGAACGCTAATGCGGCATCGGCCACGTGCCATGGGTCTTTGGTCCCGATCTGCGGCTCCGGATGGCCGCCCGGCGTCAGCGGGTGTCGGCTGTGCGTCGGGTGCGTGAACGGTCGTTGGCGAACCCCTGAACAACGTGGGCGCGCACGAAATCGGCGACCACTTCCGGGTCGTCCATGTTCAGTGTCGACGACGGTGTGCTGAACAACGAGAACAGGATTCGCGCGAACCACTCGCCGCTGGCCTGAATGTCGAGATCCTTGCGCACCTCGCCGGTGAGCTTGGCGGCCGCCAGGTGCGGAGCCAGGAAGTCGACACATTCGCGCAGCAGCACGGCGGCGTCCTTGGTCAGTAGCAGGCTGACCGCTTCCTCGTCGAAGTACTTCTGGGAGGCGATGGCCCGGCGCGCTTGGGTGACGAAAACCGCTGCGCGAACCAGCTTCTCCTCCAGCGAACCGGCGCGGTCCATCGCGGTGGACATCTGCCGGTAGAACTCTTCGGACGTGTGCTCGGCGCAGGCTTCGACGATCGCGGCTTTGTCGCGAAAATACTCGTAGATCGTGCTGCGGGAAACCCTTGCCGCCCTAGAGATATCGACGATTGTCGCCTTCTGCAGTCCCTGCTTGCGGAAGCAGGCGTAGGCGGACTCGATGATGAGTTGGCGGGTATCAGTCGCGGTGGCGTGTGTCATGGTCAGTCCGTGGCGAGAATCAGCCCGCTGGTAGGCACCCCGGTGCCGGAGGTGACGAGCACATGCTCGACGTCGTCGACTTGGTTGTGCGATGTGCCCCGAACCTGGCGCACCCCTTCGGTGATGCCGTTCATCCCGTGGATGTAGGCCTCGCCGAGCAGTCCGCCGTTGGTGTTGATCGGCAGCTCGCCGCCCAGCGACAGCCGCTCGACGGTGGCGAAGTCGTTGGCCTCGCCGCGCCCGCAGAACCCGAGCTCCTCGAACTGGGTGAACACAAACGGCGTGAAATGGTCGTAGATGAACGCGGTTTGGATATCGCTGGGCTTGAGTCCCGAGTCGCGCCACAGCTTGTCCGCCACCACGCCCATCTCCGGTAGGCCGGTGATGTCCTCGCGGTAGTAGCTGGTCATCATCTCGCCGTTGAACGCGGCACCCTGGGCGGCAGCGGAGATGATCGCCGGAGGTTGCTTGAGGTCGCGGGCGCGCTCGGCGCTGGTGACGACCAGCGCGACACCGCCGTCGCTCTCCTGGCAGCAATCCAGCAGCCGCAGAACGGGTTCGATGATCCACCGCGAATTCTGGTGGTCTTCCAGGGTGATCGGACGCTCGTAGAACCACGCGTCGGGGTTGGTGGCGGCGTGGGCGCGGTCGACGACGGCAATCCGGCCGAAGTCCTCGTTGGTCACACCGTAAGTGGACATGTAGCGCTGAGCATGCAGCGCGACCCACGCCGCGGGGGTGAGCAGGCCGAACGGCGCGTAATGCGCCATGAACAGCGGGGTCTCGGCGCTGGTGCGGCCGCTGCCGCCGAAGCGCATCCCGGACCGTTCGTTGAAGGCGCGGTAGCAGACCACCACATCGGCGACCCCCGCGGCCACCGCCATAGCCGCGTGCGCGACCGTGCCCGCTGCCGCACCGCCGCCGTGCGGAACCCGGGAGAAGAAGGTCAGATCGCCGATGCCGACGTTGCGGGCCACCTCGATCTCGTCGCTGGAATCCATCGTGAACGTGACCATGCCGTCGACGTCGCTCGGCGCCAGGCCCGCGTCGTCGAGCGCGGCGCTGACCGCCTCACATGCCAATTGCAGTTCGCTGCGGCCGGATTCCTTGGAGAACTCGGTCTGACCAATGCCGGCGATGGCGGTTGTCCCGGCCAACAACGACACGCTCATGAGCCGCTCCCGTCGAGCAGGCTCAGGACCGCGGTCCCGGTGACGTGGTTGCCCAGGCTATTGGCGGCCTGGAAGCTGACCTCGACGAAATTCTCACCGTTCGCCCCCTCGTTCTTGCCGGTGACCTCGCCGGTGAAGCGCAGCGGGTCGTCCGGAAACGACGGCACACCAAGGCGAATCGCCAGCTTGGTGACCATCGCCTCGGGGCCGGCCCAGTCGGTGAGGAACCGCACGCAGTACCCGTTCGAGGTGAGGATGTTCATGAACAGGTTGGGCGAGCCCTGCTGTTTGGCGTAGACGGCGTCGTGGTGCACCGGCATGAAGTCGCGCGATGCGATGGCGCCCGCGACGATCATCGTGGTCGTCACCGGGATCTCCATTGGAGTCACCTCGTCGCCGACGTTGATGTCGGCCCACTTCAATGTCGAGGTGCGGGCTTTGGCGGTCGTCATGGCCGTCCTTCCGGCCGGAACTGGTGCAGCACAAGGCCTCCGTCGAATTCGGCGAAGTACACTTCGACCGGCATTCCGACCTCAACATCGGCGGGGTCGACGCCGGTCAGGTTCGACACGATCCGGACGTCCTCCTCGAGCTGTACGAGCGCGACGATGTACGGATAGTCGAAGAACGGAAACTTCGGTTCGTGCGGCATCACGAAGCTGTAGACGGTGCCGCGACCCGACGACTCGATCGCTTCCCATTCCAGCGAGCGGCATGCCGGGCACATCGGTTGCGGCGGATTGCGCACCGCCGCACATCCGTTGCAGCGCTGGATCAACAGCTTGTGCTCGCGCAGCCCGTTCCAGAAGAACTCGGTGTCCGGGCTGACTGCCGGTGCCAGTCGGGTCGCCATCAGTTCGCCGGCTTGAATCGCAGGACCCGGAAGCGTTGCTTGCCAAGCACTTCGCCGTGCTGGTCGGTGTAGGTGAGCACCCAGGTCACGAAGAAACCAGTACCCAACGCCGTGGTCTTCTCGTCGGAGACGTCCTCGTACACTGAGGTGGCGCTGATCTCGTCGCCCAGCTTCGGGTAGCGGTTGATCTCGAATTCCGAGTTGGTCGCCACGATACTGGTATAGCCGGCCTCGTCGAGAAACGCGGTGGGATTGTTGGTGATCTCGACCGGGGAGCCGCCGCGTTCGCCGATCCCTTCGAGTTTCGGTGCCGGCATTGTCCAGGTTTGCAGCATCACCGGCGGCGACACGATGCCGCCGAACCGGGATTTCGCCGCGAACTCCGGATCGAGGTAGACCGGGTTCATGTCGTTCAGTGCGTACGCCCAGTGCCGGATCATCGGCTGGTTCACCGGATCCGGGGCCAGCGTGGGCTTGTCTGCGCCACCGGTCGGCTTGCCGACGAGTGCCTTGAGTTTGGCGTGCAAGTCAGTATCGGTCACTGAGCGGATCCTCCTTGTTTCTCGGCGAGCTGTACGCCCCGCGGGATCCCCTGCACACCCCGGCCTCCTCGACGGCCGCAATCATACAAATGCCTTCGATCTGTCTGGCCGATTCTGTCTACCCTTGCGGCAGCGATGCTGTCAATATGCCTGCTGTTGAACTGAAATAGCCCGTATCCAGGTCGAACGTTGACGACAGCGGGCTGACGGGTGTAGACCGAATGTTGAGCCGCCGGAAGGACAAGACATGGCTGACCCATGCTCATTGATCGACACCTATGCGGTCTACATCGACGGCCAATGGGTCGACCCCGACGGAGACGGGGCCCACTACGACGACGTCAACCCGGCCACCGAGGCGGTGATCGCCTCGGCGCCCGACCCCAGCCACGCCCAGGTCGCCGCCGCGGTCGCGGCCGCCAGGGCGGCATTCGATTCCGGGCCATGGGCCGACACCAGTCCCGAGCAGCGGGCGGTTTACCTCAACCAGCTCGGTGAGGCGTTGCTGGCACACGCCGACGCGTTCTACGAACTCGCGCAACAGGAATGGGGCTGCACCTCCAACGAGCGCGTTATCCACGTGGAGGGCCCGGCGTTCGCGGCGCTCAACGCCGCGGAACTGGCCACCCATCCCGTCGAGGAGCCGATCGATGCGTTCGGCGCCGCCGGAAAGACGCTGCTGCGCTACGAATCGCTGGGCGTCGTGTCGATCCTGACGCCGTGGAACTTCCCGCACACCCTCAACGTGATGAAAGTCTGCGCCGCACTGGCCGCGGGCAACACGGTCGTGCTCAAGCCGTCACCGCTGGCACCGCTGGCGGGCTTGGCGCTCGCGCGAATCATCGACGAGCACACCGATATTCCGGCGGGTGTGGTAAACGTCGTGACCCCCACCGACGTCGAATCCAGCAAGCTGCTGACCGTCGACCCCCGCATCGACATGGTCAGCTTCACCGGCAGCTCGGTGGTCGGGCGCGAGGTGATGGCTTCGGCCGGAGCCGGCATGAAGCGGCTGCTGCTCGAACTCGGCGGCAAGTCGGCCAGCATCGTCCTCGACGACGCGTCCCTCGACGACGAGACGTTGCAGCGAATGTTGTTCGATTCGTGCTCGTTTCACGCCGGCCAGGCCTGCATTCTGCACAGCAGGCTGCTCTTACCCGACCCGATTCACGACGAGATCGTCGACCGGCTGGTCGCGCTGGCTGAGTCGGTGAAGGTCGGCGACCCCACCGATCCCGACGTCACCATGGGACCGCTGATCAGCGATGCACAGTGCAAACGCGTTCAGGCACACGTGAATCGGGCGCTCGACGACGGCGCCAAGGTGGTCACCGGGGGTAGTCGGCCGGCGGGTCTGGACAAGGGCTTCTACTTCGAGCCGACGATCCTCACCGACGTCACGCCCGACTCGACGATCGCGCAGGAAGAGGTGTTCGGGCCGGTGCTCTCGGTCCTGCGGTACCGCGGCGACGACGAGGCGGTGCAGATCGCGAACAACTCGCAGTACGGGCTGTCCGGTGCGGTGTGGGGCGCCGATGTCGACCGTGCGCTGGCGGTGGCACGCAAGGTACGCACCGGCCAGATCGCGGTCAACGGGTTTGGCCCGGGCGGCGCGCCGTTCGGCGGCTTCAAGCAGAGTGGGATCGGCCGGGAAAGCGGCGGCATCGTCGGAATTCGTCAGTACATGGAGCCGAAGGCCATGGGATTGCCGCTGTGACGGCTCTCGGCGGGCTCACAGTTGTCGAGACTGCCGACGAAATCTCCGGTCCGTACTGCTCGTCGACCTCGGCGCTGATATCACGAAAATCGAAGCCCCAGAAGGTGATCCGCTACGGCCTCCCGCTTCGTGTGACTGTCCGCTGTGCTCATGGTTGACGAGCGACAATGACCGGCATCCGTGCCGAGTGGGCCACCGAACTACTCACCGAACCCAACAGCATGCCGGCGAATCCGCCTCTACCGTGGCTGCCGACGACCACCAGTTGGGCCAATTCCGAGTGCCGGATGAGTTGGTATGTCGGATGGTCGCATTCGACCAGTCGCCGGACGGTCACGTCGGGATAGCGCTGCTGCCAACCGGCCAGCCGCTCGGCGAGCACCTCTTCGGCGGCCGGCTTCATGGCCGGCCAGTCGATGGCGGGAAAATCGTCGACTTCGACGTCGCTCCACACGTGCAGGGCGACGAGGTCGACGCCGCGCAACGACGCCTCCAGAAATGCGATCGCGGTTGCCGATTGAGACGCCTGCGAGCCATCGATGCCGACCAGAATCGGCGCGTGCGCGGGATCCGGCATCAGCGGATCTTCGTCGTGAATGACCGCCACCGGGCAATGCGCGTGCCGAATCAGGCTCGAGCTCACCGAGCCCAACACGCTTCGGGCGATTGGCCCACGGCCTCGAGAACCGACGACTACCAGGTCGGCGTCTTTGGACATGTCGATCAGTGTCGGAACGGCATGCGCGAACAACAGGTCGGGGTCGATCCGCTCCGGTCCGCCATTGGAAGCGACCTCGTGCGCGAGTCGGACGGCCTCGTCGAGAACCCGCTGTCCATGCTCGACCTGCCAGCGCGAGAAAGTCGTTACCGACGCCAACGGTGGCTGAGTGAGCCCGATCGGGCGCACGGCGTGAACGAGTGTGAGCCGGGTTCTGCGCATCGAGGCATCTCGCGCGGCCCAATCGACGGCGTACTGAGCGGCGGGCGACCCGTCGACACCGACGACGATGCCGAAACTGGTTTCCGGAGTGGACATATGCATCTCCATGGTGATGGCCTCATCTCGGTGTTGCTGAGGTACCCAGCGTCGCAATTCGCCCGGCACATGCGTAGGGCCCAACGTCTACCGGTCGAGGCCCCTAGTGCCCGTCGATGTGGCGGGTGTCAGTCGAACGCTCTGGTCCGCAAGACTTCTGAAAGCGGCCGTCGGGGGGTGGGTTTCGGTGTGCGTTCAGCGACAGGCACAAGGCCGATTCTGACCAGAACCTGTGGCACGCCATCGTGATTCACAAGTGAGCGGATAACGTCGCGGGTCGCGGGTAGCTCGGTGAGGTGGGTTACCGTGCAGGTGGCCAGTCCGGCCACCGTGCAATTCAACAAAGTCGCCGAAAGCGCCTCGCCGGCGGCCAGAGCGTCGGCGCGGCTGTCGCCTTCGGTGGACAACAGCACAATCATGGCGTGATCTTCCGAAATCTCGGTACGACGCTCGGCGCCACGGATGACCGGAAACACGCGTTCGATGCCGACTCGGTCGCTTTCGGCGGCCGAGATCAAGGCGCTGTGCGGTATGCCCTCTGCTTCCTCGAATGGTGCTGTCCACCAGTCGAGTTCGGCATGGTAGGCGGCGTCGTACAGCCGTAGCGACTCCGCCATCTGGGCCGCGTCTGTCAACGTGGACACCAGGCTGTCGGGAATCGCGTCGACGTGAACCGGCGTGCCACCGGTCTCGTTTGCCCACGTCGAGGAAATCGACCCCCAGTTGGGGGGCGCGCTGAACGGTAAGCGGTCGGTGCGACGCGTTTGGATCGCATCAGCCATCAGGCGGTCGTGCGCGGTGACAAAGTCGACCGGCGCGAAGTTGATCGTCGCCAGATGATTGGGGCGTTCCGGGTTGGGCAGTCGCTCGATGAACGCTTGCCAGCCGGCAGCGGCCATCGCGGTCCGTAGATGATCCAGTGCTGCACCGCAGCCAATCAGCGCTTCGCGTGCCGATTGGTCGGCATCCATGACCCGGCTCGAGTCGAGGAACAGCCGGAGCTCACCGTCGCGGTAAACCCACTGCCAGGGCTGACTGTTATGCAGTGACGGGGCGCGGCAGGCCGAGGTCACCGCATCGTGGATGACGGCGCTGTCGAGGGTAGTAGTTGGCATCTGTCGACCTCCGTATTGTGTTCGCTCACAAGACTTCCGGCACCGCTATTGATGGGCGGAGCTCTCATAGCAAGCGTCGGGATTTCGACGTCCCAGGCGTAGGGTCCAACGTCTACTGCTGACAGGCCCTACGGCACCAGCAGTGCGAAATGGCCGATGGGCTAGCCTGCTGACGTGCTGCTGACCTCGTTGGACCCTTCCGTTGTCGCAGGTGGCCACGATCTCGCGGACGCCGTCCGGTTCGGGGACGTCACGCTCAGCCGCAGCGACGTCGTCGGGGCCGCGAACTCTGTCGCCGAACGCGTCCGCGGCGCCGGCGTGATCGCCGTGCTGGCCACCCCGACCGCGCCGACCGCGCTGGCCATCGCCGGTTGCCTGATTGCCGGCGTGCCCGTGGTGCCGGTGCCGGCCGACGTCGGGCAGACCGAACGCCGGCACATCCTCACCGACTCCGGCGCGCAGGCGTGGCTGGGCCCGGTGCCCGACGAACCGGAAGGGCTGCCGCACATTCCGGTCCGAATGGGCGCGCGGTCCTGGCACCACCAGCCAGAGCCGTCGCCGCAGGACACCGCGCTGATCATCTACACCTCGGGTACCACCGGCCCGCCCAAAGGCGTGCAGTTGAGTGGCCGGGCGATCGCCGCGGACCTCGATGCGCTCGCCGAGGCCTGGCAGTGGACCGCCGACGACACCCTGGTGCACGGCCTGCCGCTGTTCCACGTGCACGGTCTGGTGCTCGGACTGCTCGGATCGCTGCGGGTCGGAAATCGCTTCGTGCACACCGGAAAACCGACGCCGGAGGCCTACGCGGGCGCTCACGGGACCCTGTATTTCGGGGTGCCGACGGTGTGGTCGCGGGTGGTGGCCGACGCGTCCGCCGCCGAGGCGCTGCGCTCGGCGCGGCTGCTGGTGTCCGGCAGTGCGGGGCTGCCGGTACCGGTGTTCGACCAGTTGGTCCGCCTCACCGGGCATGCGCCCGTCGAGCGGTACGGCGCCACCGAATCGCTGATCACGTTGTCGACCCGGGTCGACGGTGAACGCCGTCCCGGATGGGTCGGCCTGCCGCTGGCCGGGATCGAGTCGCGCCTGGTCGACGACGACGGCAACCCGGTGCCCCACGACGCGGAAACCATTGGCCGACTACAGGTTCGGGGTCCCACGCTGTTCAACGGTTACCTGAATCGGCCGGATGCGACGGCGGAGGCGTTCGATGCCGACGACTGGTACCGAACCGGCGACGCCGCGGTGATCGACGGCGACGGCATGCACCGCATCGTCGGCCGCGAATCGGTGGACCTGATCAAGTCCGGTGGATACCGTGTGGGCGCCGGCGAGATCGAGACCGTGCTGCTGGGTCACCCGGGGGTGGCCGAGGCTGCGGTGGTCGGATTGCCCGACGACGACCTGGGCCAGCGCATCGTCGCGTTCATCGTCGGCGATGCACAGCCGCAGGAGCTGATCGACTATGTGGCCCAACAGCTTTCGGTGCACAAGCGACCGCGTGAGGTTCGGGTCGTCGACGAGTTGCCCCGTAACGCGATGGGTAAGGTGCTCAAGAAGCAGTTGCTGAGTCAGGGTTGACCGCGCGGCGAGTGTGACAGCGGCGCCGGTTTCTCTTACCGTCGTAACCGTGCGGACATCCGAAGCGGCATCGCTCAGACGGGTCGCCGCCGCCTGCTGGGTTGGCTCGGCGATCGAGTTCTACGACTTCTTGATCTACGGTACTGCCGCGGCGCTGGTGTTTCCCACCGTGTTCTTTCCAGGTCTGAGCCCGACCATGGCGGCCGTTGCCTCAATGGGCACGTTCGCCAGCGCGTTCGTCGCCCGGCCGATTGGTGGGGCCACGTTCGGCTACTTCGGCGATCGCCTGGGCCGTAAGCGGACCTTGATCGCCACGTTGCTGATCATGGCCTTCGCCACCATCTCGGTGGGTCTGGTGCCCGCCACGGCGTCGATCGGAGCCGCGGCACCGCTGATTCTGGTCGGGCTGCGATTGGTGCAAGGGTTCGCCGCCGGCGGCGAGTGGGCCGGGTCGGTGCTGCTGAGCGCGGAGTACGCGCCGGCCGGTAAACGCGGCCGCTACGGCATGTTCACCCTGCTCGGCGGCGGGACTGCCACGATCCTGACCTGCCTGACCTTTCTGGGCGTCAACGTCAGCATTGGCGAGAGCAGCCTGGCGTTCATGCGGTGGGGCTGGCGAATCCCGTTCCTGATCAGCGCCGTGCTGATCGGCATCGCGCTGTATGTGCGATTGCGGATCGACGAGACTCCGGTGTTCGTCGAGGAGCAGAACCGGAATCTGGTCCCCGAGGCGCCGATCGCGGAGTTGTTGCGCCTGCAGCGGCGCGAGATCGTGCTGGCCGGAGGCAGCATCTTGAGCGGCATGTGCTTTGTGTACATGGGCAATACGTTCATGCCGCTGTACGCCCATGCCCATCTCGGCTACAGCCGCACCTTCATCTGGTCCGTCGGGGCGGTCGGCGGGGTGGCGAGCCTGACGTCGGTCGCTGTGTCGGCCGTCCTGAGTGATCGGGTAGGACGTCGCCGGATGATGTTGTTCGGCTGGGCCGGCTGCGTGATGTGGTCGCTCGTGGTGATTCCGTTGTTGGACACCGGAAAACCGATCCTGTACGGGGTCGCGATCGTGGGCATGTTCGGGATCACCGCGATCGGTTCCGGGCCGACGGGCGCGTTCATCCCCGAGTTGTTCGCGACCCGCTACCGCTACAGCGGATCGGCGCTGGCGGTAAATCTGGCCGGCATCTTCGGTGGTGCACTACCCCCGTTGATCGCCGGAACGCTGCAGGCCACCTACGGCAGCTGGGCGATCGGCCCGCTGCTGACCGTGATGGCCGTGGCCAGTTTCGGGTGTACCTATCTGCTGCCAGAGACCAAGGACACCGTGCTCCAATCGCCTACCGTCACACCAGGACTCGAGTCGGCATCACCGTCGGTTTGACGCCGTAGCGCGGAGTGGCGATGCCGTAGCCGCCGCGTCCGGTGGTGGCCGTGGCGGGCATCCCGGTGGCGACGTTTGTCACGCCGCCCTCGTCGACGTCGCCCGTCCAGGCGGCGGCGGTCAACGGCTCGGCGGTTGACTCCGGCGCGGCCGCCGACCAGGCGGTGGGCACCGACATCCTGCCGACCGTCGACGCCTGGCCAACGCTCGCCACCACCGGAGTCGCGCCCGCGCCGGTCGCCGGTGTCACCGAACCGGCCAGGGCCGGGGCCAATCCCGCGCCCAGGGCGGGGGCGGTGGCAGGGGTGGCGATGTTCGACTGCACACCGGTCACGATCGCCTGGAACCCGTTCCAGGCCGCGGCGTTTGTCCCCGCTCCCAACAGCGCGACGCCGTCGTTCCAGATACCGATGTTGCTGCCCGAGGCGATGATGTCGTTGAGGAAACCGTCCGGGCTGTCGAAGATTCCCGCGCCGGGGGTGGCTAACCCCTGCACCGCACCGGGGAGGCTGGAGACCAGCTGGTTGAGCCGGCTCTGAGTGCCGGCCGTCGAGACCGCCGCGCCCTGTGCGGCGGTGCCGCCGGGATTGGTGGTCGCCGCCGGTGACTTGAGCGGGTTCAACGTTCCGGCGCTGGCCGACGCGGCGGCATAGCCATACATGGCGGCAGCATCCTGAGCCCACATCGCGGCGTACTGGGCCTCGTTGGCCAGGATCGCCGGGGTGTTCTGGCCCAGAATGTTGGTGGCGACCAACGCGGCCAGCTGTGCCCGGTTCGCCGCGATCAGCGGCGGCGGCACCGTCATCGCGTAGGCGTTCTGGTAGGCGACCGCCGACGCGCTGGCTTGTGCCGCGGCCCGCTCGGCGGCTGCGGCGGTGCTGTTCATCCACGCCACATACGGCTCGACGGCTGTGGCCATCGCGAGCGAGGCGGGGCCGAGCCACTCGCCGCCTGCCAGTTCGGAGATCACCGACTCGTAAGAGGCTGCGGCCGTGGTTAATTCGGCCGCGAGGTTGTTCCAACCGGCGGCGGCGGCCATCATCGGCGCCGCCCCGGGGCCGGAGTAGATCAGGGCCGAGTTGACCTCGGGTGGGCGTGCTGCGAAATCGAAAACCATGTCATCAATCCTGTTCGGTAGTAGCGGAAGGCGGTTCAGACGCCGGTGGGCTTGGGCATGACCTTGGGCTTGATGCCGTATCGCGGCACACCCAAGCCGGACGTCCGGCCGTTGGAGGCCACCGACGGCAACCCGCCGGGCACCGTCGAAACCTGCGGGCTGTGCGGCGCGGCCGTCCACCCGGCGCCGACCAACGTCGCCGGGGCCGGAGCGGCTTCCGACACTGGGCCGCCGGCCCAGCCGGGCGGCACCGACATTCCGCCGACCGTCGAGGCCTGGCTGATGCTGGCCAACATCGGCCCTCCGCCGGCGGCCGGCGCCGCGGTCGGCACCGGCGCGAGTTCGCCCGCGCCGGCGGCTGGCGCGTCGCCGGCCAGTACCACCCCGGGAGTGTTGGACAGCGGGATGAAGTCCGATGCCGCCGAGCCGAAGTTCGACCCGCCCACGAGGGCTCCGAGGGCGCTGTTACTCAGGGCGCCCGGCAGGATGCCGAACTGGCCGAATTGAGTTAGCTGACCGAGCAGGTCGAATCCGCCCAGGCTCGCCGTGCCGGTCGCGGCCGAGTTAGCGGCCTCGGTGTCGCCGTAGGATCCCGCGCTGGTCCCGAGCATCTGGACGAAGGCCTGATGGATTGCCGTCGCCTCCTCGCTTATCTGTTGGTAGAGGTTGCCGTAGGCGCTGAATTGTGTTGCCTGCAACGCGGAAACCTCATCCGCGGCAGCGGGAGCCACGGTCGCCGTCGACGTGGCGGACGCCGCGTTCTGGGCGGCCAACGCCGTACCGATGCCCTCCAATTTGCCCGCCGCGAATTCCAACGCTTCAGGGTGTGTGGTCACATACGACATCGCGCCGCTCCTTCGGTTGTCCACTTTGGTTGACCTCTGTCCATTTCAGCAGACCCACGGCGCTGGCGGGGTGACATCTGGAGCGCGTTTGCCGACGGGAAAGGCAACGTGGCCGCACACCCGAAGGTGCGCGGCCACGTGTGTGGCAAAACGTCGTCGTTGCTTACACCAGAACGGATTTCGGCATCACCGTCGGCTTGACGCCGTACCGGGGAGTGCTAAAGCCGTAGCCATTGCGCCCGGCCGACGCGACCGCTGGCATGCCGGCTGCCACATTCGTCGTCCCCATGCCTTCCTCGGTCGGTGCCGTCCAGCCCGACCCGGCCACCAGCGAGTTGCCCGCCGACGGGGTTGTGCCTGCAGCCCAGCCGGCCGGCACCGAGAGACCGCCGACCGTCGACGACGAGGCGAGCCCCGCCACGATCGGCGTGCCGGCGAACCCGCCCGCGCCGGCGAGGGCCGCGGCCGGTGCCGCGGCGGTGCTGCTGCCGGCCAGACCCGCGGCCAGGCCGCCCGCCGCGGCGGCGGCGTTGTCGCCGACCACCTTCGCATACAAGATCCCGGATGGGATCGCGGCGAACATCTGCCAGGCGGCGGTGTCGATGATGCCGTTCGGGATGTTCGCCACCAGGCTGTTGGAGAAGAAGTCGTCGATCGGGCTGTCAGCTGCCGCCGCGGCCAGCGGCGAGGACATCGACTGCATGGCGCCGGGCATGTTGGACACCAGCGCGTTGAGACCCGCTGTCTGCGAACCGGTTGCCGCACCTTGTGCCGTTGCGGCCGACTGTGCCGCCTGCCCACCTGGGTTGTTGGTCTCCGGGGGGGGCGATAGCGGACTCAATACCGCGGCGCTGGCCGACGAGCCGGCGTAGCCGTACATCGCGGCGGCATCTTGGGCCCACATTTCGCCGTAGAGAGCCTCGGTGGCCATGATCGCCGGGGTGTTCTGGCCCAGGATGTTCGTGGCAACCAGGGCCGCGAGCTGCGCGCGATTCGCGGCGATCACCGGCGGGGGCACCGTCATCGCGAACGCTGCCTCGTAGGCGGCCGCCGACGCCATCGCCTGGCTAGCGGCCTGTGCGAGTTCCCCGGCGGTGGTTTCCATCCAGTCGATGTAGGGCGCCACCGCGGCGGCCATCGCCACCGACGACGGCCCCAGCCACTCGCCGCCGGCCAGTTCGGCGATCACCGACTGGGCGCCGGCCGCCGTCGTACTCAGGTCGGCGGCCGTGCTGTTCCATGCTGCGGCGGCGGCCATCATCGGGCCCGAGCCGGGACCGGTGTACATGCGGATGGAGTTGATCTCCGGGGGCATTGCTGCGAAGTCGAAAACCATTGCTGTCGAACCTGTTCTCTCGTGGGCGTTTAGGGCTAGACGACGGTCGGCTTAGGCATCACGGTGGGCTTGACGCCGTAGCGCGGCGCGCCGACGCCGAGGCCACCGCGCTGCGTGGACGCCACCGACGGGGCACCGGCGGGCAGGGTGTTGACCTGTCCGGCGTGCGCGGTCGGGCCGGCCCAGCTGGCTGCCGGCATCGTGGTGGGCGCCGGGTTGACCGCTGCGGGCGCACCCGCGGCCCAGGCCGGCGGCACCGACATCGCGCCGATCGACGGGGCCTGACCGACGCCCGCCGTCACCGCCGTCGCGCCCAGTCCGCCGGCGCCGGCGGGGGCCGCCGCAGTCGCCGGTGTGGCGGTGAGCGCGCTCAACACGCTGATGTCGGACGTCGTGTCGACCGCGCCGGTCGGGGCGTATTGGCCTTGTGCGAGGTCGAACATGTCCGACGACGCGGCGGAGACGTTCTGTGCCCAGTTGAACGGCGTGCCGATGGCCGCGCCCGCGTTGGAGGAGATTCCCGAGTCGCCACTAGCGGCCGACGAACCGCCTCCGGTGAGCGAATTGAGCAGTCCTGTCAGCGAATTGGATCCGGTAGTGGCCTGGTTGGTCGACTCGGCGTCGCCGTAGGAACCGGCGTTGGAGTCGAGTGTGTCGACCAGCATCTGATGTACCGTTTCGGCTTGCTTGCTGACCTGTTGGTACCAGGTGCCGTACGCGGAGAACTGCATGGCCTGCATCGCCGACACGCCGTCCGCCGCAGCGGGAGTCACGTCGGAGGTGGGGGTCGCCGCGGCCGCGTTCTGAGCGGCCATCGCGGTGCCGAGGTGTTGCAGTTTGGCCGCCGCAGCCAGCAACGCCGGCGACTGCGTGGTTACGAAAGACACGGTTTTTCTCCTCTGTAATTGCGTGACGAAGGACAAGGATCGAGGGCGTGGTTGTCAGCCGGCCTCCTGAGGTGTTGTGCGGGAACAGCTTTGGGACGACGCATTCCCGAATCGGGCGCCGCGGACACGCGGCGTGGAGATCGTTGACGACTTCTTAACGGCGGGCCGACCGGCAGCCGCCATCGCGTGCATGCCGTCTCAGTGGTCGTTTCGCGGTGGCGGTGCGACTCTGCCGTCGTTGAACCACGCGATTTTGGCGAGCCAGGATCGGGCGGAGCCATAGGCGAAGCCGACCGCGCCCAGGCATGCGCACAACCAGACCGGCAGCGTGATGTCGATACCGGCCTCGGCCGTCGTGACCTGAATTACGGTCGCTGCCAACCCGAATGCGGCCGAGATCAGGTACAGGGTGGCCGTCACGGTCGAGCGAGGATCGTTGCGCACGATCAGCATGACTCTGGCCGCGTAGCCGAACAGATACACCAGCAGAATCCCCAACACGATCCAGTAGGCGCCGAACCATGCGGTGCTGACGTGCGCCGGAAACAGATCGGGGTGGTATGACTCGTCCGCGGCGAAGAACACCGCGACGAGTGCCGGAACGCCCAGCCACAATGGTGCTTCGATATGTCGCCGGAAGATTCGGCGCCATTGCTGGCTGTCCCCGAGTCGTGCAAGCCCGTGCTCGACAATGGCCGCGGCCGCGAACATCAGGCAGATGTGGCCGATGAGGTCTTCGATGTTCCAGTACCCGAAGACGTGGTGCAGCGGCGGGCCGAGAGTCTCCGACGCCCACGGTGACATCAACAGCACGGCACAGCCTTGCAGGGCGATGTTGAGACTCGCGTCGGCTTCCCAGCGGGAGCGCCAGGTGTGCCGGCGGATCCACAGGCTGGAAAAAACGACGATCAGGGTGGCGATGATGAGTGCGGACATCATTGTCGCGAGCGACTCCTCTGCGGCGATCAGACTGGCGGTTTACCCGGATCGGGGCGGAGGTCACGCAGTTTCGGGAGGGCACGCGTCGATGCCAGGTATTCGATGACCGTCTCGTGCTGGATCAGGCCGAACCGGACAAGCAGGTCGACGGGATTCAACCGCAGATATTTCGCCGCCTTCAGCAGGCTGTCGGCAGTGACCAGCCGACCTTCGCGTACCGCCTTGTAGTACGCCGATTTGCGGTAGCCGAACGCCTCGTAAACCTCGGTGGCCGCAAGGGGGCGGCCGACGAGGTACGGCAGCACGACGGCAGGATCCTTATCGGAGTCGTCCATGAGTAGACAATAACCCGGATCCGTAGACGCACAGCAACATTACAGGACCAATAGCTACATTTCACTACTTTGGTTCACTTTAGTGAACTAACGTCCGACATCGGAGTCTGACGCCCCGCCTGAGCGGCGGGTGGTGGAAATGGGGCAGCAGTGCAGACAATCGCGCGGCGGGCCGCGATCGCGGCGATGGGAACGTTGGTGATCATCGGCTCAACGGATGCTGTGCCACGGGCCACCGCGGGGGGACCGGAATGCGTGGCCGACGCCGCAGTTCAATGTGCCGACCAGGCGCAGGCCGTGCAGCCGGACCCGCACGCCGGAAAGCACCTCACGATCTCCTGCCAGCCGGCGAGGATCGGAGCGTTCTGCACCAAACGATGGGTGCCCTGAGCGAACTACTAGTTGGCGTGCAGGTCCTCGTTGAGCGCGATCCCGCGGCCGTCACGCGACACCACCTCCACCGCGCCGGTCAACGAGTTGCGGCGGAACAGCAGATTGCTGCTACCGGCTAGCTCGCGGGCTTTGACCGAATTGCCTTCGGGCAGCATGACTTTCGTCCCGGCAGTGACGTACAGGCCGGCTTCGACGACGCAGTCGTCGCCCAGCGGGATGCCCAACCCGGAATTCGCGCCGAGCAGGCAGTGCTTGCCGAGCGAAATCACCTCGGTGCCACCGCCGGACAGCGTTCCCATGATCGAAGCCCCGCCACCGACGTCGGAGCCGTCGCCGACCACCACGCCCGCCGAGATGCGGCCCTCGACCATCGAGGCACCCAAAGTGCCCGCGTTGAAGTTGACGAAGCCCTCGTGCATCACCGTCGTGCCCGAAGCCAGATGCGCGCCAAGGCGCACCCGGTCGGCATCGGCGATGCGTACACCACTCGGCACGACGTAGTCGACCATCCGCGGGAACTTGTCGATGCCGTAGACGGCGACCGGTCCGCGGCGGCGCAGTCGCATTCGTACCGTCTCGAAATCCTCGACGGCGCAGGGCCCGTGGCTGGTCCACACCACGTTGGTCAGCACCCCGAACAGCCCGTCGGCGTTGAGACCGTGCGGAGCCACCAGGCGATGCGAGAGCAGGTGCAGCCGCAGATACCCGTCGTAGGCGTCGACGGCTTTGTCGTCGAGCGAGCCGATCACCGTGCGTACCACCACGGTTTCGACGTTGCGATCGTCGTCGCGGCCGGCCAGCGCCGCCAACTCGTCGGGCACCTCGGCCACCGACAACCGCGTCGTGCCGGTCTCGCCCGCCTCGATCAGTTCCGGTGCGGGGAACCAGGTGTCGAGAACCGATCCATTGGCGGCCACGGTCGCAAGGCCGATACCTGAAGCTGCAGTCACGGGTCCCACGCTACCCACCCACTACGCTGAGACCGTGCTGGACCTACACGGTGACCCGGTCGAGCTGACGGCTGCTCTGGTCGATATTCCCAGCGAGTCGCGGCACGAAGAGCGCATCGCCGCCGAGGTCGAGGCCGCCCTCCGGACCCAAACTCCCCCTTCTGTGGGCTGGGAGATCCTACGCAACGGCAACGCGGTGCTGGCCCGAACCGCGCTGGGCCGCCCCACCCGGGTGTTGTTGGCCGGTCACCTCGACACCGTCCCGGTGGCCGGCAACCTGCCCAGCCGCCGCGACGCCGAGTCGCTGCACGGTTGCGGCACCACCGACATGAAGTCGGGTGACGCGGTCTTCCTGCATCTGGCCGCGACCGTCACCGAGCCGGCGCACGACCTGACCCTGGTGTTCTACGACTGCGAGGAGATCGAGTCCTCGGCAAACGGTTTGGGTCGCATCGAACGCGAATTACCCGAATGGCTTGCCGCGGACGTGGCGATCCTGGGCGAGCCGACCGGCGGCTACATCGAAGCGGGTTGTCAGGGCACACTGCGAGTTGTGGTGAGCGCCAATGGAACTCGCGCACACTCCGCGCGAGCATGGCTGGGGGACAACGCGATTCACAAGCTGGGGGCGGTGCTACAGCGCCTCGAGAGTTACCGGCCCCGCGATGTCGACATCGACGGATGTGTCTACCGCGAGGGGCTGTCGGCGGTACGCATCGACGGCGGGGTGGCCGGCAACGTGATACCCGATGCCGCGTCGGTCACAGTGAACTTCCGTTTCGCGCCGGACCGGTCGGCGCAGGCCGCGCTGCAACACGTCCACGACGTGTTCGACGGCCTCGACGTGCGGATTGAGCAGACCGACTCCGCTGCCGGAGCGCTGCCGGGCCTGTCCAACCCGGCGGCTAAAGGCCTGGTCGAGGCGGCCGGCGGGCAGGTGCGGGCGAAGTACGGCTGGACCGACGTGTCCCGGTTCGCGGCCCGCGGCATCGCCGCGGTCAACTACGGACCCGGTGACCCCAACCTTGCGCACACCCGCGACGAGTCGGTGCCCATCCACCAGATCACCGATGCCGTGACCATGCTTCGGGCCTACCTGAGCAGCTAACCGCGCTGCGCCTGGACTCTGGCATCGGCGGCCGCGGGATGCAGGCCCCGATCGGCCAGGTCGGCCGCCACGTCGGCTAGCGCCGCGGCGTCACCGGCGGCCAGCGCCCGGGCGTGTGCCAGCGTCAGTCGTCCCAGCACGCAGTCCACTTCGCCGGCCAGCCGACCGGCCCGCTGCACGGCGCGGACATCGCCGAGGCGCGTCGCGTCCTGCAACGCACGCAACGCGATCGCCGACTGTCCGCCGCGCTCGGCGGTCTGGATCGCTTCGCGCGCGGCTTCGATCGCGCCCGCGGTGTCGCCGTGCGCCGCCTTCGACCACGCCTTGGCCAACGCCAACTCGGGAGCGAACAGCGACGACTTGAGCCCGTGCAGCGACTCGGCCCGGCTGAAAGCCATTGCGGCGCGCTGTTGTTCGCCCTGCTGGCCGAACGCCTGGGCCAGCAGCATCAGCGACAGCGGGCCCCAGGAATATCCGGTGCGGGCCAGCGGGCCGGCGGCCCGGCTCAGCAGCGTCACCGCGGCGTCGAAATCACCCTGCGCGATCGCGACATAGCCCACCAGCGTCTCGCCGATCGCCCGGCCCGGCTGCTGCAGCTCGGCGAAGTCGGTGTAGCGCTGGGCCAGCGTGCGGGCCTCGGCCAGCCGGCCTGCCATCATCAGCGCGGTGATCCGGCCGAAGCCGCTGGTGAACCGGAGTAGCCCGGGATGGTCGGCGGCGGTCGCCCGGCGGGCCAGCGCCTCGACGTCGTCGAATTGGCCGGTGCGGGCCGAGCTCAGCGCCGCCGCCGAGGCCGCCCATCCGATGGCAACCCCGTCGGCGTGCGGTGACGCCAGCACCTCGTTGGCGATGCGCAGGGTCCGCAGCGGCGTGCCGGAGTTCATCGCGAACGTCGCCGTCAGCGCGTCGAGCGTCGCTTGAGCGCCCAGCGAGTCGACCCGGTTGCGGGTGGTTTGCAGAAACGCGGTCGCCTGCGCTGGTTCGCCGAGCATCCAGAACTGGTTGGCCGCCCGCGGCAAAGCCCACGCCATCAGCTCGGGCGGCGACAGCTGGTCGGGGTCGACGGCACTCAGCGCGGCATCGGCTTCACGTCCGCGGCCCTGCCAGGCCAGCGCGTAGCCGAGCGCCAACCGTGCGGCCAGCCCCTCGGAGCGATCCAGTGCCGCCCGTGCGAGGTGTTCCGCCAGCGTGAGTTCGCCGAAGCGCAGCGCTTGCTGGGCCGCGCTGACCAGCTCGATGTCGGGGGTGTCGCCGGGAGCGTCGGTGCCGACGGCCAGCGCCGCGAGCCGCAGCTGATCGCCGACGTGATCACACGGGCCCGCCGCGAGCCGCTCGACCAGTGACGTCCGCACCGCCCGCGCCGTGTCGGGCGCCAGCGCCGCCCGCGCGCGGGCCGTGTAGAGCGGATGGGCGGCGTAGACCATCGCGGCGTCGTCGACCATCACCGCACCGGTGGCTTCGGCCTGCCCGACGGCGTCCTCGCCGGCCAACGCCGTCAGGTCGTCGCGCCGCAGCGGCTCGGCCAGCGCCAGGAAGTCCAGCGTCGTGCGCGCGGCCGCGGGCAGTCCGGCCAGGTAGTCGTCGACCCGGCCCGGCAGTGCTGCCGCCTCGTCCGGCGCGCCGACCTCGACCCGGTTCAACAACCCGTCGGCCCACAACGCCTCGACCGCTTCGGGCACCTCGGCACCGGATCGGACCGTGACGATCAGCCGCGCCGACCCGCTCAACGCCAGCTGGTAGACCAGCGTCGCGGACAGCCGGTCGAGGTAATGGGCGTCGTCGACGACGAAGAGGCTCTGCTCTCCGGTAAGCCTGTCCTGCGCGGCCCGTAGCAATTCGGCCGGTCGGGCGGTACCGCTGACGTCGATGCCGGCCAGCAGCGCGCGAAAGGCGCCGAAGGGAATGGCGTGCTCGGTGGCGGTGCCGACCACCCAGCGGGCGGCGGGCGAGGCGGCGCGGCGGGCGAGGACGGTTTTGCCGACGCCGTCGGCGCCGAGGATCACCACGCCGGCCCGCTGCGGATCGTCCAGGGCGGCGACGACGTCGCGCAGTACGGCCTCTGGCGGCGCGGCAGCCCAAGCACTTGGCACGGCCGGATTTTATGGCGCGCACACCGGGCCGCATGCGGTTAGGCCCAAATGCGCTTGGCGGCAAGGGTGGTCTACGTTTCGTGTGTGTCTCGTCCATGGGCGGTCTGCGTGTACTGCGCCTCCGGGCCCACGCATCCGGAGTTGCTGGCGCTGGCCGCCGAACTCGGCGAGGCGATCGCCGACCGCGGCTGGACCCTGGTCTGGGGTGGCGGCAATGTCTCGGCGATGGGCGCGCTGGCCACCGCCGCCCGCGCACGTGGCGGCTGGACCGTCGGTGTCATTCCCAAGATGCTGGTCCGGCGCGAGGTCGCCGACCACGACGCCGACGAGCTGATCGTCACCGACACCATGCGCGAGCGCAAACAGATCATGGAGGACCGCGCCGACGCGTTCATCACGTTGCCCGGTGGCATCGGCACGCTCGAGGAGTTCTTCGAGGCCTGGACCGGGGGGTACCTCGGCGTACACGACAAGCCGCTGGTGATGCTGGATCCCGGTGGCCATTACGACGTCCTGCTCGCGTGGTTGGCCGGGCTCGTCGACTCCGGATACGTGTCGCAGATCGCGATGGATCGGCTGGCGGTCGTCGACAAGGTCGCGGCGGCCGTGGCGGCCTGCACACCCCGCTGAGGGCATTTGCTGCGCATCGCTAGGCTGGCCGCCATGCCGGAACACAACTCGGGTGCCCACAAGTCGGTCGGGCTGCTCGACATCGCAACCCAGCTCCCGAGTCTGCTGGCCGACACCCCAGTGATCGTCCGCGGGGTGGTTACCGGGCTGCTGGCGCGGCCGACGTCCAAGACGTCGATCGGCAAGGTGTTCCAGGACCGGGCCGCCAAGTTGGGCGACAAGGTGTTCCTCCGGTTCGGCGACCAGCAGCTGTCCTACCGCGAGGCCAATGAAACCGTCAACCGCTACGCGGCCGTGCTGGCGGCTCGCGGCGTCGGCCGCGGCGACGTCGTCGGCGTCATGCTGCGCAACTCGCCCAACGCGGTGCTGATGATGTTGGCCGTGGTCAAGTGCGGTGCGATCGCCGGGATGCTCAACTACCATCAGCGTGGTGACGTGCTGGCCCACAGCCTGGGCCTGCTGAACGCCAAAGTGCTTGTCGCCGAAGCCGATCTCATCGAAGCGGTGGACGAGTGCGGCGGCCTGGAGATCGAACCGACCACCATCGAGGAGATGGAGCGGCTGGCGGCCACCGCGCCGACCACCAACCCGCCGTCGGCGTCGGCCGTGCTGGCCAAGGACACTGCGTTCTACATCTTCACGTCGGGCACCACCGGCCACCCGAAGGCCAGCGTGATGACCCACAAGCGATGGCTGGCGGCGCTGGCCGCATTCGGCGGACTTGGCTTGCGGCTCAAGGGTTCTGACACCCTGTACAGCTGTCTTCCGCTGTACCACAACAACGCTTTGACCGTCGCGGTCGGATCGGTGATCAATGCGGGCGGGACCTTGGCGCTGGGCAAGTCGTTCTCGGCGTCGCGGTTCTGGGACGAGGTAATCGCCAGTGAAGCAACGGCTTTCATCTACATCGGCGAGATCTGCCGCTACCTGCTCAACCAACCGGAAAAGCCGACCGACCGGTCGCACAAGGTGCGGCTGATCGCCGGCAACGGGCTACGGCCGGAGATCTGGGACGAGTTCACCTCGCGGTTCAGCATCGCCCGGGTGTGTGAGTTCTACGCCGCCAGCGAGGGAAACACGGCCTTTATCAACATGTTCAACGTGCCGAAGTCGGCCGGGTGTGCGCCGATGCCGACGGCCTACGTGCAGTACGACACCGACACCGGCGCGCCGCTGCGCGGCGCCGACGGTCGCGTGCAGCGGGTGCCCACCGGTCAACCCGGTCTGCTGCTCAGCCCGGTCACCCGGCTGCAGCCGTTCGACGGTTACACCGACCCGAGCGCGAGCGAAAAGAAGTTGGTGCGCAACGCTTTCCGCGATGGGGATTGCTGGTTCAACACCGGCGACGTGATGAGCCCGCAGGGCATGGGCCACGCCGCGTTCGTCGACCGCCTCGGCGACACCTTCCGGTGGAAGGGCGAAAACGTCGCCACCACCGAGGTGGAGCGGGCGCTGGCGTCCAACAAGGCCGTCGAGGAATGCACCGTCTTCGGTGTGGAGATCCCCCGCACCGGTGGCCGCGCCGGAATGGCGGCGGTCAAGCTGCGCGAGGGCAGCGACTTCGACGGCAAGGCCATGGCCGAGACCGTCTACAAGGAATTGCCGGCGTACGCCATGCCGCTGTTCGTGCGACTGGTGGATTCGATGGAACACACCACCACGTTCAAGAGCCGCAAGGTCGACCTGCGCGAGCAGGGCTACGGCGCCGACGTCGAGGACCCGCTGTACGTGCTGGCCGGCCGCGACGAGGGCTATGTGCCGTTTTACCCCGACTATCCCGACGATGTCGCGGGCGGCAAGCGGCCGCAGGGCTAGGCACCAGAAGTCACTCGAGCACCTTCTCCTGGGTGCCACTCTTCTTTGAAATCGTGATCGCATGCGATATCACGGCGGCGCGTGAGGCTGCTGAGCGCTCGTTGATGCCAGCAGGCACCATGGTCTAGTGCAGTCCACCCTGTGCGGTCGCCCGGTGAGCGGCCAGCGCGCGCTGATCATGGCAATCGTCAACCGCACCCCGGACTCGTTTTACGACCGCGGCGCCAACTTCGCCGACGACGCCGCCCGGGCGGCCGTGCACCGCTTCATCGCCGAGGGCGCCGACGTGGTCGATGTCGGCGGCGTGAAGGCGGGCCCGGGGGAGCGCATCGACGCGCAGGCCGAAATCGCCCGCGTGGTGCCGTTCATCGAGTGGCTGCGCGACGCCTATCCCGACCAACTGGTCAGCATCGACACCTGGCGGTCGGAGGTGGCCCGGCTCGCGTGCCGGGCGGGCGCGGATCTGATCAACGACAGCTGGGGCGGCTATGATCCCGCGATGCCCGAGGTAGCGGCCGAATTCGGCGCCGGACTGGTGTGTTCGCACACCGGCGGTGCGCGGCCGCGGACACGTCCGTTCCGGGTCAGCTACGGAACCAGCACCCGCGGGGTGGTCGACGACGTGATCGGTGAGGTCAGCGCGGCGGCGCAGCGGGCTGTCGCCGCCGGGGTGGCTCGCGATCGCATTCTGATCGACCCGACGCACGATTTCGGCAAGAACACCTTCCACGGGTTGGCGCTGTTGCGGCACATGGAAGATGTCGTTAACACCGGGTGGCCGGTGTTGATGGCGTTGAGCAACAAAGATTTCGTCGGGGAGACTCTTGGGGTGGAGCTGACCGAACGGCTGGAGGGAACTCTGGCCGCGACCGCGCTGGCCGCTGCGGCGGGGGCCCGGATGTTCCGGGTGCACGAGGTCGGGCCCACCCGACGGGTGTTGGAGATGGTGGCGTCGATACACGGGCAACGCCCGCCGGCGCGCACGGTGAGAGGACTGGCATGACGGCATCTGAGCTGGTCGATCTCGCCGCCGAGGGAGCGCTCGCGGCGGCGCCCGGCGACATCTGGCTGGCCGACCGGAGCTGGACCCGTCCGCAGTGGACGGTCGAGGAGCTGGAACTGGCCAAGGCCGGCCGAACCGTTTCCGTGGTGCTGCCCGCCCTCAACGAGGAAGACACCGTCGAATCGGTGATCGAGAGCATCTCACCGCTGGTCGGCGGGCTCGTCGACGAGCTGATCGTGCTCGATTCGGGATCCACCGACGACACCGAGATCCGGGCGATCGCCGCCGGAGCCCGCGTCGTCACCCGCGAGCAGGCGTTGCCCGAGATCGCGCCCCGGCCGGGCAAGGGCGAGGTGTTGTGGCGTTCGCTGGCGGCCACCAGCGGGGACATCGTCGTCTTCGTCGATTCGGACCTGATCGAGCCGCACCCGATGTTCGTGCCGGGGCTGCTGGGCCCGCTGCTCACCGAGGACGGCATTCACCTCGTCAAGAGCTTTTATCGGCGGCCTTTGAACATCGGGGACGCTCCCAGCGGCCGCGAGGGCGCCACCGGCGGCGGCCGGGTCACCGAACTGGTCGCGCGTCCGCTGCTGGCGGCGCTGCGCCCCGAGCTGGGCTGCGTATTGCAACCGCTGGGCGGCGAATACGCGGCCACTCGCGAGCTACTGACATCGGTGCCGTTCGCGCCCGGTTACGGCGTCGAGATCGGCCTGCTGGTCGACACCTACGACCGGTTGGGGCTCGACGCCATCGCCCAGGTCAACCTCGGCGTGCGGGCACACCGCAACCGTCCGCTGGCCGAGCTGGGTCCGATGAGCCGGCAGGTCGTCGCGACGCTGCTGTCGCGCTGCGGCATCCCCGACTCCGGCGTCGGGCTGACCCAGTTCTTCGTCGACGGTGACGGATATACGCCGCGCACCTCGGCGGTGTCGCTGGCCGACCGGCCGCCGATGAACAGCGTGGCGGGTCGCCACCGATAGGCCCGGTCGACCCCGCCGCTAACAGGTCTGCACTCCGTCGTCGGACCCATAGGGCAATATCGGTGCCGTGGCGTTGGTGTTGCTGTACGTGGTGGTCTTGGTCCTGATCGCGATCGTGCTGTTCGGCGTGGCCAGCCTGCTGTTCGGCCGCGGCGAGCCGCTGCCGCCGCTGCCCCGCGGGACCACGCCGACGGTGCTGCCGGCCTCCGGTGTCACCCGCTCCGACGTCGAGGCGGTGAAGTTCACCCAGACGCTGCGCGGATACAAGACCAGCGAGGTGGACTGGGTGCTGGAAAGGCTCGGCCAAGAGCTCGACCTGCTGCGCGGCCAGCTGTCGTCCGTGCATGCCGCGGCCGCCACCGACGCAGCGCCCCAAGACGCGGACGACGGTGACCATGAGTGACGACGGCCTGATCCGGTGCGACTGGGCGGTCGGCAAGCCCGGCAGCGCCGACTTCCAGCTCTACCTCGACTACCACGACAACGAATGGGGTCGGCCGCTGCGCGGCCAGATCCCGCTGTTCGAGCGGATGAGCCTGGAGGCTTTCCAGAGCGGCCTGTCCTGGCTGATCATCCTGCGGAAACGGGACAATTTCCGGAAGGCGTTCGCCGGTTTCAAGCCCGAGAAGGTCGCGCGGTTCACCGACAAAGACGTGGCCCGACTGATGGCCGACGAAGGCATCGTCCGCAACCGGGCCAAGATCGAGGCGACAATCGCCAACGCCCGCGCCGTCGCGGAGGTAGGCGACTTGTCGGAGTTGCTGTGGTCATTCGCTCCAGCGCGTCGAGTCCGGCCCGCGACGCTGTCCGACGTCCCGGCCGTTACGCCGGAATCCACCGCAATGGCACGCGAATTGAAGCGCCGGGGGTTCCGCTTCGTCGGCCCCACAACCGCCTACGCACTGATGCAGGCGACCGGGATGGTCGATGATCACGTGCGGTCATGCTGGGTGCCTCCGACGGCTGCCTGAAACGCCGAGCCGGAGGTCATGTTCAGCAATCCACGCGGATAGGGAACAATGGAGTGGTGAATGTGCAGTTGACGGGCCAGCTCGAATTCGGAGGGAGCGCTCGATGGCGGCGATGAAGCCCCGGACCGGTGACGGTCCACTGGAAGCGACGAAGGAGGGGCGCGGCATCGTGATGCGGGTACCGCTAGAAGGCGGTGGCCGACTCGTCGTCGAGCTGACACCAGATGAAGCCGCTGCACTGGGCGACGAACTCAAAGGCGTCACGAGCTAGCAGCCCGCCGCATCACTTGCACGTGACGCCCGGCGTTATGTGCACACTTTCTGGTAGATCTCGAAGGTCTGCTGTGCGATCTGCGCCCAGGAGAACTCCGCGATGCAGCGCTGCCGTCCCGCATGGCCGTAGCGCTCCGCGAGTTGCCGGTCGGCGACCACCGCGTTGACCGCCTGCGCGATCCGGCTCTGGTAGCCCGCCGCATCACCCGCGTCGTAGTGCACCAGCGAACCCGTCACCCCGTCATCGACCACCTCGGGTATGCCGCCGACGTCGGACGCGACCACCGCCGTACCACATGCCATCGCCTCGAGGTTCACGATCCCCAGCGGCTCGTACACCGACGGGCAGACGAAAACCGCTGCCGCCGAGAGTATTTCGCGAATCTTGGCGATCGGCAACATTTCCCGGACCCAGAACACCCCGGAGCGCGCATCGGCCAGCGCGGCGACTCCCTGGCGCACTTCGGCGGCGATTTCCGGTGTGTCGGGCGCCCCCGCGCACAGCACCAACTGCACGCCCGGATCGAATTGGTGGGCCGCGGCTAGCAGGTGCGAGACGCCCTTCTGCCGGGTGATCCGCCCGACGAACGCGACGATCGGTCGGCTGCGATCGACGCCGAGGTCGGTCAGCACCGACGCACCCGCGGCCGGCTCGACGGGATACCAGACGTCGGTGTCGATTCCGTTGCGTACGACGTGAACTCGGCCCGGATCGACCGTCGGGTACACGCGCAAGACGTCGTCCCGCATGCCCGAGCTGACGGCGATCACCGCATCGGCGGCGTTGACCGCGGTGTGCTCGACCCAGGACGAGATCCGGTAGCCGCCGCCGAGTTGCTCGGCCTTCCATGGCCGCAGCGGCTCCAGCGAGTGCGCCGTCAGTACGTGCGGCACGCCGTGCAGCAGCGACGCCAGATGCCCGGCCATCCCGGCGTACCAGGTGTGGGAGTGGACGACGTTGGCGTCCGCGGCGGCACTGGCCATCGCCAGATCGGTCGACAGCGTCGACATCGCCGGGTTCGCTCCGCGGAGTTGGGGGTCGGGCTGATAGGCGAACGCCGCGGGTCGCGGCGCGCCCTGGCAGTGCACGTCGACGCGGCACAGGTTGCGTAGGTGCGCGACGAGCTGGGTCACGTGTACCCCGGCTCCGCCGTAGACCTCCGGCGGATACTCCCGAGTCATCATCGCCACGCGCATATCCGGCACCGTAGTAGTCGCCACCGAACACCGCAGGGGCCGACCCCTCGCCGACATGTGAGTACCGTCTCGTCGCAACGATCCAAATTGGTTGATGGACAGTCCCTCAGCGTGGGTATTCCTGGGTTTGATCTGGCAGGGGTTCACGACGGCCGTTAGGTTTGACGCATGAGGGAAGCGCCGCACGTGCTGGGCATTGTCCTGGCCGGGGGTGAGGGTAAGCGGCTGTACCCGTTGACCGCCGACCGGGCCAAGCCGGCCGTTCCCTTCGGCGGTGCGTATCGCTTGATCGACTTCGTGTTGTCCAACCTCGTGAACGCCCGCTATCTGAGGATCTGCGTTCTCACGCAGTACAAGTCGCATTCACTGGACCGTCATATCTCGCAGAACTGGCGGCTGTCGGGCCTGGCGGGTGAGTACATCACGCCGGTCCCTGCTCAGCAGCGACTCGGTCCGCGCTGGTACACCGGTTCGGCTGACGCGATCTATCAGTCGCTCAACCTGATCTACGACGAGGATCCCGACTACATCGTGGTTTTCGGCGCCGACCACGTCTACCGGATGGACCCCGAGCAGATGCTCCGCTTCCACGTGGAGAGCGGGGCCGGCGCGACGGTGGCCGGCATCCGGGTGCCGCGCGCGGAGGCGAGCGCGTTCGGCTGCATCGACGCCGACGAGTTCGGGCGCATCCGCGGCTTCATCGAGAAGCCCGCCGATCCGCCGGGCACTCCCGACGATCCGGACGCCACGTACGTCTCGATGGGCAACTACATTTTCACCACCAAGGTGCTCATCGACGCGATCCGCGCCGACGCCGACGAGGATCACTCCGATCACGACATGGGCGGCGACATCATCCCGCGGCTCGTCGCCGACGGCCGGGCCGCCGTCTACGACTTCAACGACAACGACGTGCCGGGTGCCACCGACCGCGACCGCGGTTACTGGCGCGACGTCGGGACGCTAGACGCGTTCTACGACGCCCACATGGACCTGGTGTCGGTGCATCCGGTGTTCAACCTCTACAACCGGCGCTGGCCGATCCTGGGCGCTTCGGAGAACCTGGCGCCGGCCAAATTCGTCAACGGCGGCTCGGCCCAGGAGTCGGTCGTGGGCGCGGGCAGCATCATCTCGGCCGCGTCGGTGCGCAACTCGGTGCTGTCGTCGAACGTCGTGGTCGACGACGGCGCGATCGTGGAGGGCAGCGTGATCATGCCGGGCGCGCGGGTCGGCCGCGGCGCCGTGGTCCGGCACGCCATCCTGGACAAGAACGTCGTGATCGGGCCCGGCGAAATGGTCGGGGTCGATCTGGAGAAGGACCGTGAGCGCTTCGCGATCAGCGCCGGCGGCGTGGTCGCCGTGGGCAAGGGCATCTGGATTTAGCTCCGCGACGCGTCACCACACGTAAGGCAGCAACCGGTAGCGCACTCGCTCGGTGTACTCGCGATACCCACTGAGTTCCTCGGTCAGTAGCTCTTCCTCGTCGCGAATACGCAGCACCAGCACCGGTACGCCGAGAGCCAGCAGGAACAATCCCCAGTACGAGCCGAGGGCCAGCGGGACGCCGAGCAGCAGCGCCACGTTTCCGGTGTACATCGGATGGCGCACCAACCCGTACAGGCCGGTCGAGGCCAGCGTCTGGCCTTCCTCGACACGGACATTGGCTGCCGCGTAGCCGTTTTGGATGATCACCAGCATCGCCACCGCGAGCCCGATCGCGACCAGCACGTCGCCGATCACCGACACCGGCACCGGTACCATCGACCATCCGTAGCGCCAGTCCAGGGCGCTGACGACGAATGTCGCCGGAAACGCGATGAAGATGACGGTGATGAGAATCCTTTGCAGCGGCCGGGTTTCCGCTTTTGGCCCAACCTGCATCCGCCGTTCGAGTGCGGCCGGGTTCGTGCGTAGCAGATACACCGTGGGGATCCAGGTGGACAGCGCGAACACCGCGAGGAACACCCAGCCCTGCCAGTAGTGCGTGGTGCCGGCCGGCACGAACAGCAGCAACCCGAAAGCGGTCAGGCCGAGCGTGGCCGAAAGCAGGCCTTTGACAACAGTTTTCATCGTGACTTCCATTACGCTTGCACATCCCGGCGGCGGAAAGCCGCCAATCCCACGGCGATCAACCCGGCGTCGATCGCCAACAGCGAGACCAGAGGAACCGCGGTGAAGGCATGCCCGTACACCGACGGGATGTGGGCGAACGGCTCCAGGTCGAGCACCCACTGCGGAAGGCCCGCCAGCTCTCCGATCAGATACAGCGCGACGAACCCGACCAGCACGCCCCAAGACAGCGGACTGAGTCGAGGCGCCAACCCGAACAGCGCGACGGCCACCGCGGCGGGCAGCCACACCGCCGGCAACTGGACCAGGGCGGTGCCCACGACCATCAGCAGCTTCCCGCCGACGTCGTGGGCGGCGATGCCGTAGGTCAGCCCGGCGACCGCGCCGGCGAGCACGATCGCCAGCGCCGAGCCGGCCAGCGCGAGCACCAGATGCCCGGTCAGCCAACGGCTTCGGCTCACCGATCCGCTCAACAGCGTCTCGGCGCGTTGACCGGCTTCTTCCTGATGGAGTCGCAGCGTCAGCGAGACGGCGAACGCGGCTGCCATCATGCCCAGCATGCCGAACGCCGCGGCGACGAACGCCTCCTCCACGACCTGGCTGCCGCCCATCCGGACGACGATGTCACGCGCGGTGTTGCCACCGAGTTCGTCGCCGATGCCGTGCACGATGCTGCCGATCAGCAGCCCGTACAGGCAGAGCCCGACGGCCCACAGCAGCAGCGCGCCGCGGTCCAATCGCCAGGACAAACCGAAAGCGTTGCGCAGCAACGCCGTTGCGCCGCCAGGACCGGGTCGCTCGGCGATCAGGCCCGCACCGACGTCGCGCCCGGCGAGCAGTCGGTAGGCCAGCGCGGTCAGTAGCGCCGTAGTCGCGAGGTGTAGCAGCAGCACCCACCACCGGTCGCCGGCGTACGGACGAACCTGCAGTGACCAGCCCAGCGGCGAGAACCACGACAGCGCTCCGGACCCGGCGTCGCCGGCGGCGCGCAGCGTGAAAGCGGCGGCCAGAGCGGCGAAGGCGGCCCCGCGCGAGAATCGCGCGCTCGTCGAAAGCTGTGCTGCCACAGCGGCTACCGCGGTGAACACCAAGCCCGAGCAGGCCAGCGCGGCGCCGAAGGCCAGCGACCCGGCCGCGGGAACGTTGGTGCCGAGTAGGCCCGCTGCCCCGATCACGCCGGTGAGCAGCGATGCCCCGAACGACAGCAGCAGGGCGGCGGTGAGGCTCGCATAGCGGCCCACCACGGTCGAATCGATCAGTTCGGCGCGGCCGGTTTCCTCGTCGGCACGGGTGTGCCGGATGACAGTGAGGATCACCGCCACGCCGATCAGCAGATGGAACATGCCGGCCTTCCAGATGCCGGTCGCGCCGAGGCTGTCGTTGTAGATGTTTCCGTACAGCGCCCGCTGGGCCGGGCTGGCCATGATCATCGCGGCGAAGCCGGCCCGGGCCGCCTGGTCGGGGTAGACCTTTTCGATGCTGCCGACGTACACGGTGGCCAGCGGCATCGACAGCAGTAACACCCAGAGCGGCAACACGATTCGGTCGCGGCGAAGATAGAGCCGTTGCATCCCGAGAGTGCCGGTGAACGACGAGCGGTGTGCCGGCGCCGGCGCGGGCGGTCGTTCCAGCGTGGTGGTCATGAGCGCGCCAATTCACGCTGACCGTCGGCGCCGTAGTGCCGCATGAAGAGTTCTTCGAGCGTGGGCGGCTGGCTGACCAGGCTGCGCACGCCGGTGTGACCGAGTACCCGGATGAGCTCACGCAGGCCCTCGCCGTCGACATGGGCGTGCAGCACGGTCCCGTCGTAGCTGACGTCCTCGACACCGCGGATGTGGGTGAGGTCGCCCGGGTCGCGCAGCAAGTCGGCGGTGATGGTCGTGCGGCTGAGGTGTCGCATCGATTCCAGGGTTCCGCTTTCGACCGTCCGGCCGGCGCGGATGATCGTCACGCGCTGGCACAGCCGCTCGGTCTCGGCCAGGATGTGGCTCGACAGCAGCACCGTGGCGCCGCGATCGCGGGCCTCGGCGACACACTGCTGAAAGATGTTCTCCATCAACGGGTCCAGCCCGCTGCTCGGCTCGTCGAGCAGCAGCAGCCGGGCCCGCGACGAGAAGGCCGAGATCAGCGAGACCTTCTGCCGATTGCCCTTGGAGTAGGTGCGGGCCTTCTTGTGCGGGTCGAGTTCGAAGCGCTCGATCAGCTCGGCGCGCCGCTTCTCGTCGATGCCGCCGCGCATACGGGCCAACAGGTCGATGGTCTCGCCACCGGTCAGGTTGGGCCACAGCGTGACGTCGCCCGGCACATAGGCGAGGTGGCGGTGCAGGTCGACGGCGTCGGCCCAGGGGTCGGCACCGAGGAGGCGCACGGTGCCGCCGTCGGCTTTGACCACGCCCAGCAGGATCCGGATCGTGGTCGACTTCCCGGCGCCGTTGGGCCCGAGAAAGCCGTGCACTTCGCCCTCGCGCACGGTCAGCTCCAGGCCGTCCAGCGCCCGGGCCTTGCCGAAAGCCTTTGTCAGGTCGTGAATCTCAATCGGGTGCATCACCATCTCCTTCTTCGGCTTGAGCCAGAAATGCGTCGTACATGTGGCTGTCGGTCATCAGACCGTTGGTGTACAGCTCGAGCGCCGGCAACATCATGTCGTTGGCGTAGTCGCGCAGCACGGTCCGCAGATCGGTTGGGGTCTCATGCATTTGGATATAGAGAAAGAAGCCACCGCCGCCGGTGATCGCCATGTACTTGGCCCGGGCCGCCGGATCCCGGCTGGGCTTCAAGAGCCCGCTGCGGACGCCCTCGTCCAGATAGCCCGCGGTGTTGTCAATCATCGTGCGAAAGAACGTCTTCGCTAGCTCGCCGCCGTCTTGCATGCTGCGCACCAGGTAGGCCGTGATCGGTGCGAATTCCTCGATCTCGGCCAACTGCGCGAACCAGGTCGCCGGGTCGCTGGAGTTCATCGCCTCGGACTTGGTGCTGCGGATCTCCTCGGCAACGTAGTCGTCGCAGGCCTTACGCAACCTGTCCTTGGATCCGAAGTGGTGGATCACGAGTGCCGCGCTCACGCCGGCGGCCTCGGCGATCGATCGCAGGCCGACCCCAAAACCCTGCTCACCGAACCGCTGGATCGCCGCGTCGCGGATCCGGGCCACCGCGGTGAGATCGTCAGCTGAACGCATGTTCAGAAGACTAAACACTCGTTCAGGCGAACGTCAAGCATCCATCCCGCACGAATGCGTCTCCAATTTCTGAGAGGGGTTGCGAACCTAGTCGCGCACGGCGGCCAGCAGGCCGTTGCCGAGCGGCACCAATGCCGGGGTGAGCAGCTCGTTCTCGGCGATCAGCCGTGCCGCCTCGCGCACCGCGGCCACCTCGGCGTCGTGGGCTGCCGGGTCGCCGGCCCGTCCGCCTGCCGCCGCCCCGTGCACGACGATCACGCCGCCCGAACGCAGCAGTCGCACCCCCTCGACCACGTAGTCGGGCTGGTCGAGCGGGTCGGCGTCGATGAACACCAGGTCGTAGGAGTCGTCGGCCAGCCGGGTCAGGACTTCCTGGGCGCGGCCGCTGATCAACCGGGTCCGCGACGGGCCGATGCCGCCGTCGGCGAACGCCTCTTTGGCGATCCGCTGGTGCTCGGGCTCGATGTCGATCGTGGTCAGCACGCCGTCGTCGCTCATGCCGGAGATCAACCACAGGCCGCTCACCCCGGCGCCGGTGCCTACCTCGACGACGGCCTTACCGCCGCTGAGCTTGGCCAGCAGGCTGAGCAGCGCCCCAACGGCCGGTGTGATGGCGCCGGCGCCGATGTCGGCGGCGCGGTCGCGGGCGGCCTGCAGCACGGCGTCTTCGGAAATCGAACCTTCGGCGTGCTCCGAGAGGGACTCGGCCAGACTCTTCGCCGGCGGGCCGGGCGTGTGGTCGGTCGTGGCCATGGCGTGAGCGTAAGTCCAACGGCCGCCCGGGGCGCTCAGGCGGGCCCGCGACACGCTCAACGAATCGGTGTGATCGAAACGTGATGTGATCGATATGCGCAGCGCAACGCGGGTGCCGGAGCAGTTCTTAGCCAAAGCTCAGTGCGATCACATACCGCACACACGCCGATGGACGACGGTATCTCCCATGGAGCGTGGAGGCCGCTGGTCCGGGAATACATCCCGCAAATTTCGCGTTGCGCGCGGTGATGAATTGCCTAGTTTCGACGGCAGTCTGAACCCGGAGGATTTCAACATCACCACCCTGATGAGCCCGTCCAGCATGTCGCACCCCGAGCAGTACCGCGACGCTGACTGGGTCGAGCCCGCCGACGAGCCGTACGGCACCGCGGTGTTCGACGCGACCGGCGACAAGACGGCGATGCCGTCGTGGGACGAGCTGGTTCGCCAGCACGCCGACCGAGTCTACCGGCTGGCCTACCGCCTCTCCGGCAATCAGCACGACGCCGAAGACTTGACCCAGGAAACCTTCATTCGAGTGTTCCGTTCGGTGCAGAACTACCAACCGGGCACCTTCGAAGGCTGGCTGCACCGCATCACCACCAACCTGTTTCTGGACATGGTGCGGCGTCGCGGCCGTGTGCGGATGGAAGCGCTGCCCGACGACTACGACCGGGTGCCGGCCGACGAGCCCAACCCGGAAGAGATCTACCACGACGCGCGGCTGGGTCCTGACCTGCAGGCGGCGCTGGACTCGCTACCGCCGGAATTCCGTGCCGCGGTCGTCCTGTGTGACATCGAAGGGCTGTCTTACGAGGAAATCGGCGCCACGCTGGGCGTCAAGCTGGGAACCGTGCGTAGCCGGATCCACCGCGGGCGCCAAGCGCTGCGCGACTATCTGGCCGCGCACTCGGACAGCTCCGTGGCTGCTGAGAGCTAAAAGACACGCAGCCTCAACGGCTGTTCATTGGTGTTCGGTATCGGTCGGCGCGCTACATTCGAGGTAGTGCCGCGACACCTGACGCGATACCGAGAGGAGCTGGTGATGGTCGAGCGGGGACACGTGTTCCGCCGAGCCTTCTCCTGGCTACCCACCCAGTTCGCCTCGCAGAGCGATGCGCCGGTGGGCGCGCCCCGGCAATTCGGCTCCACCGAGCATCTGTCGATCGAGGCCATCTCCGCGTTCGTCGACGGCGAGTTGCGGATGAACGCGCACCTGCGCGCCGCGCACCACATCTCGCTGTGCCCGGAGTGCGCCGCCGAAGTAGACGGCCACCGGCGGGCCCGCGCCGCACTGCGCGACTCACACCCGATCCGGGTCCCCAACGCGCTGCTGGGATTGCTGTCCCAGATCCCGCACTGCGCGCCCGAGGACGAAACGGAATCCGGGCAGCGCGACCCCGGCACACGAGGCAACAGCGGCCCGCCGCCGCACCGTGGGGAACCGCCCACGATGCGCGATCGATTCTCCGACGGCAGCAGGCGCGATCGCCCAGAGCCTCGGTAGGGTGGTTACCAGTTTGCCCAAGCCGGTGCGCGGCGCCGTGCTCGAATCCATAGCGCTCGTGTGTTTAGCGCTCGGAAGAGGATGACGTGAGCTCCGATCAAGACAACAACGGCGCCCCTCGGCTGGCGCCGCGTCCCGTGTCCCGTCCGCCGGTCGACGCCGCATCACGACAGGCCTTCGGCCGCCCCGACGGCGTGCAGGGCTCGTTCGTCGCCGACCGGGTGCGTCCGTCGAAGTTCCGCGACTCCGCAGAGTTCACCCCCCACACTCAGCCCGCCGACCCGGTTCTGACCGAGGCGTTCGGTCGTCCCTTCCCGGGAGTCGAGTCGCTGCAGCGCCACCCAGCCGACGCCGGCGCACTCGACGACGGCAAAGCAAAGTACGAACTCGAGGATCCCGAAGACCCCTGGCGTGACCCGGGCGCCGCCGCGGCGCTGGGTGAGCCCGCGGTTATGCCGTCAACCCAGCGCTCCGAAGCCGTCCGCGACGTGCTCGGGGTGCGTGACGTGCTGTTCGGCGGCCGGGTCTCATACCTGGCGTTGTTGGTGCTCGCGGTTCTCGCCTTGCTGATCGGTTTGGTCGGCGGTGTGGTCGGACGCAAGACGGCCGAGGTCGTCGAGGCGTTCACCACCTCCAAGGTGACCCTCTCGACGAATCACAACAGCGAGTCACCTGCCGGTCGCTTCGCCAAAGTTGCAGCGGCAGTGGCGGATTCAGTGGTCACGATCCAGTCGGTCAGCGACCAGGAGGGCATGCAGGGTTCGGGCTTCGTGGTCGACGGACGCGGATACATCGTCACCAACAACCACGTGATCTCCGAAGCGGCCAACAACCCGAGCCAGTTCAAGACCACCGTGGTGTTCAACGACGGCAAGGAAGTTCCCGCCAACCTGGTCGGCCGCGACCCCAAGACCGACCTGGCGGTGCTCAAGGTCGACAATGTCAACAACCTCTCGGTTGCGAAACTGGGTGACTCCGACAAGGTGCGGGTCGGCGACGAAGTGCTGGCCGCCGGTGCGCCGCTGGGTCTGCGCAGCACCGTCACACACGGCATCGTCAGCGCGCTGCATCGCCCGATTCCGTTGTCGGGGGAGGGTTCTGACACCGACACCGTGATCGACGGAATTCAGACCGACGCGTCGATCAACCACGGAAACTCCGGTGGCCCGTTGATCGACATGGACTCTCAGGTGATCGGCATCAACACCGCCGGCAAGTCGCTGTCCGACAGCGCCAGCGGGCTGGGCTTCGCGATCCCGATCGATGAGGCGAAAGTCGTTGCGCAGACGCTGATCAAGGACGGCAAGATCGTCCACCCGACACTGGGCCTGAGCGCCCGGTCGGTGAGCAACGCCATCGCCAAGGGCGCACAGGTCGCCAACGTCAAGGCCGGCGGCCCCGCCGAAAAGGGTGGGATCAAGGAGAACGACGTGGTGGTCAAGGTCGGCAACCGCGGAGTCGCCGACGCCGACGAGTTCGTAGTTGCCGTGCGGCAGTTGACCGTTGGGCAGCCGGCGCCGGTCGAGGTGGTCCGCGACGGTCGCCACGTCACGCTCACCGTGACCCCGGGGCCGGACGGCGGCTAGTGTTCGCCAATGTCGGCTGGGGTGAGATCCTGGTCCTCATCGTGGTCGGCCTGGTGGTGCTCGGCCCCGAACGCCTGCCCGGCGCGATCCGGTGGACGTCCACCGCACTGCGGCAGGCCCGCGACTACCTCAGCGGCATGACGACCCAACTGCGCGAGGACATGGGCCCGGAGTTCGACGACCTGCGCGAGCCGCTCTCGGAGTTGCAGAAGCTGCGCAGCATGACGCCGCGGGCGGCGCTGACCAAGCATCTGCTGGACGGCGACGACTCTCTGTTCAGGGCGTTCGACCGGCCGATCGGCGGCCCCGCGGAACACATTGCGCAGCAACCGGTTACGCCACCGCCGTCGACGCAGCCGGTCAGTGGGCCGGCGCCGTTCGACACCGACGCGACCTAGTCCGGTGACCGATGCAGAGCGCAGCGATGAGGAGGAGCCGGACATAGTCGCCTGAGCTCAGTGTCGGCTGGTGTCCAATCCCAGTGACATGCCGGCCAAGCCGCGGCGCCGAGCCGACAAGCCGTCGGCCACGCTCTGCAACTCCTTGCCGACCGGCGAGTCCGGCGCGCTGAGCACCACCGGCACTCCGGCGTCGCCCGCGGCCACCAGCGCCGGGTCCAGCGGAATCTGGCCCAGCAGCGGCACATCGGCGCCCATCGCGCGGGTCAGTCGTTCGGCGACCTGAGCGCCGCCGCCCTCGCCAAACACCTGCATCGTCGAACCGTCCGGCAGCAACAGCCCGGACATGTTCTCCACCACGCCGACCACGCGCTGTTTGGTCTGCAGCGCGATGCTGCCGGCCCGCTCGGCGACTTCGGCCGCGGCAACTTGCGGCGTTGTCACAACGATGATTTCGGCGTTCGGGATCAGCTGGGCGACCGAGATCGCGATGTCGCCGGTGCCCGGCGGCAGGTCGAGCAACAGCACGTCCAGATCGCCCCAGTACACGTCGGCCAGGAACTGCTGCAGCGCCCGGTGCAGCATCGGCCCGCGCCACACCACCGGGGTGTTTTCCTTGGTGAACTGCGCGATGGAGATGACCTTCACCTCGTGCGCGATCGGCGGCAGGATCATCGACTCCACCTGGGTGGGTCGGTCGGTGGTGCCCATCATTCGTGGGATCGAGTGGCCGTGGATGTCGGCGTCGAGCAGGCCGACCGAGATCCCGCGCGCGGCCATCGCCGCGGCCAGGTTGACCGTCACCGTCGACTTGCCGACGCCGCCTTTGCCGGAGGCGATCGCGTACACCCGGGTCAGCGATCCGGGCTGGGCGAACGGGATGACCGGCTCGCGCGAGTCGCCGCGCAACTGCTTGCGCAACTCGGTGCGCTGCTCGTCGTTCATCACGTCGAGGCTGACCTTGACGGCGCCGGTGCCCGGTACGTCGGCGACGGCTTGGCGCACCCGGTCGCTGATTTCGGTCTTCTTCGGACACGCGGCCGTGGTCAGGTAGATCTCGACGTGCACGTCGCCGCCGGGGTCCACCTCGATGCTTTTGACCATCCCGAGCTCGGTGATGGGACGGCGCAGCTCGGGATCGATCACCTTGGCCAGCGCGGCGCGAATGCTTGCGGTCGAATCAGACATCACCGCCGAGTCTAGTGCTGTGACGACGCGGGCCGAGACGGCCCGCTGCGGAGCGGCACCATCAGCAACGGCGACGCGTGTGACGGGCAGAAACGGCCGGTCAGGCCGGGGGGCCGGGCGGTCGGCCGGTCGGCGGCGGTAATTCAGAAGCGGCAGGCGGGGGCGCGACTGGCGGCACCACGGCAGGAGGCGGAGGCGCGGCGATGGGCGCAGGCGCCTGTGGCGGCAAGAACGCGGGCGCCTGCGGCGGCAAGAACGCGGGCGCGACCTGCGGCGGCACCAGACCGGGCGGGCCTTGCGGCGCCAAAGCGTTAAGCGGCGGGGTGTTGAAACTCTGGATGGGACCGGGACCTTGGTCGCCGATGCAGATCACCGTGCAGGATGGGCCGTAGCCGACCGGCCCCTGCGCCGACCATGGCTGACCGTTGCCGGGGTTGCCGCTGAGGTCGATCAGCGGTGTCCGCGCCATCGGGTCAGCCGGTGACAGGCCGTGCATGTTCAGCGGCAGGTTCGGCCCGAGGCCTTCGGCGTTCTCCAGGTGGGCGTCGCCCAGCGGTGGCGGCGGCCCGGTGATCGGCGGCAGGTCGACCGGGATGACGCCGGTGGCGTAGGCCGCCGCCCAGCCCAGCACGTTTTGGGCGTACGGCATCGAGTTGTTGTAGCGCAGGATCGACGCCAGCACCTGCTGCTGGTCGCGCAGGTTCAGGTTGCCGCTGCACAGGTAGCGGGCGGCGGCCAAGGTGGCGTCGTACAGGTTCTGCGGATCGGCCACCCCGTCGCCGTCACCGTCGGAGGCGTAGCGCGCCCAGGTGCCCGGCAGGAACTGCATCGGCCCCATCGCGCGGGCGTAGGCGACGCGTCCGGCGGTGGTGCTTTGGACCACCACCTCGTTGCCGGGCAGCGTGCCGTCCAGGGTCGGCCCGTAGATAGGCCGGACCGCGGTGCCACGGGCGTCGGTGGCGCCACCGCTGGCGTGCCCCGACTCGATGCGACCGATTCCGGCAAGCAGGTTCCAGCTGATGCCACAACCCGGGTCCGTGACGGCCATCATCCGCTCGGCGTTGCGGTACGCGGTCAACGCGACCGCGGGAATGCCCAGCGCACCTGGGCTATTGACCACGAGCGTCGGCGGGGGAGCGGATGCGGCGGCTTCGCCGATATGGAAGCCGATCTTCGGGTGCTCGACGGCAACCACCAGCGGGCCGGTCGGATCGGTCGAGGCCCGCGCGACGGCCGCGACCGGGGTGATCGCGGCGTCGTGCACTGTCGATTTGGCCAACGGAAACGGCGGGGCGCCGGCGCCGTCGACGCTGGGGTAGATCAGGCAGGCGATCATCGCCACGCCGAACGCCGGCGACTTTCCGGTGCGCGTCAGAGTTTGCTGGACGGACGCGCTGACGGACTGCGAGGTTGCCGCGATGGCGGCCAGTGCCACCGGAATCCTGACGGCCTCCGCTGCGCGAACCGCGGCGTCGCGCACGCTTGACGCCGTATTGGCAACGGCGGCAGGCATTTTCGGGGCTTTTGGCGCACGGAGTACCCGCTGCCGCATGGTTGCAAGGGCTGGCCGTACGCCCGAGCGTTCCCCTACCCGCACTCGACCCGCCTCGTCCTCGAGCGTTGTGGGGCCCGCGATTACCGCGTGAGCCTCGTGAACTAGGTCACCATACATAACGCCGGTGGCTCCGGTGACAACAATGGCGGAGTCTCTGCCTGTGAAAACACCGCGTCAGCGCATATGTGTCAATTAGACGAGGCGGCGCGTCTTTCTGAGTCGCCGTCGATGTCGGCGCGGCTACCGGACCCTTCGGGCAGTCGCCCTTCCAGCAGTCCGTGCAGGTCTTCCAGCTCGCGGCGCAGGTGTTCGCGCGTCTTTGCGACGTCGCCGATCGCCAGCCGCAGCGCGGCGAGTTCGCGGGCCAGGTATTCGGTGTCGGCCTTGGTTTCCTCGGCGCGTCGCCGGTCTTGCTCCAGCGCGACCCGGTCGCGGTTCTCCTGGCGGTTCTGGGCCAGCAAAATCAGCGGCGCGGCGTAGGCGGCCTGCGTCGAAAACGCCAGGTTGAGCAGGATAAACGGGTACGGATCCCAGCGCAGGCCCACCGCGAAGACGTTGAGCATGATCCACACCGCCACCACAATCGTCTGGATCAGCAGGTAGCTGCCGGTGCCGAAGAAGCGGGCAATCGACTCGGTGAACTGGCCGACGGCTTCGGAGTCCAGCCGCGGCGCCGACAGCCGCGAGATGCGTGGCTCGTAGAGCCGCGAGCGCGGTGGCGCGGACTTGCTCATGCCTGGCCTCCCGCGGTGCCCAGCGCCGGTTCTTCGGTGGTGTCGCGCCAATCGTGCGGCAGCAGATGGTCGAGCACGTCGTCCACGGTCACCGCGCCCAGCAGATGGTGCTGCGCGTCGACCACAGGCCCGCAGACCAGGTTGTAGGCGGCGAAGTAGCGGGTGAGCATGGCCAGCGACGTGTCGGGCTCCAGCCACGGCAGGTCGGCGTCGACGATGCCGCCGACCAGCATCGACGGCGGTTCACGCAGCAGCCGCTGGATCGCCACGCAACCCAGGTACTGGCCGGTCGGGGTCGCCGTCGGCGGCCGGACCACTAGCACCAGCGACGCCAACGCCGGCGTCAGGTCGGGATCGCGAACGCGGGCCAGCGCCTCGGCGACCGACGTGTCCGGCGTCAACACCACCGGCTCGGAGGTCATCAGCCCGCCCGCGGTGTCGGGGGAGTGCTTCAACAGCCGTCGCACCGGGTCGGAGTCTTCAGGGTCCATCTGCCGCAGCAGCCGCTCGGCCAGCGTCGGCGTCATCGTGCCGAGCAGGTCGGCGGCGTCGTCGGGATCCATCTCCTCGAGGACGTCGGCCGCCCGTTCGTCACCCAACTGCATCAGCAGCTCGGCCTGCTCGTCCTCGGGCAGCTCCTGCAGGATGTCGGCCAGCCGGTCGTTGTCGAGCGCCGCGATCACCTCGTGGCGCCGTTTCGCCGGCAGCTCGCGCACCGCGTCGGCCACCTCGATCGGCCGCCACTTCTCGAATTGATGCAGCAGCTGCGCGACGGCCTGGCCGGGCATGGCCAGCGCCGACGGGGTCAGCCCCTGCACGTTGCGCCAGCCGACGATGTGGGTGGTGCTACGCCGCCCGAGCCGTCGGGGCACCCGCACCGACACCCGGGTGACCATCCAGTCGCGGGTCCGGGCCTGCTCGAGACCGAGGTCGGTGACGACGACGTCGGTGTCGGCCAGCTCGGGCAGTTCGGGGTCGGTGACCCGCACCTTGGTGTCGACGATCTGGCCCAGCACCAGGACTTCGCCGGGACGCTGCTCGAACCGCAGCATCGAGACGTTGTTGGTGTTGAGTGTCACCGCGTTCGGCTCGATGGCCGAGACCCGCAGTATCGGTACGAAAATCCTTCGGCGCGAGGCCATTTCGACGACAAGTCCGAGAACGCGAGGCTGCTGGCGAACGATGCTGATGCTGACCACGACGTCGCGAACTCGGCCGAGGGCCTCGCCCATTGGGCCCAGGACCTGCATTCGCGCCAGCCGCGCGGCGTACACCCTGTTGATCGAGGCCATGGTTCAAAGGGTAGGAGTGAGGTGTGAACAACGCGTACCGGCCCCGTCGCACGTGTCTGTCCGTGCCAGGTAGTAGCCAGAAGATGATCGACAAGTCCAAAGGCCTTCCGGCCGACGAGGTCTTCCTCGACCTCGAGGACGCCGTCGCGCCGGACGCCAAGGCCGAGGCCCGCGGCCGGGTGGCCGCCGCGCTCGCCGCGCCCGGCTGGGCTGAGCAGTTGCGCGGGGTGCGGGTCAACGACTGGACGTCGCCGTGGACGCACGCCGACCTGATCGAGGTGGTCTCCGCCGTCGGCGCGGCGCCCGACGCCAGGCTCGACGTGGTGGTGCTGCCGAAAGTGTCTGACGTGTCGCATGTTCAGGCGCTCGACCTGTTGCTGACCCAATTGGAGACGGTGCACGGGCTGCCGGTCGGTGAGATCGGCATCGACGCGCAGATCGAAGACGCCCGCGGTCTGACGAACATCAACGCGATCGCCGCGGTGCCGCGGGTGCATGCGTTGGTGCTGGGACCGGCGGACCTGATGGCGAACCTGAACACCCGCACCCTGGTGGTCGGCGAGCAGCCCGAGGGTTACACCGAGGGCGACGCGTACCACCACGTGCTGATGACGATCCTGGTGGCCGCCCGTGCGCACGGGAAGGCCGCCATCGACGGGCCGTATCTGAAAGTGCGTGACACCGAAGCATTCCGGCGGGTGGCCGGGCGATCGGCGGCGTTGGGCTACGACGGCAAGTGGGTGCTGCATCCGGACCAGATCGCCGCGGGCAACGAGATCTTCAGCCCGCGGCAGGCCGATTACGATCACGCGGAATTGATCCTGGAGGCCTACGAGTGGCACACCTCGGCGGCCGGCGGCGCCCGCGGCGCGGTGATGCTCGGCGACGAGATGCTCGACGAGGCCAGCCGCAAGATGGCTCTGGTGATTGCCGCAAAGGGACGCGCGGCGGGCATGCAACGGCAGGGCGAGAAGTTCGAGCCGCCGGCCGGCTGAGCCGGTTAGACGACCCCGAACATCGGCGCATGGAACGCCGCGGCCGCGGCGACGACCATGAACAGCACCAGTAGCGCCGCGGTGGCCGAGCCGATCGCGATCCCCGCGATGGCCATCCCGCGGCCCTGCTGACCGCGCTGTTTGATCTGGCCAAGCGCAATGCCGCCGAGCACCGCGCCGACGACGGGAATCAACCACCCGATGTAGCAGAAGATGGCCAGCGGAATCCCGAAGACGACGCCCGCGATCGAGGTGACCAGCGACGCGACGGCCAGGCCGTTGGTCTGCTGCGTCTGGTAACCCAGATACGGGTCGTAGGCGCCCGGGTACGGCGGAGGGCTCGGGTAACCAGGCGGGCCCGGGTACGGCGGTGGTGCGGGATAGCTCCCATACGGCGACGGGTAGGGGTACTCCGGGTAGTTCACCGGCGCCTGCGGGTCGACCGGCGGATGCTGGTACGGCTGCCAAGGGCCCGGCTGATCGCGGTAGGGCTCACCGCCGCCCGGAGCTGTCATGGTGTTCAACCTAGCGTGGCGACCGGCTTGGCAGGCGTTCGCGCAGCTGGCAGGGCCGGGTTTCGACGGTGACAACTTCGCTGCGCACGAGCGTGAAGCTAGCCGCACGGTGGTTGCCGAGCGTGAAGCTAGCCGCACGTTCGTCGACACGGGCCACCCCCGGTGGAGCAAGACAGAGCACAATGAAACCCATGAGCAGCCCATTTCAGCCAGGACAGGTTCCCGGTGCCGGGCCCGGCACCCCGGCCGGGAGTCGGCGCGCTCCCGGATTGCCGACGCCGCCGAAAGGCTGGCCGGTCGGGTCGTACCCCACCTACGCCGAGGCGCAGCGCGCGGTCGACTACCTGTCCGATCAGCAGTTCCCGGTGCAGCAGGTCACCATCGTCGGCGTCGACCTGATGCAGGTGGAACGGGTGACCGGGCGGCTGACGTGGCCGAAAGTCTTGGGCGGCGGTGTCCTCAGCGGGGCCTGGCTGGGCCTGTTCATCGGGCTGATGCTCAGCTTGCTGTTCTCCAGCCCGCATCCGTTGCAGGCGTTGACCACCGGTCTGGTGGCAGGCGTGTTCTTCGGCCTGATCACCTCCGCGATTCCGTATTCGATGGCGCGCGGCACCCGGGACTTCAGCTCGACGCTGCAACTGGTGGCCGGCCGATACGACGTGCTCTGCGACCCGCAAAACGCCGAGCACGCCCGGGATCTGCTGGCCCGCCTGGCCATCTGAGCCGTGCGTCGCCGGTTGGGCGCGGTCGCGCTGGCGGTGCTGTCGGCCGCCTCGGTGCTACCCGGCTGTGCCCGCGACGACGGTCGGATCATCAGCTTCTATACCCCGGCCGGCGACGCCGCGACGTTCACGACGCTGGCGCAGCGCTGCTCTGAGGAGTTCGGCGGCCGGTTCAGCATCCGGCATTTCAGCCTGCCGCGGTCGACCGACGACCAGCGCATCCAGCTGGCCCGTCGGCTCAGCGCCGGCGACCACGCGATAGACATCATCGCGATGGACGTGATCTGGACCGCCGAGTTCGCCGACGCGGGCTGGGTGCTGCCGCTGTCCGACGATCCGGCGCACCGCGCGGAGGCCGACGCCACCGCCGACACATTGGCGGGGCCGCTGTCCACCGCGACGTGGCGGCACCGGCTGTACGCCGCGCCCGTCACCACCAACACCCAATTGCTGTGGTACCGGCCGGATTTGATGGAGAAGCCACCGGCGACGTGGGACGGCATGGTCGGCGAGGCCACCCGGTTGCATGCCGCCGGTGGGCCCAGCTGGATCGGGGTGCAGGCCAACCAGAACGAGGCCGTCGTGGTGTGGTTCAACACGTTGTTGGAAAGCGCTGGGGGACAGGTGCTTTCCGACGACGGCCGCATCGTCACGCTCACCGATACGCCGCAACACCGCGCCGCCACCGTCAAGGCGCTGCAGATCATGAAATCGGTGGCCACCGCGCCGGGCGCCGACCCGTCGGTGACCCGCAGCGACGCCGGCACCGCGCGGCTGGCCTTCGAGCAGGGCCGCTCCGCGCTCGAGGTCAACTGGCCCTACGCGCTGGCGTCGATGCTGGAGAACGCGGTGAAGGGCGGCGTGCCGTTTCTGCCGCTGAACCGTCGACCCGACCTGGCCGGCAGCATCAACGGCGTCGGCTCGTTCACCCCCACCGAGCGGCAGTTCCGCGAGGCATACGACGCCAGCCGACAGGTCTTCGGCTTCGCGCCCTACCCGCGTGTGCAGCCGGGCGAGCCTGCCAAGGTGACGATCGGCGGGCTCAACCTCGCGGTATCGGCGGCCAGCCGCCACAAAGCCGAGGCCTACCTTGCGATCCGGTGCCTGCGCAACCCGGTCAACCAGAAGTACGTCTCGCTGGCTGGCGGCCTGCCGGCCGTGCGTACCTCGCTGTACGCCGACCCGCAATTCCAGGCGAAATATCCGATGTACGAGATCATCCGCAGCCAACTCACCGACCCCGCGGTCCGGTTGGCGACGCCGGCCTACCAGTCGGTGTCGACCCGGATCGCCGCCACGCTGGCACCGATCACCCGGATCGATCCGGAGCGCACGGCCGACGAACTCGCGACGCAAGTGCGAAAAGCGGTCGACGGCAAGGGTTTACTGCCGTGAGCGGCGCCATGAGCGAGCGCCGACTCGCCTTCGTCTTGGTCGCGCCCGCCGCGTTGCTGATGCTGGCCGTCACCGCGTACCCGATCGGCTACGCGGTGTGGCTGAGCCTGCAGCGCAACAACTTGACCGCGCCGGACGACACCCGGTTCATCGGGCTCGGCAACTATCAGACGATCCTGACCGACCGCTACTGGTGGATGGCGCTCGCGGTGACGCTGGCGATCACGGTTGCGTCGGTGTCGATGGAGTTCGTGCTCGGCCTGGCGCTCGCGCTGGCGATGCACCGCACTCTGGTCGGCAAGGGCCTGGTGCGCACCGCGGTACTGATCCCGTACGGCATCGTGACCGTGGTCGCGTCCTACAGCTGGTACTACGCCTGGACGCCGGGCACCGGTTATCTGGCCAACCTGCTGCCGCACGGCAGTGCGCCTCTGACACACCAGTTTTCGTCGTTGGGCGTGGTGGTGATCGCCGAGGTGTGGAAGACCACCCCGTTCATGTCGTTGCTGCTGCTGGCCGGGCTGGCGCTGGTGCCGACCGATCTGCTGAAGGCCGCCGAAGTCGACGGCGCCGGCGCGTGGCGGCGGCTGATGTCGATCACCCTGCCGCTGATCAAGCCGGCGATCCTGGTCGCGCTGCTGTTCCGCACGCTGGACGCTTTCCGGATCTTCGACAACATCTACGTGCTCACCGGTGGCACCGGCAACACCGGCTCGGTGTCGATCCTCGGCTACGACAATCTGTTCAAGGGCTTCAATGTCGGCCTCGGATCGGCGATTTCGGTGTTGATCTTCTGCTGTGCGACCCTGATCGCCTTACTGTTCGTCAAGGTCTTCGGCGCGGCGGCCCCGGGAGGTGGCGATGGGCGCTAGGCGCGCCGCCGGCTGGGTGGTCGTCGACGCCCTGGTCCTGAGCTACGCACTGGTCCCCGTGCTGTGGATTCTCAGCCTCTCACTCAAGCCGACGTCAACGGTCAAGGACGGCAGGCTGATTCCGTCGTCGCCGACGCTCGACAACTACCGCGGAATCTTTCGGGGTAATTTCTTCAGCTCGGCGCTGATCAACTCGGTCGGGATCGGCGTGCTCACCACGGTGATCGCGGTGTTGGTCGGCGCGATGGCGGCGTATGCGGTCGCGCGCCTGGAGTTTCCCGGCAAGCGAGTGTTGATCGGTGCCGTGCTGTTGATTTCGATGTTCCCGGCCATCTCGCTGGTCACCCCGCTGTTCAACATCGAACGCCGGATCGGGCTGTTCGACACCTGGGCCGGGCTGATCATCCCGTACATCACGTTCGCGTTGCCGCTGTCGATCTACACGCTGTCGGCGTTCTTCCGGGAGATCCCGTGGGACTTGGAGAAGGCGGCCACGATGGACGGCGCGACACCGGCCCAGGCGTTCCGCAAGGTGATCGCTCCGCTGGCGGCGCCGGGAATCGTGACCACGGCCATCCTGGTCTTCATCTTCGCGTGGAACGATCTGCTGCTGGCGTTGTCGCTGACCGCCACCGACGCGGCGATCACCGCGCCGGTGGCGATCGCGAACTTCACCGGCAGTTCGCAATTCGAGGAGCCGACCGGGTCGATCGCTGCGGGCGCAATGGTCATCACGGTGCCGATTATCGTTTTTGTTCTAGTCTTCCAACGACGGATTGTCGCGGGGTTGACGTCGGGTGCGGTGAAGGGGTAGCGCGATGGCCGAGATTGTGTTGGACCGGGTGACCAAGAGTTATCCCGACGGCGCGCAGGCCGTGCAGGAGCTCAGCCTCACCATCGCCGAGGGCGAGTTCATCATCCTGGTCGGCCCGTCCGGCTGCGGCAAATCGACCACGCTGAATATGATTGCCGGCCTTGAGGATATCTCGTCGGGGGAGCTGCGGATCGGCGGCGAACGGGTGAACGAGCGAGCTCCGAAGGACCGCGACATCGCCATGGTGTTTCAGTCTTACGCGCTCTACCCGCACATGACTGTGCGCCAGAACATCGCCTTCCCGCTGACCTTGGCGAAGATGAAGAAGGCGGAGATCAGCAAGAAGGTCGAGGAGACCGCGAAGATCCTCGACCTGGTCGAGGTGCTGGACCGCAAGCCCGCGCAATTGTCCGGCGGGCAACGCCAACGGGTCGCGATGGGTCGGGCAATTGTGCGGCAGCCCAAGGCATTTCTGATGGACGAGCCGCTGTCCAATCTCGATGCGAAGCTGCGGGTGCAGATGCGGGGCGAGATCGCCCGGCTGCAGCGACGGCTGGGTACCACCACCGTCTACGTCACCCACGACCAGACCGAGGCCATGACGCTCGGCGACCGCGTGGTGGTGATGCGCGGCGGTGTGGTGCAACAGATCGGGCGCCCCGACGAGCTGTACGAGCGGCCGGCGAACCTGTTCGTGGCGGGCTTCATCGGATCGCCGGCGATGAACTTCTTTCCGGCGCGGCTGACCGCCACCGGACTGAGCCTGGCGTTCGGCGAGGTGACGTTGACCCAGCCCGTCCTCGACCACTTGGCCGCCCACTCGGCACCGGAGAACGTCATCGTCGGTGTGCGCCCCGAACACCTGAACGACGCGACGCTGATCGACGCCTACCAGCGCATCAGCGCGCTGAATTTCGAGGTGAACGTCGACATGGTCGAGTCCCTGGGCGCCGACAAATACGTCTACTTCACCGCCGAAGGCCCCCCGGTGCATTCCGAGCAACTGTCCGAGCTGGATGAGCTGGACGCCGAATCCGGTTCCGCGGAGCACGAATTCGTCGCCCGGGTGCCGGCTGCATCCAAGGCCGCGAAGGGCGCGAAACTCGAATTGGCTTTCGACACGACGCAGATCGCGGTGTTCGACCCCGAGACCGGGGTGAACCTGACGGTCGCTGCGACGCCCGACAAGTGACCGGCCCGCTGGACCGAGTCCGAGCGCATCTGGACAGGCATTTCGACGACGCCGAACCCGACGTCGCCAGCGTGACGTTTCTGGGCACCGAGCCGGTCGACGTGCTGCGCTACCGCGTCGACGACACCGTGAGCTACGTCTCGCTGGGTTGCTCGCGGCATCCGATGGTCGACCCGACCGCCATGGTCGCCGATCCCGAACTAGGCCCACGTGCCGAAGTCGTTCTGCGCCTATGCAATACGCAGGCGATCACCGGGTTGGCCCGCAGCCTGGCTATCGTCGCGGCGTCGCCGGCGGTCGAGGGCGTGGTGCTGACCACCGACGCGCTGGTCGACCTCGGCGGCCCGCTCTGGATGCATCCTTCCGCGCGGGTACCGTTCACCGCGGTGCTGTTGGGCGAGAGCGACATTGCCGACCTGCCGCTGGACCCGCCCCGCGATCCGGTGCGCTTTTTGTCCGCGACGCCGATCACCGCGACCGAGGCCGCCTGGGTCCGGTTGAAGGGCGCCGACGCGATGCGTGAGGCATGGCGCAGCGACGGGGTCGATGTCCTGGACCCCAATCGCCCTGCCGCGCAACCGCGTTAGGCGCTACAACCAGCCGTTACGCCGGAAGTTGCGATACAGCAGCATGCAGATCGCCGCGGTGCCGAAGATGGTCGTCGGGTAGCCCCAGTGCCACTTCAGCCCGGGCATGTACTCGAAGTTCATCCCGTAGATGCCTGCCACCATCGTCGGAATCGCCAGCAGCGCCGCCCACGCCGACATCTTGCGCATGTCGGTGTTCTGCTGCATCTCGACCCGGGCCAGCGCCGCCTGCACCAGCGAGCTGAGGTTCTCGTCGTAGCTGGCGATCTGGTCGGCGGCGTGGGTGTGGTGGTCGCCGACGTCACGCAGATAGCGCCGCACTTCCTTGGAGATCAGGTCCTTGTGTTCGGTCTGCAGCCGGGCGAACGGCACCGACAGCGGGTTGACCGATCGACGTAGCTCGACCACCTCGCGCTTCATCTGATAGATCGGCTCGATCCGGGTGCGGTGTTCGGGGGCGAACGCCTCCTCCTCGATCGCGTCGATGTCGCGTTCCATCGACTCGGTGACCTCAAGGTAGTGGTCCACCACCGTGTCGGCGATCGCGTGCATCACCGCGAACGGCCCCAGCTGCATGTGCTCGGGGTCGGCGTCCATTCGCTTACGAACGTCTGTCAGCCGCCCGTGGTCGCCGTGGCGGACGGTCACCACCACGTCCCGATTGACGAAGATCATGATTTCGCCGGTCTCGACGATTTCAGGGGCCGACAGAGCGGACTCGTGCGGCAGGTAGTTCAGCGTCTTGAGCACCAGGAACAGCGACTCGTCGTAGCGCTCCAGCTTGGGCCGCTGGTGGGCGCAGACCGCGTCCTCGATGGCCAGCTCATGCATGCCGAACGCCTCGCCGACCTCCTGCATCTGATGCTCGGTCGGTGCGTGCAGGCCGATCCAGGCGAAGGCTCCCAGGCCGCTGAGCTGGAGCTCGCTGACCTTCGCGCGAGCCTCGGCGTAGCTGAACGTCCCGGGCACCCGCTCGCCGTTGACGTAGATCCCACAGTCCACGACCGCCTGGTCGGCAGTCAGACCCTCCTGCGGGGGCTGCGGATGCGGAGGCTCGTCCCGCTGGGGCCGTGCCAGTGGACGCAGTGTCTCGGGGATATCGCGTAGTTCTCGAAACGAAGGCATCCGTAACCTCCCATCTGCAGCGAGAATCCGATAAAGCCTCGGTCATGCTACGCGCGTTAAATGGCGAGCGCCTGGCAGCGGATGGCGCAGCTCACACCGAGGCGGGGTAGGGATTTTCCGCCTGCGGCGGTGCGCTAGTTTCGACCCGACGCATAGCGCATCAAGCTGCCCCACACTCCACTTAAGGAGCCAACGACGTGAGCACTACACCCCTGAAGGTTGCCGTCACCGGTGCCGCCGGCCAGATCGGCTACAGCCTGCTGTTTCGCCTGGCCAGCGGCTCGCTGCTGGGCCCCGACCGCCCGATCGAGCTGCGGCTGCTGGAGATCGAGCCCGCGCTGAAGGCCCTCGAGGGTGTGGTGATGGAGCTTGACGACGGCGCGTTCCCGCTGTTGTCGGGCGTGCAGATCGGCGCCGACCCGAACAAGATCTTCGACGGCGTGAACCTGGCGCTGCTCGTCGGCGCCCGCCCGCGCGGACCGGGCATGGAGCGCGGCGACCTGCTGGAGGCCAACGGCGCGATCTTCACCGCGCAGGGCAAGGCGCTGAACTCCGTCGCCGCCGACGACATCCGCATCGGCGTCACTGGTAACCCGGCCAACACCAACGCGCTGATCGCGCTGAACAACGCGCCCGACATCCCCAAGGAGCGGTTCTCCGCGCTGACCCGCCTGGACCATAACCGGGCCATCTCGCAGCTGGCCAAGAAGACCGGAGCCAAGGTCACCGACATCAAGAAGGTCACCATCTGGGGCAACCACTCGGCCACCCAGTACCCGGACATCTTCCACGCCGAGATCAACGGCAAGAACGCCGCGGAGGTCGTCGGCGACGAGAAGTGGATCGCCGACGAGTTCATCCCCACCGTCGCCAAGCGCGGCGCGGCGATCATCGACGCCCGCGGTAGCTCGTCGGCCGCCTCGGCAGCGTCGGCCACCGTCGACGCGGCCCGTGACTGGCTGCTGGGCACGCCCAAGGACGACTGGGTCTCGATGGCCGTCTACTCCGACGGCTCCTACGGCGTGCCCGAGGGCCTCATCTCGTCGTTCCCGGTGACCACCAAGGGCGGCGACTGGAGCATCGTGCAAGGCCTGGAGATCAACGACTTCTCCCGCAGCCGGATCGACAAGTCGACCGCCGAGCTCGCCGACGAGCGCAGCGCGGTCACCGAGCTGGGCCTGATCTGAACCGTCCAGCGGCAATCGTCGATTAGGGCTACTAATGAGTAGTCAGTACGCTGGGCACTGTGTCTGAGTTGATTGAATCGATACAGACCCACATGGATGACGACGCGATCACCGATGCGGAGATCTTCGACGCGCACTCTGGGGGCAAGCTTTCCGTCGGCCTGACGACGTCGCTGGACAGCCAGCGCGCGCTGTCGATCGCGTACACGCCGGGCGTGGCACAGGTGAGCCGCGCGATCGCCGCCGATCACACGCTGGCCGCGCGCTACACCTGGTCGGGGCGGCTGGTGGCGGTGGTCAGCGACGGCAGCGCGGTGCTGGGGCTGGGCGACATCGGGCCGGCCGCGTCGCTGCCGGTGATGGAAGGCAAGTGTGGGCTGTTCAAGGAGTTCGCCGGCCTGGACGCCATCCCGATCGTGTTGGACACCAAAGACCCCGACGAGATCGTCGAGACGCTGATACGGCTGCGCCCGACGTTCGGTGCGGTGAATCTCGAGGACATCTCCGCGCCGCGCTGTTTCGAGATCGAACGCCGCGTCAGCGAAGCGCTGGACTGCCCGGTGATGCACGACGACCAGCACGGCACCGCGATCGTGGTGCTGTCCGCGCTGATGGGCGCCGCGACCGTGCTCAACCGCGACATGACCAAGCTGCGGGTCGTCGTCTCCGGCGCCGGGGCGGCTGGCATTGCGTGCGCCAATCTGCTTCAGGCCAAGGGTATTTCGGACATCATCGTGCTCGACTCGCAGGGCATTCTGCATCGCGACCGGGCCGGCATGAACGGGGTCAAAGCCGAACTCGCGGCACGCACCAACCCGCTCGAGCGCGTCGGCGGCATGGTCGAGGCGCTCGAAGGTGCGGACGTCTTCGTCGGTGTCTCGGGCGGCGTGGTTCCGGAGGAACTGATCGCGACGATGGCGCCCAAGAGCATCGTGTTCGCGCTGTCGAATCCCGACCCGGAAGTCCACCCGGATGTGGCGGCGCGGCATGCGGCGATTGTCGCCACCGGGCGCAGCGATTTCGCGAACCAGATCAACAACGTGCTGGCCTTCCCCGGCGTGTTCCGTGGCGCACTGGACGCTCACGCTCGCCGAATCACCGAAGAGATGAAAATGGCTGCGGCCGAAGCGATTTACTCCGTCGCCGTCGACGACTTGGCGCGGGACCGGATCGTTCCGAGCCCGCTGGATCCGCGGGTCGAGCCGGCGGTCGCCGCCGCCGTCGCGGCCGCTGCAGATAACGCGGAGTGAACACCGGCCGCTTCGCGGCGCTGGCGCTGACCGCCGCGCTGGCGGCGGCGGGATGCGGTCACCACGCGCAGCGCCCGGCCGAGCTGGTGGTCGGATCCAGAGCCGGGGTCGAGTCGACGCTGCTGGCTGATGTCTACACCGGCGCGCTGCGATCCTACGGTTTTCCGGCTCGCACCGAGCAAGCGCCAGACCCGTTGTCCAAGTTGGACTCCGGGGCGTTTGTCGTCGTCCCCAGCCTCACCGGCCGGGTGCTGCGCACGTTCCAGCCCGGAGCCACCGTGCGGTCCGATGCGCAGGTGTACAAGGCGATGATCGGCGCACTGCCGGAGGGCATCGCCGCCGGCGACTACACCACCGCCGCCGAGGACAAGCCGGCGTTGGCGATCGCGGGATCCACGTCGAAGGATTGGGGCGCAAGCGAACTCGGCGTGCTGACCAAACACTGCGACGGCCTGACGGTCGGGTCGGTGGCCGGTGCGGTGACGCCGTCGGCGGTCGGCGACTGCCGGCTACCCCAGAGTCGTGAATTCGCAGACGATGCAACGCTTTTCGCGGCCGTGAAATCGGGGGAGGTGACGGCGGCCTGGACCACCACGGCCGACCCGAACGTGCCCGGCGACCTGGTGGTGCTCACCGACGGCAAGTCGGCGCTGGTGCAAGCCGAGAATGTGGTGCCGCTCTACCGGCGCAACGAGTTGACGACTCGACAGTTACTGGCGGTCAACGAGGTGGCCGGCGTGCTGGACACCGCCGCATTGGTCGACATGCGACGCCAGGTGGGCGCGGGAGCTGATCCGCAGGCGGTGGCCGACGCCTGGCTGAGCGAACACCCGCTCGGCCGTTAGCGCGACGGCGGCTTGATCCGCCCGACGACGGGCGCGAAGAACCGTTGGTAGCCACCGCCGGTAAGTCGCACGATCGCGTCCAGCACCACGGCGTCCTGGCCGACCAGCACCCGCGGCTTGTTCTTGCGGACGCCGTCCAAGATGATCTCGGCCGCGCGCTGCGGGGTGGTGCTGGCCAGTCTCTTGTCGAACAGATTGGCCGTTTTCTCGGGGTCTACCCCTTCGGCGGCGGTGCCGTTGCGGGCAATCGCGGTCTTGATGCCGCCGGGGTGCACCGATGTGACCTTCACCGGGTGGCGGTTGATCAGCATCTCCTGGCACAGGGCTTCGGTGAAACCGCGCACGGCGAATTTGGCCGAGTTGTAGGCGCCCTGGCCGGCTATCGACAGCAGGCCGAACAGGCTGGAGATGTTGACGACGTGGCCGTCGCCGGAAGCGATCAAGTGCGGCAGAAAAGCCTTGGTGCCGTTGACAACTCCCCAGAAGTCGACGTCCATCACCCGTTCGATCTCTTTGAACTGAGTGACCTCGATGTCGCCGAAGAACGCGATGCCGGCGTTGTTGTAGATCTGGTTGACCTTGCCGTAGTGGTCCTTGATGGTGTCGGCGTAGATCTGGAAGGCCTCGCGCTCGGTGACGTCGAGGCGGTCGCTACGGACCGGAGCGCCGATCGCCTTGAGTTGCTCTTCGGTGGTGGCCAGCCCGTCGAGGTCGACGTCGCTGATCGCCAGCGAGGCGCCCGAGCGGCCGAGTTCGAGGGCCAGCGCGCGGCCGATTCCCGAGCCGGCGCCGGTCACGGTGGCAACTTTTCCGGCAAAGCCTTCCATGCACGCTCCTTGTCGCGGGGTTGCCCTTCAGATTAGCCGGTACCACTGGTACCGCCCGCGTGCGGGCCACCGCGTGAGGCGACATCCCTTTTTACGATTTGTGACCACATCGCGGTGGCGGCACACGAAAACGCCAGCAGGCCCGCAGGGTGCGGGCGCTACCGGCGCCTCGAATAATGTTGAACGCCAACGGTGTTGGCGTTGTTTGGGGTTAGGCCCAGCTGGAGCCGACGGCGGAGTCGGTGGACGACATGTTGTTGCCTGCCGTCTGCACCTTCTGGCCGTGGGCG
>NZ_LZLV01000106.1 GCF_001673405.1 Mycobacterium sp. 1245111.1 | reverse complement strand
AGCCGTCGGCAAGCGCACCAAGCTGTTTCATGCGGACCCGCACCCCCGGCCCAAGACGACCAGCCCCCGCCCTTCTAACTCTCGCCTCGGGGCTCCAATCTCCATCGATGACGCCGGTGGTGCCATCGTCGGCTTGCCCCAGACCGTCCAGGCCGCGGTAGACCAGGAATTTTGCTCTGAGCAGGTCTTCACCTAGACTCTAGGGGTTGCCGTGGGCAGACCTCGGCTGGCATCTGAGCATCACCGTCAGCCCCGCGTGCCTTTCGACAACGAAGACCATGCTCGATCGGTCTGGTGGACCATGTCTACCGGCTCGTTTACGCGTGGGCGTGCATACGTGAACCAGGTCAGGAGATCGAGTGATTCAGCAGGAATCGCGGCTGAAGGTGGCCGACAACACGGGTGCCAAGGAAATCTTGTGCATCCGCGTGCTCGGCGGCTCGTCGCGGCGCTACGCCGGCATTGGCGATGTCATCGTGGCGACGGTCAAGGACGCCATTCCCGGCGGCAACGTCAAGCGTGGTGACGTGGTCAAGGCCGTCGTCGTGCGCACCGTCAAGGAGCGCCGTCGCCCCGACGGCAGCTACATCAAGTTCGACGAGAACGCGGCCGTCATCATCAAGCCCGACAACGACCCGCGTGGAACCCGCATCTTCGGGCCGGTCGGCCGCGAACTGCGTGAGAAGCGCTTCATGAAGATCGTCTCGCTGGCCCCGGAGGTGCTGTAAATGAAGGTGCACAAGGGCGACACCGTCCTGGTCATCTCGGGTAAGGACAAGGGCGCCAAAGGCAAAGTGATCCAGGCGTACCCGGCCCGCAACAAGGTTCTGGTCCAGGGCGTCAACCGGATCAAGAAGCACACCGCTGTCTCGACCAACGAGCGTGGCGCGCAGTCGGGCGGGATCGTCACGCAAGAAGCGCCCATCCACGTGTCGAACGTGATGGTGGTCGACTCGGACGGTAACCCCGCCCGGATCGGCTACCGGGTCGACGAGGAGTCCGGCAAGCGGGTTCGCATCTCCAAGCGCAACGGCAAGGACATTTCGGCATGACAACGACAGAGAAGGTTCAGCCGCGGCTCAAGACGCGCTACCGCGAAGAGATCCGTGACGCTCTGAACAAAGAGTTCACTTACGCCAACGTCATGCAGATCCCGGGCGTGGTGAAGGTCGTGGTCAACATGGGTGTCGGTGACGCCGCCCGCGACGCCAAGCTCATCAACGGCGCCGTCAGCGACCTTGCGCTGATCACCGGACAGCGTCCGGAGATCCGCAAGGCGCGCAAGTCGATCGCCCAGTTCAAGCTGCGCGAGGGCATGCCGATCGGCGCGCGGGTCACCCTGCGTGGCGACCGGATGTGGGAGTTCCTCGACCGGCTCGTGTCGATCGCGCTGCCGCGTATCCGCGACTTCCGCGGATTGTCGCCCAAGCAGTTCGACGGCTCGGGCAACTACACCTTCGGCCTCAACGAGCAGTCGGTGTTCCACGAGATCGACGTGGACAACATCGACCGCCCCCGTGGCATGGACATCACCGTCGTCACCTCGGCGACCAACGACGACGAGGGCCGGGCGCTGCTGCGCGCTCTCGGCTTTCCGTTCAAGGAGAACTGATCTGATGGCGAAGAAAGCACTGATCAACAAGAGCCAGCGCAAGCCGAAGTTCGCGGTGCGCGCCTACACCCGCTGCAACAAGTGCGGCCGTCCGCATGCGGTGTTCCGCAAGTTCGGGCTGTGCAGGATCTGCCTGCGCGAGATGGCGCACGCGGGCGAACTGCCCGGCGTGCAGAAGAGCAGCTGGTAACCCCAGCACCAAGCAACTGACCCATTGGAAATGGTTGCGGCAGGCCCCGATAGGGGAACCGCCGCGAGGAAGGTGAACCGGCTGTCATGACAATGACGGATCCGATCGCAGACTTTTTGACGCGTCTGCGCAACGCCAATTCGGCGTACCACGATGAGGTGACGCTGCCGCACTCGAAGATCAAGGCCAACATCGCCGAGATCCTCAAGCGGGAGGGTTACATCACCGACTACCGCACCGAAGATGCGCGCGTCGGTAAGGCGCTGACCGTTCAGCTCAAGTACGGGCCGAGCCGCGAGCGCAGCATCGCCGGCCTGCGCCGGGTCTCCAAGCCCGGTCTGCGGGTGTACGCCAAGTCGACCAGCCTGCCGCGAGTTCTCGGCGGCCTTGGCGTGGCGATCATCTCGACCTCCTCGGGCCTGCTCACCGACCGTCAGGCAGCCAGACAGGGCGTGGGCGGCGAAGTCCTCGCGTACGTGTGGTGAGAGGGGACTGACACATGTCGCGTATTGGTAAGCAACCGATTTTGGTTCCATCCGGGGTCGAGGTGTCCATCGACGGCCAGCAGGTCTCGGTGAAGGGGCCCAAGGGCACCCTGGACTTGAAGGTCTCCGAGCCGATCACCGTGGCGCGCAACGAAGATGGCGCCATCGTGGTGACTCGCCCGGATGACGACCGGCACAACCGGTCGCTGCACGGGCTGTCCCGCACCCTGGTGTCCAACCTGGTCACCGGTGTCACGGAGGGCTACACGATCAAGATGGAGATCTTCGGCGTCGGTTACCGCGTGCAGGCCAAGGGCAGCAACCTCGAGTTCGCCCTGGGCTACAGCCACCCGGTGCTGATCACCGCGCCCGAGGGCGTGACGTTCGCGGTCGAGTCGCCCACCAAGTTCTCGATCTCGGGCATCGACAAGCAAAAGGTCGGCCAGATCGCGGCCAATATCCGCCGTCTCCGCAAGAGCGATCCCTATAAGGGCAAGGGAATTCGCTACGAAGGCGAGCAGATCCGCCGCAAGGTCGGAAAGACAGGTAAGTAGTCATGGCGCAATCACAAGCTGGTACCGCGCAGAAGCCGTCCGGGCAGAACGTCTCTGCCGTTCGGCGCAGGCAGCGGCTGCGTCGTCACGCGCGGCTGCGCAAGAAGATTTCGGGCACGGCGGAGCGTCCGCGCCTGGTGGTGCACCGCTCGTCGCGGCACATCCACGTGCAGTTGGTCAACGACCTGAACGGCACGACCGTGGCCGCCGCTTCGTCGATCGAGGCGGACGTGCGCGGCGTGGACGGCGACAAGAAGGCCCACAGCGTCCGGGTCGGTCAGTTGATCGCTGAGCGGGCCAAGGCCGCTGGCATCAACACCGTGGTGTTCGACCGTGGTGGCTACACCTACGGCGGACGGATCGCGGCGCTGGCCGATGCCGCTCGCGAGGGTGGGTTGGAATTCTGATGGCAATTAACGACTTTGGAAGGACCGCATAATGGCGGAGCAACCGGCTGGAACGGCCGGCCCGACCAACGAGGGCCGCGACGACCGTCGCGACTCGCGTGACAACCGGGGCCGCCGCGATGGTGGCGGCCGCGGCGGTCGGGACCGTGACGGCGACAAGAGCAACTACCTGGAGCGGGTTGTCACGATCAACCGAGTCTCCAAGGTGGTCAAGGGTGGTCGGCGCTTCAGCTTCACCGCACTGGTCATCGTCGGCGACGGCAACGGCATGGTCGGTGTCGGCTACGGCAAGGCCAAGGAAGTTCCGGCGGCCATCGCCAAGGGTGTCGAGGAGGCCCGCAAGGGATTCTTCCGCGTCCCGCTGATCGGCGGGACCATCGTCCACCCCGTCCAGGGCGAGGCCGCGGCAGGCGTTGTGCTGCTGCGTCCGGCCAGCCCCGGTACCGGTGTGATCGCCGGTGGCGCGGCGCGTGCGGTGCTGGAATGCGCCGGCGTGCGCGACATTCTGGCCAAATCGCTGGGTAGCGACAACGCGATCAACGTCGTGCACGCGACGGTCGCGGCGCTCAAGATGTTGCAGCGTCCCGAAGAGGTTGCCGCGCGACGCGGGCTGCCGCTCGAGGATGTGGCGCCGGCCGGCATGTTGCGCGCCCGCCGCGAAAGCGAGGCGCTGGCCGCCAGCGCCGCTCGTGAAGGAAGCGCGTAATCATGTCGCAACTCAAAATTACCCAGGTCCGGGGCATCATCGGCGCTCGCTGGACGCAGCGGGAAAGCCTTCGCACACTGGGACTTCGGAAGATCCGTCAATCGGTGGTCCGCGACGATAACGCGCAGACCCGCGGACTGATCAAGGCCGTCCACCACCTCGTTGAGGTCGAGCCGGTCGAGGGAGGCAGCAAGAAGTGACCATCAAACTGCACGACCTGCGCCCCGCGCCCGGGTCGAAGACCAAGCGCACCCGGGTGGGTCGCGGTGAAGGCTCCAAGGGTAAGACCGCGGGTCGAGGAACCAAGGGAACGAAGGCTCGCAAGAACGTGCCGGCCACCTTCGAGGGTGGTCAGATGCCGATTCACATGCGGCTGCCCAAGCTGAAAGGTTTCCGTAACCGGTTCCGCACCGAATACGAAGTCGTCAACGTCGGCGACATCAATCGGCTGTTCCCCAAGGGCGGTTCGATCGGGCTGGACGAGCTGGTGGCCAAGGGAGCGGTTCGCAAGAACACTCTGGTCAAGGTCCTCGGCGACGGCAAGCTGGCCGTCAAGGTCGACGTCACCGCGCACAAGTTCAGCGGCAGCGCACGCGAGAAGATCACCGCGGCAGGCGGTTCGGCGACCGAGCTGTAAGACAGCTCGCTACGTCTGCGGTCGTGCGCCCAGCACGTCGCGGAACAGGGCCTCTCGTAGCGTGAGCTCTCGCGGATCGCTGCACAGGTGAAAGCCCAGCCGGTTCATCACGTAGGCGAAGCCGATCCCGGTATCGGGGTCGGCGAAGCCAAACGATCCGCCGAAACCCGGTGTGCCGAAGGCGTTGTCCGACGATCCGAACTCGCACAACGTTCCCGGCTTCGATAGCCCCAGCGAGTAGACCACGTCGACGCGCAGTACCCGGTCGCGCAGCCCGTGGCTGGGCGCGGTGGGCTGAGCGATGAGTTCCTCGCGCACGTCCGGTGTCAGACCGAGCGCAGCATCTCCGACCGCGGCGCTGCCGTAAAGCTTGGCAACGGCGTTGGCCGTCCCGATTCCGTTGGCCGACGGGATCTCGATGGCACGGACGTCGTCGCGGTTGTAGTCGCCGTTCCACGGCACCACGTTGCGCGGAAGCGAGCCGGCGCGAGCGAGCAGCCCGAACGGGTTGAACGACGCGGCCACCAGCGCCGCCGGCATGACATTCAGATGCAGCAGGGACTGCGCGCGTGACCAGTTGTGTACGTGCGCCACCCGCTCGCGGGACACTGAATCCGGAAGCCCGATAAAGAAATCCAACCCGAGCGGGCCGGCAACTTCGTCCGCGAAGAACCGGCCCAGCGTGCGGCTGGCAGGGTCGGTGCGACGAATGAGCTCGGATTCGTACCAGCCCAGCGTGATCGCGTGATACCCATGGCCGCTGCCCGGCGGCCATGCCGGCTTCTGTGCCGCGAGCATCCCCGAGAACCGCGCCGGGTCGGCGACGTCTTGCACAGTTGGCACCGGCTTCAGCGCGCACAGTCCGGCCTGGTGGGCGAGCAGTTGCCTGATGGTGACTTCGTCTTTGCCGGCTTGGGCGAATTCGGGCCAGTGGTCGACGACCTTGTCGTCGTAGTCGAACAAGCCGCGGGATACGGCCGCGGCTATGGCAAGGGCGGCAACACCTTTCGTCGTCGAAAAGACGTTGACCATGGTGTCGTGCTGCCACGGTTCCTTGGTGAAGCCGTTGCGGTAGCCGCCCCACATGTCGACCACTTTGACACCGTCGCGGTAGACGGCGACCGCAGCGCCGATTTCGCTGTGCGCGGCGAAGTTTGCGCGGAATGCGTCGGCGACCTTGCCGTAGCCTTCGTCGGCGTGGCCTTCGATGAGATCCGGTGACGCAGCGACTTTGCTGACCATGAGATTGTTATACCGGGATGTGCCCGCCTTCGAGCGAAAACAAAGTGGCAGACGGCGTGCGCCCGCGGGGGTTAGGCCCCACGAGTCACAGCAGCACCGTCTCTGGGGCGCCACTCTTTTTCGAAATCGTGCTCATATGCGATATCACCCCAGTCGGTGATATCGCCCGTGGTCACAAAACGAAAAAAGAGAGCCACCTCAGACAGCGCCGGCTTCGTCAGCAGACCCGCTCAGACGGTGCGCTCAGCTCAACTGTGGAATGACCTCTGCGGCAAGGCGTTCCATCTGCTCGCGATCCTCCGCGACCGTGCCACCGACGGGGTTGAGCAGAATCGTCTCGGCACCCGCGTCGATCACGGCGCGCACGCCGGCGACCACGTCGTCGACCGTGCCGCACACCGGGACGTCCTCGATACCGGGCATCCCGCCGTAAATGCGATGCAGCCCTTCCAGCACGCGCCCCCGCGCACGGGTCGGGTCGTCGTCGATCATCAAGTAGACCCGCTTGCCGATCGGAAACGCAGCCGGGTCTTTGCCCTGCACGTCGAGCTCATGCCGCACGCCTTGCACCGCCTCGACGAACTTTGCGGTGGTCGACGAGCCCGCACCGAGAAACGCATCGCCGTGGCGCACCGCGCGGGCCAATGCCTTGGGCGCCTGACCGCCGAACCAGATCGGCGGGTGCGGCCGCTGCATCGGTTTGGGCATGATCGGCAGACCGTCGACCTGACGGAATCGGCCGTCGAACGTCACGCGCGGCTCGTCGGACCAGGCCACCTTCATCAGCTCCAGTCCCTCGGTGAAGCTACTGATGAACGTGTCGGCATTCACCCCGAATGCGGCGAACTGACGCCTGCCGCCACCGGGTGCCACCCCGACCTCCAGCCGGCCGTGGCTGAGCCGGTCCACCGCCGTGATCGACGATGCCAGTTGCAGCGGGTCGTGCAATGACGAGACCAGGACGGCCACCCCCAGCCGCAGCCGCTCCGTGCAGGCGGCCGCATACGCCAACATCTCCAGCGGCGCGATCATCGGTGCTGGTCCGATGGTCTGCTCCATCGTCCAGGCGCCTTCGAAGCCGAGTTCCTCGGCGCGAGCCAGGTAATCACGCACGCCGACCGCGTCGAATCCGGTCGAATCGAGTTGGTGGATCGATATGGAGAAGCGCACGCAGCCACCGTACGGCCGGGCGACATCGTGGGCCATCGGTAGGCTCGTGACATGTTCTCTTTCCTGCCTGATCCGCCGGGTATCGACGACGTTCGCGCGTTGGCCCGCCGAGTGGACACCGCCCGCCACCACGGTGTTCCCAACGGCTGCGTGCTCGAGCTCGACCTGCGGGCGGCACCGCCGGAAACCAGCGGTCTGGACCCGCTGGCGATCATCACCGGCGGCGGCCGGCCGCTGGTGTTGCGCGAAGCCGTCGCGGCGCTGCATCGGGCCGCCGAGGACCCCCGCGTGGCCGGGCTGATCGCACGCGTCCAGCTGACCGCGGCCCCGGCGGGGCCGGTGCAGGAATTGCGCGAGGCGATCGCCGCGTTCACCGCGGTGAAGCCGTCACTGGCATGGGCCGAGACGTATCCCGGCACGCTGTCGTATTACCTGGCATCGGCCTTCGGCGAGGTGTGGATGCAGCCGTCGGGGACGGTCGGGCTGATCGGATTCGCGACCAACGCCCTATTCCTGCGGGACGCGCTGGACAAGGCCGGCATCGAGGCGCAGTTCGTCGCACGCGGCGAATACAAGTCGGCGGCAAACCTTTTCACGCAGGACCACTACACCGACGCTCACCGAGAAGCCGACACCCGGCTGCTGGAAAGCCTGCGCGGGCAGGTATGGCAGGCGATCGCGAAGTCACGCAACATCGACCAGGACAGCCTCGACGACCTGGCCGATCGCGCGCCACTGCTGCGTGACGTCGCCGTCGAATCGAAGCTGATCGACCGCGTCGGGTTCCGTGACGAGGCATACGCGCGTATCGCCGAACTGGTTGGCGCCGAGGGTGTTTCGCCGGAATCCGGTGATGCCGACGGCGACGACGCCCCGCCGCGGCTGTTCGTCAGCCGGTATTCGCGGGCGACCGGCCCGGGCGGGCCGTCGATACCGGGACGCGGGCCCAAGGCGACGATCGCCGTGGTCACCGTCGCCGGCCCGATCGTCAGCGGACGGGGCGGTTCGCGGGTGCCGCTCGGCTCGTCCAACGCCGGCGGCGACACCATCGCGGCGGCCTTGCGCGAAGCGGCACACGACGATTCGGTGTCCGCGATCGTGGTGCGGGTCGACTCGCCCGGTGGCTCGGTCACCGCATCGGAAACCATCTGGCGGGAAGTCAAGAAAGCCCGCGAGCACGGCAAACCGGTGGTCGTGTCGATGGGGGCGGTCGCCGCTTCCGGCGGCTACTACGTCTCGATGTGCGCCGACGCGATCGTGGCCAACCCCGGCACGATCACGGGGTCGATCGGGGTTATCACAGGCAAGCTGATCGCCCGTGACCTGAAGGATCGGCTGGGTGTGGGCTCGGATGCGGTGCGCACCAACGCCAATGCCGACGCTTGGTCGATGAATGCACCGTTCACCCCCGAGCAACAGGCGCAGGTCGAGGCCGAGGCCGACCTGTTCTACACCGACTTCGTCGAGCGCGTTGCCGACGGCCGCAACATGACTGTCGAGGCGGTCGACGCGGTTGCGCGGGGCCGGGTGTGGACCGGTGCCGACGCGCTCGAGCACGGTCTGGTCGACGAGCTCGGCGGCCTGCGCACCGCGGTGCGTAAGGCCAAAGTGCTGGCCGGCCTGGACGAAGACGACAAGGTCCGCCTGGTCAGCTACCCGGGTTCGTCGGTGTGGGACTACCTGCGGCCGCGGCCGTCGTCGCAGCCCGCGGCGGCATCGCTGCCGGATGCGTTGGGCGCGTTGATCACTCGGTCAGTGGCCGGCATCGTCGAGCAGGCCGAGCGGTCGCTGACCGGCGCCAGCGTGCTGTGGGTGGGTCAGTCCCGCTACTAGACGGTCAGCTTCTCACCCTTCAGCGTTGCGCTGATGTAGATGATCTCGCCCAGCGGATCGTCGTTGTCGGGCTCGGGAATGACGCGGCCGTTGGCGGCGAACAGATCGGTCCGCGACGTGTCGGTGACGTCCCACGACTTGTCGCGCAGGTATTCCGCGACGTGGTTGCGTTGTCCCGCGTAGATCAGCGAGGGCATGTCGATGTCGACACCCTGCTCGCGAAATGGCGCCGACATTTCTCGGGCCCGGTCTTCGTCGAAATCGATGATTCCCGGCACGTATTCGGTCGCGACTGCGCTACCCGGTGCGCTCAGCGCGGTGATGTTGTCGAACAACCGATCCTGGGCCTCGGGCGGCAGGTAGATCAACAGGCCCTCGACCAGCCAGGCCGTCGGCGCGGCGGTGTCCAGCCCCGCCTCGAGTAGCGCGGCCGGCCAGTCGTAGCGCAAGTCGATCGACACCGTGCGACGCGTCGCGGTGGGTTCGGCGCCCAATTCGGCGAGCGTGCGGGTCTTGAATTCGATCACCTGTGGCTGGTCGATCTCGTAGACCGTGGTGCCGTTGGGCCAGGGCAGCCGGTAGGCGCGGGCGTCCAGTCCGGATGCCAGGATCACCACCTGCCGCACGCCGCCACGGACCGCGTTCAGCAGATAGTCGTCGAAGTACTTGGTGCGCAATCCCATCCCGTCGACGATTGCCTGCATCCGTTCGGGCGACGAATTGGGAAACAGTGAGGCGTTGATGTCGCCGTCGATCATCTTGACGAAGAAGTCCAAGCCGACGGCCCGGACTAACGGCTCGGCGAACGGATCGTTGATCAATGCCTGGGGGTCTTTGGTCGCCATCACGCGAGCCGCCGCAACCATCGTCGCGGTGGCGCCCACGCTGGAAGCCAGGTCCCAGCTGTCGTCGTCGGTGCGGGTCATTTCAGCGTCGCATTCACGTAACTGAGCTCACCGAAGACCTCCATCATCGACTCCTCGGGGAATTCGAAACCGTTGCGAGCATACAGCTCTCGCGCGGGATGCGCGTCGACCCGCCAGCCGTGCTCGGTGAGGTAGTCGACCACGACGGCGCGGTCGCCGATGTAGAAGAGATCCTCCGCGTCGAGGTCGAAACCAAAGCTGCGCCACCGCTCGCTGATCTGTTTGAGCCGCTCGTCGGTGAACGCATTCGGGTCGGGGACGTGCTCGGTGGCCAGTTGGCTGCCGGGCGCGCTCAGCGCGGTGATGTTGTCGAACAGCCGGTCCTGGGCGTCGGCGGGCAGGTAGGGCAGCAGGCCCTCCGCGCTCCACGCCGTCGGCTGGGCGGTGTCGAAACCCTTGGCGCGCAGGGCAGCCGGCCAATCGTCACGCAGATCGATCGCGACGGTTCGCAGTTCTGCGGTCGGCTCGGCCCCGAGGCCGGCCAGTGTGCGGGTTTTGAACTCGATCACTTCGGGCTGGTCGATCTCGTAGACCACCACGCCGTCGCCCCACGGCAGCCGGTAGCCCCTGGTGTCGAGACCCGACGCCAGGATCACCGCCTGGCGCACCCCGGAGTTGGCGGCGCTGGTGAAATAGTCGTCGAAAAACCTTGTGCGCACCGCCATCTGCTCGGTACGGGTCTTGCGGTTCAACATTGCATCGTCTTCGAAGCTGAGGTCGCCGTCCAGGATGCGGACGAACGGTGCCAGCCCCACCGCGCGCACCAGCGGCTCGGCGAACGGGTCGTCGAGCAGTGGCTCGGGTCCGCGCGAGGCCATCGCGCGCGATGTGGCCACCATGGTCGCGGTGGCGCCCACGCTCGAGGCCAGATCCCAGCTGTCGTCGTGGGTACGTGGCATCTACGGCTCCTATTTCTTGTCGGTCAGTGTGCCGCTGACATACAGACGATCGGCGAACGGCAAATCATCCTCGATGATGGGCGGAAGTCCGTTGGCGGCGAACAACTCTCGGATGGTGCTGCCGCCCATCTCCCAGCCGCGATCGGACAGGTAGGGTGACGCCTCGTTGCGATCGCCGAAATACACCAGCTGCGTCATGTCCAGGTCGAGCCCGTGCTTGCGCCAGCGCTGCGACACGGTGCGCATGCGGTCTTTGATCCGCTCCTCGTGATCCTTGCCGCGGGAGGGCCCGCTCTCGGTGGCGATCCGGCTGCCCGGCGCGCTGAGCTCGGTGATGGTGTCCAGCAGCTTGTCCTGCGCCTCGGGCGGCAGGTAGCCCAGCAGTCCTTCGGCGCTCCACGCGCTGGGCTGGGCCGGGTCGAAACCCGCGGCCCGTAGTGCGGCCGGCCAGTCGTCTCGCAGGTCAATCGCGACCGCGCGCCGGTGCGCGGTGGGTTGGGCGCCCAGCTCGGCCAGGGTGCGGGATTTGAACTCGATGACCTGTGGCTGGTCGATTTCGTACACCGTGGTGCCGTCGGGCCAGGGCAGCCGGTAGGCCCGCGCGTCCAGCCCGGACGCCAGGATCACCGCCTGCTTGATGCCCGAGTTGGTGGCGTCGAGGAAGAACTCGTCGAAGAACTTCGTGCGGACCGCCATGTTGTCGGTCATCCGCTGGACGCCGGCGGGTGCGCCGTCGCTGTCGTCCTCGAGGTCGGCGGGGGACAGCTCGCCCGTGGCCAACTTGGTGAACAGGTCGACGCCGACCGCGCGCACCAGCGGCTCGGCGTAGGGATCGTTGATCAGTGGGCTGTCGACTTTGCTGGCCATCGCCCGGGCCGAGGCGACCATGGTCGCGGTCGCGCCGACGCTCGAGGCCAGGTCCCAGGTGTCGTCGTCGGTGCGTGTCATCGCCATCCCTTCGCAGCACATCCAGGTGATTACTTAGCCAATATAACGAGCCTACCATGTGGCCTAATGGCCGCTTGTGCAGGCATATTGCTCAAACGCATGTCAACCGAAGTCATTCCCGCGACGCTGTGAGCATGGAATTCGAGGTGCCCGGCAAACGAGTGGTCATCACCGGGGCGTCCTCGGGTATCGGGGCCGCGCTGGCGCGGCGATTGGCGGGCGAGGGCGCGGTGGTGGGGCTGGTTGCCCGCCGCACCGAGCGCCTGGCGGAGGTGCTGGCCGACTGTCGCCGAACCTCGCCGGCCTCGACGATGTGGGTTGTCGACCTGGGTGACGACGCCGCGGTCGGCCGGCTCGGGTCGCGAGCCTGGGACGACCTCGGCGGCATCGACATTCTGGTGAACAACGCCGCGGTGCCGAAACGCCGCGCGGTCGAGGCACTGGACCCGGCCGAGGTCGAGACGGTGATGCGGGTCAACTTCTTCGCCCCGATGCGGCTGACGCTGACGGTGCTGCCCCGGATGCTCGAGCGTCGAAGCGGGACGATCGTCAACGTGTCCAGCGTCGGTGGGCGGCTGGGCATTGTTCACGAAACCGCATACTGTGCCAGCAAATTCGCGTTGTGCGGGTGGAGTGAGTCGATGGCCGTCGACCTGCACGGCACCGGTGTCGCGGTGAAGCTGATCCAGCCAGGGCCCGTCGACACCGAGATCTGGGACCAGCCCGGCAGCGAGGATCCGCTCTATCAGGGGCCGAAGGTGCCCGCAGACGAGGTGGCCGACGGCATCGTCACCGCGCTGGGCACCGACCGATTCGAGCATTACCTTCCGGACCTGAAGCCGGTCGTCGACGCCAAGAACGCCGACATCGACGCCTATATCGCCGGCGCGGCCGGGATGGCATCACGATGAGAGCACTGGTCTTCGGGGTGCCTCCCGAACCGCAAGCGGGCCCGGACAATGCCCTGACCCACAGTCCGGTGGGGCTACGCCAGGTTCCCGATCCCGCACTGCTGCACGACGATTGGGTGATCACCCGGCCCCGGCTGACCGGCATCTGCGGATCGGACTCCAAGCAGATCCTGCTGGACTTCGGCGAGGGCGACGCCGACAACGCGCTGGCGGCGTTCTGCTCATTTCCACAGGTCATGGGCCACGAGGTGGTCGCCGACGTGGTCGCGCTGGGGCCCAAGGCCCGCGGTCTGGAGGCCGGCCAGCGGGTGGTGCTCAACCCGTGGCTGTCGTGCGGGCCGCGGGGGATCGACCCGCCTTGCCCGGCCTGCCAGACCGGTGACTTCAGCTTGTGCTGGAGCTTCTGCGACGGCGACATCAAACCCGGCATTCACACCGGCGTTTCGGCCGACGTGACCGGCGGCTACGCCGAGCTGATGCCGGCCCATGACGGCATGCTCTACCCGGTGCCCGATGCGGTGCCCGACGAGCTGGCGGTGTTCGCCGACCCGTTCTCGGTCTCGCTCCATGCCGTCACCCGGCATCCGCCGCCGCGATCGGGCCGCGTCCTGATCTACGGCGCGGGCTCACTGGGGTTGTGCGCGTTGACAATTCTGCGAGCGCTCTACCCCGACGTGGCGGTGGCGGTAGTGGCCCGGTTCGAGGCCCAGGCCGAGCTGGCCCGCCGGTTCGGGGCGGACCTGGTGCTGGCACACGAGCCCCGGCTGGCCGTCATCGAAGAGGTGGTGAAGTGGGCCGGCGGCCGGTTGTGGCAGCCGCTGCAGGGCCTGCCGATGGCGTACCCGGGCGCGGTCGACGTCGTCTACGACACCGTCGGGAAGCCCGAGACATTCGAAGTCGGAGTCCGGGTGCTGGTCGCGCGGGGAACCCTGGTGAAGGCGGGCGTGCACGCGCCGGGGCGCTGGGAGTGGAGCCCGCTGTACTTCAAGGAGATCGCGCTGGTCGGCAGCAACGCGTTCGGCGTCGAGGAAGTCGACGGGCACCGCCAGCACGCGATAGCGCACTACCTCGACCTGGTGGTCGACGGCCGAATTGATCTGCGTCCCATGCTGACTCACACGTTCCGGCTCGAGCAGTGGCGCGAGGCCTTCCTGGCCATCGCGGATCAGGGTGCCAGCGGTGCCGTCAAGGTGGCGTTCGACCAGCGTTAGGCCGGGCGGGTGGCGGAAAAGAACACCAGGCGCCCGATGACGGGATGACGTCGACTGCCGACCTCGGCGTAGTCGAATCCCGCCGCGCCCAGCAGTTGCGGGATCGAGTCGCCGAAGTGCGCGGCGGCGTGACGGCGGCGTGCGAAGAACCGTGCGAGGGGCCCGCCGTGCGCGGTCACGTCCGGGTCGATGTCGACGAGGTGCAGTCGACCGCCGGGCCGCAACACCCGGAAGGCTTCGGCCAGTGCGGCTGCCTTCGCGTCGCTGTCGAGATGGTGCAGCATCAGCGACGAGAGCACCCGGTCAAACTCGCCGTCGGCGTACGGCAGCTTTTGCGCGTAGCCATGGTCGAAGCGAATCCCGGACTCGCCGTTCAGCTTTCGCTGGGCTCGGGTCAACGCCAGGGGGTCGGGGTCGACGCCGATGACGTCGGCTCCGGGATGAGAGCCCTTGGTGCGCAACGTCAGATTGCCGGTCCCGCTGCCGATTTCGAGGACGCGGTGGCCGTCGGCGACGTCGGCCTGCTCGATCAGCGTCCGATGGACCTTGGCGATGCCCATCACCCGCGACATCATGTCGTAGGCGGGCAGCAGCGCGTCATACTGGGCGCCAGGCAGGTAGTCATGGCGATGATGCAGATGATTTTTGGTCATATTAAACATCATCTACCGCTGCAGCCGAAGATGTTTGAGTGATCCTCGGTCAGACTTGGACTATCTTAGGCTCATGACCACGCCGACCCGCCTGATTCGTCACCAGCGTGGAGTGCCGGTGTACCAGTACCGGACCGATCCACACACGCCCCCGCTGGCGGTGATCCGGCGTGGCGAACAGGTGAGCAACCGGGGCCGCCACATTCACGACTTTCCGGCGCTGTGGTACCGACCCGCGGCCGGCGCGGTGTATGTGGTGGCCGCCGGCGAGGTGCTCGATCCGTCAGCCCTCGTCGACCTCGAGGACGGCGTCGGAGTGTTGTTCGACCCGGCGGCCCTGGGGGAGGATGCACGATCGCCGTGGCCGACGTGGCGGACGCATCCGCTGTTGTTCCCGTTTCTGCACGGGCACTCGGGCGGGCTGTTGCGGCTGGAGTTGCCGAAATCCCGCCGACTGAACTGGAATTCCGCGATCGAGTCGATCGAGACGGAGCTGGCCGAGCGTCGCGGCGGCTACCAACAGGCCGCGCTGGCGCACCTCACGCTGCTGCTGATCGATGTCGCGCGATTGGCCGAACCCGATGTCGTCGACGACCTGAGGCGCAGCGGCGAACCGTTGCTCGCCGACGTCTTTGCGATCATCGACCGCCGGCTTGGCGAGCCATTGTCGCTGCGCGATGTGGCACACGAGGTGGGCATGACGCCCGGACACCTGACCACCGTGGTGCGCCGCCGCACCGGGCGCACCGTCCAAGAGTGGATCATCGAACGCCGAATGGCCGAAGCACGCACCATGCTGGAGGAGACCGATCTTCCGGTCGCCGAGATCGCCAGGAGGGTAGGGGTTTTGGACCCCAGCTATTTCAGCCGTCGGTTCACCCGGACACACGGCGTCTCGCCGCGCGACTGGCGCGGTCGTGTCGACTAGGTCAACGCACCCGGGGATCCGGTGATCGGGAGGTCAATCGGGGTGATGACGCCCGGTCGTGCCTCGCAGACGAACGGGATGGCGTTGACCGCCGCGACGGCGGTGCTGTCCATCAACACGGTCATCACGTCCTCGCCGGGTCTGCCGAACCGGATCGTCGCATCGACATATGGATCGCCTTCGATCATCACGCTGAAACCCTTGGGGTCGGGCCATTTTGGGTCGAGCGCGTCGTCGCTCATGGTCCAGCAGATGGCCAGCTCGACCACCGGGCGGCCGCCGCGATAGCCACGGTAAGTGCGGCGTTGGCCCCCGGCGGTGCCGGCCGCGTAGTCTACCCAGCCCAGATTCAGATCCCGGGTCAGCACGGCCGGTTCGACGAATGCCTCCTTGGAGTCGAGCTCGGTACCCAGCATCGTGGCGATCATGTCCAGCGTCTCGAAGTAGCCCAGGCCGTATCGTTGCTTGGCCGGGTCGAGGTGCGTCACCGGCTCTCGGGGCGGTTTACCGAATCCGAGCACCTTCCACACGTCCTGCACGGGATAGGTTGTGCAGTCCAGCGTTTCCACGAGCGTGACGCTGCGCACCCGTGGGCAAGCGCCGGTGAGGAATCCGGCGACGACGTTGATGAAGCCCGGCTCGAATCCGGTTCCCAGGAACGTCGCTCCTCCCTGTTGCGCCGCTTCCTCGAGCATCGGGAGTTCCACCGGGTGATGGGTGCCGGTCAGGAAGTCTCCCGTGGTGACCACGTTGATGCCGCGGCGCAGCATCCCGGCCACCAGGTCGTAGTCGATGGCGCGCGGCATGTAGTTCACGCAGTCGGGCGCAAGGTCGAGCAACGCGTCCACATCGCTGGTCGCGGGGACCCCGGTCGGCGACCGGTCCGCGAGTACCCCCGCGTCGCGCCCCACCTTGTCCCCGCTGAATGCGTGGACGCCCACCACGTCGAAGTCGTCGCGGTCGAGCAATATGCCGAGTGCTCGCGTGCCGATGTTGCCGGTTGACCACTGGACAACCTGGTATCGCGCCATGCCTCACCGTAACCGTTGACAGCTCATCTCGAACGCTGTTCTAATCAGATCACTGTTCGAATTCGATCATTGTTCGAGAAAGGGGCGGCGGCATGCGGATCAACTCTGGTGCGCCGGTACTGCGCTACGGAGCGCTGGACCAGGCGCACCTGACGAAACACCTGCTGCGATTGGCGAAGCGGGTCGGCGTCAACCGGGTCACCATCCGGGAACTCGCGGCGGAGGCAGGCACCGCCCCCTCCTCGGTCTACTACCACGTTCGGGACAAGCGGGAGCTGCTTGATCTGCTGATCGAGTCGGTGCTCGCTCAGATCGAGGTGCCGCGTGAGGGGCACTGGGAGTCGCGCTTGCTTGAGCTTTATGCGAACGCCTGGAAGGTATTGGTCGAGGTACCGGGCATTGCGATCTTGCTCCAGGAGTATCCGCACACCCCTGCGGCCACTGAGCTGGATCGCGCCTCTCGCCGTATCCTGCGCGAATCCGGTTTGCAGGCAGCCGATTTCGAGACGGCGCATGCGGCGTTGTATATCCACCTGCTCGGTTCGGTGCAGCTTGCGCAGATCCGCCAGACCGACGGGCCGGGTGATCGCGCGTTTGGGGACGGGTTGCGTCTGATCCTCGCTGGTTTGCGTAGCGAATCAGGGGGGACCGCGTCGTGACGGATACGCTGATCGACCTCGCCGAGCCGACGATCTGGGCGTCGCGATTTCCTGAGGAACTGTTCGCCGCACTACGCGCCCGCACGCCTGTGTTTCACCAGCAGCTCACCGATGATGTGAAATCTGCAGTAGGCCGGGAGTTTTGGGTGTGTACGAAGCACAGCGATGTCGCGCGAGTGCACCGCGACTCTGAATTATTCACCGCGACTCGTGGACCATTGATCCAGGACGTGCCGCTGTTCGACGCCTATCCGGCCCTGGTGAGTCTGGATCCGCCGGATCACACCATCCGCCGCAAGGTCATCTCGCGCGCGTTCACCCCGCGGGCGGTGGCGAAGCTCGAGGACGGAATCCGCCAGCGGGCCAGGACAATGGCCGGCGCCCTACTCGCATCCGGGGGCGGTGAGTTCGTCGACCTGGCGGCGGGATTGCCGATGTCGGTGATCGGCGACATCGTCGGAATTCCGGAGGCCGACCGGTCGCACGTATTCCATTTGATCGAAACAGTATTGAAGACCGCCGGGGCGCAGCTTGCTGTCCCCGACGGCGACGACGTATTGCCCTTCGTCGAGTTGTTTGAGTACGCCAGCAGGCTGACGGCGCAGAAGCGTGAACATCCCGTCGACGACATCTGGAGTGCGTTGTGCACGACCGAGATTGCCGCCGAGTCGGGGGAGAGTTTTTTGCTGCCTTCCAACGAGCTGGAGATCTTCTTCTTCGTTCTCGGGTTGGCCGGCGCCGACACTACTCGGAATGCACTGTGCGACGGGATCCGGGCCTTTGTCGCCAGCCCGGACCAGATCGAGATCTACCGGTCCGATCCGGACGCGCGGAGCACGGCAGTCGAAGAAGTGATCCGATACTCCACGCCGATCATGTTCTGGGTGCGCGGAGCAACCCGGGACGTGACTTTCGGCGACACGCTGGTCCCAGAGGGTGCTCGCGTGGTGACGATGTTGCGGTCCGCCAATCGCGACGAGGATGTCTTCGAAAATCCGTATCAATTCGACATTCGCCGTGATCCCAATCCCCACCAGTCATTCGGCGGAGGCGGCGCCCATCACTGTCTGGGCGCGATGCTTGCCCGGGCGGAAATCAGGGCCGCGCTCGACGAGATCTTGTTGAACGCCAACGCGATCGAGATTGGCGAGCCGACGATGACGCTGCCCGACCTTTCCAACAACATGACGGTCTACGACTCCCTGCCGATCAGCCTGAACTGAGCGACGCCAGCCTATCTCGGGTTGGCGCGAAGGTACCCGTACACGCCGGCGAAGTTGGCGTTCACGTCGTCGGGGATCGGCACCGGACCGCCGAGAGCCTTTGCCCCCCAGACGATTTGAGCAGTGCGCTCCACCAGCGCGGTGACGTGCAGGGCCTTGTCCGGCCGCGGGCCGACAGCCACCAGGCCGTGGTTGGCGATCAGCGCCGCGGCCCGGCCTTCCAGCGCCTTGACCGCGTTGGTACCGACCTCGGGCGTGGCCGACGCCGCGTATTCGCTACAGCGGATGTCGCCGCCGCAGTAGATGGCGAACTCGTCGATGCAGGCCGGAATCGGCTGGTGGGCGATCGCGAACATGGTCGCCCACACCGGGTGGCTGTGGATGACGCTGCCGATGTCGTCGAACGCCCGGTAGCAGGCCAGGTGCAGCTTCATCTCGCTCGACGGCGACCGGCCGTCGGAGGCCTGCAGCACCGTGCCGTCGGGGTCGACCATTACCAGGTCGTCGAGCGTCATGTCGGCGTAGTCGACCGACGAGGGGGTGATGACCAGATTCCCGTCCTCGCGGCGGGCCGAGATGTTGCCCGCGGTGCCCTCGACCAGGCCGCGCCGCAGCATGTCCTTGGCCGCGGCCAGGACCGCGGTCTCCGCGTAGTCGACGAACCTCATGGCGTTAGCACCTCCGGGTTGACGATGTGGGCCGGCGTCCCCCCGGATAACAGCGCGTCGAGGTCGTCGGCAACCATCTGGGCCTGGCGCGCCTCAGTGTTCCACGTCGCACCGCCGATATGCGGCGTCAGCACCACATTGGGCATCGCGATCAGCGGATGGTCGACCGGCAGCCATTCCCCGACGAAGTGGTCCAGGCCCGCGGCGGCGACCTTGCCGCTGCGCAGCGCCTCGACCAGCGCGTCGGTGTCGTGCAGCTGCGCCCGCGCGCTGTTGAGGAAGACCACCCCGTCGCGCATCGCCGCGAACTGCTCGGCCCCGATCAGCCCGGTGGTATCGGCGGTCACCGGCGCGTGCAGCGAGACGATGTCGGCCTCGGCCAGCAGCTCCGCCAGCCCGTGCTGCGCCTCATCGTTGTAGGGGTCGTACGCGATGACCCGCATGCCGAGCCCGGCCATCCGCCACCGGACCGCCTGCCCGATCGCGCCGAGGCCGATCAAGCCGACCGTTCGCCCGGCCAGCTCCCAGGCGCGGAAACGCTGATACGGAAGGGTGCCGTCGCGGAACACCTGCCCGGCCCGGACGTCGGCGTCGGCGCCCAGCACCTGCCGGGTGGCGGCGAACAGCAGCGCCAGCGTCATCTCGGCGACCGCATCGGCGTTGCGCGCCGGCGTGTTCAGCACCGGGATGCCGGCGGCGGTCGCACCCGCGATGTCGACGTTGTTGGGATCGCCGCGGGTGGACGCGATCGCCCGCAGGCCCAGGTCGAAGACCGGCCCTTCAACCGAATCACTTTCCACCACAACAATATCCGCGCCTTCGGCCGAGATCCGTTCGGCCAGTTGCCCGGCGGAGTAGATTCGCAGCGGGGTTTGGTCGATCCACGGGTCGTAGACCACGTCTGCCAGCCGGCGCAATTTCTCGAATCCCTCGCCACGCAGCGGGGCCGTCACCAAAGCACGGGTCACGAGAGCCAATGCTGGCGTACGGTGACGCGCGTGGCAACAGAGGTCACGGTCGGCATCGACATCGGAACCACCGCGGTCAAGGCGGTGGCTGCCGACGAAGACGGGCGGGTGGTCGCGCGGGCCCGCGTCCCGCACGAGCTTCGGGTGCCGGCGCCGGATCGGCTGGAGCACAACGCCGACGAGGCGTGGCGGCGGGGCCCGTTGACCGCGCTGAAGCAGTTGGCCTGCCCGGATGCGCGGGCGATCGCGGTGTCCGCGATGGTCCCGTCGTTGACCGCGGTGGACGCCGCCGGCATACCGATCACGCCCGGGTTGCTCTACGGCGACGGCCGCGGCCGGGTTCCCGGTGTCGCCGCCGACGGGCCGTTCCCGGTCGGCGAGGCCGCCGAATTTCTGCGCTGGACCGCTGCGCAAGCGCCGGCGGCCGCCGGCTACTGGCCGGCCCCGGCGGTGGCCAACCACGCCCTGGCCGGCGAGGCAGTGGTCGACTTTCCCACCGCGTTCACCGCGTCACCGTTGTTCGACGGCGACGGCTGGAACGCGGCGGCCTGCGCGGAGCGCGGCGCGACCGAGGCGCAGATGCCCGCGGTGGCGGCGCCGGGCGCGGCCGTCGGGCAAGCGGGCCAGGCCGTGTTGGGGGTCGGCGCGATTGACGCGGTGTGCGAACAGATGGTCTCCGGCGCCAACGACGTCGGCGACGTTCTGGTGCTGTGCGGCACCACGTTGATCGTGTGGGTGACGATTCCCGACGC
>NZ_LZLV01000105.1 GCF_001673405.1 Mycobacterium sp. 1245111.1 | reverse complement strand
GCCGGGTCGACGAGCGGTCGCAACGCCGGCTGCGCATCCGGGCCGTCAAGCTCAACGAGACCGCGTTGTTGGTCCAGTCCCAGATCGAAGACCGGGTGAACCCCGGCGCGCTGTGGCCGGGCGTCAGCGGTGAGGACCTCGCCATGTGGCTGTTCGACGCCGAGCTCACCGTCGAGCGCCTCGCGAGGGCCGGCGCTCAGGCCGCCCAAGCCGACATGCCCGCCGCCACCCGCGCCGAACTCGCCGACATCGTGACCATGCTGTCGCGCGCGATCCGGATACCACTCAGCCACGGCCTGAGGCAGACGGCGGAGCGGGCGCAGCGCCTGCTGGACCAATGCCCCGACGAGTTGCCGGTGCGCCGGCTGGCCCTGGCCGTCGTCGACACGGCCAAAGCGACCGCCGAAGTCCGCGCCCGGATGGAGCGCGTCGAAACGGCCCAGGAAACGGTCAGCCCGCCGCCACCCGAGCCGCCGCGGCAGACCGGGATGCTGCCCTCGACCCGCCAAGCCGTTCAGGTCGCTGTCGCCGCGGCGCTGGCAATCGTTGTCGGCGAACTACTTTCGCCGTCGCACTGGTACTGGGCGGCGATCGCGGCGTTCGTGATTTTCGCCGGAACCAACTCGTGGGCCGAGACTCTCGACAAGGGCTGGCAGCGACTGCTCGGCACAGTGCTCGGGGTGCCCAGCGGCGTGCTGGTCGCCACGCTGGTGTCCGGCAATACCGTCGCCTCGCTGGCGATGATCTTCGTCTGCCTTTTCTGCGCCTTCTACTTCATGAAGGTCACCTACAGCTTGATGACGTTCTGGATCAGCACCATGCTCGCGCTGATGTACGGCCTTCTCGGCGAATTCACGTTCAGCCTGCTGCTGTTGCGGATCGAGGAGACCGCGATCGGCGCCGTCATCGGTATCGCCGCGGCCATGCTGGTGTTGCCGATCAACACCCGAACCCGCATCCGCCACGACGCACACACGTTCTTCCTGACGCTGTCCGACCTGATCGAGGAATCCGTCGACAGCCTGCTCGACGGCCAACGGGCGGCGCCGCTGACCGAGACCGCCCGCCAACTCGGCCGCGACCTGCAGCAGTTCCGCATCACGGCCAGGCCGCTCAGCGCGGGAATCGCCGGCCTGGCCGGCCGCCGCACCATGCGACACGGGCTGCGGATGCTCACCGCATGCGACCGCTACGCACGAATCCTGGTCCGCAGCAGCGAAACCCGCATCGACACCTCACCCGAACTCGCCGCGGCGATCCAGTCGACCGCGGCGCAGATCCGGCGCAATATCGACGTGCTGACCACAGCGCTGGAATTCGACCAGCCCGCAACCGTTTTCCCGTCCACCGATTTCATCGACGCCGCTGAGTCGCTGGCCCGCCAGCACGACGACGCGACGGCCGAACGTGCCCGGCTGCTGTCCGCCCTGCATTCGCTACGCCAGATCGACCGCGTCGTGATCAACTCCGCGATCGACCTCGGCGCCGACAGCGCGGTCCCGTTGTCTTCCGACGCTTAGCCGCGATTTTGATGCCGTTCGCCGACCGGCGGCATATCGTTGTGACACTTGGCAGACCCCGACTACCGCGAGCGAGGTCCCCGTGACCGCCTCCCCGAGCGCCCTGCGCGGGCGCGTCCAGAAGGCCATCGGGTTGGCCCTCATGTTCGGAAGCCTGGTGGTCCTCATCGCGACACCTACGTCGCAAATTCCGCGCGAGGTCGCTCAGTTGCTGTTGGGCCTCGCGTTGATTCCGATCGGTCTGTGGCAATGCCTTCCGGCTCACCCCCAAAACCCACTCGATTGCCGTCGGCGACTGCGAGGCCGCCCCGCCGAACTAGGCCGCGTGGCGAATCAGGAAGTCCAGCACCGCATCTGCGAACAGGTCGTTGCGGTCGCCGGCGACCATGTGGCCCGCACCCTGGACGTCGATGAACTCCACGGCAGGGAAGCGGGCCAGAAACTCGTCGGCGCGGTCCTGGTTGACCAGGTCGCTGACTTGACCGCGCACCAACAACATCGGCACGCCGCCGGCCAGGATCGTCTCGACCGCGGCGTTCATCCGATCGATGTCGGTCAACTCGTGGGGCGGCAGAGATGCGTTCTGGCTGATGAACTTTGGATCCCAGTGCCAATACCAGCGATCACCGCGGCGCCGCAGGTTGGTCCGCAGGCCGTTCAGGTCTGTCGGCCGCGGCCGGTGCGGGTTGTATTCGGCGATCATGTCGGCGACCTCGTCGAGCGATTCGAACCCGGTCTTCATCCGGTCGGCCATGAAGTCGTGAATCCGGTTCGCGCCGGAGGGGTCCATGTTCGGCACGATGTCCACCAGCACCACCGCGCGAGCGATGCCGGGCGAAACCTCGCCTGCTAGAAGCATTGTGGTGAATCCGCCCAACGACGCGCCGACCAGAACCGGCCGCGGAGGTAAGTGCCGCAGCACCTCCTGCACGTCACCGGCGAAGCTGGTCAGGCGGTAGTCGCCCTCCTCCGACCAGTCCGACTCACCGTGGCCACGGAAGTCGACAGTGACTGCCTGCCAACCGCGTTCGGCCACCGCGGCGGCCGCCTTGCCCCAGGACCGGCGGGTCTGTCCGCCGCCGTGCAGGAACACCACGGCCGGCTTGTCCGGGTCACCGAGCCGGTCGGCCACGATGCGGGTACCGCCGACACCGGAGGTGGTGAAGGTCTCAGGCGTGACGGTCACTGGTCGTCGCCTCCTCTTCCTTGAGCTGCTGTCCCAGCGCGCGGATCTCGGCGCGAAGCTCCTCGATGTGCGCGACGGTGGCCGACTGAATGACGGTCTCCTCTTCCGCGACGCGCTCGATGATCCACGACGCGAGCGCGGCGGTGACGACCCCTACCAGGCTGATACCGCCAATCATCAACAGCACGGCGATGACTCGGCCCGCGTTGGTGATCGGATAGACGTCGCCATAGCCGACCGTGGTCACGGTGGTGATCGACCACCACAGCGCCTTGCCGAAGGAGTTGATGGTGGCGCCGGGCAGGTAGCGCTCTTTGTCGAAGACGGCCAGCGATGCTGTGTAGATCAGCAACAACACACCGGACACGGTGTAGGCGACGATCCGGCCGCGGAATGCATCGCCGATTGCCTTCTGCAGCAACTCAATCAGGATGAGCAGTCGAACCAGTCGAAGAGGCCGCAGCAGCGGCAGCGTCACGATCGCGAAATCGATGAAGTGCCGCACGAACCAGTGCCAGCGGCGGGGGGCGAGGTACAGCCGCGCAACGTAATCGAGCATGAACAGGCCCCAGATGCCCCAGTCGATCAGCCAGAATTCGTGCGCTTGGTGCCCGGACGATGGGGCGAGGACCTGCAGCGAGAACAGCACCAGAAAGACGACGGCGGCCCCAGCCAGCGGCCACTCGGTATATCGCTCGAACCGCTGCAGGTTAGCTTCGCTACGCATCCCGACAGTCTCGTGGTTGTGCTGGGCCTTTGTCGGGAGATTTTTGAAATTCAGCGGGTGATCTTGACGGGCCGGCTTCTTAACCGATGGACACCAGCTGGTCGATCGAGTCGACGGGCAGGTCGCCGTCCACAATCGCTGTCACGATCAGCTTGTTCAGAGAAATGAGGCCGCGGTGATTGTCCAGGAAGGCGATATCGGCGGCGTCGCGGCCGGTCGCAATGCGTACCAGCGCCTGCCGTGGCGCCAGCAGAGTACCGTCGACGACCCGCCATTGCCCGTCGACGTATGCCTCGGCGACCGCGTGAAAATCCATGGGATACAGGCCCGGTGCATACACCGAAACCGCGCGGGCGGGTACCTTGACCGCGCGGAGTAGTGCCACCACCAGGTGCGCAAAATCGCGGCAGACCCCGGCACCGGCGAGCATCGTTTCGACCGCGCCGTCAATCGGATCGCTCGAGCCCGGCACATAGTTGAGTCGGGTGCCCACCCAGAGCGACACTCGTTCCAGCAGGGTCGTCGAGTCGAGGTAGTTGCCGAATTCGGTTACGGCGAAACCGTAGAACTTATCCGCCTCGGCATAGCGGCTGGGGCGCAGATACATCGATAAATCGTGCTCGGTCACTGGCGCCGGGTCCGTCCGGCCGACGATGGTCGCGGCGTAGTCGACGGTCAAATAGCCCGTCGGGACGGCCAGCTTGTGAATCCGGTTGCCATGCATACCGCTGATCTCGAGCGGATGGACGGGTCTGCCGTCAAGCAGGAAGGACAACCGTTCGGACACTTCGGTATTCGGATGCGGCGCAACCGCAATCTGGAACTCCAACGTGGTGGGCTCGATGATCTCGACTTCGAGTTCTGCGGCCACCTCGCGCTTAATAGGGCGGCTGTTCAATGGCGACTCCTCGAGGTCGAAGCGGAGCGGGTTGCCGTCAACCGCGTGACGCGCGTCAGATGGTCACCGACCCTCGGCGTATTGCGCCGACGGTACACCGGCCGTGACGAAAAAGCTCGAGCTACAACGCTCCTGCGGAGTAGGCGTGTAGTGTCGAATGATTGGCAATCTTCGCACGCAACCGTTGTCGTTGCGTCGTTGCCGATCTGAGTAATCTGGCCGGCTCGCGGCCAAGACAGGAGCGTCTTATGACGCTGAACCAAGCACGACACGGAAGCGGTTCACCGAGCACGGGGTCCAAGACCAGGCCACGATTGCGCCTGAAGCCGAAGGCGCCTACCACCGGATATGTCGACGGCGCCTGGTGGCCACACAGTAACGACATTGCGGTCGAGCTGCCAGATTTGCTAGCGGTGCTGTCGGTGCGACTCGGACCTATCGAGCAGGTGATCTTCAATGTTGGCGATTGGGCGCACACGCAGACCGAGTTCGCGATGGGCGATCAGCCCGTTCGGCTCGGCGCAAGCACCGGCCAGCCGGTCGACACCATCCAAATCATCGGCGACAACCATAAGCTCGTCCTCCTGGTAGTACCTCCGGGAACTGACCGGGAAGTCGCACACGCCACGATGATGTCGGCTGCAGCCCCTGACAACGCCTCGACAATCGAGGACCTACTGCGTGTAATGATCGAGAACGGCAGCTAACTACGCAGGCTCGTAGCCTCGAAAAGCCATGGAATCCAGCCAATACCGCTCTGGCCACGGCAGCGTTGCGGCCGCCAAATGCGGGCGATCGCACGTCTATGACCGATGGTCAGTCGACGAACTAGTCGACTTGGCAAGCAGTTTCGACCCGGAGGCAGGGACGTAATAACGGCGCCGAATTATTGAAGAGCGCGCGGTCGACTTGGTAACGTCGTGCCCGGTTGGCACCCCAGCCTCACGGAAACATCGCGGCGGCGATCGAATTTCCCCGCCGAAGGGCGCTCAAGCGCCGATGTAAGCCGCCAATTCAGGTTTGCTTTTGTGCGCTGGAGGCCCCTCTCGACCTCCGGTTCACCGGCTGAACGCGCTCCGCGCCACCGCGTGAGGGCCGAGGGACTTGCCGTGAGCCGATTCACCCAAACCATGTTCGACAACGCCCAAACCAGTCGTAAAGGCATGATCACCGGGGAGCCGGACGCCCCCGTCCGCCATACCTGGGGCCAGGTGCATGAGCGGAGCCGCCGTGTTGCGGGCGGCCTCGCTGCGGCGGGCGTGGGGCATGGTGACGCGGTCGCGGTGCTGGCAGGCGCGCCGGTCGAGATCGCCCCCACCGCGCAGGGGATCTGGATGCGGGGCGGCAGCGTGACAATGCTGCACCAGCCCACGCTGCGCACCGACCTACTGCGTTGGGCCGAGGAGACTGCGGCCGTCATCGACATGATCGGCGCCGAGGCTGTTGTGGTCTCCGATCCGTTCATGGACGCGGCGCCGGTGCTATCGCTGCTTGGCGTGCAGGTCCTCACGGCCGAGCATCTGCTCGACAGCCAGCCAATCGAGCCCGTCGACACCGAAGACGACGACGTCGCGCTCCTGCAGCTGACGTCCGGCTCGACCGGATCACCCAAGGCGGTCCGGATCAGTCATCGCAACATCGTGGCGAACGCCGAGGCGATGTTTGTCGGCGCCAACTGTGACCCTGAATCCGACGTGATCGTCAGCTGGCTCCCGTGCTTTCACGACATGGGCATGACCGGCTACCTGACGGCCCCTATGTACTTTGGCATTGAGTTGGTCAAGATCACGCCGATGGACTTCCTTCGCGACACCCTGCTGTGGGCCAGGCTGATCGACAAATACCAGGCGACCATGACGGCAGCGCCGAACTTCGCCTACACGATGTTCGCCAAACGCCTCCGTAAGCAAGCTCAGCCCGGCCGCTTCGACCTGTCAACGCTGCGGTGGGCGCTCTCCGGCGCGGAGCACGTCGAGCCGGCGGACGTCGAGGACCTCTGCGACGCCGGAGCGCCGTTCGGGTTGCGTCGGGAAGCGATCGTGCCCGCCTACGGGATGGCCGAGACGACAGTCGCACTGTCGTTCACCGAGTGCGGCCGCGGGTTGGTTGTCAACGAAGTCGACCCCGATCTGCTCGCCGTGCTGAACCGAGCGGTGCCGGCGTCGCGGGGCAAAACCCGGCGGTTCGCCTCGCTCGGTCGTCCACTCAAGGGACTGGAAGTTCGGATCGTGGATCAAAGCGGCAGTCTGCTGCCGGCTCGCGGTGTCGGCGTCATCCACGTGCGTGGCGAGCCCGTGACGCTGGGCTATACGACAACTGCCGGTTTCGCACCTGCACAAAACCACGAAGGATGGTATGACACTGGCGATTTGGGCTATCTCACCGAGACTGGCGACGTGGTGGTCTGCGGCCGGGTGAAGGACGTGATCATCATGGCGGGTCGCAATATCTACCCGACGGACATCGAGCGCGCCGCCGCACGCGTCCACGGGGTCCGGCCGGGGTGTGCCGTCGCGGTGCGCTTGGAGGCCGGTCATCCGCGGGAGACTTTCGCCGTCGCCGTGGAAGCCAATGACTGGGAGAACCTATCCGAAGTGCGCCGCGTCGAGCGCCAGGTTGCTCACGAAGTCGTCGCTGAGGTCGATGTCCGTCCCCGCAACGTGGTCGTGCTCGAACCGGGGACGATCCCGAAAACTCCGTCGGGAAAACTGCGTCGCGCCCACGCGCTGGCACTGGTCATATAAAGTTGCTGTCCGACCATGCCCGATTTTGACGCCCAGCCTGGTCGCGAACCACCAGGACAGACCGAATTGTCCACCGCCCAAAGGGAAGCGGACGAAGACGACTTGCGCGCCAGCCTGCGCGGTTTGGCAGGAATGGTGGCTGGTGCCCGCGGCGTATTCGAACTACTGGGCAAGGTCGCCGAGTTCGCCGCCGAGGCCATTCCCCGCGTCGACGGCGCCGGAGTAGCGCTGATCGAGGCCGGCAAAGGCCACCCGACAGCGCAGAATACCTCTGCCACAGCGGAATTCGTTCACACGATCGACGCCGTTCAATACGACGAGTTGCGCGAGGGGCCGTGCATCACGTGCATGCAGTCGCGGCGTGCCACGGTAAGCGGATCGCTCGGCGCAGATGCCCGATGGCCACGCTTTGCTGGCCGAGTCGCACGGATGGGCGTGCATTCGGCGCTGTCGCTGCCGCTGATCGTCGGCGAGCACGTGGTCGGTGCGATCAACTGTTATGCCATGAGTCAGGACGCGTTCGGCGAACACGCCGTGCTGTTGGGATCGCAATTCGCCGGCCCGGCCGCCGTGGCGGTCTACAACGCCGGCCTGCTGGCCGGCGCGCGGGCACGGGCCGAAAAGCTGGAGCAGGCGCTCGATCAGCGTGCGGTGATCGATCAGGCCGTCGGCATCATCCGCAGCCGGTCGGGTATTAGCTCCGAGGCGGCGTTCAAACGGCTCGTCCAGATGAGTCAAAACGACAACGTCAAGCTCCGGGTGATCGCGGCGCGGCTGGTCGACGACGCCGTCCGGCGGGCCCACGCGCGGCGGGCTCAGCCCTGAGCCAGCTGAGTCATCTTGTGCAGAAGCGCGGGACGGGCGTCGGGATCGGCCATCAACCGCCGCGCCACGTCGGTCAGGTGATCGCCGTGGGCACGCGCGTATCTACGTAGCAGCGAAAATGCCTCGTCGACCGAAATGTCGAAGTGTTCGCGCAGGAAGCCCTTGGCCTGCTCGACGACGATGCGGTGAGTCAGCGCGGCACGCAGCTGAGGTATGACGGTCGCAGCTGTCGGCGGGAGCTTCTGCAGGATCGCCACGCATGCGACATGCGCCAGTGTCTGCCCAAGCAGCAGATCGGCCTCACCGAGCTCGCCTGGCCGGCCGCCGAACAAGCCCAACGAACCCAACACCAGACCGGCGGCCCGCATCGGCACCGCGTGCACGGAGGCCACGCCCGCCTCCCGCGCGGCCGGGACAAACCGAGGCCATCGGGCGGTCTCGGTGCGCAGATCCGCTACCGAAACCGGGTCGCCGGTGGCATAACACTCCACGCAGGGTCCCTCGTCGGCCTGCAATTGAAAGAGTTCCAGTTCGCGCGTCTGACTAGAGGTCGCGGCCAGCAGGCGCAGCTGACCCAACGGGTCGGCCAGCAGAAAACCCGCCGCCGCGATATCCAAGAGCTCAGCGCAACGTTCGGTGAGTTCGGTGAGCAAGTCGACGACGTCGAAGTCGTCGAGCAGGCTGTCGACAAGCGATACAACCGCGTCCAGCACCCGAGTTTCGCGAGGGGTATCGGTCACGTTGCCCTCCTTTCGCGTGTTATCAGTCGGCTTCGAGTCGCAGTCGCCGGTCGAGAATGTCGCGGGCGACGTCGGCGGCGCTGCAATTGGTGGCGTAGGCGTGAGCGCGCAGCCGGACCAGCGCCTCGGCGGGTTCGACCCCGAGTTGCGCGACGAGCATGCCAGTGGCCTGGCTTACCTCCGCACGGCTCAGTGCATTGAGATCGGTCCAGGCGCTGCTGTAGGGATCGCTGACGGCGGCCTGCAGGTCGGATTCCATGATGTCCAGCAGAGGGGCGCCGGCCAGCTCGGCCGCGATGACGGCGCCGGCCAGCTGGTCGACGTGCAATTCACCGGGCTGTGTCTTGAAAAGGTCTAGGGCGCCGACGAATTCGCCGGCCAATACGACTGGAATCGCGAATACTCCCCGGATCTTGTGGTCGAGCATGGCGGGGCGGTACAGCGGCCACCGAATGAAGTTGGGCTTGGCGAGATCTGGAACGAGGATTGGGCCATGCGTCGACACGGAGTCCAGGCACGGCCCCTCGCCGATGGTGAACTGGAGCTCGTCATACACGCGCGCAGCTGAGTCGCTGGAGCCGAATGTTCCACTGGTGACGCCTGAGAAGACCAGTGAAAGGGCCGCCGCATCAATGCCGAACAACATCACGCAGGCCTCGCACAGCGAATCAGCTGCCGCTAGACCATGCCGGCCGTCGACGGCCGCGCGGAGTTGTTCTGCGATTGCCACATTTAGCCGAGCGAGGCTCGGGCACCAATTGGATTGCCCGGATGTCGAGGTGACGCGGTCATCCCTCCACCATTCACTAGTCGGGGCCAATTTGCGAGTATCGGCGCACCAACCGGGGCGCCCTCCCTGACGAGTTACTCCGCCGATAGCACACGCGACGTGTAGCGTCGTCGGTGTCGGCGATTTTTCGCACGCAACCGTTTGAGATTGCGTCGTTGCCGATTTGAATGATTTGGTCGATTCGCGGCCAAGACAGGAGCGTCGCATGACGCTACGACATAGCCGAAGCTCAACAGATTCGACGCAGACCCGACCCCGGACCACACCCCGCCTGCGCTTGAAGCCCAAGGGATCCACCGCAGGCCATGTCGATGGGGCATGGTGGCCGCACAGCGACGACCTTCCGATCGAACTTCCAGATTTGTTGGCCGTGCTTTCCATACGACTGGGCCGAATCGATCGCGTGACATACAACTTCACCGACTGGGCGAGCGCACCGTACAAATTCCCGACGGGCGAGGATATGGTCGCGCTCCGCGGCTATTACCAGCAACCGGGCAACACCGTACAAATCGTCGGCATCAACCGCACCAAGCTCGTCCTCCTGGTGGTACCGACGCGCACCGACGCAGAGCACGCGCACGACATCATGATGTCCGCGGCCGCGCCGGACAACGCATCGTCAATCGAGGCACTACTGCATGACTAGTCTTCAATAACCGCGAGCGCGCCGCCGCTTGCTGGTGCGCGTTGTCCGGGCTCGAACGACACTCAGGCCGATGGCGGCTGCTTCAGCGTCGGCTCACAGAAACGAGTTCTCCGCCGTCAGCCCGCGTTCCGGGAAGGCGCCCATCGCGAACGTTTCGGCATTGCCGAGCCCGGTGCCGCCGCCGACGGGATCGTCGATGCGGACCAGCAGGTCACGCAGCTGATGCAGTTCACGTGCCTTTTCCGGCTTGTCGCAGTCGGTGACGTGGCTGCCCTCGACCTTGAAGTCGCCGACCCATTGGCCGTACACCCAGTCATTCCAGCCGTAGTAGCCGGCAGTGCCGAGGTGGAATCCGCCCGGGCCGGCGGCGGTGACGGTCAGCGGCCGCCTGGATCCGTCGGTGTCGATCAGCGTGACCGTTCCATGCGTGAACCGCCGGTTGCCGTCTTCGAAGTGCATGTCCTGCTCGACCGACGGGAATCGGTGCGACGTGCTGTCGGGGTTCTGTTGTTCGGCCTGGCAACGGATTTCGGTGAACCCGTCGCCGCGCTCTTCCTGATACATGACGAACAGCGAATAGGCCGACCCGTCCGGCCGCGTCAGCGTCATCGGCATCCACGTCATGAACATCTGCTTGATCTTGCGGCTGCCGCGGGGCAATCCCGGTATCGGCTTACCTATTCCCGGGCGCAGACCCCAGGAGTGGTCTCGGATCGAAATCCATTGGTCGTCAGTGATTTCCGTGCGTTCGCCCTCGACCTCGACCCAGCCCGACGCCACCCCCACCTGGTGGTAGCGCAGAATGTTGTGGGTCACCCGGTACCCGTCCGGGCTGCGGTCCGGCCACGGATCTTCCAGTGACGCGTCGAAACTCCCACGCAGCACGACGTCGAAGGCGATCGGCTGATGATCGTTGCGATCCAGGCTGATCCGGATTGCCCGCAACGGCTCCACGACCTGATAGTGGACCGGCCCGACGTCGGTGCTGGCCGGTGCGGACGACAGCCGCCGGCCGGCCCGCACCGTCCATTGCTCGGTACCGCGGCATACCCCCGCGGCGCCGTCGAAAACGCCGCGGTTGGTGTACTTTCCGATGCCGAGGACCACCTGCAGCGAATTGTCGCGCGCGTGGGCGATCGTCCAGATTTTCTCCGTCCACGACGGGTCCGACTGGCTGACCGTGGCGAAGGTGTCAACGATCTGATGGGTGAGCAGCTCATCCTCCGGCACCAGGGCGCCGTAATTCGTTGACAGCAAATCGATTACCTCTCAGTCGCCGGGAAGAATCTCGTCATATCACGACCGCGGTCATATTCGCGCATCCAGGTGTCCGCCCAGGCGGGAAGCGGCTGGTCGGCGGGATCGTGGTGCGGGGTCTGCGACAGGAGCAACCGCCACGCCATCGCCAACAGGTGCCGGGTCGGGACGTCGCTGAACAGCGTCGGCGGACCGCCGCGGCGGGCACGTCGCCCCTTGCCGCCGGGCCCGCGAAACATGAACTCGCCGTACAGCAGCGAGATCGACAGCAGCTCTTGGGCCGAGGCGCCTCGGTCTTCGAACGGAACAACCTCGTCGAAAACCTTTGCTATCTCCTGGGCTACCGCGCCGACGTGGTTGAAGGTATCGCGGATGTGTTTGGTCCGGTACCACGGATCGGGGCTGATATGCCGGTAAAGGATCAGACCCGAGCTGCGATGTTCGATCTCTTCGACGAAATGCCACATCATCAGCGAGGCGACGCGCCGATCCCCCGCGCCGAACAGCGAATCACGGTTGTCCAGAATCACTTTGAACAGCGGGGTGAACGTCGCCTCCAGGTTGGCGATGTACGCCGCGTGGAATTCGATCGGCTGCTCGTCGAGCAGTTGGTCGTAGGCGCGACAGGCGTCGTCGTAACACCGCTCGAGTTCGGGATACGTCTGCACCAGCGCCAACATGTGCTTACGGTGCGCGGACGCGTGCTGCGCCTCCTGCCGCAGAAAGGCTTCGGCCTCGGCGGCGACCGCCGGGTCCTCCCGCAGCGTGCCCTGTGCCCTGCGGACCACGTTGACGATGTAGCGCTCGAACGGGACCGCGATGAACGTGAATGCGTTACAGAACAGCCCGAAGTTCGGATTGTCGGGCTGCCACATGAACGGGACGGTTTCGGCCGCAAAATCCCACGGGATCTTGCGGATCACGAGGTCGGTCACCGTCGCTACCTTCCAATCGACCAGGGTCAGAGGTAGGGTCAGTGTGACATTTGACCCATTAGATGTAAAGGACGCGATGGCGGCTTCCACGAACACCGCCGACGCCGAGCAATCGACGCGGCGCCGGATTCTCGCCGCCACCTTCGTCGTGCTGGCCCGCGACGGACGCCGACGGTTGCAACTGTCCGACGTGGCGGCGGAGGCCAAGGTGTCGCGCCCGACGCTGTACCGCTACTTCGGCTCGAAGGAAGGCCTACTCGAGGCGTTCGGCCTCTACGAGCAGGACAATTTCGACGCCGGGATCGCCACCGCGATCGCGGGACTGAGCGGGCCGGAGCGGCTCGACGCCGCGCTACGGTTCATCGTCGACTTTCAAAGCAGTTATTCGCTACGGTCACTGGCCGAGGTGGAGCCCGAACACATTCTGCACCAAATGAAACGCGTGCTGCCGATCATGCGGGACCGCATCACCCGCATCATCGACGGCGAGCACGCGCATATCGCGGCCTCCGCCGTCGTGCGAATCGCCGTGTGCCACTATGTGATCGGCGATGGCACGCCGAACGAGTTCCTCGCCGAATTGCGACATGCCGCGGGCCTCAGCCGCGCGGGCCTAAACGCCTAGCCAGTCAACGACTTTCGCCGCCACCAGCTCCGGCTCTTCCAGGTGGAGGAAGTGGCCGACACCGTCGATGATCTCGACGGCCGACCCGGCGGCCGGGAAATACTGCCCGACGTCGGCAAGCAGCTCGGCACCGATCGCCCCGTCGGCGGCGCCGTGCAGATACAGCGTCCGCACCGGGGGCAATTGCATGGTGGCTAGCGTTTCGGCCTCGGCGTTCGGGTCTGCGAACTGGGGATTGAACGAAGCGCGATACGGGCCAACGACATTCGCGATGTTGTCGGCGGTCACGTGTCGCCGCAACTCGGCAAGGTCCTCGGTTGCGTCGTAGCCGGGTGACCAGTCGGACCACAACGACTCCCAGAACCCCGGCGCCACCAGGGCCACCTCGGCCATGCCGACCTGCTGGATGAAGTAGATGTAGAACGACCGCTTGAGCTGGGCGTGGGTGAACAGTCCCGCGGCCAGCGCGGCTACCGGCGGAATAGCAAGCGTGACAAAGCGACTGAACGCAGTCGGTTCGCTGGCTACGACACCGTATCCAGCCTGCGCGCCCCAGTCGTGGCCGATCAGGACCGCACGCTCGTCCCCGTCGTAGTCACGACGGACCTCGAGAAGGTGGCGGACGTAGGTTCCGACGCTGATCGGCCGGTCGGTCGGCGCGTCGTAGCCGGGCAGCCACGGCGCCACCACCCGATAGCCACGCGCGGCCAGTTCGGGCCCGAGATGACGCCAGGTGAACGGGGTGTCCGGGAAGCCGTGCGCGAGCACCGCCAGCGGCAGCGAGGTGTCCTCGATAGGGCCGAACGTCGATGCCCGCGGCGAAGTCACCCGACGAGCGTATTACAGCGACGGGGCCCGATGTAAAGGATCGATCATTTACATCTGACCCGGCATATGTAACTCTGTCTGGCATGGCAGGAATCGCGCTCGTGCAACGCGACCTCGCGGACACCAGGGCCCGGCTCGAGTCGTGGTTCAGCCACCGATTCGGCGCCGACGCCGCGGTGTCCGAGCTCAAAGCGGCCAACCGCGCGGCCGGCTGGTCGAGCGAAAGCCTGGTGTTCTCCGCCGAGGTGAGCGGCCAGACCAGCGAGTACGTGCTGCGGATCCCGCCCGCCGGCGGCGGCATCTATCCCGACTACGACCTGGACGCACAGACTCGCACCCAGGAGTTCTTGCACCAACACGGGATTGCGACGCCGTCGCCGATCCTCTACGAGCCCGACGAGTCGTGGATCGACTCCAAGTTCCTGGTGATGCCGCGTATCGTCGGGCACACCCCGTCGGACACCACCTACGCGACGCGCGGCTGGCTGCACGACGCGGGACCGCAGGTACAGCGCCGTGCGCACGACTCCTTTCTGGAGACGCTCGCCGCCCTGCAGCGCGTCCCTGTCGACGAGGCAACCTGGCTCCACCGGCCAACGGGCACAGGCGTTTCCGCCGAGCTGGCCTGGTGGCAAGAGTATGCGGCCTGGGGCGCCGACAACCAGATCCCGGACGTGATGACCGAGGCGTTCGCCTGGCTGCACCGCCACCAGCCCGACGACACCGGCGACGTCGCGGTGTGCTGGAACGACGCCCGGCTATCGAACGCGATCTTCGGCGACAACGGACAGATTGTCGGCGTGCTGGACTGGGAGCAGGCCTGCCTGTGTCCGGCCGAGACGGACTTCGCGTGGTGGCTGGCCACCCGCCGACAAATGTTGGAAGTCAATGGGATTGATGCCGACCCCGAATTGCCCGGGTTCGACAGCCAGGAACGGGTGATTCGACGCTTCGAGGAGATGATCGGCCGAGAGCTGGTCGCGCTCGACTGGTACGAGATCTTCGCGATGGCGCGAATGGGCTGCTGCATCATGCGCACCCAGGCTCTGCTGCGCAGCATCGGCCAAGGCGACCATTTCCTCACTCGCGCACCGATTTTGCCAGCCTGGACCATCGCGGCAGTGCGTGCGTAGGTGCTTTCGCGTCACAGCCAGGGCGGCACAATCCATTCACCGTAGGGAGCGACGGCGAGCCGATCGAGAATCCCGGCCTCGTCGAACGCGACACCGACTTCGCCGACACCCTCGCTGAAATGTGCCCACCCGTCGACATGGGCCGGAATGACGAGCCGGGCGCCCAGCACTTCGGCGGCGGCGGCCGTCCGCTG
>NZ_LZLV01000104.1 GCF_001673405.1 Mycobacterium sp. 1245111.1 | reverse complement strand
AGGGATTCGGGGGCTGGATGCGTTTGGGCCTGATCCCCAACCAGCAGACGGCCTGGCTGAATGTCCTCCTGTGCGGCATCGGCAAAGTCGGCATACCAGCTTTCATTCCACAGCGGATCATCGCTCGGCGCGTGCGTCGACTCGTCCTCGGCCGACGGGCAGAGCGGTTCGGCAGCGGTTGATGCGGGCAGGATAGCCAACGCGTCGGTGTCGAGGACATGCTCGCAATGACGTTGCAGCATGGTCATGAACATCTCGTCGCCGCGTTCTGTGCGTTCCACCAACATCGATGACACGATCGCCATCATCACCCCGAAGAAACTCTGCCTGCGCACGCCGTCGCGGACGTCGGCGAGGCTGATCGGAGCATCCGGACCGAGCGCGCGGTGGTAGTCGTTGAGCAGCGCGTCGTAGTGTTCGCGCCGGTCTGCGACCGGTAATGCGCAGCCGAGGAAATATGCCAGGTCGGTCATGGCCGGGCCCCAGGTGACTGTCTGCCAATCGACCACGGTCAGTGGGCGTTCGGCGCCCTCGGCGCCGAACAGCATGTTGTCCAATCGATAGTCGCCGTGGATCAGACCGTGGACGCGATCACCGGCCGCCTCGTCGGCCAGGTAGCCGTCGAACCCGCCGACCAGGCGCTCGCACACCATCCGGTGCTGGGCAGAGATCTGGTCGCCGTAGCGGTCGACGAAGCCGGCGAACAGCCCTGTGATCAACGCCTGGTTGATCGGCGCGTCGCGGTTGAGCCATGCCGCGTCGGCGAGCGTGGTGTCGCCCATCAGCGGGCCCTGCAGCCGGCTCAACTCGGTGACCGCGATGCGCGCTTGCGCCGTTGTGGCGCCGCGGATTTCATCGCCGACGACGGCCGGGGTGGCGTCGCCGAGCAGTACGTCGAAAATTCCGGACGCGGCGTCGTAGGCGGCGTGGTAGCACGGCGCAACCGGACCGTGCAGACCCGGAGCGATATCGCGGTAGAAACAGACTTCACGCTCGTAGAGGCCCAGCGCCATCCCGGTCTGTCGGCTCATTGGATCGGTGGCCGCGACCTTGAGCACCACGGACTCCGGTCCACCCGCCGCTGCGTCGGCGTAGCTGAGCCGCACCCGGTAGCACTCGCTCATCTGACCTGTGCCGATACGCTGGAAAGTAAAATCATCGATGGTTCCGGCGCCCACGGCTGCGGTCAGCCAGTCGACGGTGAGGTCAGTCGGGCTTTCGACGGCGTTGTCGGTATGCGGTGTCATGGCCCGTCCACGTAATCACATCGACCGTCAGCGCGCCAGGGAAAAGCCTTCCCACGCCCTGCGCCGTTCGGGGTGCGGATCGAACTCCAGATGAGATCTACGGTCGAACACCATCACCGCACGATCGGTGTCCGTGTAGGCCGGCCAGTCGTCGCCCGGGTTGCCGGTGCGGCTGAATGACCGCCAGCGCCTTTGTACTTCGCGCGTCACCCGCATCGCCGACCGTCGATCCGCGGGCGCCGTCAGCAGTGCCCCGAACCGCGTGCGGTAGGTACCGAACACCGCGAGGAGCTCGGTGGCGTGCGTGGCCCCCAGCCCGGACCAGCGCAGTAACTTCGGGGCGTAGTCGTACCGATACAGGTAGGTCGGCGCATGCCTGCCATGGGCTTCGGCCATCGCCCACGCGGCCGAGCCGAACGCGAAATCGCCGCCGAGCTGAATGCACGCCGATCGCTCGGGGTAATCGGGATACGCGTCGGTGATGCGTGCCCGCTCGGCCGGTTCGACCTCGGCCAGCAGCGCTTCGATCATAGACTCGTTGGTCGGCAACAGCTGCAGGAAGCGGGTGAACAGTCGGCCTTCGTCCGCGTTGGTGCCCACGATGAGCGGAACCCGGTGCGCTTTGCCCTGCTGCATCGCGTCGACCGGATCCAGGGGCAGCGTGTCGTCGCCGAAGACGGGCCCAATGGGGAATGCGCCCAACATGTCTCGCACACCGTCGTTGATCAGACGATTCTGCGCCGCCACCAGTTCAGCGGGGCTCGCCTTCATCAACGCGTCGATCGCGTCATGCTTGGGCGCACCGAGTATCGAGGCGAACCGCGCAGCGAACTCCGCGGCGACGTCGGTTGACCGGGTCATGCCGCTGGCCGGACTCTCCGAAATCGCCTGAGCGAACAGACCTTCGGCCTCGGGCGCGGCCAGCAGTACCCCGACGGCATGCGCGCCAGCGCTCTCGCCGAACACGGTCACGTTGGCCGGGTCGCCGCCGAACGCGGCGATGTTGTCGTGGACCCAGCGCAGCGCCAGGATCAAGTCGCGCAGAAACAGGTTGCTGTCGATGGTGGCATCGGCCGTCGACAGCGACGACAGGTCCAGGCAACCCAGCGCACCGAGCCGATAGTTGACCGAGACGTAGACGCAGCCGCGCTTGGCCAGAGCCACCCCGTCGTAGATCGGTGTGGCCGAGCTGCCCATGATGTAGCCGCCGCCGTGGATGAACACCATCACCGGCAGCGGCTCGGCCGACGGCACCTCCGGCGCGATCACGTTGAGACTGAGGCAGTCCTCCCCCATCGGCTGGAACTTGCCGACACCGAGAACGGCGTAGCGATGTTCCTGCGGTGCGCATTTGGTGAAGCCATGGCAATAACGCACACCACGCCAGGGCTGGGCCGGCTCAGGCGCCCGGAACCGGCGCGCACCCACCGGCGGGCGGGCGTACGGGATGGATCGCCAGCGGTGAACGCCGTCGCGGGTAAATCCTTCGACGGTGCCTGCGGCAGTCGTCACGCGGACGGTGTGTTGGTGCATCTTCCGACGGTAGCGAACGTCAGGTAGAAACGCTCGGCAGGTCCGGTTCGAGCATGGTGATGGTGCCGGCCGTGCCGTCGACTTCGATGAGTACGCCGGGCGTCAGGCGTCTCGTCGCATCGTGTACGTCGACTACACACGGGATGCCGAATTCACGGGCTACCACCGCGGCATGCGACATCGGACCGCCGAGTTCGGTGACGACGGCGCCCGCGTAGGAGAACGCCGCCGTGTAGCCGACATCGGTGACCTCGGCCACGAGGATCTCGCCGGCCTGCAGGTCGTCGATGGTCTCCGGCCGCACGATCCGGACTCGCCCGCGGACCTTGCCCGCGCTCACACCGGCGCCGGTCAGCGTGTGGCCAGGCGTGAGCATCGACGCCTCGACATTGACGGGTTCCCAGCCGCCGCTGAAGATCGCGGGTGGCGTCACACCGGCGAGCCTCTGCTGCTCTGCGCGACGGCGCTGCACCAGAGCGGCGGTGTCGGCGGGCAGCGCGTCGAGTTCGTCGACCAGCAGGTAATAGACATCGTCGGCGGATTCGAGCACACCCGACTCGGTGAGCCGACGGCCGAGCTCACGAAGGAGCCTGCGCAGCAACCACACTGCGCGAACCAGTCGGTCGCGACGCACTTCGCGGTCGCGCACCTGGCTGGCCGCGATCAGCGCCACCGGTCGCGACCGCAGCGGAACTACCTGTGGGCTGGCGTCCGAGCGGTCCCGCGGGTCAACGGCTTTCGCGACCATGCGCAGCAGCAATTCCGGGTCGTCGGCGTAGCTGGACGACCGCATCTCCAACTCAGCGGGCCCGCGGTGTCCAAAGGCGCTGAGTTCGGCCAGCAAGGTTCGGTGGAACTCCGGGGCCTTGGCGGCCAGTTCGGCAAGATGATCGCCCGGTTCGGCGAGGATGCGTGCCACGTTGGGGTCACGCCTGGCCGCATCCGCAAGGCGGTACACCACTTTCAGTGGCCCGGCGCTGGCCAGTTCCTGGCCGACCGGCAGCATCATGTCGCGTCCGTTGAGGCCGCGCAGGATCACGCTGAGCGCGGCGAACGACATGAACGACCCTGAGGCCAGCACCCAGCCGTCGACCGCAGAGTCGCGGGCCAGCAGGATCAAGCTCTGCAGCCGCTGATCGGTCAACGTCGTAAGGTCGCCACTGGCAACCTCTTCTAGGCGTTTGATGTCGTCGACGAAGTCGCCGGTGTCGTGCGCCGCGCCGATGATCAGCCCGACCAGGTTGACCCCGAACACCCCCAAATTGCGGATGGTGCGCAACGGTCCAGTGGTGCGGCCTGATTCGCGGGGCAACTCGTCGCCGTGGATGGGCATTGATGCGACGCTGGGACCGAAGTACTGGCTCTGCCGAACCACGGTGGCGGGCTTGACGAAGGGCACGACCTCAGCCATGTAGTGCGCGGTGGTGATGGCGCCGTACAGGCGATGCGCGAACACGCCGACGGTGCGGGTGGCCATCTCGCGCTGGATCAACCCACCCGGCCGCAGACGCCCGGCGATCACCGCACCGGACGCACGTAATCCCTTGACCGTCACCGACGCCGACGACGGCGAGAACGGTCCGGGCAGTGCCTCCGACAAGTTGGTGGCCAGAAACGTGGGAAAGCGCGGATCGATCGGGGTGTCGAATTCGCCGTTGCCGCCCTCGGGGCCGGCCGGCACGGTCTTGGAACCGTCGGCGGCCGGGATGTCGACCGCGGGGATGTCCTGCACATGGGTCAGCCGCCACGGCAACGAAGTGGTCCACGAGCCGATGCTGACCCGGCCGCGCACCGCCAGGGCGGTGTCGTCCAGACATTCGCGTCCGGTCCAGGCCGGGGTGTAGTTCCAACGCTCCTGCAGCAGAGCGGTATTCATCGACGGCGCACTCAGCAAGAGGTCCAGTTCCGCTGTCGGGCCGAGCTTTCGGAGCACTCGTGGCACTCGGGGCCGCCTGAACGTCTCGGCGATCTCGTGCACCGTGAGATCTCCGGACGCGGCGAGGTTCACGGGTCCGTTTCCGAGATCCGGGTCAACGGCCGCACGCACGAAGATGCGGTGCGCGTCCTCACTGTGCACGACCTGTAGGGATTCGTCGTTGTCGACGAAGAACGCGGACGCCAGCGCTCGTCGCACCCAGTTGTCGACGCCTCGGCCGACGACTGCCGCGGTACGGATCGTCACCCACTCGACGCCGCTTGCCGCAACCATCTCCTCGGCTCGGGCCTTTTCCCGTCCATAGGCCGAAACCGGCTGCAGCGGCTCGGCTTCCGATCTGTCACGGCCGGAACCGTAGACATGAGCCGATGACGGAAAGACGATGCGGCGGGCCCCACTGCGCGCGATCGCGTCAAGCACGTTTCCGGTGCCGACGATGTTTGCATCACCGTCTGCGACGGGGATGGCCGCCCAGGCGCAGTGCACGACGACCTCCGACCCGGCCACGACCCGCCGCACCGTGGCAGCGTCGCGCATGTCGCCTTCGACGAAGGTCGCTGCGCTCGGCCAGCTTTCGGGCCTACGTCGGGCCATCCCAGCGACGTCGTAACCGGCGCTGAGCAGGCGTCGGACAACGCCGCGGCCGACCACTCCGCTTGCCCCGGTGACTGCAATCCTCATCGGCTAGTGATCCGGGCAATGTCGTCGAGATCGACGCTAGCGCGAAGAACTGCGAGTGGGTGGCACGCCAGTGTCGATCTCGGCGTAAGACACGTCCGCTTCATCGGCTAGTCGTCGTCGTCGAGGAACGCAGCGTTGACCAAGTCGTCGAGATCCATTGTGGCGAGGTCTTTTTCCTTGTCCTGTTCCGCGTCGATCCCATTGGCGTCGTTGGCCAGGCCGAGTAGCAGGTCCAGCACGCCGGCCTGACGCAGTCGTTTGACCGGGATGGATGCCACCACTCGCTGGATCTCCGCCTCGCCGGGCGCGGCTTTGGGCACCGCGTCAGCGGAGGCGCCGACCAACTCTTGGTGGAAGTAACCCGCCAGGGCCGCGGAGTTCGGGTAGTCGAAGATCAGCGTGGGCGAAAGCGGCAGACCGGTCGCGGCCTTGAGCCGGTTACGCATCTCGACAGCGGTCAGCGAGTCGAAGCCCAACTCTTGGAACGCCTTGTCCGGATCGATCGCCTCCGGGGCGCTGTTGCCGAGCACGGTGGAGATGTGCGACCGCACCAGATCCAGCAGCACCGCCTGCTGCTCGTCCTCCGGCAGGCCGTCGAGCCGCTGCAGCAGGGCCGACTTCGACTTGGCGGCGGCCAGCGAATCGTCGACCTGGCGCCGGGCCGGCGCGTTGATCAGATCGACGAACATCGGCGGTAGGGTGCCACCGTCGAACTTGGTCCGCAGGGCGACGGTGTCGATGTGGGCGGGCAGCAGGAACGGTTCGTCGATCACCATCGCGGTGTCGAGTAGTTGCAGCGCCTGAGTGGACGTCATCGCCATAATGCCGTCGCGGGCGAAGCGGGCGAAGTCCACCGCGCCGAGTTCGCCGGTCATGTTGCTGGTCTGGTCCCACAGGCCCCAGCCCAGCGAGATCGCCGGCAGGCCGCGGGTCCGCCGGTACACGGCAAGGCCGTCCAGGAAGCTATTGGCGGCGGCGTAGTTGGCCTGACCCGACGATCCGACCAGGCCGGCCATCGACGAGAACATCACGAACGCCGACAGGTTCGAATCCTTGGTCAGCTCATGCAGATTCCACGCCGTGTCGATCTTGGCCCGCAGCACCGCGTCCACTCGCTCGGGGGTCAGCGAGGTCACGACCGCGTCATCCAGCACCCCGGCCGTGTGGATCACCGCCGACAGCGGATGCTGGACCGGGATATCGGCCAGCACCTTGGCCAGCGCGGCGCGGTCGGCGGCGTCACACGCGACGATCGACACCTCGGCCCCGGCCGCCGTCAAATCCTCGGCCAGCTCCGCCGCACCCGGCGCATCCGGGCCGCGTCGGCCGATCAGCAGCAGGTTGCGCACGCCGTGGTTGGCGACGACGTGACGGGCCACCGCCGAGCCGGCCATCCCGGTGCCGCCGGTGATCACCACGGTGCCCAACGCCCAGGTGTCCGGCATCGTCAACACGACCTTGCCGGTGTGACGGGCCTGGCTCAGGTACCGCAGCGCCGCGGGCGCGCGCCGCACATCGAAGGTGGTGACCGGCAGCGGCCGCAGCGTGGCATCCTCGAACAGCGTGGTCAACTCGGACAGCATCCGCTCGATGTGGTCCGCGCCCGCCTCGAACAAGTCGAAGGCGCGGTACCGCACGCCGTCATACGTCGCGGCGACTTCGCGAGCATCGCGGATGTCGGTCTTGCCCATCTCGAGGAAAACGCCGCCGGAGGCGACGAGTCGCAGTGAGGCGTCGACGAATTCACCGGCCAGCGAGTCCAGCACCACGTCGACTCCGCGGCCGCCGGTCGCGGCACGGAACTTCTCCTCGAATTCCACCGTCCGGGAATCCCCGATGTGGGCGTCGTCAAAGCCCATGGCCCGCAACGTGTCCCACTTACCCTGGCTGGCGGTCGCGAACACCTCCAGACCGAAGTGTCGCGCCAACTGCACGGCGGCCATTCCGACCCCGCCGGCGGCGGCATGGATCAGGATGCGTTGGCCGGCCTTGACATCGGCCAACGCCGTCAGCGCGTAATAGGCGGTGGCGAACACCACCGGTGCGGTGGCGGCCTCGGTGTACGACCAGCCCGACGGGACGTCCATCAGCAGGCGCGCGTCGGTGATCGCGAGCGTGCCGGTGCCCTCGGGGAATAACCCGGTCACCCGGTCACCGACCGCGAAACGGCTGACACCCGGGGCGGTTTCGACCACGACGCCGGACGCCTCGACACCCATTACGGCGTCCGCGTCGGGATACAGGCCGAGCGCGATCATCACGTCGCGGAAGTTGGCCGGCATGGTGCGAACCGCGACCCGGACCTGGCCCGGCCCCAGCGGCGCGTCGGCGTCCGGGATCGGTTCCAGCACCAGGTTCTCGAAGGTGCCCTTGCTGGACATGCCCAGCCGCCACGCCTCGCCGCCCGGCGGCACCAAGAGCGTGTCCACCGCTCGGCTACCGTGCACCCGGCCGCTGTAGACCGTCTCGTTGCGCACGAGCACCTGCGGCTCACCGGCGGCCAGGATCGCGGCGATCGTCGTATCACTCAGTGGCGCATCGGAATCCGCCAGCACGATCCGGCCCGGGTGCTCGGTCTGCGCGGAACGCACCAGACCCCACACGGCCGCACCGGCCAGATCGGTGACATCCTCCCCCGGCCGTGCCACCGCGCCGCGTGTGGTGACCAGCAGCATTCCGGAGTCGTGCTCGGCGAGCCACGACTGCAGCGCGGCCAACGCATCGTGAGTGCGACGGTAGGTCGAGCCCAACCCATCGTCGTCGCCGGCCCGAGATTCGAATACGTCGTAGGACGGTGTGTCGGCGTGTGAGCCGACTACCGCCGGCGACCAGACCACTTCGAAGATCCGGTCGGGACCCGAACCTGACACGGCGGCCATCAGCTGTTGACGCGAGACCGGCCGCGCCACCATGGCGGCCACCGACAGCACCGGCAGCCCGAGCGCGTCGGCGAGTTGCACCGACACCGATGACGGGCCCGAGGGTGTGATGCGTGCCCGCACCGACGACGCGCCGGCCGCGTGCAGCGACACGCCCTGCCACGAGAACGGCACCAGCACACCGTCTTTGCCGTCATGGTCGGCTTCGGTCGCGACGATCACCGCGTGCAGCGCGGCGTCCAGGACCGCGGGATGTACTCCGAATCCGGTCGGCGACACCCCGGCGTCGCCGGGCAGCGATACGTCGGCGAAGATCTCCTCGCCGCGGCGCCACATCGCCGTCAACCCCTGGAACGCAGGACCGTATCCGTAACCGCTTGCGGTCAATCGGTCGTAGAGACCGTCGATATCGATCGGCGTCGCACCCGGGGGTGGCCACGTGGTCATGTCAGCGGCAGACTCCGGTGCGCCGGGCCGGACAATGCCCTCGGCGTGCAACGTCCAGCCCGAATGGGCGTCAGTGCGGGAAAACACCGACACCGCACGGTGACCCGACTCGTCGGCGCCGTCGACGACCACCTGGACAGCCACCGACCCGGTCGACGGGATCACCAGCGGTGCCGCAAGCGTCAGCTCGTCGACAACCGAGCAGCCCACCTCGTCACCGGCGCGGATCGCCATCTCGACGAAACCCGCGCCCGGGAAGATGACCACGCCGCCGATCGCGTGGTCATTGAGCCAACCCTGCGACTGCGCCGACAACCGGCCGGTCAGCACCACGCCGCCAGAGGTCGGCAGGTCCACCACCGCGCCGAGCAGCGCGTGCTCGCTGGCCGACAGGCCGAGGCCCTCGGCATCGACCGCGGCATCGTCGGCGGACAGCCAGAAGCGGCGTCGATCGAAGGCGTAGGTCGGCAGTTCGACGAAGCCGGCGCCGGGCAATGTGGCCCGCCAATCGACCCCGACGCCCGACACGAACGCCTGCGCGATGCCGATCATCAGGCTGGTCGGTTCGGGTCGGTCCTTGCGCAGCAACGGCACCGACGCCACTGGGGCATCTGAGACCTCGGCCAGCGACTCCTCGATGGACGAGGTGAGACCGCCACCGGGGCCCACTTCCAGGAAGCGGCTGGCGCCACCCGAATTCGCGTACCGGATGCTGTCGGCGAATCGAACCGCGGCCCGGATGTGCTGCAGCCAGTATTCGGCGGAGGCGAAGTCATCGCCTGCCAATTCTCCGGTGACGTTGGAGATGACCGGGATGGTGACCGGGTTGACCGTGAGTTCTCGTGCCGCTGCCCGGAATTCGTCGATCATGGGCTCCATCAGAGGCGAGTGGAAAGCATGCGACACGGCGAGCCGGTGCACGCGCCGTCCCTGCGCGCGAAGGTGTTCGGCGATGGCGTTCACGCCACCCTCGTCGCCCGAGACCACCACTGACGACGGGCCGTTCACCGCGGCGATGCCGACGCTATCGGTCAGCAGTGGGCGCACCTCGTCCTCGGTGGCCTGCACCGCCACCATCGCGCCGCCGGCCGGCAGCGCCTGCATGAACCGCCCGCGTGCGACCACCAATAGCGCGGCGTTCTCCAGCGACAGCGCGCCAGCCACGTGTGCGGCGGTCAACTCGCCGACCGAGTGACCCATCACGTAGTCGGGCCGCACACCCCACGATTCCAACAGGCGGTACAACGCAACCTCGACGGCGAACAACGCCGGCTGGGCGAATTCAGTTGTGTTCAAAAGCTCTTCGCTGTGTCCCCACATCACCTCGCGCAGCGGGCGCAGCAGATGGCGGTCCAGCTCGCCGACGACGGTGTTGAACGCCTCGGCGAAGACAGGGTAGGTGGCGTGCAGCCCCATGCCCATGCCGAGCCATTGCGAACCCTGGCCGGGGAATACGAAGACGGTTTTGCCGGGCAACCCGGTCCCGGTGATGACCGAGGAACTGGGCTGACCGGCGGCCAGCTCGGCGAGGCCCGTCAGCAACGGGTCGCGGCCGTCGCCGAGCACCACCGCACGACGCTCGAACGCGGTGCGACCCGCCAGCGACCATCCCACATCGGCCGCACCCAATTCGATACGCGGACCGACGAATCCGGCCAGCCGCGCGGCCTGCGACTCCAGCGCTGCGGTCGACTTGGCCGACACGACCCACGGGATGACCGCCGGGGGCGAGATCGGGGTGACATCGGCGATCGGCTCGACCGGCGGGGCGGCCTCGATGATCACGTGCGCGTTGGTGCCGCTGATGCCGAACGACGAGATGCCCGCCCGGCGCGGCTGACCGTCGTTCGGCCAAGGCTTCGGCTCCGTGAGCAGTTGCACCGAGCCCATCGACCAATCCACATGCGGGCTGGGTTCATCCACGTGCAGGGTCGCCGGAATCAGCTCGTGACGCATCGCGAGGACCATCTTCATGACTCCCGCGACGCCCGCGGCGGCCTGGGTGTGGCCCATGTTCGACTTGATCGAGCCCAACCACAGCGGCTTACGCCGGTCTTGCCCATAGGTCGCCAGAATCGCTTGGGCCTCAATCGGATCGCCCAGGGTAGTGCCCGTGCCGTGCCCTTCGACCACGTCGACGTCGGCGGCGGTCAGCCCCGCGCTGGCCAACGCCGAGCGGACCACCCGCTGCTGCGACGGGCCGTTGGGCGCGGTCAACCCATTGGATGCGCCGTCCTGGTTGATCGCGGAGCTGGAGACGAGAGCCAGCACCGGGTGTCCCAGGCGGCGCGCGTCGGACAAACGCTCGACAACCAGCATGCCGCCGCCCTCGGAGAATCCGGTGCCGTCGGCGGCACCGGCGAACGCCCGGCAGCGGCCATCGGTAGACAACCCGCGCATGCGGCTGAACTCCACGAAAATGTCGGGTGTGGAGTTGACGGTGACGCCACCGGCCATCGCGAGATCGCACTCCCCCGAACGCAACGACTGTGCGGCCATGTGCAGAGCGACCAACGACGACGAGCACGCGGTGTCCACCGACACCGCCGGCCCCTCCAGACCCAGCACGTAGGACACCCGGCCCGAGGCCACGCTCGACGACTGCCCGGTGAGCCGGAAGCCTTCGGCAGCCTGCGCGGCACCCATGCCGTAACCCTGGGCGTAGACACCGGCGAAGACGCCGGTGGCACTGCCCCGCAGGGTGGCGGGGTCAATTCCAGCCCGCTCCAACGCTTCCCACGTCAGCTCGAGGAACATCCGCTGCTGGGGGTCCATCGCCAACGCCTCGGACGGGCCAATCCCGAAGAAGGCTGGGTCGAAATCGCCGACGCCGTCGACGAAACCGCCGGTGCGGGCGTAGCAGGTGCCGGCGACGTCGGGATCGGGGTTGTAGAGGTTGGCCAGGTCCCAACCACGGTCAGCGGGGAAATCGGTGATGACGTCGCGACCTTCGGCGACCATGTCCCACAGGTCTTCCGGCGAATTGACCCCGCCGGGATACCGGCACGCCATCCCGACGATCGCGATCTGCTCGTCGCCGCTGATTCGCACCGCGGTGACAGGTTTGACCTCCTGCGGCACACCGGCAAGTTCGGTGCGGAAGTAGGACGCCAACCGGCTCGGCGTCGGGTAGTCGAAGATCAACGTCGGCGAAAGCGACAGCCCGGTGGCGGCTTTGAGCCGGTTGCGCATTTCGACAGCGGTCAGCGAATCGAAGCCCAACTCCTGGAACGCCTTGTCCGGGTCGACGGCCTCGGGTGTGGTGTTGCCCAACACGGTGGCGATGTGCGAGCGCACCAGATCCAGCAGCACCGCGTGCTGCTCGTTCTCGGACAGGCCGTGGATGCGTTGCGCGAGAGCGGACTTGGACTTGCTCGCGGCAAGCGAGTCGTCGACCCGGCGGCGGGTCGGCGCGTTGATCAGGTCGACGAACATCGGCGGAACCACGGCGGCATTGGCCCGCAGCGCGGCGGCGTCGATGTGGGCGGGCAGCAGGAACGGCTCGTCGACCACCAGCGCGGTGTCGAAGAGCTGTAGTGCGTCGGCCGACTCCAGCGCCTTGACGCCGCTGCGCGCCAACCGGGCCCGGCCCGCTTCGTCGAGTCCACCGGTCATGTCGCTGGCCTGCTCCCACAGGCCCCAGCCCAGCGAGATCGCCGGCAGCCCGTGCGCGCGACGATGCGCGGCCAGCCCGTCCAGGAAGCTGTTGGCCGCCGCATAGTTGGCCTGCCCCGAGGACCCGATCAGGCCGGCCATCGACGAGAACATCACAAATGCAGAGACATTCGAATCCTGGCTCAGCTCATGCAGATTCCAGGCCGCGTCGACCTTGGCCCGCAATACCGCATCCACCCGCTCAGGCGTCAGCGAGGTCAGCACGGCGTCGTCGAGCACACCCGCGGCGTGGATCACCGCCGACAGCGGATGCTGCACCGGAATGTCGGCCAGCACCTTCGCCAGCGCCGCGCGGTCCGCGGCGTCACATGCCACCACCGACACCTCGGCGCCGGCGGCGGTCAACTCCGCCGTCAGCTCCGCAGCGCCCGGCGCCTCCGGGCCCCGGCGGCCCAGCAACAACAGGTGCCGCGCACCATGATTGACGACCAGGTGGCGGGCCAGCGCCGAGCCGGCCATGCCGGTCCCGCCGGTGATCACCACGGTGCCCAACGCCCAGACATCCGGCATCGTCAATACGACCTTGCCGGTGTGCCGCGCCTGGCCGAGATACCTCATCGCCGTGCGTGCCCGCCGCACGTCGAACGTCGTCACCGGTAGCGGCCGCAGCACACCGGCATCGAAGAGTTCGGCGAGATCCAGCAGGTACTGGTGCATCCGGTTGCGGCCGGGTTCGAACAGGTCGAAGGCGCGATAGCGCACGCCCGGGTACTCCTCGGCGATCTTCCCGGGGTCGCGGATATCGGTCTTGCCCATCTCGAGGAAGATCCCGCCGGGCTTGACCAGACGCAGTGAGGCATCGACGAATTCACCGGCCAGCGAATCGAGCACGACATCGAAGCCCCGATCGCCCACGACCGCACGGAATTTGTCCTCGAATTCCAGTGTGCGGGAATCGCCGATGTGATCGTCGTCGAAACCCATCGCCCGCAACGTGTCCCACTTGGGCCGGCTGGCGGTCGCGAACACTTCCAGCCCGAGGTGTCGCGCCAACTGCGCGGCGGCCATGCCCACGCCGCCGGCGCCGGCGTGCAGCAACAGGCGCTGACCGGGTTTGACGTCGGCTAGGTGGACGAAGGCGTAGTAGGCGGTGGTGAAAACCGCTGAGATGGCGGCGGCCTCGGGGTAGGACCAGTCCGACGGCATCGGAAGCAGCAGCCGGGTATCGCCGGCGACCAGGGTGCCGCTGCCGTCGGGGAAGAACCCGAAAACGTCGTCACCGACGGCGAATTCGGTCACGCCGGGGCCGACTTCGACGACGACACCGGCACCTTCGCCACCGATCAGCGCATCATGGGTGAACATGCCCAGCGTGATCATGATGTCGCGGAAGTTCGTGGCGATGGCCCGCATTGCGACGCGCACCTGACCCGGTTCCAGCGGCGCGTCGGCGTTGGGCACCGGTTCCAGGTGCAGGTTCTCGAACGTGCCCGCCGTCGACAGGCCCAGTCGCCAGGGCCCCTCGGCCGGCGGCACCAGCACGTCATCGACCGCGCGGCTGGCGCGCACCCGCGCGATGTAGACGGTGTCGCCGCGAAGTAGAACCTGCGGCTCACCGGCCGCCAACACTTCGGCGATCGTCGAATCACTCAGCGGCGCATCGGAATCCACCAACACGATCCGGCCCGGATGTTCGGTCTGAGCGGAACGGACCAGCCCCCATACCGCCGCGCCGGGTAGATCGGTCACGTCCTGTCCGGCCAACCCCACCGCGCCACGGGTCGCGACCACCAGGGTGCCCGACACGTGTTCGGCCAGCCAGGATTGCAGCTTTGCCAATGCCTCGTGGACCCGCTGATAGCTCGTAGTGACCGGATCACCTGCGGCAGCTGAAGATTCGAACAGCTCGTACGAAGGCGTCTCGACATGGGAGGCGGATGACACCGGCGACCAGGCCAGCTCGAAGAGCTGATCACCGCCGCTGTTGGACATCGCCGCCATCAACTGTTGGTGCGAAATCGGTCGCGCGATCATCGACGTCACCGTCAACACCGGCAGCCCGAGCCCGTCGGCGAGCTCCACCGAAACCGCCGACGGACCCGACGGCGCGATCCGCGCCCGCACTGCCGACGCCCCTGCCGCGTGCAGCGATACGCCCTGCCAGGCGAACGGCAAAGCCACCCCGGCGCCGTCGTGAGTGACCGCCGCTGCATGCAGAGCCGCGTCGAGCAGCACCGGGTGCACGCCGAATCCGCTTATGCCGCCGGCCGCCTGCGGCAACGTCACCTCGGCGAAGAACTCATCGCCGCGACGCCACAGCGCGGTCAGACCCTGGAAGGCCGGGCCGTACTGATAGCCGCGCTCGGCCAGCCGCCGGTAGCCGTCGGTCACGTCGACGGCCGTCGCGTCCTGCGGCGGCCACACCGACAGATCGGCCACCGGCTCCACCGGAGACGACGACAGGATCCCCGTCGCATGGCAGTTCCACGCGGAATCCGCAGTCTCCCTTGAGAACACCGACAGGCTGCGTTGGCCGGATTCCTCGGCGGCACCGACGACCACCTGTACCGACACCGATCCGGACGCGGGCAGCAGCAACGGTGATTGCAGGGTCAACTCATCGATCACCGGGCAGCCGACCTCGTCGCCCGCCCGGATCGCCAACTCGACGAAGCCCGCCCCCGGGAACACCGCCAGGCCGTCGACCGCGTGATCGGACAGCCAGCCCTGAATGGCGGGCGACAGCCGACCCGTCAGCACCACCCCACCGGAGTCGGGCAGATCGACGACCGCGCCCAGCAGCGCGTGCTCGCTGGCGCCCAGCCCGAGGCCGGCCGCATCGAGAGCCGCCCCGTCGCCAGAGAGCCAAAAGCGCCGCCGCTCAAAGGCATACGTCGGTAGCTCGACGAAACCGCCCGACGGCACGGCCGCGCGCCAATCCACCTTCACACCCGAGACGAAGGCCAGCGCGGCCGAACTCAAGAAGCGCCGCAGACCGCCGTCCTCGCGGCCAAGTGTCGGTACGACAACCGCATCGGCTCCGCCGTCGGTAGCGGTGTCCTCGATGCCGGCGATCAGGGCGGGGTGCGGGCTGGATTCGATAAAGGTGCGATAGCCGCTCTGGGCCGCGGTCCGCACGGCCTGGTCGAATTCGACAGTCTGGCGGATGTTGCGGAACCAGTAGTCGGGGCCGAGGCCGGCGGTGTCGTGGACCTGCCCGGTGACGGTGGAGAAGAACACCGTGCGCGTGGACTGCGGCTCGATCCCGGCCAGCGCTTCGGCGAGTTGGTCGCGGATCTCGTCGACGGCAATTGAATGCGAGGCGTAGTCGACGTCAATGCGCCGCGCGCGGGTTTCGCGTTCTACGCACAACGCGACGATCTCGTCGAGCGCGGCTTCCTCACCGGAGATGACGACGGCCGACCGCCCGTTGACCGCGGCGATGCTGACCCGATCGCCGTAGGGCGCCAACAGCTCTCGTGCGTGGTCGAGGTCGCAGGCCAGCGAGGCCATCCCGCCGCGACCGGACAGCGCCAGTAACAGCTTGCTGCGCAGCGTCACCACCCGGGCGGCGTCGCGCAACGACAGTGCGCCGGCGACGAACGCCGCGGCGATCTCGCCCTGCGAGTGACCGATGACGGCTTCCGGGCGCACCCCGATCGACCGCCACAACTCGGCCAGCGACACCATCACCGCGAACAATGCGGGCTGCACCACGTCCACGCGGTCCAGACCCGGAGCGCCGGGCGCGCCGCGCAGCACGTCGATCAACGACCAGTCGACGAACTCGGCGAACGCTTCGGCGCACGCATTCATCTGCTCGGCGAAAACTGGTGCGGTGTCCAGCAATTCGACGCCCATGCCGATCCACTGCGAGCCCTGGCCGGGGAACACGAACACCGTCTTGCCCGCCGGAGCGGCCCGGCCGGTGATCACCGAGGCGCCCGGCAGGCCCTGCGCCAGCTCGCCCAGACCGGCCAACAACTGGCCGCGGTCGTCGCCCAGCACCACCGCGCGGTGCTCGAAGGTCGATCGTCCCGCCAGCGACCAGCCCACGTCGGCTGCATTCAATTCCTCACGGGCACTGATGAATTCGCCGAGACGGCGCGCTTGCGCCTCGAGCGCCGCGGCGCTCTTCGCCGACACCACCCAGGGCACCACCGACGGCTGCGGAGCGACGCTCTCAACCGCGTCGACCGACGGGGACTCCTCGATGATCACGTGGGCGTTGGTGCCGCTGATCCCGAACGACGACACCGCGGCACGACGGGCGTGACCGCCTGCGCCCCATGGCTGTGGCTCGGTAAGCAGCGACACCGATCCCGCCGTCCAATCCACGTGTGGGCTAGGCACATCCACGTGCAGCGTCGCCGGTAACAATTCGTGGCGCATCGCCTGCACCATCTTGATCACGCCCGCCACCCCGGCTGCGGCCTGGGTGTGACCCATGTTCGACTTGATCGACCCCAGCCACAGTGGGTTGTCGCCCCGGTCCTGGCCGTAGGTGGCAAGCAGGGCCTGCGCTTCGATCGGGTCGCCCAACGTCGTTCCGGTGCCGTGGGCTTCGACCACGTCCACCTCGGTCGCGCTCAAACCGGCGTTGGCCAACGCCGTACGCACCACCCGCTGCTGGGACGGCCCGTTGGGCGCGGTCAGCCCGTTGGAGGCGCCGTCCTGATTAACCGCCGTGCCCCGCACCACCGCAAGCACTCGATGGCCGAGTCGCTGAGCATCCGAAAGCCGTTCCACCACCAGCATTCCGCCACCCTCGGACCAGCCGACGCCGTCGGCCGCACCCGAGAACGGCTTGCAGCGGCCGTCCGGCGACAGTCCGCGGTGCCTGCTGAATTCGACGAAGACCGTCGGGGTCGCGTTGACGGTCGCGCCACCTGCCAGCGCGAGGTCGCATTCCCCCGACCGCAACGACTGCACGGCCATGTGTAGCGCCACCAACGACGACGAGCACGCGGTGTCCACCGACACCGCTGGGCCTTCCAGCCCGAGCACATAGGCCACCCGTCCGGTGGCCACGCTGGAGGTCATACCGGTGAGCCGGTAACCCTCGATCTCCTCGGCGAGCATGCCGTAGCCCTGGGCGATAATTCCGGCGAAGACTCCGGTGGCGCTGCCGCGCAGCGAGGTCGGATCAATTCCGGCCCGTTCCAACGCTTCCCACGACAACTCCAGCAGCATGCGGTGCTGCGGGTCGGTGGCCAGCGCCTCGCTGGGGGCCACACCGAAGAAAGCGGCGTCGAATCCGGCGACGTCGTCGACGAATCCGCCGGATCGGGCGTAGCACTTGTGCGGCGCGTCGGGGTCGTCGTCGAAAAGCCCGGCCAGGTCCCAGCCGCGGTCGTTGGGAAACTCAGACATCACGTCACGCTGGTCAGCGACCATGTCCCACAAGCTGTCCGGCGAATCGACCCCCCCGGGGAATCGGCACGACATACCGACGATGGCGATCGGCTCACCGGAGCGCTCCAGCAGCGCGCGGTTCTTGGTCTTCAACCGCTCGACCTGGACCAGCGCTTTACGCAACGCCTCGGTTGCATGCTGGAGTTGGTCAGCCATGTCGTTACCCCTCGCCTAACATCGGTCGTCGCTCACTCTGGAAATGCGGCCCTGGATGAGGAGCAGCGTCACTTGCCGCGCGGATGGCGGCTTACCTGCTCTTCGACCCGAGAACATCGTTGGCGGGCGCCGACTCGCCCACCCCGCCCATGGCCTGGCTCCGCAACTGATTCCGGGGCCCAGCGATCCATGGCGAGACTGTACCCGCCACAAGTCAGCCGAGGCCAAGCCCGGTCAGCGCCACCCGTCAGCCGCCGCGGCGGCCCGCATCAGCGCGTCGCACAGTTCGCGCAACTCGGGGGTGTCCGCCCCCTCGTCAAGCGCCGTGGCCACGTCTTCCGCCGCGCATCTCACCTGGTAGACGCGGTCTGACAGGTCGGCGGCCTCGTCGGCGGAGAGCACCACGGCGTCGGCCGGCAACGATACGGAGTTGGCGCCATTGATCGATGCCCGCTGCTCGTAGGCGCGCTGCCGGCATGACTGGCGGCAGTACTGGCGGCGCCGACCCAGCCCGCTGTCAGCGACGTCACGGCCGCACCAGCGGCACGGTTGAGGACGGGCGCGGCGTGTCACGGGCCCGACTTTAGTCGGGGTGCCGGTCGGATCCCGGTATCATGGAACGTCGGGTCGCCTGCCATCCGCGGCGCCGCCGGGAACCAAGCCATCCGCCGTGACGTTGTTCAGGGCGCTAGCTGATAAGAAGACATTAAGAGGAGTGCTAACCAATGGCCGATCGCGTCTTGAGGGGCAGTCGCCTTGGAGCCGTAAGCTACGAGACCGACCGCAATCATGATTTGGCGCCGCGTCAGATCGCGCGCTACCGCACCGAAAACGGCGAAGAATTCGACGTTCCGTTCGCCGACGATGCCGAGATCCCCGGCACCTGGCTGTGCCGCAACGGCATGGAGGGCACCCTGATCGAGGGGGACCTGCCCGAGCCGAAGAAGGTCAAACCACCCCGTACGCACTGGGACATGCTGTTGGAGCGCCGCTCAGTTGAAGAACTCGAGGAACTACTCAAAGAGCGTCTCGAGCTGATCCGCACCCGCCGTCGCGGCAGCTGACCCTTACTGCTTGACCGGCGTCGCGCGCCTGCGGTGCAGGCGCCCGTCAATCCCCCACTGCGCCACTTTGACGACGGCTTCGCGAATGTTGGATCCGCTCATCTTCGATACGCCCAGCTCGCGCTCGGTAAAGGTGATCGGTACCTCGGCGACGACAAACCCGTTGGTGATGGTGCGCCAGGTCAGGTCGATCTGGAAGCAGTAGCCCTTCGAGTCGACGTGGTCGAGGTCGATTTTCTCCAGCACGTCCCGGCGGTATGCACGGTAACCGGCGGTGATGTCGTGAATGCCGATGCCGAGAGCCAGCCGGGCGTAGGTGTTGGCTGTCCAGGACAACGCCCAGCGCCGCCACGGCCAGTTCTTGACGTCGCCGCCCTCGACGTAACGCGAACCGATCACCAGGTCCGCGCCGCCGTCGATGGCCTCGAGCAGCCGGTGTAGTTGCTCAGGGGCGTGGCTGCCGTCGGCGTCCATCTCGACGAGCGTGCTGTATCCGCGGTCGAGCCCCCAGGCGAAGCCGGCCAGATAGGCCGCCCCGAGGCCGTCCTTGACGGTGCGGTGCATGACGTGGATCAGGCCGGGATTCGCCGCTGCTAGGTCTTCGGCCAGCTGCCCGGTGCCGTCGGGGCTGTTGTCGTCGACCACCAGGATGTGGACGTCGGGGCGAGCGTCGCGCACTCGCTGCACGATCAGTGGAAGGTTCTCCCGCTCATTGAACGTGGGGATGATCACCAGGGTGCGCAGGCTGGGGCGATCGCCCGCGGCCCGAGACACCGGATCGCCGGTGGTCATAGGTCTCCTTTTTCTGGCCCTTGGCGGGCGGTATAGCGAGCGTCATCGTCGAACTCGGCGTCATATGTCAGGTCGTCCCCGTCGGCTCCCTCGTCGTCACCGAGCGGGTCGTCATCGGAGTTCTCCGACACCGGGCCACCTCTGTTTGCCAGCTCCGACAGTCGTCGGTGGATATCCGCGAACCATCCATTGTGCAGTATCGCGGCAAACAGCACCGCCAGAGCCGCCACAACTAGCGCACCCTGCACGATCGGACCCCACTTTGCGGCGGGCGTCAGCGACGTCTTGAGGCGGACCTGGTTGTCCAGGTGGGCTGGTGTGAAGAACTGGGTTCGCTGTAGCTCACGGCCGTCCGGTGTGACCACGGCCGAGATCCCGACGTTGCTGGCGACGAGGGCGTAGCGATCGAGCTCCACGGCGCGCAGCTTGGAGAACGCGAGCTGCTGCTCACTCATCGTCTGGTTGAAGTTTGCGTTGTTCGCGGGCACGGCCAGTACCTGGGCGCCGTTGCGGACCGCGTGCCGCAGCGCCCGGTCGAAGCTGACCTCCCAGCAGGTGGCGATCCCGATCGGGGTTCCCTTGGCTCGCACGACCCCCGGGCCCTTGCCCGGCACGATGTACCCGGCCATGTCGGCCATGCTGGACAGATGGCGGAAAAAGCCGCGCCACGGCAGGTATTCGCCGAACGGTTGCACGATCCGCTTGTCGTGGCGATCGCCTGGACCTGTCATCGGATTCCAGACGATCACCGTGTTCGTCTGGGCCGGATCCTCGATCGTCCGATTCGGGACGTCGAGCACCGTGCCGACCAGTATCGGCGCTCCGATAGCCTCGACGGCGACTGAAATCTCTTGCGCCGCTTCAGGATTGGCAAGTGGGTCGATTTCCGATGCATCTTCGGGCCAGACCACGAAGTCGGGCTGCGGCGCTCGACCGGCCCGCACGTCGTCGGCCAGCCGCCGGGTTTCGCGCACGTCGTTGCCGAGCACCGCGAGGCGCTGTGCGTTGAATTCCAGGCCCAACCGGGGGACGTTGCCCTGCACCACTGCCGCGGTGACCGTGGGTTCGTTGCCCGAGCCGGTGCCGGAATGTCGGACCTGCGGCCAGACGGCGGCGGCCAGGAAAAACATCAGGCAGATGCAGAACGCGGGCAGCAGGACCGCTGGCGGCGCGTCGGCCACCCGGATGTGTTCCGCGGTCTGCCGCCGGTGCGATGCCCACCACCACGACACGGCCTCCATGACGAACGCGGCGGCGCCGCAGCCGGTGAGCACGATCGCCAGCGACAGCAGCGGGACGCCGCCCAGCCGAACCAGCGGCAGGAACGGCCCAGACGTCTGCCCCGCGGCGACCACACCCCACGGAAAGCCACCGAATGGGATCGTGCACTTGAGCCATTCCTGCGCGGCCCAGATCACAGCGAACCAGACCGGCCAACCGGGAAGCCGCCGCACGGTGACGGCCCCCAAACCGAAGAGTCCCGGGAAGATCGCGCACAGCAGCACCAACGCCAGCAGGGGTGTCGCGCCGACCAGGATGCTGATCCAACGGATCAGCGGCAGGTAGAACGCGAAGCCGAACAGCACGCCATAGCCGAAGCCCCCGAACGGCGTGGTGGCCTGCCTGGTCAGCACCCACGCCAGCACGGCAAACGTCGGGATGGCGGCCCACCACCAGTTGAACGGCGGATAGCTCGAGCACAGCAGCAGTCCGGCGACGATCGACGCGCTCAGCCGCGCCAGTCTCGGCCGCAGCCACCTGCCCGCCCGAGGCACCCGCTTACGGGTCTCGGCAGCGAGCCAAGCGGCCAGCCGCATCAACCACTGCCCCGCCACTCTGCCAACCCGAGCCGCCTGGCCACGCAACTCCGCGCGCCGGTCGTGGGGCACATCCGGGGTGTCGGCGTTCGCTTTCGGCGACCTGAGGTCGCTGAGCAAATCATCGATGTCGTCATCGACGTCGTCCTCGGGTTCGACGTCCGGGACCCACGGGACTTCCCCGGTTTCCTCGGCGTCCGGGACAGGAATTTCGCCGGTGATGGCCTCGTCGTCGTCGATCGGATCCGTGACCGCCGGGATGATGTCGGTCTTCTCCGTGCTCTTCACGGGCCGGATTCGGCGATCGAACCTTCTAGGGTCCCTAGGCACGGATCACCGCGCCTCGATGGACCGTCTGGCGGCAGCGCGGCAGCGGGTCACCGGGCCTAGCCGCGGCAATGCCGGTAGCCGCGACCGCGGGTCGGTTGACCAGCGCCGTACGGCTTGGGTTGACGTCGACACGCTCGCCTCGAATTCATCGACATCCCAGACCGCATAGGAGGCAGGGGCGCCCGGGACCAGGCGACCGGTCAGGCCGTCGCCGGCACCGCAGGCCCGCCAGCCACCGCGGGTCGCAGCGGCGAACGCAGCCCGCGAGGAGATCGAACTGCCGGGGGTGTGGTGGTTGACGGCCGCCCGGATCGTCGCCCAGGGGTCGAGGCCGGTCACCGGTGCGTCGGATCCGAACGCGAGGGCCACGCCTTGGGATGCTAGCAGCGCAAACGGGTTCAGACGCCCCGCTCGATCGATACCGAGACGGCGCGCATACATGCCCTCGCGACCGCCCCAGAGCGCGTCGAAGTTGGGCTGCATGCTCGCCATTACGCCCCACGTGCCGAGCTTGGCCGCCTGTTCGGCGGTGACCATCTCCAAGTGCTCGAGGCGGTGGCCGCAGCGGGCCACGGCGGGTACACCGAGGTCGTCGACCACCCGCTCCAGGGCGCCGACGACGCTGGCGACCGCGGCGTCGCCGATGACGTGGAATCCGGCCGTCACGCCGGCTTCGGTGCACGCCCGTAGATGCGCAGTGACGGTGTCGTGGTCCAGATAGCAGGTCCCGCGATGCTCGGCGGCGTCGTCGTATGGGTCGTGCAGCCACGCGGTCCGCGATCCGAGGGCGCCGTCGACGAACAGGTCACCGGCCAGCCCCGCAGCGCCGGTCTGGTCGAGGAGTTCGCGGGCCTGAGCCGGGCTGGTGACCGCCTGGCCCCAGTAGCCGAACACCTCGACGCCGTGGTCGAGAGCTTTGAGTTCGCGCCAGTCGTCCAGGCCGCCGATCTGAGGGCCAGCGCATTCGTGAACGGCGACAATCCCATTCGCTGCCGCGGCATCCAGCGCGGCCCGCCGCGCGTCGGCCCGTTGCGGGTCGGTCAGCAGCTCACGCGCGGCGGCGCGGACTTGGTGATGCGCGTCGGCCACCAGCGGAGCCTCGGTCTCCGGCACCTGGGACCGTCGGCGCAGGTTCGTCGATGCCAGCGCGGAATGCACGTCCACGCGGGCCAGGTAGGCGGGCCGATCACCGACGACCGCGTCGAGGTCCGCGGTGCTCGGTGTCACGCTTTCCGGCCACGACGTCTCGTCCCAGCCGTGGCCCCAGATCGGCTCGCCGGGGTGCGCCGCGGCGTAGTCGGCGATCAGCTGCAGACAGTGCCGCCGCGACCTGGCGGCACGCAGGTCGAGGCCGGTGAGCGTCAGCCCGGTCGCGGTGAGATGGACGTGGCTGTCGACGAATGCCGGTGCGACGAAGCCGCCGGCCAGGTCGACGACGTCGGCGGCGGCGAACTGGTCGCGGCCGACGTCGTCGCTGCCCAGCCACACCACGACCCCCTCACGCACCGCCATTGCGGTGGCGTCGGGGTGGGTCGCGCTGTGCACCCTGCCGTTCAGCAACAGGGTGACCGGGACGTCAGTCACGCCGAAGAACCTAAAGGGTTGAGCTACTCGGATCGCAATGCGGGCGGATCGACGTCGGTGACGTCGATGACCTCACCGTCGATGTAGTCGGGACGCGACGGCCGGTTGTACGGCCCGACGCCGGAGACGGTGATCAGCGGGATGCGCCGGCCGAGGCCGCGGACGGCCATCGCGCTCAGCAGCGGGCGGGCTGCCGCCCGAGTCGGCGGGAGCAACAGCAACAACCCAGCGGCGCTGGTCACCAGGCCAGGCATCACCACGAGCAGGGTGCCCAGTGCGACGGCCATGCTGTCGGCGGCAAGCTTCGGTTGATCGGTGTTCGGACCCGACCGCAGCCGGTTGACCTGAAGCTTGAGTTGCGAGCCCGCAACAGCCAGGCCTACGACCACTGCGGCCAACAACAGCAGCAGGGTCCATCCGAGCCCGATCGTGGACGCCAGCGCCACGACAACCGCGAGCTCGGCGACGACGTAGACCAGAAACAGTCGCGACACCATGAACTGCCAACGTCGACGACCGCCGCCGGAGTTCCGCCGACCGCTCTCGCGCGGTTAGATGGCGTGGTGACGACAATCGAGATCGACACCCCGACCGGCCCGATCGACGCCCTGCTCGACATCCCCCAAGGCGCCGGCCCGTGGCCCGGCGTGGTGATCATCCACGACGCGATCGGTTACGCGTCGGACAAGGAATCGATCAACAGCCACGTCGCCGCGGCGGGATACGTCGCGTTGACCCCGAACCTGTTCTCCCGCGGCGGCTGGGCGCGCTGTGTCACGAAGGTGATGCGCCAGCTGCTGACCCAAGAAGGACAGGCGCTCGACGACGTGTTGGCCGCCCGCGACCACCTCAAGGCGCTGCCGGAGTGCACTGGACGCGTCGGCATCGCTGGGTTCTGCATGGGTGGTGGTTTCGCACTTATCATGTCGCCCAAGGGTTTTGACGCCTCCGCGCCGTTTTATGGCACACCGCTTCCGCGGCATCTCAGCGAGACGCTGGACGGCGCGTGCCCAATTGTCGCCAGCTTGGGCAGCAGGGACCCGATCGGCATAGGCGCGCCAAAGAAGCTGCAACGGGTGCTCGACCACAAAGGCATTCCCAACGACGTCAAGACCTACAAGGCCGGACACAGCTTCGCCAACAAGCTGCCCGCCCAGCCACTGCTGCGTATCACGGGATTCGGCTACAACCAGGAAGCCACCGAGGACGCGTGGGCGCGGGTATTCGCGTTCTTCGGCGAACACCTACGAAGCGGCGCGTAGCTCCAGACCGACGTTGTTGGTCATGCCGCCGCGCCGCTTGCTGAAGAAGTTGAACACCCGGCCGACGATGCCGTACTTGTTGCCGATCGCGTCGTAGACCAGGCCGGTCTGCGACGTGTCGAGGATTGTCGCGGTCGCCTCGATGGGCTCACTCTTCGGATTCCCACGGATGTCGCAGATCGCCAACGTGACACGTGGCGTGTTGCGAATTCGCTTGACCTTCCACGACTTTGCCTGCGTGATGACCAGCAGCCGGTCGCCGTCGCTGGCGGCCCAGATCGGCGTGGGCTTGGGCCGACCGTCCTTGGTGAAGGTGGTCAGCAGGACGTATTGCGCCTTGGCGACATCTGCGAAGCTCGGAGCCACGGCGTCAGTCTAGGGGGCGCTTGTCAGCCGCTCTACGATTAGTGATGGCCACAGCTACGAACACGAAACATGTCGACCATTTTGCCGCCTGGGCGCGCCCCGTCGTCTCTATCGTCTTGTTTGCCGCGGTCATCGCGGTGGTCTTCTTCGCCGGGTTCTATACCGAGAGGGAGACCGGCAACGTTCTTCCAGTCTTGGAAGATTTTCCGTTCTCTCTTGTGTCGGGAGAAAACACTTGCATTGAGAGAGTGTGTAAACCTGCCGGGAGGTTCGGGCAGCATTGCCGTCAGGTGATAGTCGAGTGTTGAGATCTTCAGACCGCTGACGCGCCACTCAACGCCGATTGAATCGCTCAGCGCGCCAGCGCTTTAGCGCGGCATTCGGCGCCAGACAAACTGCGGAAGCAGCTTGAACACCACCGACACCGGCCCCAATGCCCACGGGATCCACACCGTCCGTCGACCCTTGGCCAGCGCCCGCGCGGTCGCCGCGGCCACCTGCGCCGGCGTCCTTGACAGCGGCGCCGGCGTCATGCCCTGCGTCATGCGGCCGATCACGAACCCCGGCCGCACCAGCAGCAGCCGCACCCCGCTGCCGTGCAGCGCATCGGCGAGCCCACTGGCGAATCCGTCCAAACCCGCCTTCGCCGAGCCGTAGACGTAGTTCGCTCGCCGCACCCGGGCCCCTGCGATGGACGAGAACACCACCAGCGATCCCCGACCGGCCTCGCGCATCGCGGCGGCGAGATGGGTCAGCAGGCTGACCTGCGCAACGTAGTCGGTGTGGACGACCGACACTGCGTGCGCAGCATCCGCTTCGGCGCGGCTCTGATCGCCGAGGACGCCGAACGCCACTACCGCGATGTCGATCCGGCCGTGCTCGGCGATCACTGAAGCGACCAACGGACCGTGGGATTCGAGGTCGTCGGCGTCGAATTCCACGCATGCCACCGCTGCTGCTCCGGCTGTGCGGATCGCCGCAACCTGCTCGTCGAGCCGGCTGGCGTTGCGCGCCGCGAGCACGACCGACGCGCCCGGGGCAAGCCGCACCGCGAGCTGGGTGCCGATTTCGCTGCGGCCGCCGAGAATCAGCACTGTCTGCGCGCCCGTGTCATCCACGGCTGCGATTATGTCCTGCGCTAGCGTGAGCGGTGATGGCGAACTCGACGGCCCGGCTGACCAACGACGCGCTGGCGTTTCTGACCGAGCGCCACCTCGCCATGCTGACCACGCTGCGGGCCGACAACTCGCCGCACGTGGTGGCGGTCGGTTTCACGTTCGACCCGAAGACGCACATCGCCCGCGTGATCACCACCGGAGGCTCGCAGAAGGCGGTCAACGCCGACCGGGGCGGGATCGCCGTCCTCAGTCAGGTCGACGGCGCACGGTGGCTGTCGCTGGAAGGCCGGGCGAGCGTCAACAGCGAGATCGACGCCGTCCGCGATGCAGAGTTGCGCTACGCACAGCGCTACCGCACGCCACGGGAGAATCCACGACGCGTCGTCATCGAGATTCAGGTCGAGCGGGTGCTCGGGTCCTCGGACCTGTTGGCCCGCAAGGCCAACTAGCCCGGCTAGACGAGCGTCGCGCCCGGCGCGCGAATCACCAGTGGCACGGCCGGGAAATACGCGGCCATCTCCGGTCGCGACTTGGCCAGCGCCGCAGTGCCGTAGCCACGGTGCCGGTAGTCCGGGTGGATCCAGATCCGCACGTGCACCTCGTGATCGTTCAGTTCGCCGAATACCATGCCGACCTTCTCGTCGCCGTCGACCGCGACGAACCAGGCCGCCTCCTCGGCGTCGAAACGCTCTTGTGCCGAACGGATTTCGTCCTCGAGATCGGCCGCGGGAGCACCTGAGCCATCACCCTTGGCGCCGATGTCCTGAGTGCGCACGGCGAAGATGTCGTGGTCAGACGCGGCGGAGAACGCGCGCAGCGCCAGGGTTTCGCCCGCGCTGGCCGGCCGGTCTTTGAAGGTGAAGCTCAGGATGTTGTTCAGGTCCTCGAGCTCGGCGATGATCTTCTTCCGCGAATCCTTGGTCAGCTGGTCGAACGACATCCCGATCACCGCTTCGGCACCAAGCCGTGACGTGCCCAGTAACTCGACGAGTGCGTCCACCGCTGACGGTCGATCGTCGGCCTCCACGATCAGGTCCAGCACTTCGTGTCGTCGTTCCAGCGCATTCATCAGGGCGTTGGTGATCTCTCGGCGGGCGGCGGCGCGGTCGTGGTCGGTCATCGCTCGAGCCTAATACCTAAACCGCGACCACGATCAGTTCATGTGGACGCTGATTCACCGACTGCGCGCCGTCTTCGCCCACCACCACGATGTCCTCGATGCGGGCCCCCCACCGGCCCGGGAAGTAGATGCCGGGTTCGACGGAAAACGCCATGCCCACCTGCAGCGGCAGATCATTGCCCGCGACGATGTAGGGCTCCTCGTGCACCGACAACCCGATGCCGTGGCCGGTGCGGTGCACGAAGTACTCGGCGAGCCCTGCTTCGGCCAACACGTCGCGGGCGGCGGCGTCGATCTGCTCCGCGGTCACCCCGGGCCGGACCGCCTCGACAGCTGCTTGTTGCGCCCGCTGCAGCACTGAATAATGCTGCGCCACTTCGGGACTGGGTTCACCGATACTGTACGTGCGAGTCGAGTCGGAGTTGTATCCGGGCGCATACGGTCCGCCGATGTCGACGACGACGATATCGCCGACCTGGATCTCGCGGTCTGAGTATTCGTGGTGCGGGTCGGCACCATGCGGGCCGGAGCCGACGATGACGAACGCCGCCTCCGTATGTCCTTCGGCGACAATGGCTTCGGCGATGTCGGCGGCCACGTCGGCCTCGGTGCGGCCGGGCACCAGGAACTCCGGCACGCGGGCGTGCACGCGGTCGATGGCCGCTCCCGCTTTGCGCAGCGCGTCGATCTCGGCGGCGTCCTTGACCATCCGCAGCTCACGTAACACCTCGGTGGCCAACACCGGCAGCGCGCCGAGGACATCGGCCAGCGGCAGCAGATGCAGCGCCGGCATCGAGTCGGTGACCGCCGTCGCCGCGGGAGCACCTCCCACGGCGTCGGCAACCAGCGTGTAGGGGTCGGCCCCGTCGACCCAATCCCGCACTTGCACACCGAGATCTGCGACCGCGGACTCCGTCAGCGACGCCAACTCCAATCGCGGCACCACGATCGTCGGCTCGCCGGAGACCGGCAGCACCAACGCGGTCAGGCGCTCGAACGTCTGCGCCCGCGAACCGACGAGATAGCGCAGGTCGTATCCCGGAGTGATCACCAGGCCGGCCAGGCCCGCCTTCGCGGTGGCAGCAGTCGCGGCCGCCACCCGGCGGCGGTAGACGTCGGCATCGAAGCGGTCGGAACCCATGCGGGAAAGGCTACTGGCAGGATGACGGATATGTCCGCACCGCTGCTGCTGCTCGACGGCGCCAGCATGTGGTTTCGCTCGTTCTTCGGCGTCCCGTCTTCGATCACCTCCCCCGACGGCCGGCCGGTTAACGCGGTCCGCGGCTTCATCGACTCGGTGGCCACCGTGATCACCCGACACCGACCCGGCCGGCTGGTGGTGTGTCTGGATTTGGACTGGCGTCCGCAGTTCCGGGTGGATCGCATCCCGTCGTATAAGGCGCATCGGGTCGAAGTGGAAAACCCCAGCGGGCAAACCGATATCGAGGAAGTACCGGACGAGTTGTCGCCGCAAATCGAGATGATCGCCGAACTGCTCGACGCATTCGGCATCTGCACCGGCGGCGCGGAGGGCTACGAAGCCGACGACGTGATCGGCACCCTGGCGGCGCGGGAACGCCGCGACCCGGTGGTCGTCGTCAGCGGTGACCGCGACCTGCTACAGGTGGTGCGTGACGAACCGGTCGAGATCCGGGTGCTCTATCTTGGCCGCGGCCTGACCAACGCGACATTGCTGGGCCCCGCGGAAGTGGCCGAGCGTTACGGCGTACCACGCGACCGAGCCGGCGAAGGCTACGCCGAACTCGCGCTGCTGCGCGGCGACCCGTCCGACGGGCTTCCCGGCGTACCGGGCGTCGGCGAAAAGACGGCCGCGACCCTGCTGGCACAGCACGGCTCGTTGGCGGCGATTTTGGCGGCCGTCGACGACCCGAAATCCTCACTCGCCAAAGGCGTTAGAGCCAGGCTGCGGGCGGCCGCCGACTACGTCGAGGTGGCCGGACCGGTGGTGGCGGTGGCCACCGACGCCCCCGTCACGCTGTCGACCGCGACCGATGCGCTGCCGTTGGTCGCCGCCGACCCGGCGCGGGTCGCCGATCTCGCGAGCCGGCTGGGTGTGGGCTCATCGATCGCCCGGCTGCAGAAAGCGCTCGACGCGCTGCCCGCGTCGTGAGCTACTTGGGCCGACCCACCTCGTAGGTGCCCTTGTTGTCCTGGAACGTCACGGTCACCGAACGCTTGGTGCCGTCGATGCTGACGTCACAGTCGAAGGTGGCGCCCTTCTTCACGGTCGGGTTCTGACCGTTGTTGCACTTGACGTCTTTGACGTTTTTGGCGCCGTAGCCGTTGGTGCCGTCGGTGAGGATCTGTTGCACGCCGGCCTCGGCCTTGCTGACATCGAGCTTGGTGGTGACGAAGAATCCAGGCGCCCAGAAGCCCAGCACCAGGATCACCGCGACGGCGACGGCGGCCAACACACCGGCAATCACGCCGACACTCTTTTTGGAACGCTGCGGGCCGGCCGGCGGCTGCCCGTAGGGGCCGGGGTACTGGCCATACTGTCCCGGCTGCCCGGGTTGCTGCGGGTACTGGCCCGGCTGACCGTACTGGCCCGGCTGGCCGTACTGACCCGGTTGTGCGTACTGGCCAGGCTGGCCGTAAGGGGCGGTCTGGCCGTACTGACCCTGCTGCGGGTACGCGGGCGGGTACTGCGACGGCGGGTAGTACTGCGTGGGCGGCTGCTGGTACTGCCCGTATTCGGTGGGCGTGTAGGCGGGCGCATGCCAGGTTTGCTGCTCGCCGCCCGACGGTTGCCAGCCCTGCTCGCCGCCCGGCTGCTGCTGCCAGGGCGACGCCTGCTGGGTGTGGTCCTCGCCGGACTGCTGACCTTCACCCTGAGGCGGCTGCCACCCTTGCGTCGGGTCGGATCCTGTCGGTCCACTCATCGTGTCCCAGTCCTCTCAGTCGGCGATTGCAGTACACGCGTCGGTTGCCGTAGGCCACCGTAACCTCGGCTCAGCCTACCCGGCGTCAACGGCCACGACGCCGCGCCGAATCACGTCGATCGCGCGCTTGGCGCTGGCCCGCAACTCTGGCTCGGGGGCGGCGCTGCGGACCTGGTCCAGCAGGTCGAGCACTTGTCGGCACCAGCGGACGAAATCACCCGGTGACAGCGCCGACCCGGTGCCCTCGGCATCAGCGGCGGCCAGCGCCGTGACGAGGTCGCCGCTGCTGGCCCAGCGGTAGATGGCGGCGACGAAGCCGTCGTCGGGTTCGCGGCTGGGCGTGATGTGGTGGCGGTGCTCGTCAGCACGCAACTTCGCCGAGAGGCGGCGCGTCTGGCTCAGGGCTTGCCGCAACCGCGGCGTCGGGATCTGCTCGTGTCGCGGCGCTCCGGGGCTGTCGCCGCCCCGCGTCTCGTAGAGCACCGAGGACAGCACGGCCGCCAACTCGGCGTCCTTGAGACCGGTCCACGCGTCGGTGCGCAGGCATTCGGCGACCAACAGGTCGCTCTCACTGTAGATCCGGGCCAGCAGCCGACCGTCGTCGGTCACGGTGGGACGGCCGTCGTCGAGGGCGATGAAGCCGCGCTCGGTGAGCAGCCCCACGATCCGGTCGAAGGTGCGGGCCAACGAGTTAGTGGCGGCGGCGACCTTCTTCTCCAGCGCCGCGTTGTCGCGTTCGATCCGCAGATAGCGCTCGGCGACGCGTATCCGTTCTTCGCGATCGGCGTCACGGTGCCCGGGATGACGCCGCATCTTCTCGCGCAGCGCGGCCAGTTCGGGGTCGGCGTCGCGGGTTTCGGAGCGCCTGCCGCCGCGGCCATCCGAAGCCCGCAAGCCGGCCGCCGCCGAACGCAGCGCCGATGCCAGGTCGCGGCGAACCCGCGGTTGCCGATGTTCGATGCGTTTGGGCAGGGTCATCGATCCGACCGGAGTCGACTCGCCGGAGTAGTCGGCCGAGGAAATCCTTCCTGCCCAACGGTTTTCGGTCAGCACTAGCGGCCGCGGATCGGAATCGTCGCGGGCGGCCTCCAGGACGACGGCCAGCCCGCCGCGTCGTCCGTGCGTGATCGTGATGATGTCGCCCTTGCGTAAGGCCGATAGCGCGTCGTTGGTCGCCTGCCTGCGCTGTAGCCGCGACGCGCGGGCCTGCGCGCGCTCGTACTGGCTGATCTCCTCACGCAGCCGGGCGTATTCGAGAATCGGCGCGTCCTTGCCGCCGAGTTCGGCCGCGACTTCGTCGAGCATCTGCTGGCCGCGTTCGACGCCGCGGACCAGGCTTACCACCGAGCGGTCGGCCTGATACTGCGCGAACGACTGCTCAAGCAACCGGTGCGCCTGCTCGGTGCCCACGCGATTCACCAGGTTGATCGTCATGTTGTACGACGGCGCAAACGAACTGCGCAGCGGGAAGGTTCGGGTGGAGGCCAACCCGGCGACCTCGGCCGGTTCTGTGGTCTCCTCGCCCGGATGCCACAGCACCACGGCGTGACCCTCGACGTCGATGCCGCGGCGGCCGGCCCGGCCGGTCAGCTGGGTGTATTCACCCGGCGTCAGCGGCAGATGCTGCTCGCCGTTGTACTTGACCAGCCGCTCCAGCACCACGGTGCGGGCGGGCATGTTGATGCCCAAAGCCAGTGTCTCGGTGGCGAAGACCGCCCGGATCAGCCCGGCGGTGAACAACTCCTCGACGGTGTGCCGGAACACCGGCAGCAGGCCGGCGTGGTGGGCGGCGATGCCGCGCATCAGCGCCTCACGCCACTCGTGGTAGCCCAGCACGACGAGGTCGGAGTCTTCGAGATCGCCGCAGCGGTGGTCAATCACCTCGGCGATCTGCGCGCGTTCCTCTTCGGTGGTCAGCCGTAGTGACGACCGAAGGCACTGTTGCACCGCGGCGTCGCAGCCGACGCGGGAGAAGATGAATGTGATCGCCGGCAGCAAACCGTCGGCGTCGAGCATCCGGATCACGTCGGGCCGTGATGGCGGGCGGTAGAAGCCCCGGTGGTTCGAACGCCCCGGGCCTCCCCTGCCGCCTCCGCGACGCGGGCCGCCCCAGTCGGCCAGCCGGTCGGCCTCGCGGCGATGGGCGATGTGGCGCAACAGGTTTGGGTCGACGACCATCGGCCGGTCCCGCTGTGGCAGCACATGCTGGTCGGCAAGCGTCTTTTCGACCTTTTCGACTACG
>NZ_LZLV01000103.1 GCF_001673405.1 Mycobacterium sp. 1245111.1 | reverse complement strand
CGGCGTCGGCGATGGGGGCGACCGGGCCCAGCGTGAGGTACTCCTCGGCCTTTCCGGCTAGACCCTTGGCCATGCCACCCCAGGCATCGCCCATTGCGTCGCCCCCGTTTGCCCCAACGAGGTCTTGAATCCCGGTGATGGTCGAATTCCAGCGGTCCCCGAAGCCATCGCCGAACCCAGGAGCCGGCGCACGCGGCGGCGGCGGCGCGACGTACTTGGGCATGCCGGCATCCATCCACCGCTGAGTGTTCGCGACCGCAGCGTTGAGCCTGGCCTCGATCTGATCCGGCGGCACACCCTCAGCGATCAAACTTGGCCGCGCCAACGCCTTGAAGGCCTCGATATCGGCGGGATCCAATTTCTGCGGCGGCACCGTGGGCGGTTTGAGCCCGCTCACCAGATCCGCCGGCGCCGGCTCGGCGGGCCGCCCGCGCCCGAGCAGCATGTCTTGCAGCGACGGCGGCTTGTAGGTGTCGTCAGGAACCGGCGGGCCTTTCGCCGGATCCCCACCAGGCTGCGCAGTCGCCGGCCCGGCCGGTAACAGCATGTCCTGCCACGTCTTTGGCCTGCCATCAGACGCAGGTGCGCCCGCGCTGATCGGCGCATCACCGACAGCACCGCGCACCGCGTTGGCCAGTTCCTCATCGGCGTTATGGGCATGCAGCTTGCAAGTGTCGAGTTGTCCTTGCAG